>JBCCVB010000049.1:0-40391 GCA_039195965.1 Pseudomonadota bacterium
CAACAGGATCTGGACCATCGCCTTTTCCTCTCCGTCTATGTCGGTCATCAATCCCAATCCGATAGTCGGCTAGCCTTGGGGGTGGTGGCCTTTGACGAAACCGGATATCAGAAACACAAGTATCGAAATCAGAATCAGGCCTGGCCCGACTGCCAACATGTCCGTCAAAGCGCTGCCCTGCCCTCCTGGATTGCCCCTTCCGGCGTCAAAATGCGACCTGTTTCATTGCACCAAGGACGAACGGCCTGCATACGCCTTTTTTGAGTGCGGCAAAAGTTTTTCATGAGCAATGAGCCTTGGGAAGCCCGCTCGCACATTCGCCCGTCAAAACCCTTCCTTTCAGGAAGTGGCAGTTGCGCACCAATTCGCATTTTACGTGCGTGGCGAAGATGGTAACGTCCCGGTCATGACGAAACCTGCCCTGCCCAGGATGTCGAACGCTCAGGCACGACACCTGTTTCTGCAAAAACATGGCCTTTGCGCAGCTCCGAAAGGAAGCGGCAAAGGCGAAGACCTGTCCACCGTGATCGACCAGCTTGGCTTCGTCCAGGTGGACAGCATCAACACTGTCGCCCGCGCACATCACATGATTCTTGCCGCCAGGCGCCCGGCTTACAAGGAAAAGAACCTCAAGCGTCATCTGGAACGCGACCGCCTCCTTTTCGAGCACTGGACGCATGATGCCTCCGTTATTCCGACCGAGTTCTTTCCGCATTGGCAACTTCGTTTCAAGCGTGACCGGGACCGGCTAATCGGCCGCTGGCGAGATTGGCGACGAAATGGTTTCGAGCAAAAATTTGAAGAGGTTCTGAAACAGATCAGCGATCACGGCCCGGTTACGTCGGCCACGGTCGGCGAAGATGAGAAACGCTCCAACGGCGGCTGGTGGGATTGGCATCCTTCGAAAACCGCGTTGGAGTTTCTTTGGCGGACGGGCAAGCTTTCTGTTTGCCGGCGGGTAGGCTTTCAAAAAGTCTACGACCTGACCGAACGTGTCATTCCCGAGGCACATCGGCACCAATCCCATGATGACGACGCCACCATTGACTGGGCTGCCCGCTCTGCTCTCGATCGTCTGGGATTCGCAACTTCGGGCGAAATCGCTGCATTCTGGGACCTGATCACGCCACAGGAAGCAAAGGACTGGTGCCAAGAGGCTCTTACTGCTGGTGAAATCGTCGAAGCCGAGATCGAATGTGTCGGAGGTGTCTATCGCAAGGTGTTTCTTTATCCCGACACTCTAGGCACACTGGACAAGCTATCGCCGCCGCCTACCAGGGTCCGGATCCTGTCTCCGTTTGACCCGGCTCTTCGGGACCGCAAAAGAGCCGAGAGGCTGTTCGGCTTTTTCTATCGAATCGAGATCTTCGTCCCCGAGCCCAAACGGCAGTATGGCTATTACGTTTTTCCGGTAATGGAGGGAGACAGGCTGATCGGTCGGATTGACATGAAATCACTTAGAAGCGAAAGCCGACTGCATGTCCGCGCCTTCTGGCCGGAAAAAGGCATCAGACCGTCGAAGGGACGTCTTTCAAAACTGCAGGCAGAACTCGACCGAATGTCTCGTTTTTCAGGGTGTTCAAACGTGACGTTTGAAACGGATTGGTTGAGGACGACCTGATTGGAGATCGACCTCAACCCAGGCTCCTAAAGCGAAAGCGTTTCGTGCAGGTGTTTCACGGAACGCGCTCGCACGTCTTCCAAGCTCCAGTCCGCGTGCAGTTCGCCGTTCCTGTAAACCACCTGAAGCTGGTCCTGACGAGGATCGATTTCGTCCAGCCGTTTTGCCGTTAAACGTCCATTTTCGATTATCACGGCCTGCCGGCCCGCCTTTGAGGCTTTGGCGGGATCGGTGGCTGGCTTTTTATAGATGTCCTGCCATACGCCTTCAGAGGTTTTCATGGCATTTGCCTTCATGGCAAATCCCATTGTGTCCCGGTTGACCTTTTGCAGAAGCCCAGCCCCCATGCCAAAGGCAATGTTGTCGAGAGACCAATCGCGTTCGATCATCTGTTCGACCAGCTGCCCGATCGCTTCAAGTGTCATTCCGTCACCCTGGATGATCCGGATTGCCGGATTGAGCACTTTCGCTCCCTTGCTGTTTCGGCTACCGCCATAATGATCCCAGAGTGTGGAAAGCACGCGCAGTGGTGTTGCAACCGGATCGCCTGAATCCGGCCTGATGACAACCGTTGCCCCGGACTGCAGGACCTGTTCCTTCAGCTGTTTGCCCCAGAGGTTTTCAACCGCATTGTCGAGGTCGTAGCTGTCGGAAACAACGGCTACCAGTTTTCCTTCGTCCGCAAACTGCGTCAGCATGTTCGAGAAGGCTTCCTGCTCCCGGTTTGGGCCCCAGCTCGTCATCGTGGAGTGCTCGGCTGCAGGTATTGAATATCCGGCCATATCAGCGCGGTAGAAGTCTATTGCGGCCTCCAGCGCTTCCATCGTGTCCGTTCCGGCAAAATTCACCAGATGAGCCAATCCACCAAGTGCAGCACTCTCGGCAGAAGACACGCCGCGCGCTCCGAAGTCATGCAGTTTGAACGGCACCTGCGCATCAGGATCATCGGATGTCTCAAGCAGTCCGCGATAGATCACCTGTTTGCACTTGAAGGAAAGGGTCGCGACGGTTGACGGATACCAGACAGCGCGCAGCAACGCGGTTTCCACCCAGGTTGTCAGCCACGGCATGCGCTCATCCGTGTTTTTCACCTGAACCAGGGAAACCCCACTTGGTGCCAGAGTTCCTTCCGGCAAAGCCCTGATCTCAAGCGGAAACAATCCGCCGTGGTCCTCAAGGATCTGGTACCAGCCCACCCTGTTGAAAGGGACACCGTGCGCAAGGCAGATCTTTTCCGCCTTTTCTATATCGCCGGCCGTTATCGGCTTCAGAAGGACCTTCTTGATGTATGCCTGAAGTCCGAAGAACAGAACGTCATCGGAAAATGAGTTTTTCCTCGCCTCGACGTAGGCGGAAACCTTTCTGGCTTCAGGAGGATACTGTTTGAAATGCGACTGCTTGTAGCTATCAGTCGCCAAGAGGGGATTTGTCATTGTGAACTCCTCACGAGACAGGTTTTGCTTCTTCCACAAGGCTCCCTTGCGGATGGTTCTTAGAGGTCCGCCATCACATCGATGATGGACCAGTGATCTTCGAAAAACTGTTCCGGCTGCAAATCACCGAGCCGATACCAGTTGGCGGTTCTGGCATCGTCTCCGCCAGATACCGAAAACAACTCACGCCGCTCCGGTAGGCGGAACAGAAAGGCGTGGGTGATGACGCGTCCACGCAGTGATCGGTCCGGATGATCGAAAACACGGGTCTTGGCGTTGTCTATGAAGGACCCCAACATGGCAGGCGGGATCTCACCTCTATGATCACAGATGGCTGTTTCTTCCTTCAGTTCACGGATGGCTGCATCACGAATGCTTTCGCGCGGATCCAGAAACCCTCCGGGCAATGCCAGCAACCCCTTTCCCGGAGCTCGCCCGCGTTCAACCAGCAAAATGTTTCCGGACTGGATGACGATCGCATCAACGGTCACAAACGGGCCCTGCCCCCATTCCTTCGGATAGGCTTCGAGGTACTCAGCTTCGTCCAGAAGCCCGCGGAAGGTCTCGGTCAGTGTGAAATCGTTCAGCCAATCGGCAACCTCCTGTGAAAGGACCGATTGAGAGATAACCGGAATGCGCTGGAACAGCTGCTTTCGCACGTCGGCTGATGAAAATGTGCCGTATTGGCTGGCCAATTGCACATTTCCCCATTCCGGGAAAAGCTTCAGGTAATAACTCGTATGGTCCTTGCCGTAACCGGCAAGTGCAATCTTGATGTCTTGCAGGCCGTGCAGGACCACACCACCCTTGTTGAAATGTTCAAGAACGATTTCATTGACGGCACGCTGCACTTCCGCGCACCAGGCCGTGTCAGAGTAAGGATGGTCAGGAACAGGCTTCAAAATCAGGCGGCCGGTTGCAAGCTCGTGCTTGAAGACCTTGCCGAACATGTCAGCCCGCTCTGAATAAGTGAACGGATTTCTCGGATCTCGCGCTTTCGCAGCAGATCCGATCAGCACGATAAGTGTATCGACTTCTTCCAGCGCCGCGCGAACGACGGCTTCATGTCCGATGTGAAGCGGTTGAAAACGGCCGATAAACACGCCGTAGTCGTAACGAGACATTCGAGACTCCCCCGAATTGTTGAAACAACAGCCGAGCTCCTCGGCTGAAGAAAAGACTAATGCTCAAATTGAGTATTTACAACCCTACAGCTCACGGAAAACGAGTTTTGGTTAAGGCACTCCAATGTGCAACAGCACGCCTGTGCCCACTGACGCAGTTACCTTCAAGAAGGTCAGCGGCGTTGTGAGACCTGACAAGTGGGTTGAAAAATCGATGTAAGCACGTTGCAGCAGTTAAAAAATTTCTAACCAATCCGCCGCATTGTGATTGCTCGAGCAACGAGGTTGGCTATGCGCCCTTCCGACAAGAACAAGGCTGTTTCTTGGCCCAAGCTCAGTGGACCGCATATCTGTGTCGGCGCTGGGCAGAAAGCTCTTGAGCTCGCCCGTAAAAGCCTGCTTAGCGCCGCAGACCTGCGCAATGGCAAGCTTTGTAAAGCAGACATTAGTGCCGTATTCGACTTCCTGTCTGAATCACCGGACTTGTTTGATATCTACCGCGCCAACTATGAAACCTGTGGTCGGATTCACAAGAAGCAGCCCTTTGTCGGAGCAAACAAAGACTTCTTCGCGATGTCGATCCTGCGTTTTCTTTGCTTTGATATTCTGCGGAAGGTGTTTGACCCGCAAATCAAACGCACTGATGCCAGCTGGGAGATGGAATTTCTGCACGCCTTCGGCGGCTATATCTGCCGGACATCATACGCCAGTTTCACCGAGGACCTTTCCAGGGCTTATCGGAAACTCGCCAAGTCGAAGGGCAACTCGATCACTGCCATCACGATTGCCAATGACAAATCCATTCAGGAAATCGTCAAACAGGCCTGCACCAGCTTTCCCTCCGAGCATTTGGACTTCGTGAATTTCTCGAACGCTGTCAACAAAAGGCTTTCCGACAAGTATGAGACCTACGGCCCATCGCCGATCAAGGTGTCAGAGCCGGTTGTGGAACAGTTTTTCGAAGCCCTCAAATCGCCGGAAAATCGCAATTACTTCCGCCAGATGATCCTCCATTGAGTGGATGTGCGGGCTCGTTTCGGCTATCGATGCTCTGTGCCGGCCAACAATCGACGCCAACGTCCCAAGCCAAGCAACTTTACGATGCAAGCATTGCCTGTCGGCTGGCCTCCGGTGTCGCGCCAGTCCAGGAATGAAATGCACGGATGAAGGAGTTGGGATCGTCATAGCCGAGCAAAAACGCGATTTCCGCGTTCGAGTAGTGCGTTTTCTGCAGGTAAATTTTGGCAACGTCCGTTCGAACCTGATTGAGGATTGCCTGGAAGCTGGTGTCTTCCTGGGAGAGTTTTCTCTGCAGGGTGCGCGGGCTCATCGCCAGCCTGTCAGCAACGTCTCCTATGCCCGTCAGGCCACTTGCCATCATTTCCGCCAGACATGTTCTGACACGGTCACTCAGCGTGGAGTCCCTCTCAAGTTCAGCCAGTCTTTTATTCAAGACCGGTTCAAAGACCTGAAACATCGCATTGTTGACCGACAGGAACGGAATTTCAGTGTCGGCCTTGCTGAAAATGATCCTGTTCTCATCTCCGGTCGCAACCGGAATGCCAAAGAAGTTGCGATAGGCAGTGATCTCCTTGGGTGGGCTTTTTGAGATAACCTTCACTGGATTGATGGTTTGTCTGGTTGCCGTTCTGGCGAGATTGACGATGAACACCATCTCCATCAGGACAAAGGTGGTGGGCAGTTCCCAATGTTTCGGCATTTTGAGGGTAAGTGCCAATCCTCCGTCGATCCGATCCAATTCCATCGTCATCGGACAGATTATCGGCTTGTAGGCACTCAGACGTTCCAACGCGATCTTGAGATTGGGGCTGCAATATGCAGCGAAAAGTGGCGGGTTAAATGCATCGGGTGTCAGGGCCTGGCCCAAAGTAAGAGGGAAAAGCGGATCGCCAATCAGAACTTCCAGGCTGTGCCACAAGCGAAAATAGGAGTCTGTATCCAGTTCCGGGGAGGTCTGTGAAAACAGCCCCAATGGCAGCTCGGCATGACGTAGCAGGTCCTCGGCACTAACGCCGAGGGTCTCCATCAGGCCGGTCCAGGCAATGTCGATCGTGAATTTGGCCGCAGGTTGCTTCATCTATACACCTTTTACCATCCGCCTGACCTGACTCATGATCAGGCCGTCAAATGCCCGGTCCGACAGCCAGCGGCGGCAGAACAACAACATAGTGGCCATCTTGCCGCCGTGATAGCGCGTCCTTGGTTTAGCCGATTTGAGGGCCTTGATCACCAGGTTGGTAATCACTCGCGGGTGCGAACCCACACCATCTTCGTACGCATTGCCAACTGCGTCCGCGCTTGCCCTGGCCATGGCGGCATATGGGCCGGTTCCTGAGCGCTCAAGCATCGGGGCGCTCATAACATCGCCAAACTCGGTCTGGATCAGACCTGGTTCAATGATGACAACGTCAATACCGAACTGCTCAACCTCGATGCGCAGGCAATCCGACCAACCTTCAAGGGCATGTTTGGTGGCGTGATACCAGGCGCCCATCGGAGAATAGATCTTGCCGCCCACGGAGCTGAAATTGATGATCTTGCCGAATTCATGATAACGCATCGCCGGTAGCAGCAGCTGTGTCAGATGTGCCAGACCGAAGAGGTTTACTTCAAACTGGTAGCGAGCATCATCTATGTCTGTGTCTTCTATCGAGCCGAACATGCCGAAGCCGGCATTGTTGATCAGAACACCCACCCCGCGGGTCTCATTCATGATCCTGGAAACAGCGTTCGCGATCTCGTCCTTGCGGGAAATGTCCATCGCAATCAGCGTGGCGCCCGCCTCTTCCAGATCACGCATTTTTTCGATCCGACGGGCGGCAGCAAAAACCGTGTAGCCCTCGTTGATCAGCCTGAAGGCGGTGTCCTTGCCCATCCCGGAAGATGCACCTGTAACCAGCGCTGTCTTTTGAAAACGGGAAGCCATGTTTCTTGTCTCCATTCCACTCGTCTGTGATGGAGAATAAGAGCCTTGCGGCACGCTCACGCTGGCAGATCACGACAAACCGGTGCAGATGACGCCAATCTCCCGCAATAGACGTCACGGCTACCAGCAACGACCGCATCTTCGTCATGCGAAAATGCCGCAGGCTCAAATGCCATTTTCAGTGGCAGACGGGCTGGATTTTCCGCTCGAATACGTCATAGTTTCATTATTTCGAAAATAACAAATAAAGGTACAGACATGACTGTGGAACGAGCCATGCTTTTTGTTGTCGGGACAGTAATCGTTGTCTCGGTGCTGCTTGCGGTCTACGTCAATCTCAACTGGCTCTGGCTGACCGGGCTTTTGGGCGCCCAACTCGTCCAGGCTTCGATTACCGGACTGTGCCCTGTGGTTATGATCCTCAAGAAACTGGGACTGCCGCAGAAATCCGGCTTTGCTTAAAACCGGTCATTTTTCAAAGCTGTTTTCAGCTCCTGCCAGTTGCACGCCTTTCGCGCGTGCCTGAAGTGAAATCGAGACCCATTCATTTGGTTGAAATGGTGCGGACCAGCCCGCTCAGCTGCCACAGAGCTGTCTGATCCTATCCGTTCCGGACACCTTGTCCAAAACGTTCCGTTCGTCGGCCGCCGCGCGCAGCAATGCCCGAAAGCCTACGCGTCTCCTTACGGAGCGTCGCCAACAAGGCTGCCGTTTCAGCCATATAAATGGGTCTCGCTCAAGGCTGCCTGCTCAATTCCAGCTAAGCACCACTTTTCCGGCTTCTCCGGACTTCATTGCCGCAAACCCATCTTCAAAATTGTCGACTTCGAAGCGATGGGTGATGACGTTGCGCACATCCAGTCCATTTTGAAGCATGGCAATCATCTTGTACCAGGTTTCAAAAATCTCACGTCCATAGACACCCTTGATCGTGATCGCCTTGAACACAATGCGGGACCAGTCGACGGGAGACTTGCCTGGCGGAATTCCAAGAAGAGCAATCCGCCCGCCCATTACCAGGTTTTCGACCATCTGATCGAGCGCGATCTGATTGCCAGACATTTCCAGGCCGACGTCAAAACCCTCCTGCATCCCGAGCTTCTGCTCGATGCCCTTGAGATCTTCTTTGGCAACATTGACCGGAACGACATCGGCCACCCTCGTCGCCAGATCCAGGCGCGCCTGATTGACATCCGTGATGACGACATTGCGCGCGCCAACGTGACGGGCAACCGCTGCAGCCATGATGCCGATCGGACCGGCACCGGTTATCAAGACATCCTCGCCAACCAGATCGAAACTGAGCGCGGTGTGCACCGCATTGCCCAGGGGATCAAGAATGGCGCCGATTTCATCGTCGATTTCATCAGGAAGAGGAACGACATTGAAGGCTGGCAGACGTAGATACTCGGCAAAAGCGCCCTGCTCGTTGACACCGATGCCCCGCGTTTCGGGATCCAGATGAAACTTGCCTGCGCGCGACTGGCGGGACTGTTTGCCGATCAGATGTCCCTCGCCTGAGCACCGCTGTCCGATCTCAAACTCAGAGACGTTCTTGCCCAGCTCCACGATCTCGCCCGCGAACTCATGACCCGTGATCAGCGGGATCGGCACTGTCTTGGCCGCCCATTCATCCCAGTTCCAGATGTGTATGTCCGTCCCGCAAATGCCGGTCTTGTTGATCTTGACCAGAACGTCGTCAGGCCCGATTTCCGGCACCGGTGCGCGCGTCATCCAGAGGCCTTCTCTCGGCTCGGACTTGCAAAGTGCTTTCATCTGATTGCTGACCATCACAAAACTCCCGTTGCCTTGCCTGCTTTTTCGAAGGCCTCCAACGCGCGATCCAGGTCATTTCTGGTCAGCGCGGCGTTCATTTGCGTCCTGATACGCGCCTGCCCGCGCGGGACTACCGGAAAGAAGAAACCTGATACGTAGACGCCTTCTTCAAACAATTGAGCAGCCATCGACTGCGCCAATTTTGCTTCACCCAGCATAACCGGAACAATCGGATGCTCTCCTGGCAAGAGGGTGAAACCGAGGCTTTCCAGTCCGGCCCGCCAGTACTTCGTGTTTTCAAAGAGATTCCGGCGCAGTTCGTCACCTTCCTCAGCCAGCCGGATTGCCTCAAGACCGCTCATGACCACTGCGGGCGGCAGTGAATTAGAGAAGAGATATGGTCGCGCACGTTGGCGCAGCAGGTCGATGACAGGCTGCGGTCCGGCGATGTAGCCACCAATGCCACCACCCAGAGCCTTGCCCAGCGTGCCGGTCAGAATATCGACATCGACGCCGAAGTGGGCAGGAGTGCCCTCACCCTTGGGGCCCATGAAACCGGTCGCGTGGCAATCATCCACCATGACGATCGCATCGTATTTCTCTGCCAGAGCAGTGATCTCCGGCAGTTTGGCGAGATAACCGTCCATTGAGAAAACGCCGTCGGTTGCGATCATGACATGCCGGCACCCGGTTTCGCGCGCTTCCTTCAGCTTGGCCTCCAGATCCGTCATATCGGAATTGGCGTAGCGAAAACGCTTGGCCTTGCAAAGACGGATACCATCAATGATCGAAGCGTGATTAAGCGCATCCGATATAATCGCGTCCTCCGGGCCGAGGAGCGGCTCGAAAAGCCCGCCATTTGCGTCAAAGCAGGCTGCGAACAGGATCGAGTCGTCCTTGCCAAGAAACTTTGCGATCCGCTGCTCGAGCACCCTGTGAATGTCTTGCGTTCCGCAGATAAACCTCACGGAGGCCATGCCATAGCCCTTCGGCTCCAGGGCATCTCTTGCTGCTTCTATAAGCGCGGGATGATCGGCCAGCCCGAGATAGTTGTTGGCGCACAAATTGATGACTTCTCGTCCGCCAACCGTGATCAAACCGCCCTGCGGAGAAGTGATCAGGCGTTCGCGTTTGTACAGCCCTTCGGCTTCGATCTCTTTCAACGTATTGGAAATGTGGGACAAAAAAGCGTCGGACACGTGGCTTTCTCCAGCAAAATGGAAACTCGCTCCACTATACTGGATTTTTGTTCGTGATAAAAGAACACACTTCCAACATTACGGAAATTTATAGTTGAACCAACGGAATCTCGTCCAGTGCACGCCTCACAACCAACCGGACGACAACTGACCAGTGCAGCGGCCTGGAAAGGCCGCTGCACTGGAGTCGCGAACGCTCCAAGGCAAAAAAACTCGGGCTGGATTGGAGTGGGGTCCAATCTCTGCCCGAGCAAGCGCCGGATCGGGCGACCGGCAGCTTAAGTTCTTTGCAATGGCGTCACGACACCGGATAACCATCAACTCTCCGACAGGCAGAATCCTGACTGGGTCGTTGTCCCACCGCTCGGAGCTGCGAGCGTTCACCTGCGCCAGCACGCCGACATCCGGTCCAACTTCAACGTCGATCAAGTCGCTATGTCGAAGTGTTCTGCGCAGCACAAAGACGGACGTGTCCTGACAGACACTTGTCACGTGCTACTGCGATATCTTCTTTTCCGGATACGCTTGCAATCTCAACAAATTCCGCGCTGCCCCGCGCGGCTGACAAAACTTCAAATCAACAATTAGAAACTCAAAAGAAACAAAGAATTGTGCGTCCTGAAACTAGATACGATTCAGAAAGCGCCTCACTTGGACTACGTGTACACTCATGCATATTTACCTAAACGTTATATGCAGACAATGATTGATCATATGAGCACTGAACGTCAGAAAAACTTTTCCCACAGACACGATCAACTTGATATTTTCCGCCAATCCGGCTGGGCCTCCGAAATCCGGAAGGACAAGCGGGAAGCGATTCTCAATTTCGGCAAGATCAGATACTTCAAGGCCAAGTCGGCAGTATACAACGCCGGTGAGTTATCTGATGGCTTGTATGGGGTTCTCAATGGAGTCGTTGAACTCACCCATCCGAACGAACTTGGCGAGATGGTCGCCTTTCACCAGGTGGAGCCTGGATACTGGATCGGCGATCTGGCGCACCTTGCCCAGAAGGAACGCCTGATAACGATCAGCACAGTCACCGACGCAGTCCTCCTGCATCTGGATGCTTCTGCAATCGACTTTCTGCTCAAGCAGTATCCGACACTGATCACCGACTTTTATCGCCTGACTTACCAGAACGTTCGATTGGCACTTCGTCTGATCAGTTCCCTGTCAGCAAGCCAGAACGCACGAGCGATTGTCATGCGCCTGCTCATTCACGACGACGGCGGAGAGCCATCTTCCTGGTTTGTCCTTTCACAGAAGTCACTGGCGGAAATGACCGGAATTTCCTACCCGACCGTGCGCCGCGTGATACGTCCTTTCCTGGAAAACGGATGGATTGAGACCGCAAACGGACGCATGCGTGTCACCAACAGGTCGGCCCTGCTTGCCAGCTGCGAGAACATCTGAATCTTTTCATTCAGAGTTTCACGACCATCAGCACGGCCTTTGCCGGTCCGTCGATTGCTTCAATGCAATGCGGGACATCGGCCGCATATCTGGCGGTATCGCCCTTGCTGATAACGCCCTTCGCCACGCCGGAAGTGACCTGCAACCGCCCGTCTTCCGCGATCAATTGCTCGCGCGTTCCGCGTTCATGCGGTTTGCTCTCCAGCTTGCCTCCCTCGGCGAAGATCAGTTCATATACTTCGAGGCGCCCCGTATCCTGAGGCGGCGACAAGATCCGGATCTTGCAGCCATCTCCCGCACGGTCGAGGGTCGGTGTCTGATGCTCATGCAGGATTTCAACCCGATCTTCAGCGGTCTCCTCTCCCAGCAACCCGGCAAAATCGACGTTAAGTGCCCGTGTGAGATTGAGCAGCGTCGCAACGGTTGGATTAGATTCGCCTCGCTCGATCTGGCTGACCATTGATCGAGAAACACCTGAGAGCTTTTCGACTGCTTCCAGGGAGAGACCTTGTGCACGACGCGCTTTCTTCAAACGCTCCGGTAGACGGGAAAGAATATCTGAATCTGTCATCACGGAACTAAAATCCGTTTGCTCGGATTTTGCAATTTTTCTTTTCGCCATATGTGAATTCCGACAATAGCGAACCAGGTGATTTGAAAAGCATTATTTTCACAAATTAGGCAATCGGATCAGCCGCTTTTGATTGTTCGTCCCCCCCGTCGTTTCCTAGGCGCATCCTGTCGTATTCGGAACAGTTGTTGCACTGCCTTCTCAAATAGCGTTTCGCCAACGTCGAGACGGTGCAATCCCGCTGGTTTGACGCCCTATTTTTGGAAACGCCCCGGAGAAAGCAAATGGCAAGCGATATTGAAATTGCTCGCGCAGCGAAGATGAAACCGATTCAGGAAATCGGTGCCAAACTGAACATTTCAGATGAATCTCTACTGCCGTACGGCCGCACCAAAGCCAAGATCTCTGCCGACTTCATCGAAGGCCTCAACGGCAAAAGTGACGGCAAGCTGATCCTTGTCACCGCCATCAACCCAACCCCGGCCGGTGAAGGCAAGACCACCACGACGGTTGGCCTGGGTGACGGCCTCAACCGCATCGGCAAGAACGCGATGATCTGCCTGCGCGAACCGTCCCTTGGTCCTTGCTTCGGCATGAAGGGTGGCGCTGCCGGTGGCGGATACGCCCAGGTCGTTCCGATGGAAGACATCAACCTGCATTTCACTGGCGACTTCCACGCGATCACATCGGCTCACAACCTTCTGTCCGCCCTGATCGAGAACCACATCTACTGGGGCAACGAGCTGGGCATCGACCAGCGCCGCGTGACTTGGCGCCGCGTACTCGACATGAACGACCGCGCACTGCGTTCGATTGTCTGCTCGCTCGGCGGCGTTGCAAACGGTTTCCCGCGTGAAGGTGGCTTCGACATCACGGTTGCTTCCGAAATCATGGCGATCCTCTGCCTTGCAACCGATCTGGAAGATCTGCAGAAGCGCCTTGGCGACATCATTGTAGCCTATCGTCGCGACCGCTCCCCGATCCGGGCACGTGACCTCGAAGCAGACGGCGCCATGACCGTTCTCCTCAAGGAAGCTCTGCAGCCCAACCTCGTCCAGACGCTGGAAAACAATCCTGCCTTCATTCACGGTGGCCCATTCGCCAATATCGCGCACGGCTGTAACTCGGTTGTCGCGACGCAGACCGCTCTGAAACTGTCGGACTATGTGGTCACAGAAGCCGGCTTCGGAGCTGACCTGGGTGCTGAGAAGTTCTTCGACATCAAATGCCGCAAGGCCGGCCTGTCTCCAGATGCCGTTGTTATCGTCGCAACCATCAAAGCCCTGAAGATGAATGGTGGCGTGGCGAAGGAAGACCTGGGCAGCGAAAATGTCGAAGCGGTCGTAAGCGGCTGTTCCAACCTTGGCCGTCACATCGAAAACATCAAGCAATTCGGCGTTCCGGCCGTTGTCGCGATCAACCACTTCACTGCTGATACCGAAGCTGAAGTGCAGGCTGTCAAAGACTACTGTGCAGAACTGGGCGTCGATGCGATCCTGGCGACACACTGGGCGAACGGCTCAGCCGGAACCGAAGAACTGGCAAACCGCGTTGTTGAGCTTGCGGAAAGCGGCGCAGCACAGTTCGCTCCGCTCTACGAAGACGGCCTGTCTCTGTTCGAGAAGATCGAAACTGTCGCCAAGCGTATTTACCGCGCAGACGAGGTTCTGGCCGACAAATCCGTTCGTGACCAGCTGAAGCGCTGGGAAGCCGACGGCTTTGGCGACCTTCCGGTCTGCATGGCCAAAACGCAGTACTCCTTCACCACCGATCCGCAACTGCGCGGCGCGCCGACCGGCCACAGCCTGCCTGTTCGTGAAGTCCGTCTGTCGGCGGGTGCCGGGTTCATCGTCGTGATCTGCGGTGAGATCATGACCATGCCGGGACTGCCACGCGTCCCGTCCGCGAACCACATCAAGCTGGACGAAAACGGTCAGATCGAAGGACTGTTCTAACTGCTGGATGAGTGACTATCGTGCTCACAGCCATGAGCACGATACACCAATCGGTCATTACTGACGCAGCGATTGGCACATAGAGAAGTTGCCGCGCACGGTTTCTGTCAGACGACACTTCGTGCGCGGCGAGCAGCATGCGTTCCGGCACGTCGTCCTGACACGACACCAAAGGTTATACCGCTGCCACCTGCGTAATTGCCATAGTGCAGACCACCAACCATTTCTCCAACCGCGTAAAGCCCCTCAATGGGAGAACCGGCTTCCGATTTCACTCGCATGTCGGCGTCTACACTAAGCCCTCCGAACGTGAATGTTATCCCTGCAGTCAGCTTGAAGAGCTTGTATGGGGGCGTATCGATTTTGCGTGCCCAGTGGCTCTTTGGCGGATCCAGATCCTTTGTTTTGCAATCGTCCAAAGCAGAGGGATTGAAAGAACCAGCCACAACCGCTTCATTGTATCTGGAAATCGTCTTCAAGAACTTTTCGACCGGGAGACCGGCTGCCCGCGCAAGCTCTTCCAGGGTTTCCGCCTCTACGAACTTTGCAGGCTCCCCGTATTCCAGCGGATTGAGGAGGTCAAAAGACTTGGCATCGAATACCTGATAGGCGATCTGACCCGGTTGCGCTGCAATGCTATGGCCCATCTCGACATAAGTGTGGGTTCGAATATCCCTTCCCTCGTCAATGAACCGCTCGCCTTCATTGTTTACAACGACCCCGAAGACGTAAAAGTTACGGCTGTGGCGATTGGTGAGTTCGAGATCTCCGATATCTGGAGCCTCATAGGCCCAACCAGTCGCATGACACCCCGCCAGATCCCCCTTGAAGGCAGCATTTACGGATTCACCGAAATGAAATCCGTCGCCGGTGTTGTATGGAGTGCCGCGCACTTTTACATCCCGCCAGATTTCTCCGAGAAAACGTGCCCGAAGTGAACTGCTGGCTTCAAATCCGCCGCATGCGAGAACGACATTGGCCGCACGAATTTCAGTTGTTTCGCCGTTTCGGTCAACGGTAACACCACAAACGCGCCCGGCTTGCGAAACAAGTCCGGTTACCGGAGCACCAAGAGAAATTGTAACGCCAGCCCTTTGCGCGGACTGCCTGTGCTCGCGCATCAATCCACGGCCGCGTTCTGCGGGGCCGACAAGCGCACCGCCCCAATAGACATAACGTCCGTCGATCTCATGTGCCATACGTTCCCGGTTCAGACGGAAACTGAACCCTCGTCGTTTCAACCAATTCATAGCGTCCAGAGATTCCTCAACGAGGATTTCGAGCAGCTCCGGATCAGAGCGCCCGTCGCTGGCATTCAGCATATCCTGTCGAAAACTTTCCTTGGGATACGGCGAAATGACGGAAGCTTCGTCTTCAGGCGAAAAGTCCACAATGGCCTTCAGATCATCGACGGTGTCGTAGGCAAACAAAAACCCTGCGATGAAACCGCTGTTGCCTCCTTCCCATTGTTCGGGAGCTTTTTCCAACAGCAGCACATTCGCTCCCGCATCGGCTGCGGCACTTGCAGCTGAGTAACCGGCGTTGCCGCCTCCCACAACAACGACATCAAACTCTTGCGCTTGTTCGTCCATGGATCACCTCAAGTTTCCAAATAGTGACAGATCGGATACGCGACATGATCGGGTAGCTCTTTTTCTGCGAAGGGCTCACCTGCTTGCTCAAAACCCTCCCCCTTTAGCTTTTCCAGACGGTAAGTCCCGCAGATCGCCAGAATAGCGTTGACATCCATTGCCTTGATTTCCCTGATGCGGATCATATCGAAATCGCGCCAAAGTCCCCGGTGATGAAATTCTCGTAAAAGCACCAGTCTGGAAACAACAGCGACACGGCCGACAACCGGTCTTCGGAAGGTAAAATTCGAAACGTAGTCTGCTTTGTCCTTGGTCTCGAACAAGTTCATCCGAGCCGCACAGACTATAGAAGAGGAAGCGTCTTTCAACACGTAGTGGAAGGCGTTTTCATCTTTTTCGTCGAGCCATTTTCCCGAAGTTCTGATTTTCTCGCTCACGCCGCTTTCCTGGCTCCAGGCTCTCACGCGAAGCCTGCCCAAATCGTCAAGAAGTTGCGGAGAATGCGGTGGTTCATAACGTTCAATCGGAAGCAAATCATCAGTCATTGGATACCTCTAATCGGCAGGGTTTTGGCGGTGCCTCATTCTCAACGCGGCATGGTAATGCTGGAGTACCAACTCGAAATTCTACGCAGCTTTCACCCAAAATAGCTCACTTTCGCGGCGGATCAGGTTCGTGCAATCAGACATGGATCCCACTTGTCATGCTTTTTCGGCACCTTTTTTTGCCCCCTTGCGGTGTCCCAGGTAAAAGACTGCGTTCACAACAACACTGAACAGAAGCAGCAGGATCATCCAGCGATAACCTGGCCCGACAGCTGCATAACCCATCGGAGCCTGAGGCGCGGAAAAGACAAACACACCTGAAAGCAGCGCGATCGAAAGGCTTCCAGCGACCTGACGTATTGTCTGGGTGAGGCCAACAACGCTGCCGCGTTCGGTGTCATCCCCGACAGCAACGGCGCTCACGTAAGAGGGTAGAACCGTCAATCCTGTGCCCACACCCGCTATGAACAACCCCAAAACAGAATAGAGCAGACTGCCGCGATAGGACCCCGCGTCGAACACAACAAACCCGGCCAGCGTGATCGAAGGCCCCACAAGGAGGAGGTGATAAGGGCCGAACTTGTCGAACACTCGCCCCGTCACCGGCACGACAACAATCCATCCACCAACAAAGGCAAGCAAAACAAACCCGGCGACCGAAGGAGAGAGTTGAAATTCGATCTGAAGAGCTTGAGGAACGAAAACACAGACTGCGACTGCAAACATCTGCGTGCAGGCAACCGCAAAGGAAAAATGCCGGTACCTGGATGCCTTAAACAATTTCAGCGGCAGAAGTTTGTGCCTTGCCAGCCGGTTCAGCACAGCGAATACGAAAAGAAGACCGATACCAATTGCGATGGCTGCAACAGGCAAAACACCAAGTTGAGAAGCACCGCTTGTGTCCTGAAGGCCAAAAACAAGCAGCGCGAGCCCTGATGCCAGCACAGCACTTAATCCGAGGTAGCCGGACAACTCGGCTTTGCTTTTTCCGGATTGTTGCTCCGTCCAGGATATGCTGGCGACAATGGCCAGTGCCGCTATCCCGGCAGGGAGAGCGAGGTAAAATACGCCACGCCAGGAAACATGCTGTGCGAGCACTCCGCCCAGCAACGGTCCCATGACGAAAATTGCCTGGGCGCCGCTCACCACGTATCCGACAATACGCCCACGCCTTTCCTTGGGCACAAGCTTCAGAACAATTGCCAGTGAGGTGGGCATGATCAATGCACCACCCACTCCCTGGATTACCCGCGCAGTCAAGATCCAGCTGGCCGATTGATGATGAAGATGAGGCGTTGCGCCTGCCAGCGCAGAACCAAGCAGAAAAAAACCGACCCCCATACAGAATGTTGCCCGCGTGCCGATGGCGTCTCCAAGCCGACCAGCAACCGCGACACAAGCCGCATAAGAGACGATGTAAGCGTTGACCACCCAGGGAAGCGTTGCCGAATTCAGCTCCAGGGCGTTCCGCATTTCCGGCAGCGCAATACCGATTGCCGAAATATCATAAAAGACCATCCCCTGCGCGAGGCTCATCGCCGCCACAACGAAGATTGTCGTCCGTTCCATTTTCGCCGGATGAGCGTTTTTGTGTCTTTGTGATCGCCGCACGTCTTCAAACACGTTTCACCTGAGCGGTGCGCTTCCCGAACAGCAATCTTTTGAGGCCCGACAATTAAGTCGCCTCGTAGACAACAGGCACAAGGTAAGCCGCACCTGAGCTCACATTCGCTATTTCTGCCGTCGACGCGCGGCCGGCAATGTTTCCGAATTTGCCATTTCGATAATAAATCCCGCCAGCCAACCGGGCTTCATCGATTGAAACAGCGCCTGTGGAACCGACATGCGCTGAATTGTACAGGAAAGAATCGACACGCCTTTGCGCAAGGTATGGAACGTCCCCTTTCGCGAGCGACCGGACCAGTTCCGTCCAGCTGTCCTTCGTGTGATCGCGGCCGCTGGATGCACCAAGCCCCTGATAGTCATTGCGCGGTTTCACAATCCACTCTTCCCGGTCAGACAGAACTTCTGCAAAAATGCCCCGGTTTTCGTCATCGAACGAACGATGATCCAACAGGAAAGACTCTGGTGTATGTGCGTCGATGAATGCATTTTCTTCATCTGACAGCGCTGCCCGGACTGACGGCAACCGAAGGGCAGCAAACATCGCTTTGTCTTCAGTGATTGTCATGGCAGCGACGTTATTGATCAACAGAACCTTGTTGTCCAAAACGGCTTCCAGAAATCCGTGATGGTGTGAAAGTGCGCCAGCTTTCCAGTTGTGCTTACTTCCGAACAGCCGCATCTTGTTATAAAGCGCTGTCACCGCTTCCCTTTCACCGGACATCTGATAGCCAATTCGATGCTGCAACTCATCGACCGGACCGACATAGACGGTCAAACCGGCCCCTTCCAATGCACTCCTTATTAGATTGATTTCATTATATTTTTGGTTTTCGTCAGTCACGATTGCAATCGCACCCGGAGCTGTTGAGAACTTGCGCATCATACGCTTGATGCTACTCCCCAGTTCTGCACCAGGATTGCTGTACTCGCCTCGACAGTCGGGAACTTCGAACTCTCCCGAAATACGGTTCGCAAACCGCTCATTTGTGATCCCGACAGGAATAAAAGCGCCAGGCATCGCCGAATTGGTTTCCAGAAAAACAATGTTTCCCTGAGTATTGACCAGAAAATCATACCTTCCATAGACTTGGAAGTGCTCCAGTTGCCGGATCATGAATGGTTTGTAGATTGCGTATTGAGAAAACAACTCAAGAAGTTCGGCGTTGCCGTTCACGTACATCTGCGTAACAGATTCGATAATTCCGTGAAGGGTCTCAGCAAGCTTTTTCAGCCGCACCACCTGGTCTGAACGAAAATAGATCGGACATGGTTGCGTTCCTGCTTTGCCAAAAAACGGATCAATCTGCTCCAGATCCTGGGCAAACGACGTTTTCAGGTGAGAATATTTATCAGGCGCTGCGAGGGCAAGCTGGGACATATTTGCCGCGACGTCGAAAATCGAACGAAAGTCCATACGCGTCTCCCTTTAGGAGGACCAGAATCAAGTCTGGTTCAAAACTGAAACGGAAACAGTATCTAAAGCGTGCACATTGTCGGAATTCAGCCGCCACAAGCTTGGCTTTGGCTGCATGCTCAGCTTGTCACAATTCAGTACACCCATTTGATGACGAGCGATTTCTGACCTTGCTTACCCTAGCCGATATGAGTTCAGGGCAGCCCAGGAAATCCGTAAGCCATTACAATTCAACGCCACCTACTGGGTTCTTACCCATCTGCTTTGCAAACGCGGTTCTCCGGCAACGCAGGAAATCCTGGATGCAGGCGCTTGCCTCTTTTGGTTTTTGTAAGCGACTGTGTCTTTTTCCGTTGTGCATGTCGGGCGGGAGATGACCGTATAGCCCTTGCCGCGCAGACAACGCTGGAATTGACGAGCTCTCAGTTTGTCGTTCGGGTCATAGCTTATTGTCGTGGCCGGGTAGGAATATCCTCGGTATCCGTAACAGGGCCATCCTGTGCAATAGAGGCCGCCGAAGCCGCTAGACCCACCGGTCGTGCGCGTCTTGTACGCAGGCGGCACATCCTGCAATGACGCTACCTGGCACGCATCGATCACACTTCTCCGCTGCTCAACCGTCGATCCGGTTTTGTGCACGACATTTGTTGCCCCGCCCAGTGATTGACAACCGGCCAGGAAAACAGAGGCGAACAAAAGGGCGGGAACATAGCTGCGATATGTCATCATCAATTCCAGTATTCTCGAATAAGTTGATCTAAAACCATTCGTTTTTCGATTACAACTCACAAGTGCCGCTACAGTTCCCGAAGTTCTGTTTCGCCCTGTCGCGTAAACGACTGGCGGTGTCGCTTTGAAGATATCGGCAAATCCAGCTTGAGGCATAAGGTTTTTCACTAAGTTGAACTCTCTTTGCGCCTGTTGGAGCTGCCAATGTCCGATGAAGAAGATATCGATCTCGCCTCCCTCTCCGACGACGAACTTGTCGAGCAGATGCATGATGACCTCTATGACGGTCTTCAGGAAGAAATCGAAGATGCCGTCAACATCCTGCTGGAGCGCGGCTGGGTCCCTTACGACATCCTGACCAAGGCACTGGTTGAAGGCATGCGGATTGTCGGTGTCGACTTCCGTGACGGCATCCTGTTCGTGCCGGAAGTGTTGCTTTCCGCTAACGCCATGAAGGCCGGCATGGGCATCCTGCGCCCGCTGCTCGCTGAAACCGGCGCACCGAAAGTCGGCAAGATGGTGATCGGCACCGTGAAAGGCGACATTCACGACATCGGCAAGAACCTCGTTTCCATGATGATGGAAGGCGCAGGCTTCGAAGTGATCGACATCGGCATCAACAACCCGGTTGAGAATTACCTGGCTGCCCTGGAAGAGCATCAGCCCGAGATCCTCGGAATGTCGGCCCTTCTGACCACGACCATGCCTTACATGAAAGTCGTCATCGATGAGATGAAGGCAAAAGGCATCCGTGACGACTACATCGTTCTCGTCGGCGGCGCACCGCTGAATGAAGAATTTGGTGAAGCAGTAGGTGCTGACGGATACTGCCGGGACGCAGCTGTCGCGGTTGAGATGGCAAAGGACCTGATTGCCCGCCGTCACAACCAGCTGGCCAGCAAAGGCTGAAACTCGTGTTGGAGGGGGCTGCCGACATGCAGGCGGGCGAGCCTCTTTTTCCGATTGAAACGGATGAGGACGCGAACGACAAAATCGGTCGCGTTCTTGTCATCGCCTGCGGCGCCCTGGCACGGGAAATCGTCGCACTTCGCGACCAGAATGGCCTCGATCACATCGACCTAACCTGCCTGCCGGCCAAACTTCACAACACCCCAGACAAGATTCCCGACGAAGTCCGCCGCACGATCATGCTGCATCGGGACGCCTATTCCGATATTCTGGTTGCCTATGGCGATTGCGGAACCGGTGGTCTTTTGGACAAGGTTCTGGAAGAGACCGGAGCCAGACGGATTGAAGGCGCTCATTGTTACGCCTTCTTCACCGGCCTCGAGGAATTTGACAAGCTGGAAGACGATCAGCTGGGAACCTTCTACCTGACAGACTTCCTTGCGCGCCATTTCCAGACGATGGTCATCGAACCACTCGGTCTCGATTGGCACCCGCATTTGCGGGACATGTATTTTGAACATTACACGCGCCTGCTTTACCTGGCGCAGACCGATAATCCGAAACTGGAAGAAGCGGCACGCGAAGCCGCAAAGCGGCTTGATCTGCCTTTTGAAATGCGGCGTACAGGATACGGAATGCTTGATCCTTTCCTGGAAAGAAAACCCTGAATCGGCCCGGGACATCCGCCGCCCCAAAATCGCCTTCGGACAGGTCGGAATTTCACGCGCCGATGCCGCTATCAGGCGACTTGAAATCCGGCTTATCCGGCAATCATGGTTTTCAAGAGGAGCGAGAAACCATGGCTCAGAAAATCATTGTGTACTGGCGGGATATTCCGGCGCAGATCCTGGTGAAGAAGGGACGCAAGTCCGCACGCAGAGAATTGCCGCCCGTGTTTATGGAAGCAATAGACGCCTGCGCCATGCGTGTCGGGGCAAAGGACAGCGACGCCTATATGGCGGAGTGGCGCCGCGCCGACCCCGTGGAGGTTTCGGACGACCTGGAAACGGAAGCGGAAGCTGCCTTGAGCGAACTGGTCGCCGCATATCCGAGAGAAAGACTGAAAACGCTGCTTGCAAGTGGAGGCACGGAGAATGACTGAACAACGCCTGTTGGCGAATGGGCGGCTGGCCGCCTCTACCGAAATGTCGCCGAAGCAGGTGGTCGAAAAGACCGAACTGCTGGCCAATATTCCGGCTGGTACTCAGGTTTACGTGACGGATCTCGGAAACGCTTCCGAAGACATGATCGTCTCGGCCGCGCGGATTCTGAGAGACAAGAAACTCACGGCAGTGCCCCATATGGCTGCACGTCGTTATCCCTCCATGGAAGCATTCGAGCGCCGCATCACCCGCCTCGTTCAGGAAGCCGGTGTCACTGAGGTGCTCACCATTGCTGGCGAAGCTGAAAAGGCGGGTCCGCTCACCTCCTCCGTGGCACTGCTGGAAACCGGTCTTTTCGACAAGCTCGGCATTCACAAGATTGCCGTTGCAGGCCATCCGGAAGGAGCTCCGGACATCAAACCGGATGTGATCAGGGCCTTTCTGGAGCGCAAGCACGAACTTGCGGCCAACAGCGATGCAGAATTCCGTATTGTCACCCAATTCGGTTTCGATCCGCACCGGGTCAGCCTCTGGCTGGATGAGCTGCGTGAATGGGACAACAAGTTCCCTGTTCACATCGGCGTTGCCGGTCCGGCCAAGATGACAACGCTTCTGAAATATGCCGCCTTTGCAGGAGTCGAGAATTCGCTGAACTTCCTGAAAAAACGCGGTGGCGCAGTCGTTTCCATGTTGTCCGGCTACGACCCGGAGACAATGGTGGAGCCGCTGGAAACCCGTGTCACCAGCCAACCGGCATCTCAGCTTGAGCAGATCCACGTCTACCCATTCGGCGGAATACAGAAGACCGCGGACTGGCTACACAGCCGTGGGAGCTGGTCCTTTCAAACCCCATCCTCAATGACCGCCAACGAGAGCGCATAAATGACCCGTACTGTCGTCGCATCCGCAACCAAGGAAATCGTCATCGGTTTTGACCAGCCGTTCTGCGTCATCGGTGAGCGGATCAACCCAACCGGCCGCAAGAAGCTGGCAGCCGAAATGGTCGAGGGCAACTTCGAAACCGTCAAGGCTGACGCACTCGCTCAGGTGGCAGCAGGGGCTACCATGCTCGACATCAATGCCGGTGTCACCGCGGTTAACCCGAATGAGACCGAGCCACCGCTCATGGTGAAAACTCTTGAGATTGTTCAAGAGCTTACCGACGTTCCTTTAGCGATTGATTCATCTGTCTCCGAAGCGATCAAGGCAGGCCTCGAAGTTGCAAAGGGTCGTCCGCTCGTGAATTCGGTCACAGGTGAAGAGGAAAAACTCGAAGCCATTCTGCCTCTCGTCAAAAAATACGACGTGCCGGTGGTTGCGATTTCCAACGACGAAACCGGCATCTCGGAAGATCCCGATGTGCGATTTGAAGTTGCCAGGAAAATCGTCGAACGTGCTGCGGACTACGGCATCCCCGCGCACGACATTGTCGTGGACCCGCTTGTCATGCCGATCGGTGCAATGGGCACTGCCGGCCAACAGGTGTTCCAGCTCCTGCGTCGCCTGCGCGAGGAACTGAAGGTCAACACCACCTGCGGTCTGTCCAACATTTCCTTCGGCCTGCCTCATCGCCACGGCATCAATGCCGGGTTCATTCCGATGGTGATCGGCGCGGGCATGACGTCCGCGATCATGAACCCCTGCCGGCCACAGGAAATGGAAGCCGTTCGGGCAGCAAACGTTCTTAACGGAACCGACCCGAACTGCCAGGAATGGATCATGACCTATCGTGACCATCAACCTGCTGCGGCCAGTTCAACCGCTGCTCCGGCAGATGGCGCGGCGGCTGCAGGTGGACGCCGCCGTGGAGGACGTGCTGCAAGACGATCTGCAGGATAGGAAACCAAGAGGAAAGTGCCCTGGTTTCCTCCCTGCCAGGGCATTTATTCTCAAAGGCAATCCCCTCCCCGTTGGGGAGGGGTTTTGTGCTTTAGGAAGCGACATTTAAACCGAGCTACCGGACCAGATGACCGAAGAGACCAAACTCGCCAAAGTCGTTTTTCAACCGAGCGGAAGAAGGGGCACTTTCACGGTCGGAACACCGCTTCTGGATGCGGCCCGGTCACTCGGGGTCTACGTGGAATCTGTCTGCGGTGGTCGCGGCATTTGCGGGCGCTGTCAAATCTCCGTATCCGAAGGCAATTTTGCCAAGGAAAATCTGACGAGCTGCGCGGAAAATCTGGACGCGGCCACGGATCTTGAAGTCCGTTATGCGACGAAGCGAAACCTTGCTGCTGACCGACGTCTTTCCTGCCAGGCCAAGATCCTGGGTGATCTTGTCGTGGATATTCCAACCGACGCGCAAACCAACCGGCAAGTTGTGCGCAAGCGTGCGGAAGCCAAACATATCGACACGGACAGCGCGGTCTCCTTGATCACGGTGACGCTGCCTGAACCGGATATGGAAACACCGCGAGGCGATGTCGATCGCCTGCGGGAGGCTCTGATCGCTTCAGCTGGTCTGGAAAACCTTATGGTGGATCCGATCCTGCTCTCAAGTGTTCAGACCGTTCTGCGCAAGGGACAATGGACCGTCACCGCGGCTATCTATCAGGATGAGCACCAGGTCCCGACCCTTGCTGCTCTATGGCCGGGAGAAAAGAAGGCGGTTTACGGACTGGCGGTCGATATCGGCTCCACCACGATCGCGGCTCATCTTTGCAACCTCAGGAACGGCCGAACAGTCTCCTCAGCCGGCACATCCAATCCGCAGATCCGCTTCGGTGAGGATTTGATGTCGCGGGTTTCCTACGTTCAGATGAATCCGTCGAAGCTTCCGGACCTGACCAAGGCGGTGCGTGATGCGATCAACGCACTGATCGGTAAGCTTGTCGGGGATGTCGGCGCTGAACGCGCGGACGTACTGGATGCAACCTTTGTCGGCAATCCGGTGATGCACCATCTGTTCCTTGGTATTGACCCGATAGAACTTGGCGGTGCTCCCTTTGCCCTGGCAGCTTCCGACGCCATGGTTCTCAATGCTCGAGACCTCGACCTTGAGCTGAACCCGGGTGCAAGGGTCTATATGCTCCCCTGCATAGCGGGCCACGTCGGCGCAGATGCAGCTGCTGCCACTCTTTCCGAAAGCCCTTATTCCCACGACGAGATCACGCTTCTGGTCGATGTCGGCACCAACGCCGAAATCGTGCTTGGCAATAAGGACAGACTGCTAGCGGCATCCTCTCCCACGGGCCCGGCATTTGAAGGAGCCGAAATTTCATCCGGTCAGCGCGCGGCGCCTGGCGCTATCGAGCGCATCCGCATCGACAAGGACACGTTGGAGCCCCGCTTCAAGGTGATCGGCGTCGACGAATGGTCGGATGACGAGGGCTTTGTGGAAAAAGTCGACAGTGTCGGGGTCACCGGCATTTGCGGTTCGGGCATCATCGAAGCTGTCGCAGAGATGTTCCTTGCCGGTCTGATCACCGAAGATGGTGTTATTGACGGATCGATGGCCGAACGCACGCCGCGCATTCAGGCACGGGGTCGAACCTATTCCTACCAGATCGCGAATGAAGGCGTGGAGATATCAATCCTTCAGACAGATATTCGCGCCATCCAGTTGGCAAAAGGCGCGCTCTATGCCGGCGTGAAGCTGCTTCAGGACAAACTTGGAACTTACAAACTCGACCGGATCCGGCTGGCAGGTGCGTTCGGAAGCTACATCGATCCCAAATACGCGATGATCCTTGGCCTGATGCCTGACTGCCCGCTCGAGGGCGTTTCGGGTGTTGGCAACGCTGCAGGTACTGGCGCGCGCATGGCACTGCTTAACAGGGGGTACCGGCGCGAAATCGAGCAGACTGTCCGGGACATCGAAAAAATCGAAACGGCTCTGGAACCGAAATTCCAGGAGCATTTCGTCAACGCCATGGCACTTCCAAACAAGGTCGATCCATTCCCGAACCTGCGTTCGGAAGTGGAACTGCCCGAACCAAAGCAAGTCGCAGAGCAGGATGGATCCGGCGGAGAGCGGCGCCGAAGACGTCGCCGCGGCTGATACCTGAAGCAGCTGCATTGCATTGTGCAGCTGCCACTGGTCAGCTCGGGCAAACTTCGGAATTGAATTCACTCATTCGACGGCTGATGTCCCGACCAATGGTTTCGCCGTTCTTGCCGACAATGACACTCAAATGATTGCCACGCACGTCGACCCATTTCGCATTGGGCAAGTAGCGGGCCCAGATCTTGCGCGGATCACAGTCATTGGGTGATCCACCCTTGGCACGATAGAAGACCAAATCGCCGTCATAAACACTCGGCCGGTAGAGACCTTTCATTCGCAGCAACTGTCGGCCTGCGCATTCATAATCCGGAGTGTTGCCATCCACCCATTCCGGAGCAAGTTCCGGGTAACCTCGGATGGAAGGATGGCAAAATCGAAACAGGATCGGACGCAGACGATAGAGAAACGGCCGTTCTCTCGGCTTACAAGCACTCTTTGAGCCACTCACTGGCTTTTTCCCGACTGCGCGAAGTCCGTACGCAATCCGCCTTGTCTTGCGTCGGATGCGATGCAACAGAAAACCGCCCCACGTCAGCATAGGCCAAGCATGCTCGCTTTGCGGCGTATCGATCAGACCAAGAAACTCGACCTTTTTACCATTCGCGCGGAGCGCTCGCGCAAGTTCCAACGCAAAGATACCGCCGAATGAATATCCAAGCAGGCTGACCGGACCCGAGATCCCCTGGCGCTCTAGCTCATCCATGCAGGCGTTGACTTCATCGGCCACGACTGCCGGGTCTGTTCGGGGTTTGTTGAACCTCGTCAAGTTCATGCCAAAGACCGCACAGTCTTCGCTCAAGCCGTTCAGAATATGTTTGATCTCAAGAAAGCAGCTCACACCGCCAGCGAAGATGATCAACGGCCTGCGTTTGTCGCCGTCCTTGATCTGCAAAAGCTTGGGCACACTGTTGTGGCGGTCCTGGTCGATGGCTTTGGCCAGAGCGCCGACTGTTTTACTGATGTAGAGGCTGTTGACGTTAAGTTCGGTATCGAGCTTGCAATGAATATTCTGTATAAACGTCAGAAGCTTATTGATATTGAAAAGCTCATGCAGTTCTTCGTCGCTCGAAATCTGGCGACCGGCAATATTCGAAGCTTCGTCCAATAACAGCGTTTCAATGTGGACCGACATCTACCCACCTTCATCAGTGCGTCCCGCAAAGAAATAACTGCCCCCCGCAAAACCTGACTATTGTGATAGCTGTAATGGGTAAAGAAACCATCTAGTCTGTGAGAACCAAACTTCACGGTTTCTAAACGTTCCCAGCATCGACTTCGAGTGGATCCAACAGCTTCAGCTGACAAAGCTCCCCTTATGGTACATGTCGCCGAACACCCTCATGCACGCCACAAACCAGAATGAAGTCTGTCCATACGGCTGTAAGCACGATATGGACACTTGCGGTCCAGTCGATGACAGTTCGCCCAATCTGCGATTATCGCAAACTGAGGATCGAGCGGCGGACAGACTATTGGGAAACGATGCGCATGGCCGTATCCAGCAATACCTGTGCGCCCGCAATGAGAGAAGTGTCGTCCGTATGCTCCAACGGGTTGTGGCTGATGCCTTTGTTACTTGGAACAAAGATCATCGCGGTAGGGCAGATCCGAGCCATCATCTGCGCATCATGTCCGGCACCGGATGTCATTTTCCGGCAAGACAACTGCCGGGCTGCGGCGCATTCTTCAATCATTCCAACGATCTCAGGGTCAAAAGTCACCGGCTCAAAACGCGCCATTGGTTCCGTTTTCACCTTCACACCGTCCTGTTTTTCCAGGTCAACCAGATAGTCAGCAAGCGCAGCCTCACGTGCTTTCAGTATCCCTTCATCGGGATCACGCAGATCAATCGTGAACTCCGCAACATCGGGTATGACATTGATTGCATTCGGCCCGAAACTGATTGTCCCGACCGTGGCAACGCTGTCTGAGTTCTCTACCAACTGACGAAGGAAGGTAATGACCTTGGCTGCCGACAATCCGGCATCCTTGCGCAAACGGGTCGGCGTGGTTCCGGCATGGTTGGCCTCGCCGCGGATTGTCACCTTTTGCCAGGAAATTCCCTGGAGGTTGGCAACGGCTCCCATCAGCTTGTTTTCCGCCTCCAGCACCGGCCCTTGCTCGATATGCGCTTCGATAAAAGCCGAAGGCACAATGCTGCCGGGCTCCATGTCACCCGCATAACCGATACGTGCCAGTTCTTCACCCAGAACGGTTTCGTCGTTGCCGACCACAGTCAGTGCAGCATTCGTATCCATGCCGCCGACATAGACCAGAGACCCCATCATGTCAGGGGCATACCGGACCCCTTCTTCGTTTGTGAATGCGCCAACAATTACGGACCGATCAGGTTCAACGCCGGCGGCACGCATTGCCTCGATCGCTGAAAGTGCCGACAACACACCGTAGCAGCCATCAAATATTCCAGCGTTGATCACGGTATCAATATGGCTGCCCATCATCAAAGGAGATATGTCGCCTGCGATATTCCAGATACCAAAGACATTACCGATCCTGTCTACACGGACCTCCAGTCCGGCTTCTTCCAACCAGGCGACAAGCTGATCGCGTCCTGCCTTGTCCGCGTCGGATGCGGCAAGGCGGGTCAAGCGCCCCTCCTCCCGTCCAATGTCGCCGAGCACCTTCAGGCGTGTGAGCAACTGCTCGCTGTCAATGGACACAGTCATTCTGTTTTCTTTCATAAGTCAGGCTGGGCCTTCGGAAACTATCACCAGCGGTCGGACCTCCGCCGGGAGGGAACCTTCAGGAAAATCCTTGCAGAGCGCAGCAAATCCCGCGGCACCCGACGGGGTCGTGGCAATACCCTTCTCCGTAACTTCACGCGCTGCCGCCTCTCCTTCGTCTTCTGTCAGAGTTACGAAACGCACATCACAGTTTTCCAGAGTGTGCCAGGCAACAACGGAAGGCTCCTTGCAATCTAGACGCCCCATGTTGCTGTCCGGCCCATCCGCCCGAACCGGTTTTCCGGCCTTGTGACTTGCGACCAGGCAAGGCGCTGCCTCAGGTTCAACGACGATGAGTTCCGGTTGCTCCGCCCAGTTTTTGCGGATCATGTGAGCCATCGCAGCAGCAAGTCCACCAACGCCGGCCTGAAGGTAGACATGCGTCGGCCAAATACCGGTCGTTTCGAATTTAGAGCGCAGTTCTTCGGCAATGACCGTGTAACCTTCCATCACCAGTTTCGGAATATCCGTGTAACCGGGCCACGTTCCGTCAGCCAGGAGGGTTGCGCCTGTGCGGTCTGCGTCGGCAATGGCTTCGGCAACGCTGTCGTCATAGGTGTCTCCCGCCCGGACGACTTCTGCTCCACGGTCAATCAAGCGTGCATCGAAGCTATGCGGCACTGTTTTTGCCAGAAAAATCCGCGCTTTGGCGCCAAGTGCCTTCGCTCCAGCTGCTACTCCGAGGCCATGATTACCGGCACTCGCACAGACAAATGTCTGTTTGGAAGCAAAGGCACGCAAGTCCTCGTCCTTCAAACGGGAAGCATCGATATCTTCTCCGGTTTCAGCCTTCCATCCTCGCATGATCAGCCTTGCAACGGCGTAGGGTCCGCCGAGTGCCTTGAAGGCTCCAAGTCCCATCCGGGCGGTTTCATCCTTAACCCAGATCACCTGGCCATCAGGACGCTGCACCTCCCGTAGTGGCGAGGGTTCATAGATCTCCTGCCCCCGAAAATATTCGGCTGCACGTTGGAAATCCGGCTCGAAGGTGAATTCGTCTGTCGTTTTCATGCCGTGAGCATAGCAAATATGGATAAGGCGTATTTTCATGATACGCTCTGATGGTGATTACTTTTCTCCAAATGAGTCGAATTTCTGAAAAATGACAGCGCAAATCGACAATGCGGATCGACTGATCCTGGACCTTGTGCAGGACAACAGCCGCATAGGGCTGGATATCCTGGCTGATAAATGCGGTCTCTCTGTTCCATCCGTTCAACGACGATTGAAGCGATTGCGCGATACCGGTGTGATCAGCAAGGAAATCGCGCTTGTCGATCCTGTCAGTCTTGGCTTTGGCATGACTTTTATCGTCATGGTTGAACTTGAGCGTGAAACACTGCATCAGCTGGATGCCTTTCGCAAACGCGCGCAAGCAGAACCCCAGGTCCAGCAGTGCTACTACGTAACCGGCGAAGCGGATTTCACACTCATCTGTACAGCCCGAGACATGCAGGACTTCGAGCAACTAACGCATCGCCTGTTCTTCAACGACAGCAATGTGCGTCGCTTCCGGACTTCCGTGGTGATGGATCGTTCAAAAGTCGGGCTGGCTGTTCCATGCGAATAACGCGGAGAAAACCTCGTCAAATCAGTGAACTTGCGAGCCGACCGGCCCCACTACCCGATGTAAAGGAACCAACATCAAGAACTCAACTTTTCGTTTTCAAAGCCTTGCTCGACTTTCGCAGAAAGCGATGCGACCCTTTGATGAAAGCGGATTCAACAGGACCTGACCGATGAAACAAATCTGGGAAATGACTGCGAATGAAATTGCCGACGCAGTCCGCTCAAAGAAAATGTCGGCGACCGAAGTCACCAGAGCCCATCTAGAACGCCTCGATGAGGTCAATCCGAAGATAAACGCTGTTGTACAGGAATTTCCCGAAGAAGCACTGCAAGCGGCGCAACAGGTTGATGATGCGATTTCGCGAGGCGAAGACCCTGGGGTTCTTTGCGGTGTGCCGGTGACGATCAAGGTGAATGTTGACCAGAAAGGACACGCCTCCACCAACGGTGTTCGATTGCTGAAAGATGTGGTGGCACAAAGTGACAGTCCTGTCGTGTCCAACATTCGAAAGGCAGGAGGCGTTATTGTCGGGCGAACGAACACACCCGCGTTCTCTTTGCGCTGGTTCACCAAAAACAGTCTGCATGGGCAAACGTTGAACCCTCGAAACAAGGAAATCACGCCGGGAGGATCATCCGGAGGTGCCTCGGCGGCCGTTGCGGCCGGCATATGCTCCATAGGTCACGGCACGGACATTGCCGGTTCGATCCGATATCCTGCCTATGCGTGCGGCCTGCACGGCCTGCGTCCGACTTTCGGCAGGATCCCGGCCTATAACGCCAGTGCGCCTGATCGGTACATCGGTGCGCAGCTGATGGCTGTATCCGGGCCAATAGCCAGGAGTATTGCCGATCTTGAAATCTCCCTTGCGGCCATGTCCGCAGCGGATATGCAAGATCCTTGGTATCGGGCCTCCCCCATGAAAGGCCATGACTTTCCAAAACGAGCGGCACTGACACTTTCTCCGGACGGAATGTCTGTGGACCCGGACGTGCGTGCTGCCTTGATGGAAGCTGCGGATAAACTTAAAGCCGCTGGTTGGATGGTCGAGGAAGTCGACTGTCCTCCCATGCGCCGTGCTGCCAATGTCAATGCGCGACTTTGGATGGCGGACACCCAGTTCGGCCAGAAAGACCTCATTGAACGCGAAGCGGAACCCGATTCCCAATTCGTCTTCGATCAAATGTCCCAAGATGCTGGAACCGCTGGACTTGAGAGTCTCATGGGTGCGTTGCAGGAAAGGGTTGGATTGATACGGCAATGGGAACTTTTCCTGCAGGACTACCCGCTCTTTATCTGCCCCATGTCGGGCAAGTTGCCGTTTGCCCAGCAATTGGATGTCAGTTCTCCAGAAGCCTTTGCGAATGTCCTCGAAGCACAACTAACGCAAAGAGCATTGCCGGTGATGGGCGTTCCCGCACTTTCGGTAGCGACAGGTGAAGTACGCGGTCACCCCGTCGGAGTTCAGCTTGTAGCATCGAGATTTCGCGAAGACATCCTGTTGGCCGCAGGAAAGGACATAGAAACAGCAAGCGAGCCGATTTCGGTTGCCGACCCTGATTGGAACTGAAGTGCCAAAACGATCACCTGTCATGACATCGTTTCTGCGAGGAAACTAAATCAATGCAGCGCTTCTGTTTTTTTGCAGGCGTTGCGTTTTCTCTTTCCGCCACCAACGAGGTGATCGTTGACCCGCAGCTGGCGTTAGCGTGGAGCAGATTCAAGATTGCTGCGCGGCGGATCCCACGGTTGGGCACACTCCTCAAAGACATTGAACGTCGGGGCGAACAGGCCGGGATCGTCTAGTGTTGCAGCGTGCACATAGACCCGCTCCGGAAATCTTGCGGTGCGACTGGTCATAGGCGAGCCGCAAACCGGGCAGAAGCCTGAGTAGGTTTCAGCACCGGCATCGCTTCCGCCTTTGTACTCTTTGATTTCTCCTTGAATTTGCAACGCCGTTGCAGGCAAGGCGAATGCGCTTGAATGACCTGCCCCAGTGGATCTCTGGCATTTACGGCAGTGGCAGTTGAAGGAAAATTCGACCTTGTCGGCAGCTTTGTAGCGCACGGCACCGCACGCACACCCACCAGAAAGCTGATATGTCATTTCTTCAGTTTCCCTAACCAGTCATTGAGACGTTTGACCCCACGCCCCCATCCAAGAGACAGAGCATCGGCGGCACCCCGGCTTGGCAGCCGCTCGTGTAAAATGTCGATGCGGACACCACCGGATTCTTGCGTGAATGTCACGGTAACCAGAGTTTCGCGGCCATTTGTCAGGTGTTTGTCTTCTTCACTTTCCCAGGTGAAGACCAGTCTCTCAGGCCGACAAATCTCCACGTATCGCCCGCCGTGATGTGACGATGCCCCCACTTGAGGAACCATCCGAAAGCGCCAACGGCCACCAGGGACAAGATCGAGCTCGAGAACCTCTGCCTCATAACCTGGAGGGCCAAACCAGCTGCCGATGGCTTCAGCGTCAGTCCAACCAGCGAATGCAGTCTCACAGTCTGTGGCAAACCACATGCTTTCAAGGACGGCGTAATCGGATCCGGTCACCTCACTCATCGCGCTCACCGCCTTGGCGACCTTCAACAAACGTCCCAAATGATGTGAGTTTCTGCCTCCAGAACGCCCGATGCCGCTCAACCCATTCAAGCGCCGGGTCCAGACCTGCCGGTGCAAGCTCACAGTGATGCTCACGGCCTTTTACAATCCGCTTGATCAGTTGGGCGTCCTCCAGGACTTTGAGGTGCTGAGAAATCGCACCCGGTGTCATGTCATGATGAGCCCCCAGTTCCTTGACTGTCCTGCTGCCACGAAGCAGCTCGTCCAGCATTTGCCGTCGAACAGGGTTGGCGAGAGCCGTGAAGGTTGAGTTGAGATCGAGCACTATTTAGAAATTCCTATACTATTTAGATTTTTCTAAATTATTGATCCGAATCTGTCAAGGTTTGAGCCAGATGGGGGAGTAGCGGTGTCGTACTCCCTCTCCTGGAGCACAGAATTTCACCACCAGACTTGATTGAGCACTGGTCGATCCGGCATATCGCAATACCCTTGGAGAGCTTAATGAAGGACACTCGTTGCCAGTTTTTTGCGACGAGCTGCTTGATATTCGAAACTCGACCGATAAGTTTTAGTTGCAGATCTGTTACCGGCAACGTGCCGGTGTCTCTAGCATCCCAAACTCGGGGGAAAGTAGAAATGACGATCTGCAAAAGAGTGTTTGCGGCGATTGCTTTCGGTGCCGGTTCAGTTTTTTCCGTTATTTGGCTTGGGTACCCTGCGTTGGCTGCGCCCGAAACCTGTGCTGATTTCACACTTACGAGAAACAATGACTCCCGAACGGTAAAGTTCGTCGATCACGGTCCTGAAGGTGTCAGTGTAGGCGACCAGCGCATCGGTTACTTAAGATTGCAGGACGAGACAGGCAAAGACGTTGGCGAACTGCGCTGGATTGCAACCGTGGTTGAAGTTGACGAAACGACCGGTGAAACCAAGACGTCTTCAATGAACTTTATCACATTGCCTGGAGGCGTGATCCACTCGGTGCGTCCGGCAGAGGCGACGTTGACCTCTGCTTCGTCCGAAACTGAGCGCAACACAACGGGCGATCACATCATAATCGGAGGTACCGGCATCTTTGCCAAGGCGTCCGGGTCAATGTCTCGCGTCGGAAAAGAGATTCACGAGTTCAAGGTTAGTTGCGATTGATTTTCCTGAAAGTATGTTTCTTCGGGACAGTTCCGGGAGCATCGTCGTTTCCCAAGACTCTTAAGGATCCCAGAAGTACTGGTCCCGCATGCGACGCCAGATCTTTTCGCCGACCAGGCAGTCATAAGGTTCTTCGAAGGTGATCTGTGCCGGAATGACCCTGGGTGCAGTGGGAGGTATCCTTCCTCCGATTTCCAGGATCAGCTTCCTGCGCACAGCATCCGGAAACTGCTCCCAATCGGTTACCGGAATGACGAAACTTGTCGGGCCACCGATAACACAGCGCCTATAGTAGACATCCAGATCAGGGATATTGAATTGAAATCCCACTCCCCCTCTCGTCATCAACGGCAGACCATTGATAACGATGCCGCTTTCAACGGCTGCATCCCGGGCGGATGTTACGGGAGTACCGTGGTTGTTGGGTCCATCACCTGAAATATCGATAACATGGCGGGCCGCATCAAAAGGTACCTCCTCCAGCAAGGAAGCGGCGCGCCGGATGGCTCCGGAAATCGATGTTCTGCGCTGGCCAAAGGAATTGTCCTCCAGGACCTGCTCTGCAAATCTCTCAGCATCTGACTGGTCTTCGATGAGAGACCAGTCCACGATGAGGCGGGCATGTGTGTCATTTGCCCACTCGAACATCATCAATGCGATGCGTCCATGCGCACCGAGTTCAATTGCCTGTACGACTTCCGGACTGGATATAGCAGCGGCATAGCCCTTGCGCTGGATCTGAAGCTCTTCCGGAGACATGGATCGTGACACATCGACTGCGAGAACAAGTGCAACATCCACCTTTGTTTCGGCGGCCAAGGTTGCCCCTGGGGCCAGCGCCGCGAGCACTGTGAAAATCAGACACCGAAGATGAATGAGCCTCCACATGGCGAAAAAGGATAACCGAAATCTGCAATTGCGCCAGCAATGCGCGTAAATGGGAAGATAAACGATCTGTGAGCGATGTCGCCGGCAACGCCAAAAGCGGCCTATCGCTTCCCCCTCCTGATCAGTTATAACAGCGCCAAACTCGACTAATCAGGAAATGGTTCATGTCCGACACCGCTGCCAACGATGATGCACAAAAACCTCTGCTCGCAACTCTCCTGCATGAGGGTGTCTACCGGATCGTGATGCAGCGCCCGGACCGCATGAACGCGCTCTCCACCGAGATGATGACGGCACTGTCGAAACAACTTGAAAGAGCCGCAGAAGACCCGAATGTCCGGGTGGTTCTTTTGGGAGCCGAAGGCAAGGTTTTCTGCGCCGGACATGATTTGAAGGAACTAACCTCGGCTCGCGCGGAGGCCGATGGCGGCAAGGCAACCTATGAACGGGTCATGCGGCAATGTTCTGATCTGATGCAGCAGATCGTTCGGCTTCCCAAGCCGGTTATCGCCGTGGTCACAGGTGTTGCAACTGCCGCGGGATGCCAACTTGTGGCCTCATGCGATCTTGCGATCGCCACCGATACAGCGACCTTCTGTACACCAGGCGTCAATATCGGTCTTTTCTGCTCCACGCCCATGGTGGCCCTGTCCCGAAACGTTGCACCGAAACAGGCCATGGAAATGCTGCTGACCGGTGAGAGCATAGATGCCTCGACCGCGAAGGAATTCGGTCTTATCAACCGTATCGTTCCTCGTGACTACCTGGAACAGGTCGTGCAGAAATATGCCGAGAGCATTGCCTCCAAGTCGGCCAAGACACTCAAGATCGGCAAGGAAGCCTTCTACCGCCAACTAGAGATGCCCCTGTCCGAAGCCTATGACTTTGCGGCGCAGACTATGGTTGAAAACATGATGGCAAATGACGCTGAAGAAGGCATTTCGGCCTTCCTTCAAAAGCGCAAGCCGGAATGGACCGACACGTGAACTTACCCCTCACCTGAGCGTTCAGTGGGACCAACAGGGGCTGGAGGCGGAGATGGCGCAAGCAGGAAATTCCGGTCGACCACTGTCAGCAAAACTCGGGCTGAAGCCGGGCATGACCTGCTGGCGACACGAAATGCCTGAGGAAATCGCTGCTCTGCTGGACCAACAAGAACCCGGGCAACTGCTTCAAGCCTCCCCATCCCCCGGGCTGAGCTTCGCGCATGTTTTCACCAAAGAGCGTGAAGAGCTTTCGGATCTTTTGGAGAAGCTCCGAAACCTCCTTGCTCCGGACGGAATGATTTGGGTGTCCTGGCCGAAGAAATCGAGCAAGATACCGACAACGATTACGGAAGACGCTGTCCGGGAGGTCTGCCTGCCAACGGGTCTCGTGGACGTAAAAGTTTGCGCGGTTGATACGATCTGGTCAGGCCTGAAGCTGATGATCCGCAAGGAATTGAGAAAAGAGCACGAGAACCATCTCAATATGCTCAATCATGCAGACCGCCAAGCTCCATAACTCTTTGTTGTTAGTTTAGCGACGCGGCCTGCCAAACCTGTCGAACAAGAATTCAGGCTCGACAGCCCTACTGGAGCGGCAGAAAGATGTCCGCTTCCGCCTCATGCTCCGGAACATCCGGATAAAACGTCAATCGCTTGACGAACAGAGGGAAGTCACGCAGTTCGTGGCCACTTTCCGGCAACCAGTCCCGGTAGAGAGATCGGATCTTGCCTTCAGCAAAGTCCAACGATCCTTGATGGCGCAGAACGGCGCATGGACCACGCGGGATCGTTTTCGTCACCAAACCTGATGCGTTCTGCGACACAGGAGTGGTGATTTCACAGCAAAAATCAAAGCGGAACTCGGCGGGAGCTGTTGTCTTGGGGTCATCATAAAGAATGTTGAAGGTCGCACTCTTTGCAGGCGATAGCCCCTGTTCCTTGCGCCAGGCGATAAACTTCCGCGCGCTGGTCGTCAGCCCTGCTTGCGGTCCCTTGTGCTCCAGGGCAGCAACCAGGGTTTCGGGAAACTCAACAATCTGAATATCGTCGGGAATGACTTTGTCTTCAGGCATGAAACTTCCTTTCAGCTCGATGAGCGGATCATAGGTTTGATGCCAGAGGGTCCAGTCAGCAGCCTTGCGAAATTCCGAAGGGCTCTGTCCAAAAGTGCGTTTGAACGCCCGAGAGAAGCTCTCCAGATTTTCATAACCTGCGTCGAATGCAATTTCTGTTACGGAAAGAGTTTCGCGGAAAGCAAGCTGCTGTCCGGCGCGCTTCAACCTGAGCAATCGGCTGTAGTCCGAAACGCTCAATCCCACAAAGGCAGAAAACTGACGTTGAAAATGAAACACTGAACAAGAGGCCGACGAGGCAAGTGCCGCCATGTCCAACGGCTGCTCCAAAGTCACTTCGATCCTATCGAGAACCTTTGCGAAGCGCCGCCGTAACTTGTTCATTCAGTGTTTTCCTTCATCAAGAAATCCGTCTGGCAACTCCTGTCTAGGCAAGTCGTGCAATCTTTGCCTGACCGTTTGTGCTCTTTTTTCCTTGTGATCGAATTGGGCAAAGGAAGCACTTGCAGACGAAGCCCGTTTCGCCTTGGATAGCGCGGCAAGGGCAAGGAATTTCATGGCATGAATCACGACAACTATTCCGACACTTACATCAAGGGCATTCTGGACGAGGTAAAAACCGTCGCCATGATCGGCGCCAGCGCCAACACTGTGCGCCCGTCCTATTTTGTACTGAAGTACCTACTTTCCAAAGGCTATGAAGTCTGGCCAATCAACCCTGGGCAAGCCGGCAAGGAAATTCTGGGACAGACCGTCTACTCTTCGCTGGACGACCTGCCGGGTGTCCCGGACATGATCGACATTTTCCGCAATTCGGATGCCGCAGGCAAAATTGTCGATGAAGTGATCGCGAGCGGCAAGTTGCCGAAGGTAGTCTGGATGCAATTGACGGTTCGACATGACGCCGCTGCAAAGCGTGCGGAAGAAGCAGGCATCAAGATGGTGATGGATCGCTGTCCCAAGATCGAATATGGGCGACTATCGGGCGAAATCGGCTGGGCTGGCGTCAATTCCAGGACACTTTCCTCCAAACGGCCTGCTCTCAAGACCGGTTTTCAACACCGAGGCCTGACCAAAAGTCCTTCCGACAGCGATTGAAATGTGCTGAGAGATTTTTTTACTTCACACCAGCTTCGCACAATGCTCTCCTGCTAGTTCGTTAACCGAGTGTTAAGTGACTGTGTACCCGTCCGGTTGAAAGTAGTGCAGAGAGTAAAATGACTCAGGACCCGACCCTGTTTACCGCGTTTGAGTGGGTTTTGTTGGCGATGGCTGTATTGATTTGCCTTGTTTTGTTCGCAGTGGTTCACCGCGCAGAACCGGGATCACCTTTCTCAGAACGGGACGAAAACTGGTATCCGGACGACACCACTGCAAAACAGCGCGCTCCCGAGAAGCATTAAGCTTCCGATTGGAAGTCCTCTCTTGAGGCTGCCATGTTTTATGGTGGCACAAGTATGGTGCAGCGTGTCTGCCGAGCCGGTCCTTGTCGGCCAATCGGTTGGTTGGTCTGCGAAAAGTGCTGACTTGCCAGAGGTGTTGCTCGTGTCTTCGCGGATCTGAAATCGAAGACTTCGAGCTAACCCTCTGACATCAAAAATTTTTCGTCCCATTGCCAAATCAGGAAAATCCTGCTTTGACCTCCTCAGTCCCTTCGGCCAAACTGGCCGCCATTCCAACGGGAGGTTCTTTTATGAGCGAAAATATTCCGGGCTTTTCCACCCTTGCCATTCACGCGGGCGCATCGCCCGACCCTTCTACCGGCGCAAGGGCAACGCCGATTTATCAGACCACGTCATTTGTCTTTGACGACGTGGATCACGCCGCCTCCCTTTTTGGCCTGCAGGCCTTCGGCAACATTTACACCCGCATCACCAATCCGACGACCGCTGTGCTTGAAGAGCGCGTTGCAGCGCTTGAGGGCGGAACGGCTGCGCTGGCGACAGCTTCCGGCCATTCGGCCCAGCTCCTGTGCTTCCACACGCTGATGCAGCCCGGCGACAACATCGTCGCTGCCAACAAGCTCTATGGCGGTTCGATCAACCAGCTCAATCATTCCTTCAAGAGCTTCGGCTGGGGCGTGAAGTGGGCAGATCCGTCCGACATCAATTCCTTTGAAGCCGCAATCGACGACAAGACCCGGGCGATCTTCATTGAAAGCCTTGCCAATCCGGGTGGCATCGTCATGGACATCGAAGCCATCGCAACGCTGGCAAAAGCAAAAGGTATTCCGCTCGTTGTCGACAATACTATGGCAACGCCTTACCTGTGCCGCCCGATCGAACATGGCGCCGACATTGTCCTGCATTCGCTGACCAAATTCATGGGTGGCCACGGCAATTCCATGGGCGGCATCATCGTGGATGGCGGCAGCTTCGATTGGTCCGCCAGCGGCAATTATCCACTCCTGTCCGAACCGCGCCCGGAATACCAGGGCATCGTGCTGCATGAAACCTTCGGCAACTTTGCCTTTGCAATTGCCTGCCGCGTATTGGGGTTGCGCGACCTCGGCCCGGCGATCTCGCCATTCAATGCCTTCATGATCCTGACAGGTACGGAAACCCTGCCCCTTCGCATGCAGCGGCATTCCGACAACGCCAAGAAGGTTGCCTTGCATCTATCCGGTCACGACAAGGTCAAATGGGTGTCCTACGCGGCCCTGCCGGAAGACAAGCATCACGCGCTTCAGCAGAAGTACATGCCCAAGGGTGCGGGTGCAGTCTTCACCTTTGGCGTTGAAGGCGGCTATGACGCAGGTGTTGACCTTGTTTCCAAGGTCCAGCTGTTCTCGCACCTGGCGAATATCGGCGACACGAGAAGCCTGATCATCCATCCGGCCTCAACCACGCACCGCCAGCTGTCCGACGAGCAGAAAGTCGCTGCAGGCGCAGGACCGGACGTTGTACGGATTTCCGTCGGCATCGAAGATGTCGAAGACATCATTGCAGATCTCGACCAGGCGCTTGCCGGATAGGGTCACCTGCCACAGACAAACAGAAGCCCGCCGATCGGCGGGCTTTTTTGTTGCTTATCCTCGTATCGGATAAGCTCCCTTCAACACCGCAAGGTGGTCTACGGACGCAGCCAGAACAGCCACCGCGAACCCCTGGTGTACGAGCGCAACCGACAACGGCACGTGCCAGATCAGCGTGAGAATACCGAAGACTGCCTGCAGCAGCACAAATGCCCCGACATGAGCACCCGCCCGCCGAAGCACTTTTCGTTGACTGACCTTGAAGGTGGCTATCATGAGCACGAAGGCAACGACAACCAGGGCATATGCAGTCATGCGATGCTGAAACTGCACGGTCAGAACATTCTCAAAGAAGTTCAGCCAGGCGGGCTCCATAACAAGCAAACCGCTCGGAATGAACTGACCGTCCATTAGCGGCCAGGTATTGAACGTGAGACCGGCGTTCAGACCCGCGGTTTGCTTGTTATGGAG
>JBCCVB010000050.1:0-39686 GCA_039195965.1 Pseudomonadota bacterium
GGACGGAACAGCGGCACGCCCGAAGGAGCCATCTTCCAGGAATACGTCAACTTCAACAGTCGGATTTCCGCGACTGTCAAAGATCTGACGGCCAACAACATCGATAATAGCGGTCATGGAAAGACTCCCTTGTCACATGGACCAGAACATACATTTAGCCGGTGGAAGGTCCGGCTCGTTCAACGACCGTCTAAAACGGCCAGATTTCGCGAGCAAAAGCTCAGCAAGAAAAAGCCGCACAAGTTATGCGGCTTTAAAACTAAACGGCTGTACCAGCAGGCGTTTTGACGACTTCGTCGAGCGCCTTCAACTGGCGTAACAATGCTTCAAGATCTTTCATCGGCACCATATTCGGTCCATCCGAAGGCGCGCTGTCAGGGTCTGGATGCGTTTCAATGAAAAGACCAGCAACGCCGACGGCGACGGCAGCACGTGCCAACACCGGAACCATGGTGCGGTCTCCACCTGTTGACGCACCTTGCCCACCTGGTTGTTGAACCGAGTGAGTTGCGTCGAACACAACCGGCGCGCCGGTTTGCGCCATGATCGGCAAAGCCCGCATGTCGCTTACAAGCGTGTTGTAGCCAAAACTTGCTCCTCGTTCCGTCAGCAACACATTCGGATTACCCGATCCGGTTACTTTGCCGAGAACATTTTTCATATCCCAGGGAGCAAGGAATTGGCCCTTCTTCACATTTACGGTCTTGCCGGTTTGCGCGGCAGCAACAAGAAGGTCTGTCTGACGGCAGAGGAATGCCGGGATTTGCAATATGTCGACAACTTCTCCGACAGCTGAACATTGATCGGCGGCGTGAACATCAGTCACGACCGGCATGCCGAATTTTTCCTTGATCTCGGCGAAAATAGGCAAGGCCTCTTTCAGGCCGACGCCACGTCCACCCGAAAGAGACGTTCTGTTCGCTTTGTCGAATGAGGACTTATATACAGTCGAAATGCCGAGCTTATCTGTTATTTCCTTGATCGCAGCTGCGCACTCCAGAGCGTGTTCCCGGCTTTCCAGGGCGCACGGACCTGCCATTAGGCTGAACGCCGCACTATTGTTAAACGTTACATTTCCAACAGATACTTCGCGATTAGCCTGCGTCATCACTCACCATTTTCAGTAGGTTGCCGTTGCCGACAGAGATTTGGGTGTTCCATAGCGTCCTTTTGACTGAACCGCAATATCGATAGCCGGGAGTTTTTATTTGGATTAAATCGATTTAATTTCGTAGCGCCTCTATTTCGCCGAATATCGCATCAATGTTTCGCCCGCGAAAACGAGTGCTCCTGTAACTGACTGTCAATACGGCTCATAATTGTCGGTTTCATGGGTGCCGTTCTCTGGTAATAAAATTGAGAGGTCTTGCGGGTAGGCTGATTGGATCTTCAACGGTTGTTTGTGTAACCGGGGACAGGTGTTGTTAGAATTCGCAAAAGACAATAATTGGAAGTTTTCTTATGAATAAGCCCATTCGCAAAGCCGTGCTACCAGTCGCGGGGCTTGGTACACGTTTTCTGCCGGCCACGAAGGCCGTTCCAAAGGAAATGCTGACGATCGTCGATCGGCCAATTATTCAATATGTTGTCGATGAAGCAAGAGCAGCTGGTATCGAACACATCGTCTTTGTAACAGGGCGAAACAAGCACGTAATCGAAGACCATTTCGATGTGGCGTATGAGCTTGAAGACACCTTGAAGGCGAGGAACAAGGCTGCAGCGCTGGAACTGTTGGAAAAGCATCGTCCTCAACCAGGCTCAACAAGCTTTACTCGCCAGCAAGCTCCTTTGGGGCTCGGCCACGCGATCTGGTGCGCTCGCGATATCATCGGCGACGAACCGTTCGCAATTCTATTGCCCGACGTCATTATCAAATCGAACGTCAGCTGCCTGAAGCAGATGGTCGATCTCTATGAACAGACAGGCGGAAACATCATCGCAGTTGAAGAAGTTCCGGAAGATCAAACGCATCAATACGGGATTGTGGAACTTACCGAAGCAATTAACAGCAATGCCAGCCGCATTTCCAATATGGTGGAAAAACCGGCGCCTGGCACGGCACCATCCAATCTGATGATTACGGGTAGATACATTCTCCAGCCCGAAATCTTCGAGCTTCTGTCCAATCAGGGTCAGGGTGCGGGTGGCGAAATCCAGCTTACCGACAGCATGCTCACATTGATGAAGGATCAGCCGTTCTCCTCGGTCAAATTCGAAGGACGCAGTTACGACTGCGGAAGCAAGTCTGGTTTCTTGAGTGCCAATATTGCCTTTGGAATGGACGATCCAAAACTTGCTGAAGACCTAATTCCTTTCATGCAGGAAGTCATACAAAAACCGATGGCCGCCGAGTAACAGAACTCAGCGGAGCGTCTTGCTGGTCCATCGTCAGCGTTTGGCCGGGCACACTAGGTGCCCGGCTTATTTGTTGGATTTGATGGTGCCGAAAGAAACACGCTGCAATCGGCCGGATTGCATTGTCTAAATTGATGGAAAACCGTTTGAAGGCGGCCGACGTACAATGATCGGGATCGAAATAGGAGATACCGATCATGGCGAGGGTTCGTTTCGGCAAACTTCTGTCTTTGGCATTTCTAGCCGGATTGCTTGGTACAGGCTTAGTAAAGGCTGAAGACAAACTGGATAGTGGTGCGTTTCAGCAGATCATCAAGAATCAGATGAGCGCCTTTGCGGCTGGAAACGCAGAAAAAGCGTTTTCATTTGCAACGAAGACGCTCCAACAACGTTTTCAGAACCCAGATTTCTTTATGCAAATGGTCCGACAGGGATATCAGCCTGTGTACCGACCCAGAACCGTCACATTCGGCACTGCCAAACTGACAAGTTATGGGCCAACACAGGAAGTCTTTGTTACAGGTCCAAAGGGCAAGAACTGGCTCGCCCTTTACAGCTTCGAACAACAAGCCGACGGCAGCTGGCGTATCTCAGGGTGTTACTTGAAAGAATTCGATGGCATTTCTGCCTGAAAACAATGCTGCCCAAGACACGTTGGATTATAGCTCGGGTATGTCGCCGCGCGCCCAGTCTTCCTTTGTTGTCGTGTAGAAGTCTTCAAATCGGCCTTCTTCGATTGCATCACGCATGCCCTGCATGAGCTGCTGGTAATAGGCAATGTTGTTCCAGGTAAGCAACATGCCGGCAAGGCCCTCGCCTGCTCTTACCAAATGGTGCAGGTAGGCTCGGCTATAAGTGCTTGATGCTGGACAATCGTTCGCTTCATCCAATGGGCGCGGATCGTCCTGATGCCGGGCATTTTTGAGGTTCACCTTGCCAAAACGCGTGTAGGCAAGCCCGTGTCGGCCCGCACGGGTCGGCATGACGCAATCGAATTGATCAATGCCACGCTTCACGCTTTCCAGCAGGTCATCAGGTGTGCCGACACCCATAAGGTATCTCGGCTTAGCCGACGGCATCACAGGCGTTGTGATATCGAGCATTTTCAACATCACCTCCTGAGGTTCACCAACAGCGAGCCCACCGACCGAATATCCCTCAAACGGCAGCTTGCCAAGCTCTTCAGCTGAACGGATACGCAAGTCAGGTTGATCACCCCCCTGCACGATCCCGTAAAGCCCTTGTCCTTTTCCAGGACCTCCCATGTGCTCAAACTGGGTCCGGGAACGTTCTGCCCACCGCAACGACAATTCCATTGCACGCTGAACTTCTTCTTTCGGACTTGGCAGTTTGATGCATTCATCAAGCTGCATCTGGATATCCGAACCAAGTAACCCTTGAATTTCGACCGACCTTTCCGGCGTCAGGTGGTACTTGCGTCCGTCGATATGACTTTGAAAACGGACACCTTCTTCATCCAGTTTTCTCAGTTGTGCGAGTGACATAACCTGAAACCCGCCACTGTCGGTCAGGATCGTGTGCGGCCAATTCATGAACTTGTGCAGACCGCCCAACCTCTCAACACGCTCTGCGGTTGGACGCAACATCAAATGATAGGTGTTTCCCAGCACAACATCCGCGCCTGTCTGCCGTACCTGTTCTGGATACATGGCCTTCACAGTGGCTTGTGTGCCTACTGGCATGAAGGCTGGCGTGCGCACCACACCATGAGGAGTCGTGATTTCCCCACGCCGAGCCATGCCGTCGGTGGCTATCAGCTTGAAACCGAATTTTTGTGTGTTGTCCGACATGGATTTTTCCTAGATCGCGCCTTTTTGCGGAAACAGTAGCGATGCGTCTCCGTAGCTATAGAAACGGTATTCGTTCGCAATGGCATGCTGATATGCGCTTTGCATGGTTTCCAGCCCTGAAAATGCGGAAACCAACATGAATAAAGTGGAACGCGGTAGATGAAAGTTTGTCATAAGAGCATCTATCGCCTTGAACCTGTAACCAGGCGTAATGAAGATCGACGTTTCATCAGCGAAAGAGGCAATCGATCCGGACTTCTGCGCGGCACTTTCCAGGATACGTAACGATGTTGTTCCTACACTGACAACCTTGTTGCCCCTCGCCTTCACTGCCAACAACGCTTCAGCAGTTTCCTCGGAAACCTCACCCCATTCGGCATGCATCTTGTGGTCGTCCGTATCGTCTGCCTTGACCGGAAGGAACGTTCCGGCCCCGACATGCAACGTCACGCGATGTTGCTCAATACCTCTGCCTGCGAGGCTGGCAAGAAGCTCATCCGTGAAGTGCAATCCAGCAGTCGGAGCTGCTACTGCGCCGTCCTTTTCAGCAAAGATTGTCTGATAGTCCTTCCGGTCCTGTTCGTCTTCACCTCGTTTATGAGCAATATATGGCGGCAAGGGAATATGCCCCACGGATGCAATTGCAACGTCGAGATCTGGGCCGGACTTTTCAAAAGCGAGCAGGACCTCTCCACCCTCGGATTTTTTGATGACCCTCGCGGTCAGAGAAGTGTCGTCGTTCGAAAACACCACGACATCGTCTATCTGGAGTTTCTTCGCAGGTCTTACGAATGCGTGCCATTGATCCGGTGCGGAACGCAAATGCAGGGTCGCACTGATACCGGCAACGGCATCGCCTCGAATTCGTTTTCCTTCAAGCTGTGCCGGAATCACCTTGGTATCGTTAAAGACCAGTGCATCTCCCGGTTCAAGCATATCCGGAAGATTTCTAACGCCCTCGTCGCTCAGGACTTTTTTCTGTCCCGGGCGGACGACAAGCATACGGGCAGCATCTCGCGGCCTTGCCGGCCTGAGCGCAATTCTTTCGTTTGGTAGCTCGAAGTCAAATTGATCCACACGCATAGCGTAGCAGTCTGGTCCGTTTCAAAGTGGAGGCTTCCGGCAGGTACTTTTGTTTGCATTTGTGCCTGAAACCGGTTGTGCAGTCAGCGGCTCATAACGGGCGAGCAATGCAAGGTCAACTCTGCAATCCGCAATATTTCAAACGCCATAAAAGAACAGCGCGGACAACCGCCCGCGCTGTTGAATTCTGCCAATTCAGTTTGATCAGGCAGCGTCTGCAGCAACTTTCAGAGACACGATGTTGTCTGGATCAACAACCGGCTCACCGCGCTTGATCTTGTCGATATTGTCCATGCCTTCGATGACTTCGCCCCAGACAGTGTATTGGCCATCGAGCCACGGAGCATCTGTGAAACAGATGAAGAACTGGCTGTCGCCGGAGTTCGGGTCCATGGCCCGCGCCATGGAACACGTGCCGCGGATGTGCTTTTCGTTGCTGAACTCGGCCTTAAGTTTCTGGCCAGATCCACCGGTGCCGGTTCCCTGCGGGCAGCCGGTTTGTGCCATGAAGCCGTCGATCACCCGGTGAAAGACGATTCCGTCATAGAAACCGTCGCGAACCAGTTCCTTTATGCGCGCAACATGCGTCGGCGCCAGGTCGGGTTTCATTTCAATCACGACAGGTCCCTGGCTTGTTTCCATGACCAGTGTGTTTTCGGCGTCTTTGATCTCAGCCATTTTTGTCTCCTTGAGTTGTTCTTTGCTCTGGTCGCGCAGACTTAACCGGCATCCGCCGCGACTTGCATCTTGACAATTTTGTCCGGGTTCGCTGGCGGCTCGCCGCGCGTGATGTTGTCAATAAACTCCATCCCGTCAACGACCTGTCCAAACACGGTGTATTGGCCATTCAGCCAATCTCCGTCCGCGAACATAATGAAGAATTGGGAATTTGCGCTGTTGGGATTTGCGGCCCGGGCCATACCAAGCGTTCCGCGCGCAAACGGTGTTTGCGTAAATTCCGCGGCGAGGTCCGGCTCTTCGGAACCACCCATGCCCGTTCCTGTCGGATCACCGGTCTGCGCCATGAAGCCATCGATCACCCGGTGAAAGACGATTCCGTCGTAAAAGCCCTCCCGGGTCAACTTCTTGATGCGTTCCACATGCTGAGGTGCAAGATCGGGGCGCAGTTGAATGACGACACGTCCGTCTTTCAAATCCAGATAAAGGGTGTTTTCAGGATCGTTGTCCTGAGCAAAGGTGGTTGCCGGAATGACAATCAATGATGCCAGAACAGCAAAAACTGCGAATAGTTTTGACACTGGGAACTCCTAACGTTCAGGTCAAAGAATCTTCTTGTTTCATGCGTCAGGTCTTGCCCGCAGACGCAGCGGCTGTGCAACCGGTTCGGGTACAAAAGCCGCGATTTCCCCGCCCATTTTGGCGATTTGCCTTACCAAGGTGGCCGTGATGTGACGCACATCTGGAGAGGCTGGTAGAAATACAGTTCGTATTTCGGGAGCCAGAGTTCCGTTCATACCCGCCATCTGCATTTCATAGTCGAGGTCTGTCCCATCCCGCAAACCGCGCACCAGATAGGCCGCTTCCTGCTCCTTGGCGGTGTCGATAACCAGATTGGAAAAGGCAATTACGTCGATGCGGTTGGCTTCGTCCGGACTGAATTCCGCACGCGCCGAAGCGTGAATGAGGTCTACCCGTTCTTCAAAAGAGAACAGAGGCGATTTGCCCGGATGAATTCCGATTGCAACCACGACCCTGTCTGCCAGAGCCAAGGATTGACGCAGAATATCCATGTGGCCGTTAGTAACCGGGTCGAATGATCCTGGATAAAGTGCAATGCGTTTCATGGCTCTTCAATACTCTGACTATTGCCTGGTCACAAGGAAAACAGCTGATTTGAAAGGACTTTGTCATCAACTGACATTTTGTGATGGCAATCACATAAGTCTTTCCACGCTTGGGGCAAAGTGGCTTCATCAAATTTAGATGGCGTGAGCAGGAGCCAGTGCAATGAGGAGCTACAACGAAACCGATCGGACCGCTAACAAAGCAGCGGAAACGCCTTTTGCGATTCAGGCTAAGGCAACCGACCCGGCGATGCATTTCAAGATGGCAGCCGTTTTTATTCTGGCCCTCCTGACCATGATCGCTGCCGGCGTGATGACTATGCATCCCAGTAAAGCTTCACAGGCACAGGATCTGAACAATCTGGCCACTCAAGGATTGACCGCGACAAAGTCGGACCGCGCAACCAAGGTTCCCTCCAGCGAAACATGTAAAACACAGGCGTGGGGTGCCTGGAGTGACGATTGTGCCGCGGCTTTGACTGGTGCGCGCAAGGTTCGGAATGTTTCATTCGTAACAGTTCAAAAGGCATCGCCGAGCGTTAATGAAACCATTCTGACCAGATACCCAACTTCAAACTGACCCGACAGTTCCAATAATCGTCTTCTGAGCAGCGGCTTGGGTAACCCCTGGCCGCTGCTATTATTTGTCCTAAGTTATTGTCTATAAACGGAACAAGGCGACAGAACGTGCATCAATACTGAATGCAACTTGAAATTTCCGTCGTTGCGTGATGGAATTTGTTCTTTCGTGAGCCGTGTTGAAACTACTTAGGTAGTCCATATGTATCGAATTTTCGATTATGCGGTCTCGTCGATTATAGAGAGGGGCGATCTTAGCGTAACTGATCCGGCAGGAGTGGTTCATCGTTACGGAGATGGGTCAGGTGATCCTGTCGGAATAGAAATAAACACCGCAGCTGCGGTCAAGATCGTTTTGGATCCAGACCTTTATTTCGGCGAGTGCTATGTAAATGGTGACCTCTTGATAACCGAGGGAACCATATATGACGTGTTGTCAGTGTTCCTGCAGAACACAGGCAATACAAACACAACCTTTTCGTCAAAAATGATGCATGGATTGAGGCGCGCGATCAGGCGACTGGATCAATACAATCCAGTTGGACGATCGAAGGCCAACGTCTCGCATCATTATGATCTCTCCAGAAATCTCTATGATCTCTTTCTTGATCCAGACCGGCAATACTCGTGCGCCTATTTCGAAAGTGACGATGAGTCTTTGGAACAGGCGCAACTGGCAAAGAAACGGCATATCGCGTCCAAACTTATGATCCAGCCAGGGATGCGGGTACTTGATATTGGTTCTGGTTGGGGTGGACTGGCCATTTATCTCGCCGAGGTATGTCAGGCCGATGTTGTCGGCGTTACTCTTTCCGAGGAGCAACTCGCCCTGTCGCGCCAACGCGTTGAACAACGCGGACTATCAAACAAGATATCGCTGCAGTTGCGCGACTATCGGACACTGAACAATCAATTCGACAGGGTTGTTTCGGTAGGCATGTTCGAGCACGTCGGCGTCGGACATTATCGGGAGTTTTTTGAAAAAGTAAGCACATTGCTGGATGATCAGGGTGTTGCCCTGCTCCACTCAATCAATCGCTCAGACGGTCCGGGGGCGACCAATGCCTGGATAAAGAAGTACATTTTTCCAGGCGGTTACATACCAGCGCTTTCGGAAGTCGTTCCTCATCTGGAACACTGGGGACTTTACGTTACCGATGTGGAAATTCTGAGATTGCATTATGCCGAAACACTCAAACATTGGGCGTCACGCTTTGGTTCCAACCGGAACGAAGCGAAAGCAATTTACGATGAACGGTTTTGCAGGATGTGGGAATTCTATCTTGCTGCTTCTGAGTGCGCATTCAGACTCGGCGGAATGAACAACTTTCAAATCCAATTCGTTAAGGATCAGCAGGCTCTTCCGTTGACGCGTGACTATATGGTTCACGAAGAAGATCGACTTCGGACGATAGAAAGCAATCTGCTATCCGATGCGGCAGAGTAATCAGTTGACCTGGCACTCATCGCGAATGTTCCGTTTTTCGGGGTTGTTTGGGTGCCCGGAAAGACGCGGCGCAGTTTGGCTAACTTGACCTTAAGAAGGCACTTCTCTTTTTGAAAGATTTGCTATCGGAACCAATCCCTGGAGCAGGCCAGGACGTTCTCGAAACTGTCTTTCGAGCAAGTCCTGATTGGATCTTTCCCATTGAAAAGAACAAAGGCGACCAAGAAGGTCGCCTCTGATTTTTCTACTTTATTGGTTCGAATTTCGCGAACCTTGTCACTGTCAAAACGGTTAGGCGTTCGAACCGTCACCCTCCGGTTCTCCGGGGTTTTCATCGTTTGACGGTGCACCTCCCTCTGCGGCTGAGGTATCAGCATCGCCTTCGATTTCGCCTTCGACGTCCTCGTCATCCACCTCGGAAATGCCTTCAACCGCAACGACCTTTTCGTCTTGCGCCGTTTTGAAGACGATAACACCTTGTGTCGCTCGGCCGGCGATACGAATTCCATCGACGGGACAACGAATAAGCTGTCCGCCATCCGTAACCAACATGATCTGATGACTGTCCTCAACCGGGAAGGAAGAAATCAGTCCGCCATTCCGGTTATTGACGGCCATGGCCGTGATGCCTTTTCCGCCTCGGCCTGTAACGCGGTACTCAAAAGATGAGGTCCGCTTTCCATAGCCATTTTCGGAAATGGTCAGGATTATCTGTTCCGCGGCACTCATTTGAGCATAGCGTTCCTGTGGCAAGTCCCCGGCTACAACACCTTCTTCATCACCACCGTTGCCGTTTTCCTCGGCTTCGCCACGCATTGCGCGCGAGAGTTTCAGATAAGCAGCTCTTTCCTCTGCGTCGACGTCGATGTGATGAAGGATCTGCATTGAAATGACGTGATCACCGTCGGCCAGTCTAATGCCACGCACACCAACGGAGTTACGTCCAGCGAATACTCGAACATCCGTGACCGGGAAGCGGATGCACTGTCCGAAATTCGTGGTCAACATGACGTCAGCATGCTCAGAACAAGTGTCGACACCTACAATTCCGTCGCCTTCTTCGAGCTTCATGGCAATCTTGCCGTTGCGGTTGATGTTTACGAAGTCAGACAACTTGTTCCTGCGAACCGTTCCGCGAATTGTAGCAAACATCACATCGAGATTTGCCCAGCTATCTTCGTCTTCCGGCAATGGCAGAATTGAAGTGATTTGTTCTCCCTGTTCGAGAGGCAACATGTTGACCAGGGCTTTGCCGCGTGAGGTCGGACCACCAAGAGGTAATCTCCAAACCTTCATCTTGTAACAAATACCTCGGGAGGAGAAGAACAAGACCGGAGTATGCGTGTTGGCCACGAACAGTCGAGTTACGAAATCCTCGTCCTTGGTCGACATACCCGACCGGCCTTTGCCACCCCTGCGCTGTGCGCGGTAGGTAGCAAGTGGTACGCGTTTGATGTAACCGCTGTGAGATACGGTCACGACCATGTCTTCACGCTGGATCAGATCTTCTTCATCAAAGTCCGCGCCACCTTCGACAATTTCAGTTCGTCTAGGTGTTGCAAACTCTTCCTTGATCTCCAGCATTTCGTTGCGGACGATTTCCTGAATTCGTGCACGCGAGCGCAGAATATCGAGGAAGTCCGATATCTCGGCACCGATCTTTTTCAGTTCGTCATCGATTTCATCCCGTCCCAGAGCCGTGAGGCGTTGCAGACGCAGATCCAGGATCGCGCGGGCCTGTTCCTCGGACAGCTTGTAAGTGCCATCCTCCTGAACCTGATGACGAGGGTCATCGATCAGGCGGATCAACGGCTCCACGTCATGCGCGGGCCAATCGCGTTCCATCAACTGAGCACGCGCAGTTGCCGGATCGGGAGCTGTTCGGATCAGATGAATGACCTCATCGATGTTTGCGACCGCAATCCCAAGTCCAACCAAGATATGCGCTCTGTCGCGCGCTTTCTTGAGGAGATAGCGAGTGCGCCGCTGAACAACCTCTTCGCGGAATGCTACGAACGCTCTCAGCATATCTGAAAGGTTCATCTGCTCCGGTTTACCGCCATTCAGCGCAACCATGTTGGCGCCAAAAGAGGTCTGAAGCTGGCTGAAGCGGTAAAGCTGGTTGAGAACGACGTCAGGAACCGCGTCCCGTTTCAGTTCGATGACCACTCGCATGCCGGACCGGTCACTCTCGTCACGGATATCGGAGATGCCCTCGATGCGCTTGTCGCGCACCAGCTCGGCAATCTTCTCGATCATCGTTGACTTGTTAACCTGATACGGGATCTCCGTAACGATCAACGCGTTTCGGTCCTTGCGTACTTCCTCAATGTCAACCTTGGCCCGCATAACGACGGAGCCACGGCCAGTTTCATAGGCATTGCGGATTCCGGCTCGGCCCAGGATCATGCCTCCTGTCGGGAAATCCGGCCCCGGCACGATTTGCATCAGTTCTTCGAGCGACATTGCCGGGTTTTCCATGACGGCAATTGCAGCATCGATAACTTCGCCGAGGTTATGCGGCGGAATGTTGGTGGCCATGCCGACAGCGATACCGCCGGCACCATTCACCAGAAGATTAGGAAACTTCGCCGGCAGGACGACCGGTTCGCTTTCGGAGTTATCGTAGTTCTCCTGGAAATCGACGGTATCCTTGTCGATGTCGTCCAGGAGTTTGTGTGCGACCTTTTCAAGACGACACTCCGTATATCGCATGGCCGCCGCAGGGTCGCCGTCGACGGATCCGAAGTTCCCTTGCCCGTCGATAAGAGGCAGACGCAATGAGAAGTTCTGGGCCATACGCACAAGCGCATCGTAAATGGCGCTGTCACCATGCGGGTGGTATTTACCCATAACGTCACCGACCACACGGGCCGACTTTCGATATGGCTTGTTCCACTCGTAGCCGTTCTCATGCATCGAATAGAGGATACGCCGGTGAACCGGCTTCAGTCCGTCTCTCACGTCGGGCAATGCACGCGACACGATCACGCTCATGGCGTAATCGAGGTAGCTGCGTTTCATTTCATCGACAATGGAGACCGGTTTAATATCCGATGGCAGGCCGTCGGAAGGCGTGCTGTTGTCCTGGTCAGCCAAGGAAGACACTCATTTGATTGTTATTGCTGGCTCTTTTATAGCCGATTCAAGTCACTGCTCCAAATCGGACGCTGTTTTCCGCCTAAGTAATACCGCTTTATTTTCAACAACCTACAGCAAGTATACACAGGCTGCGAAAATGATTTGGGCAAAGCGGGTCGCCGTATCGCCCAAACCCCTATAGTAAGACCGCTTTCGCACCGGAAAAAACGCTTCGGGAATGAGCAATGCTGGACTATTTTATCAACGCGTTCGCGACACTTTTCGTCACGATCGACCCAGTCGGATTGGCGCCCATGTTCCTCGCTGTAACGGCAGGTATGAGTCAGTCAGACAGGCGCCAGGTTGCAGTGCGGGCGACACTTACCGCAGCTGGTATTCTCCTGATTTTTTACGCTTCCGGACAGACAGTCCTAAATGTTCTGGGTATCTCTGTTTCTGCTTTCCGGGTAGCTGGCGGCATCTTGTTGTTTCTCATCGCCATCGAAATGATTTTTGGAAAGCGGCAGGAGCGCAAAGCTGAAACAGCCGAAAAAGCGATCGAATCCGAAGCACATCACGGCACGGTCAACGAACTCGCGATTTTTCCACTCGCCATTCCGCTTATTTCCGGACCAGCGACGATTTCGGCAATCATTCTTCTGTCGAGCCAGGCCCCCGATACCATTCATTATGCCGGTCTGGGTGGCGTCATCGCGGTGATACTGCTCAGTTGCATGGGAGCTTTCCTGCTTGCAGACAAGCTGGAACGCCTGCTTGGCGATACGGCGCAGCTGGTGATTACTCGTCTTCTGGGCGTTCTGCTTGCGGCCTTGTCGGTGCAGTTCGTCGCGGACGGAGTGCTTGCTTTCATCAACACCTAGCGTGGAAGTGAAAGCCGGAATTCCTGTGGCGAAATCCCATGTACGCTGTCGCGTGCCTTGATGACGACTTCGGTTGTTTCATCAGGGATTTCCACACCGGAAAGCGAGCGTGTGAATGGCTGCTCTTCCACATGAGGATGCAGCAATACGCGTTCTCCCAGGAGTTTGCCTTCGGGAGAATAAACCTGCCAAAGGTCCGCGTAATGATCCCATCCGGTATCTTCGTGTCGCAACGTCACTGAAAACGTCCAGGTATTGCCGGATTTTCTGGCCTTAGCGTCGACAATTTCGACGTCATTTGCATGTCCCGGCACGATCCAGAGCATCATCCACGTCACGGCTGTGGCCAAAGAGGTTTTTACCGAAGTCTTCATTGCAACTGCCTCAAATCAATATCTTTTGCGCAACCATGCAGGAGTGGGAATGTTGATAAAAGTCACGAATACGTCATAGGCTCCAACGCGATTCAACACTTCGAATTCCTTTATCGATTAAGGGGTCTGACATGGCGGGACATGGGTCCAGAAGAGTAATATTTGCAGCGCTTGCCGGAAACTCCCTCATCGCAATCACAAAATTTGCCGCCGCGATCTACACAGGGTCTTCGGCGATGTTGTCTGAAGGCATCCATTCACTCGTGGACACCGGCAATCAGGGCCTTTTGCTTTACGGGCTGAAGAAATCAAAGCAACCTGCTGATCAGCGTCATCCGTTCGGTTACGGCGCAGAGCTTTATTTCTAGTCCTTTGTTGTTGCGATCCTTATTTTTGCCGTGGGTGCGGGAGTGTCACTCTACGAAGGGATACAGAAAGTTCTGCATCCACATCCAGTTTCAAATCCCTACGTTGCTTACATTGTTCTCGGACTTGCGATGGTATTTGAGTCCGTTGCCTGGTGGATCGCCTACAAAGAATTCGATCAGGCACGTGGGAAAAAAACGATCCTGTCTGCGGTTCGCGACAGCAAGGACCCGACTGTGTTTACGGTTCTGTTTGAAGACAGCGCAGCGATGCTGGGTCTGCTCGTCGCTTTGTTCGGTTTACTTGGTGTCCAATATCTGGGACTTGCATGGCTGGATGGCGCCGCCTCTATCCTGATCGGTATTATCCTGGCAGGAACGGCAGCACTGCTCGCATTTGAAACCAAGGGATTGTTGATCGGAGAAGGAGCTTCACCGGAAGTTCTGGCAAAAATTGAAGCGATCATAGACGCTACGCCCGCAATCGATAATCTCAACGAGATCCGAACGTTGCACCGTGGTCCGCGGGATGTTTTGCTGGCTCTGTCAGTCGATTTTATCGATGAAGTTGTAGCGGGAACAGTTGAAGAGACGATTTACTCCCTGGAACGTACCATAAAGATGCAAATGCCCGAGATCACCCGGCTCTTCATAGAAGTACAGGCAAAAAAACATCACGAGGAAATGCTGGCCGAGGAAAAGGCTGCTCTAAAACCCTCTGACACTTAAACTCGGCCTCCGCCTCGAAGTACTTTTGCCGCATATGGGTGTGGCTTGCGGAGAGGAACAAGCTTCGTCATTCTCATAACCGGAGGTTGACCATGAAGCGAGATAACGACGCAATCAGAAAGAAACTGCTGAGCCTGAAAAGGGAACTGGAAGAACTCAGCGAAATCTCGGAAGAAGCCAGAGCTACGGTTACTCTCGATCAGCAGTCCGTCGGCAGACTGTCTCGTATGGACGCCCTGCAAAGGCAGGCAATGGCGCAAGCTTCGGAACGCCAACGACGATCGGATATTCAAAGGATATTGGCAGCCTTGCAGCGCCTCGATGAGGGAGAATACGGCTATTGCGTTGAGTGCGGTGATGAAATTGCAGAAAAGCGACTTGAAGTAGACCCTTCCGCCGCATTCTGCATCAATTGCGCAAGTTAGTTCGACTTTCCACAAGACGTCGAAGACCGAGAAGGAATTTCGCGACATCTCTTGTCACGAGATCGATTGGAAAATTGGACAACTCCTCCTCTGTCCAATGAGAAACCGGCCTCAGTCTATGCTCCAACTTCTCCAGGGAAACGCGTTCGCGAGAATCCAATGCCATTTGGCTGGCCATCGAAAGAAGCGAAAGTTGCTCATGTATTCGTCTCAAGACCGATAGCGCCTCTCCCATACGGCGTTTGAGCGAGGGTTCGGTACGCCAGCTTTTTCCCCTGAAGACTTCCTGGGTAACGCGTTGGCCGGCACCGTAGCAGTTGTAAGTGATACACCCTCTGAAACCCAAGCTTTCCCTGTCCTGAAAGACCCGGCATTCCATTTGACAGTCAAGATTTGGGCAAACCTCGCCCGCTGCCTTGTCTATCGCAAATGATTCAGATTTATCGAACGCAAACACCACACAACAAAGCGCCGCACAATCGGAGCAAACTGGTGTCAAATCGATATTGTTGTCCATCGCTATTGCTTCAATGGTCCCGGTACGCTCGTCATCGTACTCAAGCAAAACGGCCGCAGACTGCATTTTGTTGCACCCTGCGGCCATTCGGCGTTATTCCCACTCGATTGTGCCCGGAGGTTTTGAGGTTATATCGTAAGTCACCCTGTTGATCCCCTGCACTTCATTGATGATGCGTGTCGCAGTTTCACCAAGGAATTCGTGGCTGAACGGATAGTAATCGGCTGTCATGCCATCTACCGAGGTTACTGCCCTCAAGGCACAAGCGTAATCATACGTCCGATAGTCACCCATGACGCCGACGGTGCGTACCGGCAAAATTGCGACAAACGCCTGCCAGATATCATCGTAAAGGCCGTGTTTTCTGATCTGATCAATGTAGACGGCGTCCGCCTTGCGCAAAATTTCCAGCTTGTCCCTGGTGATTTCACCGGGGCAGCGGATCGCAAGACCTGGTCCGGGGAATGGGTGCCGGCCGATAAAGCTGTCCGGCAAGCCGAGTTCACGGCCAAGTGCCCTCACCTCATCCTTGAAAAGCTCGCGCAGCGGTTCAACCAGCTTCAGTCCCATCTTTTCCGGTAGCCCGCCAACATTGTGGTGGGATTTGATTGTGACCGATGGTCCGCCGGAAAAGCTGACGCTTTCGATAACATCCGGATACAGCGTCCCTTGAGCGAGAAATTCAGCGCCTTCGATCTCATTGGCGTATTTCTGGAACACGTCAATGAACAACTTGCCGATGGTCTTCCGTTTCGTTTCCGGATCCGACTCACCTTCAAGGGCCCCAAGGAACAGGTCGGATTCATCCGCATGAATCAGCGGAATATTGTAGTGATCTCTGAACATGGAGACGACTTCATCCGCCTCATTGAGACGCAGCAAACCGTGATCCACAAAGACGCAAGTCAACTGGTCACCGATTGCTTCATGTATCAGGACCGCGGCAACGGAGCTGTCCACACCTCCGGACAGGCCGCAAATTACCTTCTTGTCACCGACCTGTTCACGGATCTTGGCAATTGCGTCGTCCCGATAAGCACCCATGGTCCAGTCACCAGTGAAACCTGCGAGACGGACAAAGTTCTCATACAGCTTCTTGCCGTTTGGTGTGTGATGCACCTCTGGATGAAACTGGACTGCATAAAAACGTCGTGACGTATCTGCAGTGATGGCAAAGGGAGCATTCGGCGATGTTCCATAGACCTCAAACCCAGGTGCGATTTCACTGACGTGATCGCCGTGGCTCATCCAGACTTGTTCGCGTGCGTCGTTGAACCATCCATCCAGGAGTGAGAGTTCGTGTTCACCAGGTGTTACATAAGCACGCCCGAATTCAGCAGTGCCATGACCGCGCTCAACCTTGCCGCCAAGGCAATGCATCATGACCTGCTGGCCGTAGCATATTCCAAGGATCGGAATGCCGAGATCAAACACCGTCTTTGGAGGCATTGGAGCGCCATCTGCAAAAACTGATGACGGGCCACCGGAAAAAATTACGGCCTTGGGTTTGAACTCCGCCAGAAATGCGTCGGTGACATTCTGAAACGGGTGAATTTCGCAGTAAACGTTCAACTCACGCAGGCGCCGGGCTATGAGCTGTGTCACCTGAGAGCCGAAGTCAATGATAAGTAAACGGTCATGCTGGGTCATGGCCAGCTTCTACCCGGTCTTTTCGACAAATTGAACCAGATTTTCGCACGAAATACCTCGCCTCACAGGATTTTCTGGCGTTAAACCCCGACGAAACGGAAACGGTTACCACACGAACCAAAATATCAGCGGACAAGGTGGGTTCGATGCAAATTCGTTTTGACCGGTGGTCGCGTGGTCATTTACCTTAACAAGGACATCCATTCTTGAAATTCGAAGGCCGACGCGACGAGAAGGTCTTGCAGATACCGGAAACCAAATGACTGCCGCTGCCCGCAAAGCGTATGAAGAAGCCATTTCCCTTGAAGGTTCCGGAGATCTCGACAATGCGCTCGTTTGCTACCTGAAGGCCCTGGAACTCGCCCCACAGGACACGGAAATTGCCTATCGAACTGCCACGGCACTTCTTCAGGCAGGGTATCTTGAAGAAGCCCAGTCGCAATTGCGCCGGGTGGTGTTCGCGGAACCGGAAAACCTGAAAGCGCGGGCCAGCCTTGGCAATTGCCAATTGCTGATGAACGATTTCGAGAACGCAAAGCAGAACTTTGACGAAGTATTGGCCGCTGCTCCGGACAATCTCAACGCTCTTTATGGTCTTGCCAGCGTGTTTATGAAGCTGGGTGAACCCAAGATGGCTGCGGTGCCGGCCAAACGGCTTTTGGAACTGCTTCCGGAGTCTCCCGAAGTTCTGACGCTGTTTGCGGATACACACGCCAACGGGACACAGATTTCGGCAGCGGTCGCAGCCTACCGCAGAGCGCTGAAGATCCGGCCCGAATTCACTCCGGCACTTCTGGGCCTTGCCAACCTGCTTCTCCTCAGAAAGCGATTTGACGAGGTTATAGAGCTCACCATACGGGCCAATCACCTGGCGCCGACAGATCCGTTGTCTTTGGAAATTCTGGCAGATGCATTGTCGGGAAAAGGCGATCTGGAGGATGCACTCGAAGCTGCCGAAGCAGCTCTGGAGCTCAATGGACGTTCTCAAACCAACCTCGTGCGACTGAGTGTTCTTTCTCGAAAACTCGGCAAACACGACACAGCCCTCGAATACGCCTTGCGAGCTCACGATCTGAACGAAACCGCATCGGAACCTTTGAATGCGCTTGGCGCTGCACTGGCCGCATTGAAGTTTTCTCTACAGGCCCGCACTGTGCTGACTGGATTGTCATCCGGAAGGGGGCTGGAACCGGATATTCGAAAACTCGCAGAGGATCTGATCGCATCAAACCCGAAAAAAACCTCGGAGCCCACGCGCGCAACCAGCAGAGCGATTGAAGACAGCTCGGCAATGGGTGTGCAAACCCAGGATCAGGTGGAAACGGCAGAACCAGTTCGCATTGATCCGCAATCAGATCTTACAGAAACTTCTGAAAACACAAGCAAACAGACTGCGGATAAACCTCTTGGCGTCCAAAACACAGAAGATGATCCGTTACCCAATGTTCTGGGGCTTCAGCGTCGAGACCGGACTTAATCTCGACTCGTTGTTCTTAAGATAGCCGCTCAAAGATTGCGATGAAAAAGCCATCAGTTCCCGTCGACGCGGGCGTCAGCAGGAGTTCGCCTCGTTCGTTTGCGTATTTGGGAGCTGGAACGCCGGGTAACGTTTTCGTCCAGACTTCAAGTGCCGACTTCGAGACAAAATCGGAATTTCGGTTCAGGAAGCTGGCGGCCTGTTCCTGGTTTTCCTGAGGCAACACTGAGCAAGTTGCGTAAACAAGACGCCCGCCCGGTTTGACGTATTGGCTTGCGTGATCAAGCACATGTTGCTGATCTTCAATCCGATCGTTGAGGGCTTTTTCAGTTAGCCGCCACTTTGAGTCTGGCCTGCGCCTCCAAACGCCAGTCCCCGTACAAGGTGCGTCTATGAACACCAGGTCCATATGCCGCTGCAAGTCCTCAAGTGAAGAGCTGGCAGGATCCCTAACCTGTATGTTGCGCACGCCGGCCCGCTGCAAACGTTCGTGGATTGGCGCGAGACGCAACCGGTCAGCGTCATAGGCATAAAGCTGCCCCTTGTTTTGCATGGACGCCGCCAAGGCGAGTGTTTTGCCGCCGCCGCCAGCACAGTAGTCCAGCACTTGTTCACCAGGTTTAGCTTGCGCGAGATGCGCTGCCAGCTGACTGGCTTCATCCTGCAATTCGAACCAGCCTTTTCGAAAGCCTTCTTCTGCCTGGACATGAGGCATTCGGCCAATGCCCGGTTTGGCTTCAATGCGCATTCCCGAAGGTGATCTTTGTGCCGGGTTCGCGCCAATATGGGCAAGTCGTTTGAGCACCTTGTCGCGATCTGCCTTCAACGTGTTCGTTCGAAGGTCAACAGGTGCTCGCTTGGCCAAAGCCTGTCCTTCGTCAACCGCGTTTTCGCCAAAGATCGATTGAAATCCGGGCCATAACCAGTCCGGGACATCCGCTACCTCATGCTCCTTCATCACTGCGTCCGAAGTATCGCAGAGTATAGAGACTTCATCATCGGTCAGTGGTTCGGGTGCGTGCCTATCCTGGGACAGTGCATCTGTGAGCGCTCGCAGCCCTTTCTCCCACGTCAGCACATAAGTAGCTAGCACGAGTGCACGCGGCGTGACGCTTCTCATGCGCGCCGCAAGCGAAGTTTTGTTTCTCAGTGCATCAAAAACAAGATTGCCGATAGCAGTTCGATCGCCCGAGCCTGCAAACCTATGTGCCGCCCCCCAGTCCCTGAGAGCGACCTGAACCGGACGATGGCGGTTCTCTATATCAGTCAGGACTTCTATTGCCGCCGCAAGGCGTCCGCCATCTTTCATGTCAATCCTTTGGAGCGGGTCATCAAACTGCCCGCTCCTTAAATACTTAAACGTTGGACGGATAATTTGGACTTTCACGGGTAATCGTCACGTCATGCGCGTGGCTTTCCCTCAATCCAGCCCCGGAGATTTGTACAAAACGGGCCTTATCCTGGAAATCCTGGATGTTTTGTCCACCTACATATCCCATTGCTGCTCGCAAGCCACCGGCCAGCTGGTGAAGAACGCTTCCAAGAGCGCCCTTGTAGGGAACCTGTCCCTCGATACCTTCGGGAACAAGCTTCAGACTGTCGCGAACCTCAGCCTGGAAATAACGATCGGCTGAACCTCGTGCCATGGCGCCAACAGACCCCATGCCGCGATAGGATTTATAGGATCGACCCTGGTGCAGATAAACCTCGCCAGGACTTTCTTCGGTACCGGCAAGCAGTGAGCCGACCATCACTGAGGCAGCACCTGCCGCAATCGCCTTGGCCAGGTCGCCGGAGAATTTAATACCGCCGTCTGCAACGACCGGCACGCCCTGTTTGTTGGCTTCGTTCACTGATTCCATAATCGCCGTGAGCTGCGGAACCCCAACACCTGCGACAATGCGGGTTGTGCAAATGGATCCCGGGCCGATACCGACCTTCACGGCATCCGCTCCAGAGTCGATCAGTGCCTTTGTTGCTTCGGACGTGGCCACGTTTCCGGCCAGGACCTGCACCGAATTGGAGAGCTTCTTAACTCGGCCGACCATATCCAGCACTTTTTGGGAATGACCGTGTGCAGTATCGACAACAAGCAGGTCAACACCCGCGTCTATCAACCGTTCAGCCCGTGCATAGCCTTCCTCACCAACACTAGTCGCGGCAGCAACGCGAAGGCGTCCCTGGCTATCCTTTGATGCATTCGGGTTGAGTTGCGCTTTTTCCATATCTTTGACTGTGATCAGACCGATGCAATTCTCATCATCATCAACGACCAGCAGCTTTTCGATACGGTTTTGGTGCAAGAGCCGTTTTGCATCTTCCTGGCTGACATTGTCGTTCACCGTAACCAGGTTCTCGCTGGTCATCAGCTCGTGAATCTTCTGATCAGGATTGGACGCGAAACGAACGTCGCGGTTTGTCAGAATGCCGACCAGTTTTCCAGTGGCCTGACCACCTGCCCCGCCGTTCTGAACAACTGGCACGCCTGAGATGCCGAACTGCTTCATCAGGTCGAGTGCTTCTTTGAGTGTCGCGTCCGGGCCGATTACCAGTGGGTTGACCACCATTCCAGACTCGAACTTCTTCACCATACGGACTTCTTCAGCCTGCTGGTCGAGTGACAGGTTTCGGTGAACAACGCCGATACCACCTGCCTGGGCCATCGCAATGGCAAGACGGCCTTCCGTAACCGTGTCCATTGCCGATGAAATGATCGGGATATTGAGTTCCAGGTCCCGAGTGACCCTTGTGCTCAGATCCACGTCGCCCGGCATGACTTCCGAGTGACCGGGGATTAGCAGTACATCATCAAAGGTCAGAGCTTGCTGCCCGGTTGATGGGACAAAGAAAGACGCCATGGCCAATTCCCCTTAATAGAATAGCTGAGACGCAGGCTCGATTTCCATCGCCTGCATCTTTCGAGTCGCTTCGGCTGTGCCGGAGAAGTTGGCGCGGGTCAATAACACGCGGGTGACAGAAAGAAAAGAGCCTTGGAAATTCACCTGTCTGTTCAATCGAAAATTCAACAGGTCAATGAAGGTCTCTTTCAAGGAGATGAAAGCCGAAGCATTACGCAGGCTGATCTGGTTCGAGATCGCTGCCGCGAAAGCCCTTCGCAATGACGTAAAGCTCCGGACTTTCCTTGCGGCTGGCCGGCGGCTTCAGGTGAGAAACCGACTTGAACTCCCGCTTGAGGTCCTGCAGCAAGGAGTTTTCGGTTCCGCCTCGAAAGACCTTGGCCAGGAAGGATCCTCCCGGCACAAGATTTCGACGCGCGAAATCAATCGCAATTTCGAAGAGATGTGTGGTCCGAAGATGATCGGTCTGCTTGTGGCCGGTTGTCGGGGCGGCCATGTCAGACAAAACCACATCGGGCCTATGACCACCGAGCGCAGTCATCAGGGCTGCAGGTGCATCCTCGTCCAAAAAGTCTTTCTGCAGGAAGGTCGCGCCCCGCACATGATCCATTTCGAGGTAATCGATCCCGACGACCTTGGGAGCTTCGACGCTTGACTGCACTCTATCAACGGCAACCTGGCACCAGCCACCAGGTGCGCAGCCCAAGTCCACTACCCGGTATCCGGGCTTCAGTAGCTTGTGCTTGTCGTCAATCTCGATCAGTTTGTAGGCAGCCCTTGACCGGTAGCCATCAATTTTCGCGCGGCGCACGTAAGGGTCGTTCAACTGGCGCTGCAACCAGCGCGTTGATGATTCCCGACGGCCAGCTGCCGTCTTGACCTTTACATGCAGGCCACGATCACCCGATCCTTTTTTTGAACGGCTCATGTTCTGTTCCTTTGGCGCCTGCGATCGTAGCGTTGGCCGGGGTTCTTGCGTGCCCAGACGCCGTCGGCTGCCATCAATTCAGTTAGAATTCCTTCGCGAAGCCCACGATCGGCGACTCGCAGGCGCGAACACGTCCAACGCCGTCTGATCGCCTCCAATATGGCGCATCCAGCGAGAACAAGGTCCGCACGATCGGCTCCGATGCACGGATTTTGCACGCGCGCCTCATAAGGCATGTCGCGCAGCTGATCAATCATTCTCGCTACGTCATGATCATCAAGCCAGGTGCCATCAACCCGTCGGCGGTCGTAACGCTTCAGTCCCAAATGGACACCCGCCAAAGTGGTTACCGTGCCGGACGTGCCAAGCATGTGAACACGTCCGGAAGCAATCGCTTCAGAAAGGGTATCCGCCAGACTGAATGCGGACAGATGCTCCGCGGCGTCCTCAATCATTGCTTCAAAGACATCCGGCGTCACGTGTACTCCGCCATGGCGTTCGGCAAGATTGACTACGCCGACAGGCAGAGAAATCCAAGAACGGATAAACCGGGTCAATGCATATCCCCTCGCCCCGCAACGGTTCCTGAGATCCAGCCAGACGATTTCGGATGATCCGCCCCCGATGTCGAAAAGGATGACGCCGTCTGCTTCATGGTCGACCAAAGAGGCGCAACCAGCAACCGCGAGACGGGCTTCGGTTTCCCGGTTCACCACCTCGAGTGCCAGACCAGTCTCGGACTTCACGCGCTCAATAAACTCGTTGCCGTTTTCCGCAGCCCGGCAGGCCTCGGTGGCGATCAAGCGGGATCTTGCAACACCGCGATCAGCGAGTTTGCGATGACAGTTGGCCAGAGCCTCAATCGCCCTGTCCATCGCCGCATTGCTAAGGAGACGATTGGACCCGACACCCTCGCCAAGTCTGACGATCCTCGAATAGGCATCAACAACCCGGAACCCACGTTCCTCCGGGCGGGCAATCAACAAGCGACAGTTGTTGGTGCCAAGATCCAAAGCGGCGTAAAGAGGAGAATTGTTCTTTACGTTTCTCGGTCGGTCCTTGTGTTGACCTGGTCGCCGGGTTCGCTGCACGTCACCCCGGTTTTTCGGCAGACGAATATCTGTGTCACGCTTCTGGCGTTCTGCCGGCTTGCCCTGATTGAGTTGAGAGGAGTCCCGTGCAGAAGCATTCTGATCGAATTGCTTTCCGGTGGACTCAACTTGGCCTTGTTGACCGTTAGTCGCCTTTTTGGATGCTTGCCAACGTCGGCGTCCACGTCTGCGCGCTGCTTTTTTGCCTTTCAGGCTGGTGGCCACTTCGGCAGACTTTTGTCCACTCGGCAACGCCTCCAACGCACTCGATTCGATAGAACCGTTTGGCAGTGCAGAAGTTTGCTTCGAGCCTCCGCGGCGTCGTTTCTTTCGTTTTTTGTCGGGAGCGGATGCACTTCTCCCGTCTTGCGCATGCACACCATGCGCAATCGTCGCTTTATCGACGGATCCGGTACCAGCAGGGATCGGAGCTTGTCCTGATCCTTTAGGTCCATCAGTTGCAGTGGCTAACTCCTGCCCTGCAACATTGCCTTTTGGGCCTTTTCCCGAACGCCGCTTTCTGCGTCGCCTGTTCGGGCCCTTGAACTCGGATCGAGTTCTGCTGTCTCCGGACACATCAGCGGTACGACGCCCGTGATCGGGCGGTTCCTGACCTGATTCAGTCACGCTATTGCCTTTCAGGCCCTGCGCGCCTGCCAATTTTTGCGGCGCAGACGAGGCCATATTTGTCGTTGCCAAAACTGTATCAGGTTGACCGCTGCCGGGAAAGCACTCGTTGATACAAAACACACGCGTCATTCACATCGCTTGCGCGGGCGCAGATTTCACAAAAAAGTCAAAAACGGCACTTGCATTCCGGATTATGATAGATGTATATGCCCTTCACCGACTGAGAAGCACTCAAACGAGTGGCAACTAATCCGGTCGTTGCTTCGGAAATCCGAGCATTGTTGGGGAATAGGTTAACGGTAGACCCGCGGACTCTGACTCCGTTAGTCCTGGTTCGAATCCAGGTTCCCCAGCCAACTTTTCTCAATAGAAATACATCGTGATCAAAAGAATCATCTTGATTGCTTCATGACTTCGTTGTGAGCGCTTGAATTGAATCCAGGGGTTTCCGAACCGCTTCGGCAAATCCATGCAACATGGATGCGATATTTGAATGCTCAATCAGATCCTTTTGCAGTCAAATTCTAAAAGAGCTCTCCAGGAAATTGGCACTACCTCCACTTTTTCTTCAACTGGTCGCCTTTAGGAGCGAGTGCCAAAGTTGCTTCAGAAGTGCTTTTTCGACGAAATCGACCTGGGTAGTGGCGCATAGTGGCCTGTGTTTGATACCTCGATATCCTCGGAGAGGCTGTAGGAACTGATCTTGGCCGTGTTCTCGTAGGGCTGCATCTCAAAGACCAGCACACTCTCGGCATCCTCAATGAGTTGCGGCAGCGCCTCTTCCTTGCACCAGTAATATGTTGTTGCGAACTTCACGAAGAGTTGCCCCTTGTCGCGATACTGGTAGATCCATTTCTTGTGGTGTTCACGCATCCGTTCCACGAAGTCACGCTGATCGGATTTGACGATACCAATGTAGATCGGTTTGAGCGCTCCTGTTGTCGTCAGATCATGGCTCTTGCGCCACGCTTCGATGGCAGAGCGTCTGGCTGGCTCAAAACCGGTGTCCTCAAGAAACATGTAGATACCGAATAGTGAACTGTAAGTGTTCCTGAGTGCTGCTTTGACTTGAAAACTGGTGGACGAAGCAGTGGTCGGGCCAGAGGTCAGATTGCCGACAAAATCAAACTTACGGCTCCAGTTGAGTTCAATCTTCCGGTCCATGGTCTGACCCTCTGTCAATCTATCTGACGACTTAACTCTACCTGAACACAACGCGTCTCAAAAGTGGCGGCGTTACGTCACTAATGATCTCAATCGGAAGAACGAGAAATGGCCAATACCGTTTCCGCAATTGAACGCTGATGGCGAAGTTCGACTGGTTCCCGAAACCTGCTGACAGTTAGACGGCCTTCGGACACGCTACGACTATCGTCGTCGCATCGATCTGATTGAGCATGGTGTTTCTTGCCCCTTCTTCAGTTCAGCGACCGGATACCAAGAGCATTCTCATTCAGTGTGTCGTGTTGAGCCTTGATCTCCTGCGGCCAGGTGGATTTGATCCAAGAAAGAACTGCGACAATTTCCTCATCTTCGAGAATGTCGGCGAAACCAGCCATGGATGAGTTCAAGCTCTCCATCCCGAGGGCCTTTGCGGTGCCGAGCTTCGTTATATTGAACAGCAATTCGTCGGTATGATGCCAGGTGTGTCCGGTTTCGTCATGCGGGGGTGCCCGCAATGAGCCGTCCGGGTTCAGAGATTGCCAATCCGCTTCCCCCTGACGATCGTTTCCGTGGCAAGAGGCGCAGTTGTTTTCATAAAGTTCAGCACCTTGACGCACAAAAGCAGGATTGTCCGGTTGCAGCATCGCGGTGGTCCTGTTTACCGGTCCAGCAACTTCCTGGGTATTGTGCGCGAGATAACCCGTCAGTATCGCGATGAAAATCAGGATACTGACAAGGTAAGACCAAATGATCAGCGCCTTAGTCATTGCTCCACCGGAACCGCGATTTTTGGGTAGGAATGAAAGACAGCAAAGCACGCCTCATTCACCGTTTTCAGTTGACAGAAACGAGGGCGAAGCTCGTAGGCCCCACCCTCCTTTTCTTCGCCAATCTGGCTTTGCCGCTGACCTCAAAAGAGGTCAGCGCCCGGTCAACATATAGGGTTTCGGTTTTTGCGAGTGTTCCACACCAAGGGAATAGACGGTGTATTGGGCGTTCGGATCGTATCCCATTCCCAAAGACCCTTGAGGCATTCCAGGCACTGCAATTCCACGGATATCTGGACGTTCTGTCATCATCCTTTCGATCGCTTCCAAAGGAACATGACCCTCAATTATGTATTTCCGATCCTTGCCTATCACTGCGGTGTGGCAAGCTTGCATGTCGTCCGGAATACCTGCTTGTTGCTTGACGGATGACAGATCTTCAATGTCTTCAACAACAACCTTGTAACCAGCGGCTTCAACCGCTTCGGTCCAAACCTCACAACAACCACACCACGGCGACTTGTACACGGTCATTGTTTTTTCTTCATCGGCCAGTGTTGGTGCTGAAAGCGTAAGCAGTCCACCTAGGGCGAGAAAGACAGTTGTGCGTCTGATCATTGTGCCCCTCCTGTGTTCGGGGAGTTATGGCAAGTTTTTCTCATGAGGCGATGCAGCACAAAGTGCATCATCACACAGCCCAGTATTGGAACTGCGAACAGCATTGTTTGTACGAGTGACTGTTCAGCGGACGTGAAGGCAACGTAAATACTGGCTCCAACAAACATGACGGCGCAACATGCTGCCATGAAAAGAGTGTGCCCGGAGCGCATGTTCTTGTTTATAGATTTTGAGTTTGTTGAAGACAGTGTCACCCGGTGCGTGGATGGACCACGAACGTCAGTTGTACCATTTTCCATTTGCGTGAACCTGCAAGTTTCGCGAACACCGCTCATCACAGGCTGATGAGCCGCAAAGCGCATGTGTTCGCACTTGTTTTTCTAAGGATATTCATCGATGGGCATTTGCCCCAAAACGCGTATCAACCCTGTTTGGGAGGGTGGTCCGGTTTACGCAGGAATACCGAGGAGAGACTGCCGACAGGAGTGCGTTCGATAGTTCGTTCCGAGACGAAATCGGGTGCAATTTCGACAAGACAAAAGGTGCCACAGTCAATACTGCAGTTTGCGAAGCACCCTGCGCCGCCAAAAGTGTCTGTATCGCCACAACATTGGCTGTTGTGGGTCATCCTCATATCGCCGGTGTCGGTCATCATCTTGTCGGCAATTCGAAGGGATGTATCTCCTGAAACTTCTGTTTGCCCAACACCTAGCGCTGCGGCCGTGTGGACCCCAGCGAAAACAGTAATAAGCAGTGCCATCAGCAAGCTACGCATAAATGCGATATAACTTATTCTGGGATCGATTTGAATGGGCCAGATTGGCGCAGTTTTTCCAGACGTATTAAAGGAGTTTTTTTAGTAACTTATATGAATCTATAGAGTTTTAGCTTTAAGAGTATTCTTATCCCGCATTCCCGCTTTTTCCAAACTCAACATCAGTCTGTTTTTGAAATTCTCACTCAGCAACCAGATTGAAAGAATGTCTTGAAGTTTGGAATCCAGATCAGGCTGTTGCGCGGTCAATTTCTCTAATGCCACTTGCGCAGTGGCATGGTTGCCCAGCTCTTCATTCAGCACCGTCCTCCAGAGATGCGTCCAGAAAAAATCAGGCATCTTGATCTTTTCAAGTTTGGCTAGCGCCTGGCGATACTCCTGCCTTTCGAAGTGATAGAAAACCCATGGAAAATGGTACCAGTGAGGATGGACGGGATTGAGCGCAATGGCTTTTTCCATGATTGAGAGCCCTTCCTGCCAGGACCCACTGAGAGCCAGCCTCAGGGCAAAATGCGCCAGAATTGCATTGTCATTGGGGTTTAGGGAGGCGGCTCTTTCGCCGGATTCCCGAAAGCCTTCCAGATCGCCAGCAACAAACCGCACATTAGCCTGCATGAGATGCGCAGACGCGGAATGCGGATCCAGTTCAACGGCTCGTCGCGCCGCTTCGTCAGCACGCTCAAAGTGTGCCTCTTTATCGCCCCCCATCGCAAACCGGATCTGCTGCAGGTACAGGTTCGACAGAACCGCCCAGGCCTCCGCATAGTCTGGTTCCAGTGTAATTGCCCGTTCAACGCAGGCCTTTATCTCAGCGTGGCGTTCGAGGTTTATCGTTATCTGGTAGCTGTAATATTCAAGCACGCAATCATAAGCGTTGCGTGATTCCGGCGGCCGGCGTGAGGCTTCATTCATGGCGTCCTTTGCAAGGATACCGTATTTTCCCGCCAGATTTCCGATCACTTGCCGAGTAATCAGGTTCTGTGCTTCATAGATTTCCTTTGGACTGCTGACGGTGTCGTAACTATGAACCCAGATGTACCGGTCAGTTTCCAGATCCACCAGACGAGCTGTAATTTTCAAGGTGCCAACTGCTGCGGAGACACTGCCTTCAAGGGCGTAATCGGCACCAAATTCGGACCTGAGATCACTTGGGTTGGCTTGACCATTCCGATAGCGTGAGACGCTACCCAATGGGAGCACCCACAGGTCCCGAAAGCGCACGAGCTCGGTGGTCAGCTGCTGTGTAATGCCATCTGCGACATAAGCGGGACCGTCTCCCAATGGGGTGAATGGCAAAACGGCTATTACTGGACCCTTGGGCAAGCCCGCGTCTTCCGATCCGGCTTGCTCGTCCACTTGCATCAAGACATAAATGCCGAACAGTGTTGAACTGACCAGAACAACCGCGGCAGCCAGTGCCAATCGCAATGACGGTGTTGACCTGAGCAAACCAGGTTGCTTTTCGGCGGTCGTCTCAGGCGATGTATCTCCTTCGTCGGCAATCACCTCAAAGTGGGGAACATAAGTCCCTTTGGGAATGGAAATCCGGATCGGTTGGTCTCGCCCCGGTCCGGCATAATAACTATCGATGTCCCTCCGCAGTCTGCGGGCTTCGAGCCGTACGATCGGATCAGTCTGCTGGTCAAAGGTATCGTCCCGACCAAAGACCGACATGGCGATAGCCACACCCTTTATTTGATCGGCCCGACCTGCCAGGGTTTCATCGACGACATAGGATAAAAACGCTTTGCGTTGAGGCGTGGCAGCAAACTCCGGGTGATTCAACATACGCTGTAGCTGTGTGCGTATCGAGTGCTCCGAAGCTGTTTGTCCGGTATCAGCTGGCACGGATAAATTCCTAACAAATCAAATTTTTTCAAAAACACCCCTATGTAACACCCTCAACCACCCATGTAGCAACATGTTCGTACTTCACGCTTCCCGGGTGATGCCTACCATGGCCGCGCATCAAAGTTTCCAGATGCGCACCGAGTCGTCGAGGAGAGCCAAGCTCTGTGTTCATTTCACATCATTCACATTGCAGGACGAACCAGTTTCACGGTTGGTCAGGCCAAATTGGCGCTTGTTCATTTCCAGACCAAAAGAACCGCTCCAGCAACGCGCAACGCGACGCCCGTGTTCCAACCACAAAACTCTCAACAACGGCTGTGAGCTCGGCGGTTGCTCAGGAAGTGAACAAACTTGCAAACGATTTCGCCCAATCCGCCCTAGCGAAATCCGATGGAGGGTAGACCTGTTGCGTGTTTGCGATACCCCGCTTGAAACAATGCCAATTCGCCCGACCCATCAGGGCGCATCACCGCCGGGCACACGTTTCGAACTCACAGCAAAGCCTTGGATGGAGATGATAGGAAAAGATTAAATTTGATCTTGAATGTTGACGCAGCGGCAGTTTCAGCCTCTGATTGTTGTGCCGACAACCAAGGCATTGGTGCATTTCATTTTTTCCAAATCGCTGCCAATGCACATGGGAAGGACTGAGCCATGCAATTTCGAATAAATTTGTTGGCCACGAAACTGGCCATTTGCGCCGTCGGGGTGTTTACCCTTTCGGACGTTGCGCCGGTTCTGGCGCAGGATGCGGAAAAACCAAACATACTGGTTATCTGGGGTGACGATATTGGCCAATCCAATATTTCTGCCTACACGTTTGGTCTCATGGGGTACAAAACGCCCAATATTGACCGCGTTGCCAAGGAAGGCATGATGTTCACCGATTACTATGGTGAGCAGTCGTGTACCGCAGGAAGATCTTCTTACATCATGGGACAGAGTGTGTTTCGCACTGGTCTTTCAAAGGTCGGTTTGCCGGGAGCCGAACTCGGTATGCAAGAGGAAGATCCCACGATCGCAGGTCTCCTGAAGGCACAGGGTTATGTGACCGGTCAATTTGGCAAGAACCACCTGGGAGACAAGGATGAACATCTCCCTACCAATCACGGTTTCGATGAGTTTTTCGGCAACCTTTATCATTTGAATGCTGAAGAAGAGCCCGAAAACGAAGACTACCCCGGTGACATGGTTCTTGCGGACGGCAGAACATTTCGCGAGGCCTTCGGTCCACGCGGCGTTATAAAATCAGCAGCCGATGGCACCATCGAGGATACCGGGCCGCTCACCAAGAAGCGCATGGAAACCGTTGACGATGAAACCGTTGCAGGCGCGATCGACTTCATCAAACGGGCTCACGATCAGGGCAAACCCTTTTACGTCTGGTGGAACGGCACACGCATGCATTTCCGCACACATGTGAAGGACGAATTGGACGGAATTTCCGGTCAGGATGAATATTCGGACGGCATGGTCGAACATGACATGCATGTCGGCCAGTTGTTGGATGTCCTTGATGAACTGGGAATCGCCGACAATACGATCGTCCATTATTCCACCGATAACGGTCCACATTACAATACCTGGCCAGATGCGGCGTCGACACCATTCTTCGGTGAAAAGAACACCAACTGGGAAGGCGGATGGCGTGTACCGTCCATGGTCCGCTGGCCCGGCAAGATCGAAGCCGGTGCTGTGTCCAACGACATCATGCACCACATGGATTGGCTCCCCACCTATCTTGCAGCAGCTGGTGTCTCTGACATCAAGGAACAACTGAAGCAAGGTGGTGTTCAGGCAATCGGACGCGAGTACAAGGTTCATCTTGACGGCTACAACTTCCTGCCGTTCCTGCTTGGCGAAGAGGAAGTGGGCCCGAGGGCGGAGATTTTCTATTTCTCCGATGATGGTGATCTTACTGCCTTGCGCTGGAACGACTGGAAATTGGTCTTTCTGGAGCAGAAAGCCTATAAAACGCTTCGTGCATGGATAGAGCCGTTCACTCCGCTGCGCATCCCGTTGATCTTCAACTTGCGCCGTGATCCTTACGAGCGCTCCTACCGAACCTCCAACACCTATTACGACTGGCTGCTAGACAGGGCATATCTCCTGGTTCCGGCGCAGCAGTACGTCGGAAACTTCCTGGAGACCTTCCAGGAATTTCCGCCCCGCCAGAAGGCGGCAAGTTTCTCGCTTGATCAGGTAATGGAGAAACTGTCCGACCCGGGCGGAGCACAGTAAAGAACAGGTATTCCTGTTCACTGCGGCGGGCTTCGGTCCGCCGCTCTTGTCGTTTTTAAGCTGTTCAGCGCAGTAGACTGCGGGAGGAGCAAATGCGTTTATTCTCTTTGATTGTTGTTGTTCTGGTCCTATCAACCGGCACCGCGTTCTCCGACCCCCTGCCCTCATGGAATGCAGGGGAAGCTAAAGCCCGGATCCTTGCATTTGTCGATGCGGTAACAGACCCCAAATCTGAAGACTACGTTACACCCGCTGAAAGGATTGCCGTTTTTGATAATGACGGGACACTCTGGGCCGAAAAACCTGTCTATTTTCAGCTGCTTTATGCCCTTGACCGTCTGAAGGAACAAGCGGATGCAGATCCTTCTGTCCTGACGAGCGACGTCCTCAAGGCAGCGGCTGCCGGTGACCTTCAAAAAGTCGCCGAGAGCGGCGAAGAAGGGTTGCTCGAAGTTGTTATGTTCTCCCACTCCGGGCTTTCGGTCGACGAGTTTCAAAAAGACGTTGCCGAGTGGTTGGAAACTGCCAAACACCCCACGAAACAAGTGCCGTACACCGACATGACCTACCAACCGATGCTGGAGCTGCTGCGTCATCTGCGTGACAATGGTTTCACGACCTACATCGTATCCGGCGGAGGCATTCATTTCATGCGGGCGTTCGCTGAAGAAGCCTACGGAATTCCTCCTGAACAGGTCATAGGCAGTACCGGCAAGACCAGATACGAGGTCGTCGACGGTGCGCCCACCATCTTGAAGGATCCGGGTATTGCCTTCATCGACGACAAGGCCGGCAAACCAGTGGCAATTGATAGCAGGATCGGTCGGCTGCCGATTTTCGTCGGAGGCAACTCAGACGGTGATTTTCAGATGCTCGAGTGGGCCACCTCCGCTGAAGGTCCTCGCCTGGGAGTATTGGTTCACCACACCGATGAAGAACGCGAATGGGCATATGACCGTGACAGCCATGTCGGCAAACTGCAACGCGGCCTGGACGAAGGCCCGGGCCGTGGCTGGATTCTCATCGACATGGCCAAGGATTGGAGCCGGGTCTGGTCAGGAACTTCTAACTAGCCGGTGAATGTTCAGACTGATTTGCGGCTTCATATCTTTCGTATGCTTTCACAGGAAATGTTTTCAATGTCTGACGCGCTTCCGAGGATAAAAGATCTCAAGTTGCAAATGCAGCAGTCAATCATTGGCCAGGAAGGCGTCATAGACCGTTTGATCATAGGGCTGCTGGCGAACGGAAATCTGCTGGTTGAGGGCTTGCCGGGGCTGGCGAAAACCCGGGCAATCAAGTCGCTGGCAAATAACCTTCAAGCAGATTTCAGCCGAATTCAGTTCACGCCGGATCTTTTGCCCTCTGACGTGACGGGAACCGAAGTGTATCACCAGTCTGGAGGCAGCGGCACCTTCCGTTTCGAACCGGGTCCCATATTTGCCAACATAGTGCTTGCGGACGAGATCAACCGGGCGCCAGCGAAAGTGCAAGCTGCGCTGCTCGAGGCAATGGAAGAACGTCAGGTCACCGTTTCCGGCACGACGCACAAAATGGAACCACTGTTCATGGTTATGGCAACCCAGAACCCGGTAGAACAGGAAGGGACCTACCCGCTTCCGGAAGCGCAAATGGATCGATTTCTGATGCATGTGCTTATCAGTTATCCCCCGGTAGAAGACGAAGTTCAGGTCATTCGCCTCGTGCGCGGAGAAGAAGCTTCCGCGGTCCGTCCCGCGGAGGAAAAGAACGCCGATCAAGACGATGCAAAAACTCAACAGCCCTCACGACTTACTCAGGAAACAGTTTTTTCGGCCAGGAGTGAGATTGCCGGCATTCACGTATCAGAACCGATCGAACGGTACATGGCGGATTTGGTCTATGCGACAAGAACACCGGAACTGTACTCCGATGATCTGAGGCGGTGGATAGAAGTCGGAGCAAGTCCGCGCGCGTCGATTGCTCTCGACAAGTGCAGCCGGACCCACGCCTGGCTGGCCGGACGTGACTATGTTGATCCACTGGATGTTCAGGCAATAGCTCATGACGTATTCCGCCATCGGCTCACACTAAGCTTTGAAGCGGATGGAGACGGAATTTCGCCGGATAAGACAGTTGACGAGATCGTATCCCAGGTCGCTTTGCCGTGAGGAGGGAAAAATGCGCGACCGCAACGCACTTCTCAGAGCAGGCCTACATTCAAGTCGGGACTTGAACGCCGGGCAAGCGGATCTCCGGATACGAGTTGACCTCAATCACTTGAGGTCCTTGGAAAACCGGGCCAGAGGCCTGAGTTTCCTGCCGCGACAACCTGCGAACAGTGCTCTGAATGGACGACACGCCTCCCGCTTGCGAGGCCGTGGACTGAACTTTGAAGAACTCCGTGGTTACCTTGCCGGCGACGATCCCAGAACCATCGACTGGAAAGTCACCGCAAGAACTGGAGAGCCGCATGTGCGCGTCTATAGCGAGGAGCGCGACAAACCCGCTCTGCTGGTCGTCGACCAGCGCATGTCCATGTTCTTCGGAACCCGGCACAATATGAAGTCCGTGACTGCAGCGGAAACAGCCGCGCTTGCAGCTTTTCGTATTCTTGACCAGGGCGATCGTCTTGGTGGCATCGTCTTCGGGGACGAGATCACCTGCGAAATCAGGCCCAGACGCAGCAAAGTCGTGTTGGACCGCTTTCTGACTGCACTGGCGCGTGCGAACAATCTTCTGCGCGCCAATGCAGCTGTTATGGAAGCTCCAATGCTTCTAAACCGCCCTCTCGCAGCCGTTGCCCGATTGGCCAAGCGAGATCATCTGATTGTTGTCATCAGTGACTTTGACGGACTGGACGACACAACGGAAAAGCTGGTGGCGAACCTTGCACGGCACAACGATCTCGTTCTGTGTCCGGTCACCGATCCGATTTCAGAAGAAGTTCCTGAGGGTACCAAACTCATCGTCTCCGACGGCGATCTTCAGGTGGAAGTCGACACAACAACTGGCGAAACCTATCGGCGCCTGGAAGAGTTCACAAAAGGCCGACTGGCCCAGGTCCTTTCCTGGCAACGGAAGTTTGGTGTGCCGATTTTTCCCTTGAGCGCGGGGGAAGAAACGATTGCTCAGTTGAGCCGTTTGACGGGACACCGGACAACTGCCGGAGGACCGCGATGAAAGATGAATGGAAAGGCCTCAACCTCGTCGATTTGCTGGATTTGTTGGAGCCGGTTCCCGAACCTGAAGCCATTTCCATGTTGCCGCAAACTGCGGGTTGGCTCTGGCTCCTTCTGTTTCTGATCGCGCTTGTTGCCATTCTCGGCAGACAAGTCGTCAGGTATCGAAACCACAATGCTTACCGCAGACAGGCGTTGAGCGAACTCAACCGAAGTTCCGATGACCCAACCGTTCTTTCCAATCTGATCAGGCGCACAGCTCTGGCTGCCTATCCTCGTTCATCAGTAGCGTCCCTTTATGGCAGTGACTGGTTGGAGTTCCTGGACAGGACCTATGGCGGCAAGGATTTCACGAATGGCCCTGGCCGGGCATTGGCGTCAGCTCCCTACCGACCGAATTCTGATGTGCGGGAGTTGAAACCATTGGTCAAAGACTGGATCAAATCGCATCGGAGAGACCGTCAGTGATCGAATTCAGTCAACCGTTTGCATTTCTGATGCTCCCCCTGCCCTTGTTGGTCTACTTTTTTGTACCTGCACACAAGAAGCAGGTTTCCGCATTGCGTTTTCCTTTTTTTCGCAAACTGGCGGAAGCAGCTGGGAAAGTTCCCGCGCCCGGGGCTGTCATCACAAGGCGGTCGATGTTTCAAGAACTATTGGCCGGATTAGTTTGGTGCCTCCTGGTTGCTGCCTTGGCACAACCCGAACGTATCGGCGACCCGATCGTCCGGGAAAATGCTGCCAGAGATATCATGCTCGCAATTGATATTTCAGGTTCGATGGACCAGATCGACTTCGCCTCATCAGACGGCAGCCGCATTCAAAGGCTTGATGCGGTGAAGAATGTCGTGGGCGAGTTTATCAGCACCCGAGATGGTGACCGTGTTGCACTGATCATTTTCGGCGCCAAGGCGTTTGTACAGGCACCATTCACCGAGGATCTTGCTTCCGTTCGTCTGCTTCTGGAGCAAACGCAAGTTGGAATGGCGGGGCCCCACACCGTCATTGGCGATGCAATCGGGCTGTCGATCAAGACTTTTCAAGCGAGCAAGATTGAAGAACGGCTTCTAATTCTATTGAGCGATGGAGGTGACACCGGCAGTCGAATGTCTCCGGTCAACGCAGCCGGCATAGCGGCTGGCGAAGGCATCGAGATTATCACGGTAGGTGTCGGTGACCCGAACGGATCTGGGGAGCAAAGACTTGACGAACAAGCTCTCAAGGATATTGCGGCTGCGGCAGGCGGCCAGTACTTTTTCGCAGCGGACGAAGCGGCGCTCACTGATATCTATGCTCGCATAGATGCCATGAAAGCGCGGGCCGTTGAGACAACCAGCTACCGTCCACGAGAGCCATTGGGCCATTACCTGCTGGGACTGGCAGTTGTTCTTGGGTGTTCGGCACTGCTGTTGCTGCTGATATCTCGTGAGCGGCGGAGGCCTGCATGAATTGGGACTTGCTCTTTCCGGATCTTTCCGCCTTTCATTTCATCCGCCCCTGGTGGCTGATGGCCGTTCCCGCCATCGTCATCATCTGGATGCTGATCCGCAAGACTTTTTCCAGGAAAGCCGAGCTTCCCAGTGTGATCGCTCCACATTTGGCAAAAGCGCTTACAGTCGGAAAAAGTGAGCTCTACCGCCTCCGTCCTATCGATTGGGTGTGCATTTTGCTGACCTTTTTGGCTCTGGGTGCTGCCGGCCCAACCTGGTCCCGTGTACCAAATCCCCTGCTTGCCGATACATCTCCGCTGGTCGTTGTCCTCAAGGTATCCAAGTCGATGATGCAAACGGACATTCCCCCCAGCCGACTTGAACGCGCCAAGCATAAAATCCTGGACCTTATGGCGGAAAGAAGCGGAGCCAAAACCGCACTCGTCGCTTACGCTGGTACGGCCCATCAGGTTGTTCCATTGACCGAAGACCCGGAAGTGCTGAAACCCTTTCTGGAGGGGCTGGAACCGGACGTTATGCCCAAAGACGGTGAAAGCGGTCATGAGGCGCTGCAATTGGCTCAGGAGATCCTTGAAACTCAAGGCGAGCCAGGTTCCATCATCTTTCTTCTCGATCGGCTGTCAGATGCAGATGTTCCTCAGTTTCAGAGCTTTATCGAAGAAACAGGAACGTCCCTGCTCTTTTGGACGTTCAACAAAAATGAAGGCAGCCTTACGGCAATTGATAACCTGCTGCGGGTTCAGGTTGTTGGCGTCACGGTGGACGCCAGCGATGTCAGCCTGGTTTCAAGGGGGGTTCTCTCGGCCTACCAGGCGGCTCTTACACGTGACGAACGGCTGAAATGGCGTGATCAAGGTTACATATTCGCCTGGCCTGCGGCACTGATCTTGTTGTTCTGGTTTCGCAGAGGCTGGACGATGAACTGGGCCATCCTCCTGGTCGTCACTTCGTGCCTTACATTCACGACCGAGGTGCGAGCCGACGGATGGAGGGACTGGTTTCTGACGCCGAACCAGCAAGGACAACTGGCATTTGATGCAAAGGAATACCAACAGGCAGCCGATCTATTCGAAGACCAGATGTGGAAGGCCTACTCACTCTACAGACTTGGCAAGTATGAGGAAGCAGCGGAACTGTATTCGTTTCAAGACAGTTCGGACGCGGCCATGGGCGAAGGCATGGCTCTGATAAGGTCGCGGTCCTACCGTCAAGCAATAGCTGCTTTCGAAAAGGCGGTCGAACGGGATCCGGAAAATGATGCAGCCAGAAATAATCTGGAACTCGCTCGATACATTCTCGAATATGTTGAAACCACGCGAGAACAGTCAGACACGGGAGAAGAACGGGGGATCGGCGCCGATGACGTTGTATTCGATAATGAAGGCAACCGAGGGACGGAAAGCAAGCAGCAACAGCAATCCGGTGAAGCATTACCCGAATCGGCGGAGCAATGGATGCGAACAGTTGATACGAGAACCGGTGATTTTCTCAAGACAAGGTTCGCTTTGGAGGCCGTGGAGCAATCACGATGATCCGTCTGGCCTTCACCCTGATCCTGTTGTTTGCTGCTGTACTGCCGGCCGCTGCACAATCGAACGTTACGCCACAGCTGAAAACCACGCTTGAAGAAAACACGGCCATTCCAGGTCAACCCCTGATCTATCGAGTTTCCCTGCTCGTTCCTACCTGGATGCCGACACCACCGATCTTTCCAAACATTGAAGTGCCGAACGTTATGGTCAGATTACCATCCCGGGCGTCAGGTCCGACAAGTGAAACGGTCGATGGGGAAACGTGGTCCGGGGTAACACGTTCATACAGGCTCTATCCGCTCGTTCCCGGACGTTTTCAAATACCGGCCGGCACAATCAAAGTTGTGTTTGCGGATCCGAAAACCCGCGAACCAATCGAGACTGAAGTAGCTACAGAGACATTTGAGATTATAGGTGCCCTTCCTGACGGAACGGACGATCTGGTTCCATTTCTTGCCGCAAACAAGATAACACTGGACAGGCAGATTGAAGGCGACCCGGCTTCGCTTCAACCTGGTTCTTCGTTGAAAGTCACAACCAAAGCCACGATCTCAGGCGCACCGCCAATGGTTCTTCCACCTCTTGCCGACAGCACGGATTATGGTGGTGTTGCGGTCTATCCAGACGAACCGGTAATCGAGGAAAAGGAAGACCGGGGACTTCTGTCAGGTACCCGCGTCGAAGCACTTACGATCGTCGCCGAAAGTGCCGGAGATTATACAATTCCTGAGTTTTCGCTGTCTTGGTACAACCTGAAGACCGGAAAAACCGAAACAGCCCAAGTTGCTCCAATTCAGCTATCGGTAACCGGAAGTACACCGACAGCAACATCGGAAGTACCCGACCTTAACCTTCGCTCTGTGTTGATCATTACGGGCAGCTTCGTGTTCTTTATCGGTGTCTTGTTCATCCTTGCTCGCTGGCTCGCGCCGAAACTGACTGGCGCCATAATCCAACGATGGAACGATTACAAAGCTTCAGAGAATTACGCCTATCTGCATCTAAAACGGCAGATTCGCCAGCGTAATCTCCACGAGACCTACAGGGCCGGAAGTGAATGGCGCACCCGTATAAACAAGTTGGATCCGGGTTTGGACTGGACAATTTACGAAGCTGCGCTGATTGAGTTGGGCAAAGAGCGGTACGGGACAAATCAGTCGGATGATACTGGAGCAGCGAAAATCAGTTGGAAGCAACTGGCCTCCGCAGTCAGGAACCTCAGACAAGATCGCTTGACCAGGCTCCGAATACATCGCCAAAACAATTTGCCTTCATTAAATCCGTCAAGCCTGGACGCATGACTGACTATGGTCTGATGCCAATGCCCCTCAAACCAACACAGACCGAGACCGAGGAACAAACACTCAAAATATTTTTCTAGATGTTCTACAGTCAGCTGCGTTCGTACTTACTGTTTTCCGGTCCCATTCCTGTCATTCTTATTTCCCTTTTCGCAACAGATTGATAGAATAAACAATCCTTTGTGAAGCGAATATTATTTTCTTTGTGTTACCAATTCTTAATTTGAACCATTTCTCCGCGGCATCATTTCTAGGTGCAGATAATACATCTAACCTTGAATGAAACTAAACATAACTAGACTTAGCGGAGGAAATGGAAATGAAAAGAATGACTGGCTCACTTGCGGCGGTGGCAATCATTTTTGCCGCATCGACAGCAACTTCAATGGCATCGACGGATACCGTGCCATTGCTACCGTCTGAGAGCATTGAAGCGCAAAACAAGATAGCACCACCACCGGCGCTGGGAACGCCAAAGTTTCACGAAGAAATGTCTACAGTTCTATGGCTTCAGGAAACCCGGACGCCCGAGCAGGTGCTCTTTGTGGAAACACCATTGAACTTTAACCGCTTCGTTCCAATCGTCGGCGATGAAATCCTCACAATTGATGCCCCGGCGCTTAGGGGACTGCTCGACACCGCCATTAACGAAGTTCGAGATGACTACGACGCTGTCAAGGCGATCTATGATTATCCTCGACCGTTTGAAATCAGTTCCGCAGTCGAAGCGGTTGGAGCC
>JBCCVB010000051.1:0-38974 GCA_039195965.1 Pseudomonadota bacterium
CGGCGTCGACAAGCTGCTTCAGCACACGGCCGAGACTTTGCTTGGTGATCCTCAAAATCCCTAGCAGGTCCGTGACCATGACACCCGGGTTCCGGTCCACAAAATGGAGAACCCTGTGGTGCGCCCGGCCAAATTCATATTGAGCCAGGACATCGTCCGGATCCTTGGTGAAATCCCGATATGCAAAAAACAGGAGCTCAATCAGATCATATGGAAGCGACTCATCGCCCCCGGTTCCGTCGAGCCTGTCTCCGGCATTGCTCCTGTCACCGGTAACGGGAGGAACAAGTGGTTTGAAATTTACGTCAGTCATATTGACTTAATTCTGGTCGATTGTTACTTGTAAGCAGCCGCAGGCGAAATGATCGGTCTTTTTGATGCATTATTAGGCATCAGATGTTAAACGAATCCAATCGTCGCCGCTGCGGTCATCAGGATACCGATAGTTGGCGTGCTGTGCAAAAAATACAGCGGGGATATTGGCGCAAGTCTTTGGCGTCATTCACCTCTGTTACAGGAAAACAATATTCGCTCAAAGAGCGAGCGGGAGATGAAAGATGGCTGGAACGCCTTTTGATCAGCTCAGTGGTGACATCTGGTACGACGGCAATTTCGTGCCGTGGTCAGACGCAAAACTTCACGTACTGAGCCACGGTCTGCACTATGGCAGCAGCGTGTTTGAAGGTGAGCGGGCTTACGGCGGACGAATTTTCAAATCGGAAGAACACACCGAGCGCCTGCTTGAATCCGCCCGCATGCTCGGGTTTGAAATTCCCTGGACCGCCGAGCAGATCAACGCCGCCAAGGAAGAGACCCTGGCTCGTATGAAGCTGACCGATGCCTACATTCGTCCTGTCGCCTGGCGCGGCAGTGAGATGATGGGCATTTCGGCGCAAAACAACACCATTCACCTGGCAATTGCCGCCTGGGAGTGGCCGAGCTATTTCGCTCCAGAAGAGCGGCTGAAGGGCATCCGCCTCGACATGGCTGAGTATCGTCGCCCGGATCCGAAGACCGCGCCTTACAAAGCCAAGGCTGCAGGCCTCTACATGATCTGCACGATCTCGAAGCACACGGCGGAATCCAAGGGTTATACGGATGCCCTGATGCTGGATTGGCGTGGTCAGATCGCGGAATGTACCGGTGCCAATGTCTTCTTCATCAAGGACGGCAAGATCCATACACCGACGCCTGATTGTTTCCTCGACGGCATTACCCGCCGGACAGTGATCGGTCTTGCGAAGGATCGCGGCATTGAGGTTATCGAGCGTGCCATCATGCCGGATGAGCTTGACAGCTTCGAACAGTGTTTCGTCACAGGCACAGCTGCTGAAGTTACGCCTGTTTCCGAGATTGCCGGCAAGCAGTTTGCCGTTGGCGACATCATCAAGACGCTGATGGAAGATTACGATGCTGCTGTCAGGCCGAATGCGCCGGCACTTCAGGCTGCGGCAGGCTGAACGGTCTTCATTGGTTGAATAAAAAAGGCGGGCACGTTTGCCCGCCTTTTCTTTTGTCTCTCATTTGATAACCAGCTGGTGGGTGCCGGATTAATCCGGTGAGCCGGTCCTTTCCAGAGCATGAAACATCCGCCCGCCTTCGGCGTAGAGAATGCAGCCGATGGCGCACAGTCCATAGACTGTGAAGGCAAGTCCGAGCGGCAGTGTGCTGCCGTCGAAGAGTTGACCCATGATGTATCCCAGTATCGCTCCACCAAGAGTGCTGATGGTCCCGATCACGGATGATGCGGTTCCTGCAATTGAACCGAGCGGTTCCATCGCCATGGCGTTGAAATTCGCTCCCATGAAGCCGAATGACATCATGACCAGTGCGGTCAGGATCATGAATGTCCAAAAGTTCTCAAGGCCAAGCAATGGCATCAGCAGCAGCAGGAAGCCAAGGCTGGTGTAGATGACCGCTGCACCGTGCGAGAGCCTGCGCATGCCGATCGCCTCGACCAGTTGCGCATTCGTGAAGGAAGACACAGCCATGGCAATTGCGATGGCTGCAAAGACGATCGGGAACAGGGTTCCAAGTCCGAACACATCGACAAAGATCTGCTGAGACATGGCAAGAAATGCAAAAAGACCGCCAAAGATGAATGCGGTGCCGACGGTGTAGCCAAGGCTGACCCGGGTCGTCAGCGCCATCTTGTAGGCGCCGGTGATCTTGGAAAGCACCATCGGGCGCCGATTCTCCGGGGCCAGGGTCTCCGGCAGTCTGACGGCGGTCCACACCAGCATTGCAACTCCGGAAAGCAGCAAGAGCGTGAAGATCCAGGGCCAGCCGGCAAAGAGCAGCACGGCCTGTCCGATGGACGGTGCGATGACCGGCACTGCCATGAAGACCATCATGACAAGTGACATGACCTTGCCCATACGGCGGCCGGTATAGCAATCCCGCACAACGGAGAGGGCGGCTACACGCGCAGCCGCACAGCCAACGCCCTGCAGAATGCGTGCGATCAAGAGCTGGTCAAGGTCGGTCGCGAAAACGGCAGCGATACTCGCAACGCTGTAAAGCGCCAGCCCTCCCGTCATGACTTTCCGTCTGCCAATGGCATCGGTAATGGGTCCGAAAAACAGTTGCCCGCCACCAAAACCGATCAGGTAAGAGAGGAGAATTAGCTGGCGGTTGTTTTCTTCAATGATCTCAAGCGCATCGCCGATGGCGGGAAGGGCGGGAAGCATCACGTCAATTGCCATGGCGTTGAGAGCCATGATCATGGCGATGATCGTCACGAATTCGGCAAAGGGAATGCCCGGATCCCTTACCGTTTCGCTGTAGCCATCCGAAGCGGCTCGTCTATCTGCCGGAGCCTCGGCAAATGAACCAGTGGAATCGCTTGTGTGTTTCACGAGTTGGGGACCTTTTCAAAGAGGCAAGGCCCAGTCGCATCGCATTGGTGCCCGGGCGGAGAGAGAAGGTGTAGTATAGCCGGGCTTTTCGACCGGTGGCTGAAAAACTTAATCGGCGGTTCCCGATTTGAGCCAGCGCTCCGCGTCTTTGTCGTCAGTGGACTTGGCCTCGACCCAGGAGCTGACGTCCCCGGAAACAAGATGTTCCTTTTTCCAGAAAGGTGCCCGGGTCTTCAGAAAATCCATCAGAAAATCCGCCGCCTCGAACGCGGCGCGGCGATGAGAGGAAGCTGCTATCACGAGAACGATATTTTCACCCGGAGGAATTTTTCCAAACCGGTGAACAACGGTGAGACCAGTCAACGGCCAGCGGTCAGCAGCTTCCTTCGCGATGCGTGTCAGTTCGGCTTCGGCCATTCCCGGATAATGCTCGAGCTCAAGTGCGCTGAGCGTCCCGGATTCGTCGCGGCACAAGCCTGTGAAACTCACAAGTGCACCGACATCCTTGCGCCCAGCTGTCAGGCGGGCTGCTTCTGCCTGAGCGTCAAAATCCTCACTTTGAACTCGGATCAGCGGTGTTACCGACATCAATCAGCCACCTGTCATCGGTGGGAAAAACGCAATTTCCCTGGCATTGCCCAAGTCAGCATCTGCTTCCACATGTACCTGATCGAGAGCTACCCGAATGGCGTCTTCTTCCTCGAAGGCGGCAGCGTGATTGTCGTCGAGTGATTTCAGGTGAGTGATCAGATCACCAACGGTTTTGACACCGCCCGGAATTTCCAATTCTTCTTCTTCAACTCCAACCCGTTCGCGAACCCAGGCGAAATAGCGGATGTTCATGAGACCCCTCAATGATGCGGCTGCTTGGTACCAGCCAGAAAACTCGGTCCGGCGCTATTCAGTAATAAGGTGGCCAATACCTGCCCGGAAGTAGTCGTAACCCGTATATAGTGTAAGTGTCGCGGCAAGCCAAAGCGCAACCAGGCCCATCAGGGTGGTGTAAGGAAAGATCGTGTCGCCCGCCGGTCCAGCCAGCAGGAAGGCAATGGCCACCAGCTGAACGGTCGTTTTCCACTTCGCCAACTGCGTGACCGGCACACTGACCTGAAGTTCGGCGAGAAACTCTCTTAACCCGGAAACAAGTATCTCGCGGCACAGGATGATGATCGCGGCGATCATGGACCATCCGCCGATTGTGCCATCGCCTGCCAACATCAAAAGGCAGACGGATACGAGAAGTTTGTCCGCGATCGGATCGAGCATGCGTCCGAGAGCAGATTGTTGCTGCCATGCTCTGGCAAGATAGCCGTCAAAGAAGTCGGTGATTGCAGCCACAACGAACAGGCCCAAAGCGATCCAGCGAGGAGTGGTGCCTTCAAAATAAAAACAGGCCGCAACAGCCGGAACCGCCAGGATGCGCCCATATGTCAAAATGTTGGGCAGGCTCAGAACAACTTGTCGTGTCATATCGGCTTTCAAAATTCGGACTGCAGACCAGAGCGTCAAATACCCAAGACAATGGGCTTTTGGCAATGGTATCGTGCTTCATCGCCCAGATAAGTTGCTTGAAACAGCGGTTAGAGACGCTGGATCACGCTTTATCTCAATCGAATATCCTATCGCCTTGCTGGTCAATCATCATTTTGGCCTTGCGAACCATCTCGTTGGCTGCGTCTGTTTCGCCCGGCAACGTATCAGCACGGATGAAGCGATGTGTCTTGGTCGTTTCACCAAACTGCTTCTCGATCCGCCCGGCAACCTGCCATTGACCATTGGATGGTTGCGGTTCCGCGATGATCTGAAAATCGTCGTATACGACCACGGTGCTCTTGGAAGCGCTTTTGCCCTCTTCGGATGAACCGAATAGAGATTTGAAAATCTTGCCGATCATTTTTGGACCCACTCCTGTCCCGTTTCCATTCCTTTTACGGGTCGGGGGAGAGGGCATCAAGGTGTCTGTTTTCACGGAAGGGAAATCTGGTGTGGGAATTGTTCAGCACCACCAACACGTTTGCAGAAGATAACCGACAAAAATCAGTGGGGCGAACGCGTCCGACTTTCTTTTTAATGGCAGGCTTCGAGCGTTCAGTGGCCGGGCGCTGCGTGTGGCTGACACTTCGAGCTTTCAAAATCCCGGATACGGGCCTGCATTCGATCTGAATGAAATTCAAGGCCACTGAACATGAGCGTGGTCCAGTGCAAGGCACCTGCGGTCAACAGGAAGAGTTCAGGTATCAGAAGCCATTCTCCGATCCAGACGCCGCCTGATCGCTCGTGTTGATGGAGGGTCAACTCTCCCATCTGTTCAGCTCGTTGCCTGCCCAGCCGGGCGAGTGCCTCCGCAAACTCGGACGCACGTTGATTGCGCTTGTGCGCCATTGAGGAAGAAACTCCGCGGCCGTTCGTATGACACTCCGAAGCTTCGCCGATATCGGAAGAGGCCAACAGGTTGATATTGTGAGAAATCTTGCAAAGCGTGGCACACAGCGACCCAAGGGCGTTGGTTACATCGAAAATCCCGTCCCGGGTGTTTTGCCAGTGAGGGGTGATCACGCCGAGACCGAATTGTTTTGCAACTGATTGCTTGATCTTTACACCCGTTACGCCTTCATAGCCCCGCAAGTCACCCACCGGACCTCCAACCTGCACGTTCAGACCGCGATCGGCCGCTTGCTCTATTGCCTGAAGACGGCGTGCGAGTTCTTCTCGCCACAAGGTCAATTTCATCGTAAGCCGCAGGGGGACAGCGTGCTGCCCATTGGTACGACCGATAATTTCTACCGTACCGCACTTGTCGATGGAACGGTCAACCAAGGCGATGATCGCCAAAACTGATGCGGTAATTTCGGACAGGCCACCTTTCATCTGAAGTGAAAGCGCCGTATCCATGATGTCTTGTGTCGTTGCCTTGAAATGAACCAATCCGGCATGTTCTCCGGCCAATTTTTTCATTTGTTTGACCAGACCGACTATCGGACGCCCGACGAGCAGCATCTCTTCCTTGAGTTGCTCTCCGTCAATTTGTGAAGGCAGGATCTGCTCGATCCTGTTCGCAGCTTCTTGGGGTATCAACCCATGATTAGCCTGAGCGCGTGCCAGGGCCTGCTCCACACGCAGCCAATTGGCAATTGTTTCAGCCTCCGACCAGATCTCGCGCATCGTTCCGGTCGACAGACAGTCTTTGTATATGTCGTAACTAAGCATCTTCCAGCTCTCCGGAAACAACTTTTCGCTCGCGCATGATTGCGCGGATACGGGCGGCCATCGCGAGAATGCCGAGCAACAGGAAACCGGTTGCGATCGGCCTTTCGACAAAGATGAGAATGCCGCCGTCCGACATCAGAAGTGATTGCCGGAAGGTCTCTTCCGCACCCTTGGCGAGGACGAAGGAGATCACGAAAGCTGCGACGTTGAACTCGAATTTGCGCATCAGCCAGCCGGCAAATCCTGCAAATGTCATCACGGTGACATCGAAGAGTGAGCCACGGGCTGAGTAAGCTGCGACGAAAGCAGTCAGGAAGATCAGCGGGTAAAGTACCGATGTGGGAACTTTTAAAATGATGCGTGCAACCTGGGATGCTCCGAAATAACCGATGAGACCGTAGGCGATGATCCCGAGCATGCCGCAGGCAAACAGCTGATAGACAAGTTCACGGTCCGTTAGAAACAGGGTCGGGCCAACCTGAATACCGTGAATGAGGAAGACCCCCAGCAAAATGGCGCCGATTGTCGAGCCTGGAATGCCGAGTGTAAGCAGTGGTGCCATGGATGGTCCGGAAACGGCGTTGTTTGCAGCTTCCGGAGCGGCGACGCCTTCAAGTGCTCCTTTGCCCCACATTTCCGGGTTCTTCGCCCGTCGTTTGCCCTCGCCGTAGGAAATGAATGCCGCGATGGCAGAGCCAAGCCCGGGCAGAACACCGATACCGGCGCCGATGAAGCCACCTCGTATCGCATGCGGGATACAGGGTTTGTATTCTTCGAAGGTGAGTGAATGACCATCAGAGGCGCTGGTATTTTCACGAACTTCGCCGCTGGATTTACTGCGTTCCTCCAACTGGGCGAAGACTTCACCCAGAACGAAGACCCCGATCATGAGCGGCACCAGTCCGATGCCATTGCTGAGTTCAAAGGAACCGAACGTGAAGCGCTCCTGGCCGGTAATCGGATCGAGACCGACCATAGAAACAAGGATACCGAGAACCGCCGAAATCATGCCCTTGACGATCGACTTGCCGATAACCGAGCCAATGACGACAAAGGCGGCAAAGTAGATGGCAAAGGTCTCCGGTGGGCCAAGCCTCAAGGCCAGGGCCGCAATGAATCCAACACCGACGACAAGCATGATGTCACCCATGAAATCGCCTATGACGGACGAAATCGTTGCAACCTTCATCGCTTTGCCCGCCTTGCCTGCTTTGGCCAGCGGATATCCATCGATCTGCGTTGCGGCACTCGCTGCCGTTCCGGGCGTGTTGAACAGGATCGCCGCGACCGAACCGCCATATCGCCCTGATTTTCCAATCACGTACAGAAAGGCGAGGGCAAAGAGTGGCGGCATGTAGAAGGTGATCGGCAGAAGCATCGCAATTGCGGCTGATGCAGTCAGACCTGGCGTTGCCCCGACGATCATTCCGACAGCTGCTGCCAGCACTATGGCGAAGAGCAGAACGGGATCTGTGATAACCGAGAGAAGAGCCGGAAAGATTTCCATTTGCCTATCCCTGAATAACGTCGAGGAGGTCGAAGACTTCGCCGTAAGGCGGGAAGACACCGAGCAACTCGAAGAAGATGATGTGGAAGACGAGCGGGCATAGAATGGCAGAGGCAGCCAGCCCCAAACGACTGCGGACCCCGAACAGGTAGAGAACGACCGGTGCGGCAGCCGCAGTCGGCAGGAGATACCCGAACCAGCGGAACGACTGCTGGTAAATGAGCGCGATCAGGAAAAGGGTGAGAATTTCCCGGGTGCCCGAAGCCGGAACCTTTTGGACGTCAACATCTGTACCGTGGGATGCCGATCGTAAACCGCCAGCGACCAGAAGCAGAGATAGGCCAAGCAACGCAACGGCTGCACCGAATGGAACCAGACCCGCCCATGTCTCTCCCGGTGCGGCCTGCGGAACCTGCCAGGCTCCCCAAATGGCGATAAGAGACAGTAAGAGCAACGCCAGACCTTCGATCATGTCCTTCATGACGTTTCCTTCCCGATGTTCCGGAATTGCTGGGCCCGGATGTTTCCGGCACCGCTTTCTTCTTGTTTTTGCTGGCTGAAGTCGGGCGGGCCACTCCCGATGGTCGCAGCCCGCCAACCAGTCAGTTTGAAAGCGAATTGATCAGCGGTTGAGCGTCGGTTTTCATTGCCCCAAGGGCTGCCTTTGCATCTGCGCCCGTTGCGTAGACAGGACCTGTGCCGCGCTCCGCCAGCAGTTTCGCAAACTCCGGCTTGGCTGCTATTTCGGACAATGCGCTTTCCATTGCCGACACGATTTCCGCCGGTGTTCCCTTCGGTGCAAAGACAATCACAGGAGAAGAGACTGCTGCGAAGGGGATGTCGAGCTCTCCAAAGGCCGGAACATCTGTCATGACGCTATCGCGATCCTGACTGTTGACGGCAAGTGCCCGAAGTTGGTCTTCGAATCCGCGGTGTTGCTGCACTCCCAGAAACCCGAAATCGGCTTGCTCACCAATAAGTGCCGCGCGGGTCGGGCCGCCTCCCTTGAACGGGACATCCTGGGCTTCGATGCCGTTGTTGGCGAGAAAGCCGAGGCCACCTACGTGATGGAAGCCACCGCGACCGGAATGTGCCCAGCGAAGCGAGCCCGGGTTTGCCTTGGCCGCATCGATGACATCCTGCACGCTTTCAAAGGGGCTGTTGACCGGAACCATCAAGGAGGTCCGGAGTTGTCCAACCTGGGCGACAAAGTCGAAACTCTCCAGAGCGTCGATATCCGTGTCCCGTGTCATGGTCGAGAGCAGGAATGAGCCGCCCGACGTCATCATCATCGTGTAACCGTCCGGGCGTGCCCTGACGACGGCATTTGCTCCGTTGAGGCCGCCGGATCCGGCCTTGTTGACGACGACGACGGGAACGTCGAGCACGTCCTTGGCTGCGGCTGCGATGGCGCGAGCGTAGGCATCGGTTCCACCACCGGCCTTATAGGGAACGACAAGATTTATAGGTCGTTTGGGCCAGTCTGCCGCGACTGTCGCGCTGCTGCTGACGGCGACAAATGCGACCGCAAGGGCTGCTTTGAATAGATCTCTGCGTTTCATGCGCTTTCCTCCCTGAGCGATGACCAATCGTACCAGCAGGAGTTCGTTGCAAAAATTGCAATTATGTTATTATATCTTGCAAAAAATGTAAGAGTGTAATGATGAACATCAAAGCGTTGCGGGCGTTTCGGTATGCGCTGTCCGAAGGGACGATCGCCGCAGCGTCCGAACTGATGCATCTCAGCCAACCCGCAGTCAGTCGTCTGATCTCCGGGCTGGAGGCGGAGCTGAAGCTCGAGCTCTTCGACCGAAGCGGCCGAAGCCTGTCTCCCACCCAGGAAGGTGTTGCATTTTATCGCGAAGCCGGACGCATCCTGGACAACCTGGATGAAGTCAGGAGGATCGCAGACGAAATTCGCGCAGGCAGGTCCCAGAAACTGCGGATCGTATCCATGCCCCGGATTGCACAGTATCTCTCTGCGCCTGCGGTGGTCGAGTACTCTCGCAAAAACCCGGACGTAAACATCAGCGTGGATTTACGTGCGCGACGTGAGGCCGGCAAATGGTTAGCCGGGCAGGAATACGACATCGGCATCGGAGCCCTGCCAGTACGGCATCCGGAAATCAGGACTGTTCCTCTGCTGCGCGTGCGCGCTCTCGCCATTTTGCCGAAGAAGCATCGACTGGCGCAGGAGGTTGCGGTTTCAACCGAGATGCTGGCTAGCGAGACGGTCATCCGGCTTATGCCAGGCCTGCTGCTGCGCGAGCAGCTCGATGACATGTTCCACTCCGCCGGTGTCATGCCGGAACGCAGTCTTGAAGTATCGTCTTCGCAATTTGCCTGTTCGCTCGTTGCTGCCGGTGGTGGCGTGACAATCGCCGATGAAATGGTTGTCCAGCCTTTCAGAAGGCAGGTCGACACGGTTCCGATCACGCCAGAACGTTGGATGACCTTCGGTCTTTTGTATTCAAGGCGTGCTGAACCGGCAAAGGCCGCGCTCGAATTCGAAACGATGCTTAAAGATCATGTTCGAAGGTCATGCGAAGGAAGTGACACCATGCAAGACCTGACGGGCGATAGCTGAAAGAAGGGAACATGCCCGGCCGGCCGCATTATCTGTCGATGGAGCGTGAAACTCTGCTCGGATTATGTCTCTTTCTCGCCGAGCAAATCATTGATTTCTGAAAAGATCTCTTGCCACTCGGTACTTGAGAACGGTGCCAGTTCCATTGATTTCATGACGATGAGTGCCTGAAAAACGATAAACCTCAGGCGGCGGCGCCTGCCATCCTTTTCTCCCAGAGACAAGGTTGCGAGCTTGTCGGATATCCATTCCCGGGCGGCTTCACGCTGTTCGGCGCTTTGCGTCATCAGGTACATCATCGCGGCATCTTGTTTGGGATTCTTTAGGTGGTGCTGCCAGTTGGCTTCCAGAAAGATGTCGAGCGGATCCGCGTCTTCCGGCATGATTTTGCGGATCTGTTCAATCCTGTCGTCAAGCGCAATGCCCCAGCGGTTGAACAGTGCCTCGATGAGTTTTTCCCTGGTTCCGAAATTAGACTGGATGCCGCCTTTGGTGACACCGGCAGCTGCCGCCACTGTGCCGATGGAAAGCGCGTGCGCACCTTCATTGATAATGACGCTTTCAGCCGCATCGAGCAGAAGATCCGGATCAAGTTTCTTGTAACGAGACACAAAAGTCCTTTCCCGGACGAACCGGTCCGGACCCAACGGCCCGGGAATTCCAACAAGGTGCCGGCACGACTGAAAGGCGACCGCCCGGCGCGAAATTGCGGCAAAAGGATTTGGGTCAGCTCAAATCCGAATAAACCTGCGGGAAAGGCTTTATGTCGCAAAAACGCCGGGCGGACAACGGACGAACTGGTCAGCCTCCCTGGAGTGAACTTTCGCAGGCGGTGTCAACCTGCTCGGCTTTCTTACCTGAAGGGCTGAAAAGCAGGTAGATGAAGGGCAGGGCAATCAGGGTGAAGAAGGTGCCGACCACCATGCCTGCAACAATGATAATGCCGATGCTGTTTCTTGCTTCAGCTCCCGGCCCTTCGACAAGAAGAAGAGGGATGTGCCCGACAACGGTTGCTGCCGTTGTCATGAGGATGGCCTGGAGGCGTGATTGCGATGCTTCAATGACTGCTTCGACTCGGCTCTTGCCTTGTTCAAACAAAACATTGGCGAATTCGGAAATGAGAATTCCGTTCTTGGCGACCAAGCCCACAAGCGTGATGATGCCGATCTGCGAATAGATGTTGATCGACGTCAGGCCAAGGAAGGCGAACATCAAGGCGCCCGACAATGCAAGCGGCACCGACCCCAGCAGAATGATGAGCGGTATTCGGAAGCTGTTGAATTGTACCGCGAGGGCAAAATACACCAGGGCCAGTGATGACATGAGTGCCACAATCAGGCTGTTGCCTTCCTGTTTCAGCTGGCGTGAAACACCCGCATAATCGATGCTGTAACCAGGGGGGAGAATGTCTTCGGCGGCTTTTTCCAGAAAGGCAAGCGCGTCGCCATTTGTCGTGCCCGGAACCACGGCGCCGAAAATACGGAATGCGCGTTGCTGATCAAACTTGCCCAGAAGTCTGGGGCTCGCGGCGATGGAGACCTTTGCAATTGATCCGAGGGGAACGAACGAGCCGTCATTCAGACGGATGGATAGTTTTTCCAGTTCTCGAGGGTTTTGCCTGACGTCCTGTTGTGCCATCGGAATGACCTGATAGGCCCTGCCTTTGGCGTCGAAACGGTTCAGGTATCGATCTGAAAGCATGAAGGAAAGCTGGTCACTGATCTGCAGGCTCGTAAGCCCCAGATCCCCCATCCGTTCGTGATCATAGTCCAGTCTGATGATCGGCAGATCGACCTTCAGGTCGGTGTCGACAAAGAGAAACTTGCCGCTCTCAAAACCCGCGCCAAGAAATTGGTAGGTCAGTTGCTGCAATTCTTCATAGTCACCGGGGCCCTTGACCACCATCTCGACGTCAAATTGTCCGGCGGTTGGCAAGGCTGAACCTAGAAAGGGAAGAACCTTCAGTTCACCGACCTGACCAAGGAGACCATAAAACTGGGGCAGGATCTCCTTCACATTTTGCTCTCGGTCGAAAAAGTTCTTGAAACTGATGCCCCCGAAACCACCATTTTTTGTAAGGATCTGCCAGAATTCCTCTGCATCTGGCAATTGCAGGCCGAGATTCACGAGCTTGTCCATGCCTTCATTGACAGATTCCAGAGAACTGCCCGGCGCGGCATTGATGACGACGTTGATGTTTCCCTGGTCTTCAACCGGGGCAAGTTCCTTGGCGGAAAACAGATAGAATGGAACCATCAGAAGCGAAAAGATCAGGGCAAAGGTGATTACCTGCCAGCGCCAGTTCAGAAGTCTTCTGAGCAGCCGTCCGTAACCGATGCTGAGTTTGTCGAATGCTCTGTTGACGTGCCGGGCGAGAAAGGGCTCATGGCCTTTATCGGTGGTGACGTAAGCGCTCATGATAGGAGAAAGTGTCACCGCAACGACGCCGGATATCGCGATGGCGGTTGCCATTGTGAAGGCAAATTCCTTGAAGAGCGCACCCGAGAGACCAGCGACAAACCCGATCGGGACAAAGACGGCCGCAAGCGTAAAAGTCATCGCGACGATTGGCTGGAAAAGCGTCTTTGAGCTCAGAAGTGCTGCTTCCAGTCGGGATTTCCCCTGGCGTTTGTAGCGTGCAACATTTTCCACCACGACAATGGCATCATCGACAACAAGTCCGACTGACAGCACAACGGCAAGGATCGTCAGAAGATTGAGCGTGAAGCCCATGATCATCATGCCGGCGATCGAGCCGAGTATTGAAATCGGGATTGCGATCAGCGGAACCAACGCCACGCGAACCGACCCCATCATCAACAAAATGACACCGCCAACCAGCAACACGGTTTCGACCAGCGTCTTGAATATCTCCATCAGGGCACTGCGCATATAGGTGGTGGAGTCGTAAACGATGTTGATTTCCATTCCGGCAGGCAGTGCGCTGTTCACCGTGACAAGGCGCTTGTAAAGCTCATCGCCGATAGAAATTTCGTTGGCACCGGGTAACGGCCAAACGGAGAGAAAGACCCGTTGTTCCAGATTGTCCCTGGCGTCGATCGCCCCCGGTTCTTCAGCCATCTCAACTCGGGCAATGTCCGACAGGCGCAGAATGAACCCGCCCTGATCCCTGATGACAAGATCGCGAAAGTCCTGCTCATTCTGCAAACTGGCATTCGTGATGATGTTGAGCTTTTGCCTGTCACCTTCGACGTTGCCGATCGCAGCGACCAGATTGTTGTTCTGCAGAGCCAGAAGGACGTCCTGCGTGGACAGGTTGTAGCCGGACAGGAGGGTCATATCGAGCCAGATACGCAAGGCCGGATTGCGACCGCCTTCAATTCCGACACGCTGAACGCCCTCGATAGAGGAGAATGTCGGAACGACGTTTCGGTTCAGGTAATCGGTGACTTCGTGACGCTTCCAGTAATCTGACTTGACCGACAAATAGAAAGCAGCGGCACTTCGATCGGCCCGCTTCAACTCAATAAAGGGATCATCCGCACCTGTTGGAAGGTCCGAGCGGATCTGGTTCAGTTTGGCCGTCAGTTCCGCAAGCGCGTCGGTGCTGTCCTCGTTTAGCTTGAGCCAGGCCGTCACCGTGCTTTGGCCTGCCACTGTTCGGGAATCGACGAAATCCACGCCCGATACGCTCATTGCCGCCCGTTCCACCGGGTCGGTGATAAATCCTTGGACCACTTCGGCAGAAAGCCCGGTGTAGTTGGTGGTGATTTCCAGGGCCGAGCTTTCAATGACCGGAAACTGGATCACGGGAACCTTTGTTGTGGCATAAAGTCCGCCCAAAACGAGCAGCAGCGAGATCACCAAAGAGAGAACCGGTCTACGAACGAAAATTTCCATGGGTCTGCTCCGCTTCTAGTTCCAGCTTCCTGCCGGCTTTTCCTCTGCGGGAAGCGCATCCACGACCTGAGTTAAAATACCGGGATAAAGCTTGAAGGATCCATTGGTGGCGATCTGCAGGTCAGCTTTCAGTCCTTCGCCAATCAACACCTGATCGGCCAGAAAAGTGACATCGCCGACGTCATGTCTTTTCGCACGGTAAGCCCCTTCCTGTTCCGCCTGTTCGATCGAGTAGACAAATTGTCCGTAGGCGTCGGACCGCAGGGCAGAGACCGGCAGCTTGACGAGCTGACGCTGCCCGGAGGCCGGCACTTTTACTTCTACAAAAGCCCCGTGAGGCGCAGCCAGATCGCTGGTGTTAACCCGGGCGCGGTGTAACCTCGTCCGGTTTTCGCTCGAGATGCTGCCATCACGAGAGATCAGTACGCCGGTGATGGGGGACTTTCCCCGCAAGGCCACTGAAACTTCGGTGCCAATCGGGAGGTCGTGATGGGTCTGAGGTAAACGGAAATCGATCCAGAGAGTTGGTTTGTCACTCACGATTTCTGCAAGAGTCTCATCGATATTGATGTACTGCCCGACGACAAGGTTTCCCGCGTTCGATTTGCCGGCAAACGGTGCTCGAATGGTTTTCTGATCGATCGTGCTTTCAATGATCCCGACATTCGAAAGTGCGGTATCGAGATTGGCCTGAAGGGTGTCGATGCGGCTTTGACTGATGCTTCCGGATTTTCCCAGCTTCTCCGCTCTCTCCAGGCTGATGCGCGCGAGTTGAGCATCTGCCTTGGCACCTTTCAGGCGCGCAGTTTCTTCAGAAACGTCAAGCTGGACCAGAAGCTGCCCTTTTTCGACATCCTCACCGGGCTGAAATCCCAGTTTTGCGATTTTGCCCGCTTTTTGACTGCGAAGCGCGACCCATTCCGGCGCGACGACTTCGCCGATTACAGCCGTCTGCGGCGTGTGAAGGACATAACTTGAGATCGTTACTTCCGTTGACTCGGAGTGTTCAGGATAACTCGCCGCTTCCGCAATGCTGTTGCTGATTTCGACGTATTTGTAATACCCGAGACCGCCGATCACTCCGGAAATCACCACTAGAAGCGTTACCCAGCGCAGGAAAATCATCATTTGCTCTCTGTTTTTGAATGTCAGGGCATCGATGGCCCTCGAGTTGACGTTTAAATACGATCGTAATTAAAAAAATTCAAGAGGATTGCAACTGACACCTCAAACCGCGTCGATTGGTGAACTCGTGTGAGCGCCGGCAATCGGAAGGTCACGCGTTCGCAAGCCGTCAGCTTTCGCGGGTACACACGGCGAAGCATGAGTTAAGAGAAGAGAACTCTGTCGAAAGTGTCTGTGAGATTAGTTGTGGGCAGGGGCAGTTCGGCAAATGTGACCAATACGTAGAACGTGGCCAACGCAAATCAGACACGCACCAAGGCCGCGAACCTGAAGTGCTGCGGTGCCCTAAAGGAAAGTTCAAAAAGGGAGAAAGTTGACGGGTACTAGCTCAGCTTCCTGTGAGACCAGTGTTTGCGGCACAAGGATACGTAAGTTTCGTTGCCGCCGATGACGACCTGATCGCCTTCTTCCACTATCTGGCCGTCTCCGTCCAGGCGAGCAACCATGGTGGCCTTGCGACCGCACCAGCAAATTGTCTTGATTTCCTTGAGGTTGTCGGCAAGCGCGAGAAGAGCTGCACTTCCGGGGAACAGTTTTCCCTGAAAGTCGGTGCGAAGCCCGAAACACATGACCGGAATGCGCAATTCGTCTGCGACCTTTGCCAGTTGCCAGACCTGTTCTTCGGTCAGGAACTGAGCTTCGTCCACCAGAACAGCATCCAGGCGTTTTTCTTCATGTGTCCTCGTGACATGGGCGAACACATCGTTTTCGGATGAAAAAACGTCTGCTTCGGCGGCCAGTCCTATGCGGGATGCAATCCTTCCCTTGCCACCTCGATCGTCAAATGCAGCAATCAGAAGAAGCGTGTTCATGCCGCGCTCTTCGTAGTTATAGGCAGCCTGCAGGAGAACTGTCGATTTGCCTGCGTTCATCGAAGAGTAATTGAAATAGAGCTTGGCCATCTTATCGTCAGGGAATCGGTATCAGGACGTCAGCAGTGTTTCGAATCCCGATACCTGCCTCAAACACTCTAGGGTTGAAGTCACAGCCAAAATCTCAATTTTTAGGAGTGTCTGACAAGTTGATCTCAACGATGAGTGGCAGGTGGTCCGAACCGAAATCAGGTCCAAGGGAAACGTTGGCGACCTGAATGTCTTCAGACACGGCAAATTGGTCGACGGGGGCACCCAAAATCCAATGCAGCCGATAGTCGAAGAAAAAGCGTGTGGTCTGTGGCCAGCCGTCCGGGTAAGCGGTTTTCAAGTCGTTGCTGGCAAGCGTTTGCTGGAAACGCTTGGACCAGGGAGCGCTGTTCCAGTCGCCGATCACCAGTATGCGTTGCGGATTTTCGTTCCTCAGTTCTTGCAAGGTTAGATCGACCTGATCCATATATCGCTGTTTATCGAGCCACTGGGATCTTGTCCTGGGGCTGTATGGATGTATCGACAATAGACGGAGCGGTTTTCCGCCGGTGTCCAGAGTGAGTGACAGCAATTCCCGGTCGGGTTCAAAGTACACATTTGCTCCGTCGGGAAGCTCCCCGCTAATCGCTGTCGAAGTATTCTCAAGAACCGGAAAACGAGAAAAGACAACGAGTCCGCCGAACTCACCAAGGACCCGATGTTCAGGAAAGCCCGCCTCCTTCAGGTTGTCAGCGTCTTGCTTTAATCGCCAAAACCTCCATTCCTGTAGCCACCACATTACTTCTTGAATCACCACGATGTCCGGCTTTTCCTTTTGCAGGAATTTCTGAAGGACCTTGTCACCCAAAAACAGATGCTCGATGTTGAGCGACACAACTTTTATGGGCTGTGTCCCGTCTGACAAAGCGACAACAGGCACAGTGTTTGAAAGGGTTCTCGCACCTGTCAGACCGGCAAGAGCCAGGAGGAAAATCACCGCCAGACTAAGGACTGTCTTGTAGAGAAATGGTAATCTGTGCCGGATCCATAGACCCGCGACCCCAGCGATGCAACCAGCAAGCCCTCCGGCGAGAAACTGCCGGAGAAAGAAACTCATATTGTCCGTAAACCAGAAGTCCGGCATCACGAATGCCGAAAGGCCAAGAGCGCCAGCCAATATGGCTCCAAGGCATCCGCACCAGCAGACGAATGAAAACAGCATGACGCGCAATGAACGGCGGGAGCGAATATCGGATGAAGACATGGAGCAGGTCGGTTGGAATGGGCGGGATTGGCGCAGCCATACCACACGGATTGTCAAAGGTCTGAAACTTTTTCGAGATTTGCGATTGTCGGTAAACGGCGGAAAGCGTCAGCTTTCGCCGTTAGCCAGGGCATCAAGCAGCGGCCTGATGTGGTCGCCGTATTTTTCGAAACGGTTTACCGCGCCAGGGTAGATGGGCTTTCTGACTTGCGCCATGCTGAACGTGAAAACCTGTCCTTCATAGTCTTCGTGGTAAGCACAGGCATCGTCCCATCGAAGTCCAACGTGATCGATCAGTTCCCTGCGGTTCCGGTCGGGAGAGGAAACAAGGTCTTCGTAGGACTGTTTCCGGATTTTCACCGGCAGAACGTTTTCCCAATGGCGCATCAGCTTCTGATACTGGCCGTAGTAATGCCCAAGGGCTTCCTGGGTCTCGTTGTAGGTGTGCCGGCTTGCAAGTGGCGTCATGTAAATGGAAACACAGTTGTCTGCGGGATTACGCTGGACGTGACAGAAGTGGGCGTTTGGAAACAATAACGCCAGTAACCAGAGATGCTCAAAGTTCTGAGGGAGTTTGTCTACGACACGTGCGCTCTTCCTGCCGAACCCATCCAATACAGACAAGTATTTTCTGCCGATACGTTGTGCGGATTTTTTGTCCAGGTTTGTCGCCGCCTCGAAGTAGCTTTCCATCTCTGCGGACCCACCTGCAAGGTCGTTGATCCGTTCTTCCAGGAAGGGGAGTTCGCCTGCGCCGGAAGTCTCGGGGTGTGCTGAGAGAATGGCCTCCACCAGGCTCGTTCGGGATCTGGGCATGCCGAACACGAACACCGGTTTGTTGCTGGACAGGGCAAAATCCTGACGCTCTTCAAAGAACGCCTTCGTGAACACCTTTTCATAAGTCTCGAAAAAACGTTCCTGCTCGGCCGGGTCATAGCCGCCATAGTAGTCGGCTCGATGTTTCTCAAGGTAGTGATACGACTTGGAGATGTCTCCGGCGTCATCACAAATCTTGCCGGCGGTGAAGGCTAGTCTCGCCCTGTCGGGCTTGGATAGAAACACATTTGGATCGGCAAGAACGGCCTCGATGCGTTGAAGCGCCTTTTTTCTGACTTCAGAGCCGTCTTGATCCCTTGCACTTATCAGAACGGAAGGTTCATCGGGCGCCAGCTCGAATGCCCTCTCAAAATGATATGTCGCGCTTTTCTTGTCTCCGAGCGAAACCTTGAGCCGTGACAGGGCAAGGTGAGAGATCGCCGATGACTCGTTGAGCCTTATGGCGTTTTTGAAAGCGTGTTCCGCCATGACCGGTCTTCGGAGCCTCGCGTAAATCTCTCCCAGTGTGCGATGCGCAAACTCGGAATTCTTGTCCAGTGCAACGGCTTTGCGGGCATGGGAAAGAGCATCTTCCGGACGGTTGCTTAGATTAAGTGCGTCTGCAAGGGTCGCGAAAACTATCGCTTCTTTCTTTGCGACCTTGCTTGCTGCCTGAAGGTAGCTGATTGCCTCGGCAGTCTGACCATGCGTCAGAAAGACAACGCCGAGCCAGTAGTTGACCTGAGGCTCGCGCGGGTTTGCCTGGTTTAGGTCCAGCAGGATCTCAAGCGCGTTCTTGTAGTCATGATTTTCAATGCTTTTGAGCGCGGCTTCCAACGGATTTTAATACATGGCACCTCCTGAACCGGTGCGAGACAAATGTCAGCAACAGGACGTTCTCCCCGGTCCGTTACTCATGGAAATGGTCATAAACGAGCTTGGCAATAGCTTCTGAAATTCCCGGGACGGACGCAAGGTCGTCGACACCTGCTTTCGAGACAGCTTTTGCAGTGCCAAAATGGCGCAGGAGAGCTTTTTTCCGTGTCGGACCGATGCCGGCGATCTCGTCCAGCGGGTTCTTGATGATGTCCTTCTTGCGTCGGGCGCGATGACTGCCAATGGCAAACCTGTGAGCCTCGTCACGCAAGCGCTGAACGAAGTAAAGAACGGGGTCGCGCTCGGGAAGCATGAAAGACTGCCTGCCTGTGATGAAGACTTTTTCGCGTCCGGCATCGCGATCCGGGCCCTTGGCAATGCCAACGAGAGGGACGTCCGTTATGCCGAGTCCCTCCAGGGTTTCACGAGCAGCGGTGAGCTGTCCCTGTCCGCCGTCGATCAAGACAAGATCAGGCCAGGCCGGCATTTCGGATACTGATGGTGCCATGTCTTCATCGGCAGTGCTTTGTTCGGTCGGCAGGGCTTCGTCCGAACCCTGTCTTTCGCCGGAACGGGCATGCTCTTTCAAAAGGCGCGAAAACCTTCTGGTGAGCACTTCACGCATCATCCCGTAGTCGTCTCCCGGGACGAGGTCTTCGGACTTGATATTGAACTTGCGATACTGGCCTTTGGCAAAACCTTCCATACCGGCGACAATCATGCCGCCGACCGCATTGGTGCCCATGATATGAGAGTTGTCGTAGACTTCGATCCGCCGCGGTGTTGCCTCAAGTTCGAATGCGTCCGCGACACCTTTCATGAGACGAGCCTGACTGGAAGTTTCCGCCAGGCGGCGGCCCAGGGCTTCGCGCGCGTTGGTTAGCGCGTGATCGACCAGGTCCTTCTTTTCACCTCTCTTGGGCGCTGCTACCTCGACCTTGCGACCGGTTTTTTCAGTCAAGGCCTCAGACAGCAATTCGCGTTCTGCTAGGTCGTGTGACAGAAGGATTTGTCGGGGCGCAGGTTTGTCATCATAGAATTGGGCCAGGAAGCTTTCCAGAATGTCAGCTTCTTCAAATGACTTGTCGGCTTTTGGGAAATAGGCACGGTTTCCCCAGTTCTGACCGGTGCGGAAGAAAAACACCTGGACGCAGGTTTGACCACCTTCCTGGTGGATTGCAAACACGTCTGCTTCCTGCACCGACTGCGGATTGATCCCCTGATGAGCCTGCACGTGAGAGAGGGCGGACAGCCGGTCCCGGTAGATGGCAGCCCGTTCGAATTCCAGCTCAGCGGACGCCGCTTCCATCTGCTCGGCAAGTTGTTTCTTTATGAGCTGGCTCCTGCCGGAAAGGAACGCCTTTGCCTCCGAAACAAGTCCTGCATAGTCCTCGGGTGCGATTTCCTGGGTGCAGGGCCCTGCGCAGCGTTTGATCTGGTATTGGAGGCAGGGTCGGGACCGGTTCTCATAGTAGCTGTCCGAGCAGGTCCGGATCAAAAAGGCCTTCTGAAGAGCATTGATGGTCCGGTCAACTGCTCCTGCGGACGCGAACGGTCCGAAGTATTCGCCTTTTCGTTTTCGGGCTCCGCGATGCTTGACGATCGCCGGAGCTTCATGATCACCGGTCACCAGAATGTAGGGAAAGGACTTGTCATCCCTGAGGAGAACATTGAAGCGTGGTCGAAGCCTCTTGATCAGGTTGGCTTCCAGTAGCAAGGCTTCAGGTTCTGTCTTGGTGACGACGAATTCCATGGACGCAGTAGACAGGATCATGCGCATGATCCGGTTCGACTGACCTTGGAGCCGGGTGTAGCTGGTCACCCGTTTCTTCAGGCTTCGAGCCTTGCCGACGTAAAGAACTTCTCCGTTCTCGTCCAGCATCCGGTAGACGCCCGGCCCGTTGGGCAGGCGTTTTACTTCATCGGCAATGACATCGACGCCCTTTATTACGGGAGCCGGTTCGTCTGCCGCTGAGGTATCAGCCGAATTTCGAGAATCAGAAGTGTCCTGCATGCCTGACATTTAAGCCGTGAGGGGCTTCAGGAAAAGAGGCTGAGCCTCTTCGGGAAGGTCTGCGAGCCGTTATTCGCTCAGCCGGCGTAACCAAGCATGTAGACCGTCGCGATGTATGCACCGTAGGCAACCGTCATCACGAGACCCGATATCTTGCCGAGGCAGATACGGCAAGCGGCCAGGACCGTGAGCAGAATTGCGCAGGCCAGCATCACCCAGACATCAAACTTCAGAACTTCGGCCGGTACGTCGATCGGAACGACGACAGCTGTGATGCCGATGATTGCCAGCAGGTTGAAAATGTTCGAGCCGATGACGTTACCGATTGCGACCGCGCCATGCTGCCTGATGGCAGCCATTACGGTTGTTGCAAGTTCCGGCAAGGATGTGCCAAGCGCGATGATCGTCAGGCCAATGACAGCTTGGCTGACGCCCCAGGCCGTGGCAATGGAAGTTGCTCCGGTAATGGTGAAATGAGCACCGAGCGGCAATCCGACAAGGCCGAGAACGATGTAGATCAGTGCGACCCAGACTGAATCGGGGACGTCATCGACATCGTCCAGTTCGTCTTCTTCCTCAATTTCCGCGTCTGCGACAGCAGCTCCGGCAGAAGCCGCGGCAATTTTCTTCTGCTCCTTGCGGTGCTTGCGGGCTGTCATGGTCGAAGCGGCCAGAAACCCTGCGAGCAGCGTCAGCAGAACCACTCCAGCAAAGAAGCCGATGGGAGTGAAAAAGCAGAAGGCGATGAAGACGATGGTGACTGCCACCATGAAAATTGCATTGCGTGTTGCGCCGGCTTCACCGCAGGGTGTTGCGGCAATGAGCGCAGGCAGCCCCAGAACGAGGAGAACATTGGCAATGTTCGAGCCAACGACGTTACCAATTGCGATGCCGCCTGCGTTCTCCAAAGCGGCTTTCAGGGATATGACCAATTCGGGAGCAGACGTGCCGAATGCAACGATTGTCAAACCGATGACCAGGTTGGGAATGCCCAACCGCTGTGCGATACCGACCGAACCTCTGACCAAGACATCGCCGGCAATAATCAGCACAACCAATCCGCCTGCGAGGCTTATGTAGTCAAACAGCATTTATGAGTTCCGGTTCGGGTCAAATTCGGTCAGCGTGAGCGCTTCGGGAGAGGGCGCGCAAATCATGTTGGCGCCTTATACGCAATAGATTGGTGCGGGGAAAGCCGTGCACAAGGATCTTTGCGTTTGAAAGCGTTGAACTTTACGCAGATCGGCTTTGCAAATTGCAAATACCTTAACGTCATGTTCATTCTGACAGATTGTTGCCGTGTTTCGTCACCAAAACTCCTAATTCTCAATCCTGATCCGCCACAAACACTCTCCATATCTCCGCCGTGGGGAGAGTGAGGATGTGACAACCCCGTCCTGCTCTATTGGTCAATTTTACATTGGCCATCTCAGTTAGGGTTATGTGGATCTGGAGTACATTTCATGAAACGTCTTGCAATTGCTGGCCTGGCATTGACTGCCACAACGGCTGGAACCGCGCCGGTTTGGGCCGCGGATCTGCCGCAAGCCCCCGCTCCGGCCTACGAGGCAGTACCTGCCCCGCAGCAAAGCATTGACTGGTCTGGCATTTATGTCGGCGGTAACATCGGTTGGGCATTCGGCAACTTCGACAACAGCAGTGGTGGCGTTGGTCTGGGTACCAGCACCAGCGGTGTGTCCGGTGGCCTTTACACAGGCTATAACTTTCAGGTTACCCCGAACGTTATCGTGGGTGCAGAGGCTGACTTCAGTCTGACCGACCTTGAAGAATCACGGACCAACGGTGGACTGAACCTGCAGTCCAAGTCGAACTGGAACTCCAATATCCGGGGTAAGATCGGCTATAGTTTCGACCGCTACATGGTCTACGGTGCCGGTGGTCTGGCGCTGGCCGACCTTGAAGTCTCGGGCAACGGCACAAGCGACAGCAAGACAGCCTTGGGCTGGACAGCTGGTGCAGGTGCGGAAGCTCTGGTTACCAACAACGTGACCACGCGTCTTGAGTACGTGTATCAGGACTTCGGCAGCCAGGACTTCAACCTGAACGGAAGAGGCGTGAGTTCGGATTTCAGCAATTCGACTGTTCGTCTGGGCGTCGGCTACAAATTCTAGGCCGAGCACATTCCTGACCCAAATGACCCGGTGCCAAAAGCGCCGGGTTTTTTGTTACAAGTGGTTACAACCTTTTCGGATTTTTGCCCTACAACCATGGTAAAACATGGTCTTGGCGTTAAATGCTTAAGAGAGTGTCCGTACGTGCGGACCGGCAGGTACGGCAATTATTTGTGGAGAGGTGGATGCGTTTCTTAATGCGCGGACTGATCGGTCTGGCATTGATGGCGATCATGTTGGGGTTTGCCGGCTTCGGTGCCCTGCGCCTGTATGAGGCGGTGACCGCGGAGGAAACGGTCCGGAACCGGCCCGCCCGCGAACGCAGTTACTCGGTCAATGTCGCCGAGTTGACCCCATCAACCGTATCTCCGGTCACTACCGCATATGGTCAGATAGAAAGCTGGCGCACGCTGCAGCTCAGGGCAAGCTCTGAAGGCCGTCTTGTGGATGTCGCGAGCAAGTTTCGGGATGGTGCGGCGGTCGCCAAGGGCGAACTTCTTCTGCGGATCGATCCCGCCAATGCCGAATTCCAGTATCTTGACGCGGAGGCTGCACTGGCTGATGCCGAAGCGCAGAAGGCTGAAGCAGAAGAGGCGATCGTCGGCGCGGAGCAGGAGCTTGAGGCCGCTCGCCGCCAGCTCGATTTGCGCCGGCAGGCCCTGGAGCGCCAGACACAGTTGAAAGACAAGGGGTATTCGACAGCCGTTCAGGTGGAAACCGAAGAACTGGCGGTTGCCTCACTCGAACAGGCGCTCAGCAACAGGCTACAATCTGTCATCACCGCCAGAAAACGCATCGAACGCATGGACCTGACTGTCCAGCGCGCGCGCCTGGCGCTTGAAGACGCGCAGCGAATTTTGGATGAGACAGCCCTGACGGCGCCTTTCGAGGGGTATCTGTCTCAGGTCGACGCCACACTCGGACGACGGGTCAACCCTTCAGAAACCCTGGCTCTTCTGATCGACCCGTCCGCGCTTGAAGTAAAGTTTTCCGTTTCTACCAGCGAATTTTCCCGTCTTCTCGACGCAAGTGGCAACCTGATCAAGGCTCCGGTCACCGTTACGTTGCAGCTGGGGCCCCGGTCGGTCGAAGTTCCGGGCAACATTGACCGGGCCGCTGCTGTGGTTTCGGAAGGTGAAGCAGGCAGGACCCTGTTCGCAACGCTTGAGCTTGCGCCCGGCACGGTTCTGCGACCAGGGGATTTCGTCAAGGTGGAGTTGGAAGAACCGGAACTGACCCAGATTGCACTGCTTCCAGCTTCCGCGATCACCGAAGATGGACGTTTGCTCGTCGTGGATGAAAACGACAGGATCCGTGAAGTCAAAAGCAAGGTCTTGCGTCGCATGGCAAACGAAGTGGTTGTTGCCGATGTCCCGTTTGGCACGAATTATGTACGTGAACGTTTGCCGCAATTGGGAACGGGGTTGAAGGTTAACCCCAGGAAGATTGAGGAGACAGAGACAAATCGACCGCTGACGGCGCGGACGACAGCGCCGGAGGACGCAGGTCCTCCAGGTGACCTTGTCGCGCTGGAACCTGAACGCCGTGCCGCTCTGATCGAACAGCTGAACAGTTCCAGCATGCCTGAGAACAGGAAAGCCAGGTTTCTGGCTCTTCTGAGCAAGCCGATGGTGCCGAAGGAGCTGGTCGACCGGTTGGAGCAACGGCGCGGGAAGAGCGGTTGAACCTGTCATGTTGCCACGTCTCACCGTGATTGGAGTGTCCTGACATGCGTTCGCCCGGTGGACCGCGATTTGCGTCGTTCCTGGACTATATGGTGCGTCACCGGACGGCGGCCAATCTGTTGCTTGCACTCATGCTGCTTGCGGGGATTGTCGCCAGTACCCAGATCAGAACGCAGTTCTTTCCGGACTTCGTCCGTGAAGAAGTGGATGTCAGAATCTACTGGTCGGGCGCTGGGCCGGAGGATCTGGACAAATCCGTTGTAGAAATCCTTGGGCCCCAGCTTCTGGCTGTCAATGGCGTCGACGAGGCCACGTCGATAGCCCGGGAAGGCCACGTCAGGATCAATCTGGAGTTCGAAGACGGCTGGGACATGGGGCAGGCGACGGACGAAGTGAAGGCTGCCGTTGACCAGGCGCGTTCAAGTCTGCCGGAGGGGATAGAGGAGCCGGTCGTCAGTCGCGGCGTTTATCGTGATCGGGTGACCGACGTGGTCATATATGGCCCGGTTGATATCGACCAGCTTGCGCGTTTTGCGGAAGACCTGCAGACCATCTTGTTCCGTGAGGGAATTACACGCGTCAGCATTCAGGGACTGGGCGACCCGGTCATCCGGATCAATGTCGGCGAGAGCATGTTGGTTCGGCATGATCTGACCCTTCGTGACATTGCAGACGTTGTGTCCGCTGAGATGGAAACGACCCCAGCCGGTGATGTTAGCGGTGGAGGAGCCCGGCTGCGGACCGGTCAGACCAGGCGTACGGAACAGGAACTCGGTGAGATCGTTCTGAAGGCACCGAGCCAGGGAGAAAAGCTTCAACTTCGTTCTGTGGCGGATATCGTTACAGAGGGTGTCGAAAGCGGGCGGGCCTATTACCACAAGGGCATGCCTGCGGTGGTACTCAGGGTCGACCGCAGCGCCCAGGGCGACACGATTTCGATTCAAAGGGCGGTCGAGAAGAGCGCTGCGGAGTTTCAGGAAACACTTCCGGAAGGCGTCGAAGTCCAGCTGACGCGAACCCGGTCGCAAAACATCATCGACCGAATGAATATCCTGGTTGAAAACGGTTTGTTCGGCCTCGGGCTGGTTCTTGCTTTTCTGTTTCTGTTTTTGTCCTCGCGCACCGCATTCTGGGTTGCTGCCGGTATTCCGGTTGCGATGGCAGCGACTGTTGCACTCATGTACGCCTTTGGCCTGACCCTGAACATGGTGTCTGTCTTCGCGCTGATTATCTGCCTGGGCATCGTCGTTGACGATGCCATTGTGGTGGGCGAGCACGCGGACTTTCTTCATCGGCGCGGCTATTCACCAGCGGAAGCAGCAAGTATGGCAGCCCGCCGAATGACAGCACCTGTTTTCAGCGCGTCGATCACCACACTTATCGCATTCGTCGGACTGATTTCCATTGGCGGGCGGTTTGGCAACCTGATTGCCGACATTCCATTTACTGTCGCCGTAGTGCTGATCGCCAGCCTGGTGGAGTCCTTCCTGATCCTACCGGCGCATATGAATCATGCCCTGGCAGCCAGCAAGAAACAGCGTTGGTATGACGTGCCGAACAGGTTGTTCAACAGGTGGTTCGTTTGGTTCCGCGAAACGCTTTTCCGGCGGTTCATCGGCTGGGTGATCAGGATGCGTTATCCGGTACTCGGCTTCGGGGTCATGGTTCTGCTGTTGTCGATGACCCTCTTTTTCGATGGTAGTGTGCGCTGGCGCTTCTTCAATGCGCCGGAGCGGGCCGTAGTTTCTGCAAGCATCGCCATGATGCCGGGAGCGGAGCGGGAGGACACCAAGTCGATGATCGCCGAAATGGAGCGGGCTCTCGACGTTGTCAATCAGCGCTACGCGGATGAATACGGGGCTGAACCGGTCCAGTTTGCGTTGTCCACTGTGGGGGCGACTGCGGGTCGTGGGCTGAGCGGTGCGGACACTAAGGATGTCGATCAGCTTGGCGGCATATCGATCGAGTTGTTGGATCCCGACTTGCGGCCCTATTCAGCGTTCCAGTTCCTCAGAGCCTGGCAGGATGAGATCAATCGACCTCCCATGTTGGAAACACTGGCCTTGCGCGGCGAACAATCCGGCCCAGGAGGCGATGCGATCGATGTCAGGCTATACGGAAATTCGACGGAGAACCTGAAGGCGGCAGCGGAGTTTCTCAAGCAGGCTCTGGCTCCAATGGAAGGTGTCAGCGCTCTTGAAGACACGCTCTCATATGACAAGCCGGAGCTGAACCTGACACTTACTCCGCGTGGCGAAGCTCTTGGCTTTACCACTGATGACGTTGCCCGCATCCTCCGCAACAGGCTGGAGGGTATAGAAGTCGCAGAGTTCCCGGTGGGTCGACGCACGACCAAGGTCAAGGTGCTGATGCCGGATGAAGAAACGGACTCGGCTTTCCTATACACCACTCGCGTACGCACGAATTCGGGGACCTATGTTTCCCTGAGTGAGATTGTCGATGTCGACAGCACCTACGGATTTGCCTCTGTGCGCAGAAGCGATGGCCTGCGCACATTGCAGGTGACGGGAGATGTATCGGAAGACAGTCCAGAAGCGGCCGCTCGTGTGACCTCGGTTTTGATCGACGAGTTGCTGCCGAAACTTGCTGCCGATTTCGATGTCGAAAGCGAACTAAGCGGTCTTGCGGAGCAAGAAAAGACGTTCCTGTCCGATGCCATGATGGGGTTTGCACTTTGTCTGGCGGGTATCTACCTGACCTTGTGCTGGATCTTTGAATCCTGGACGCGGCCTTTGATGATCATGATCATCATTCCGTTCGGTTCGATCGGCATGTTGTGGGGGCACTATCTGCACGGAGTGCCGTTGTCGATGTTCTCGGTTATCGGGTTTATCGGCATGTCCGGGATCATCATCAATGACAGTATCGTTCTGGTGACGACCATTGACGAATACGCAAGAGATCATCCCTTCCGCCAGGCGTTGATCAATGGTGTCTGCGATCGCCTGCGGGCAGTTGTGCTGACAACGGCGACCACTGTTTTTGGTCTCGCGCCGCTTCTGTTTGAAACCAGCCGTCAGGCGCAGTTTCTGAAACCGACAGTCATAACCTTGTCTTATGGTCTGGGTGTCGGCCTTTTTCTGGTTATCCTCCTGGTGCCGTCGCTTCTTGCCGTGCAAAAGGATTTTGGCCAGTCAATTGCCAGTGGCAGGCGTTTGTTGAAGATCCGCGGACGCCGTTCCCTTTCCGGCGGTCAAACATGAAGAAGCGTGCGGGAGCGTGTCTTAGGTCACCCAAAGCCTGATTGCGTTCTTGCTTTTCTTCAAGTGACGTTTAACGCAAATGTCCGGTTTTCACGTTCGGGCTCGATGGCTGAGGTTTCAGGCTGACAATTGAGCGAAATGCCTGTCGTCCCTCCGCTTTATCCTCGCAAAAAGTCACCCCCAGCTTGAAGGCAAAGACAAGCTGGGGGCGGATCTTGACTATATTAGCGGGTCCAGAGGGTTACCCGGTTATCTGGGCCCTTGCGCGTTGAACCGGCCGAGTTATCTCAGCGGTGCATGTGCGTCGTCCGGAACCAGGGCAGGTGGCTGTTTGGTTTCGGAAAAATACGGAACAGCTGCCTCGAAAGCGTCAACCCAAGCCGCTTGTTTCGGATAGTTCTGACGCCAGCCGTCACCGAACCGCATATCGAGATAACCGAGTGCACAGGCAAGCGTCAGAGAACTTGCCGTTATATCCGTCGTGGATGCAGGAACTGGCGGGAGATTGGCTTCGAAGTAGGCCAGTCCGCGTTCCATCTTGGCTGCCTGATAAGAGTCCCAGGCCGGGTCTCTGAATTGCGGTTCCTTAAAGCGCTTTTCGTAAACCCGAAGGATAGCTGCATCCATGATGCCGTCGGCGAGCGTCTGGTCGCGAAGTGCAGCGAACCGTGCTTCACCGCTCGGGAAGAGCTTGTTGCCTCCCGCCAGCCAATCGAGATATTCAAGAATGACACTGCTGTCGAAGAGAACTTCGCCATCGTCCAGGATCAGCGCAGGAATTTTGCCAAGCGGGTTCTGGCTGCGCAGACTGTCTGACGGGTCAGCCGTGTTGGCCTCTTCAATCATGATCCGGTCCCGCAGGCCCAGAGCCTCCATTGCGAGCTTGATTTTCCGTCCGAATGGCGATGGTGGAGACGAGCGAAGTTTCATCATGGTCTGTTTCCTGATGCAATATGGTGTTCCTGCCTGATGACGGGAACTACGAGGATTTCGAACGGTAGAACCTACCGGGAGCCCGGCGGGGGGACGGACATGCTTTCCTGACGGCATCCGGACCGGTCGACATTCTTACATGCTCGAAACTCGAGATCCTTTGTCAGGCAGATCCGGATTTCTTCAAACTCTCCCCTGGAACACGTGACCGCCATACCTTCGGCCTTCAGGCCGGGATTGGCAAGACGGAATGCTTTTTCGACAGTCTGGGGAGAGGCCTTGCCTCGTTTGTCGAGGGTCTCGAAGGCGCCGGGTATGGTGATTTTCTCGAAGGCGGCCCGAGTGAGGTCGAAATAGTGTTCAGGATCCAGTCCTGAGCACGTGCCGTGCTTGCGCCACTGATGGAAAACGAGACCATGGCTGGGCATGATGTCTTCCATGTCGACGGCAATCTGCCGGTCGATCCTTTGACGGACGCCCTGACAGCTTGCCGGATAGCCGCGCTCGTACTGTGGCCACAGACCGTGAACAATGAAACGAAACGGGTCTCGTACTTCGCACTGGTGCGGGCTGGCACTGCTGCCCTCCTGCTTGCAATAAGTTGGAGACCAGGAAAGGGACAGGACGTAGAAATCAAACTCACCGGGGGTATCGGCTGCTACCGGAAATGAAGTCAAACCGACTACAAGACACGCAATCAGCCTCCATGCGTGGCTGAAAATCGCCATCGATGGACCTCTCGGAGTGCAGTTTAGCGAGGGCGAAGCGTGCTGCAGTGACCGCCGTAGACGCGCCATTTGTCGAGAGGCGCAAGGCAAGCCTCGACATTCCAGCTGACACCGACGAAACCGGCATGCTCTTCAACCAGGTAATGTACCGATTGATAGCTTCCATCCGAGAGATTGGCAGTGCCGCTGCAATAGCGCCGGGCAAGCGGGCTGAGTTCGTTCACCCGGAAAGCGACTTCCTGAATGTCGTTGATGCCCAGGATCGTGCGGCCACCGTAATAGTCATTGCGTGCCCGGGCGACAGAACCTGCAACCGCGCTTTGGACGGAGGCTGCGGTGCATTCCGGCAAGCGCTTTTCTCCACTGAACGAGAAATAGGCTCGATTTTCTTCGGCGGATGCGGGGACAGCAATACCCGCAAAAATTGTAAGAGCGGACAGGATCAAACGGGCGGAACGGGCAATGAGCACGGTATTAACTCCGGATGGCAAACTGTGAGGGAAACGATGGGGGAGCAAAGCTCCAAGGTCAAGCACCTGTGGCTGCAAAAGTGGCAATGTTCGCCATTATTCGCTGATCAATTGTGAAACATCCCAACTTGTCCCCGGTCCCTGGTGAAGAACGTCACATAACCAAGGCAGAATCCGGCGCATTTCGTCTGCCAGCGTATAGGGTGGATTAATGAGGGTCATGCCGGATCCGAGCATCTTCGTGTCCGGTCCGCTTTTGCCGACATTCAGCTGCAACGTTAGCACATCGCGCAGACCGGCTTCACGGAAGGTCTCATGCATTTTGCGGATCGCTCTGGCATCTTTCATTGGATACCAAAGGGCAAAGGTGCCCCCGGACCATTTCTTCCAGCCTTTGACGACAGCAGCCGTCATCTTGTCGAATTCGTCGGTGACTTCGAAGGCGGGGTCGATCAGGACCAGACCACGTTTTTCCTTCGGAGGCAGAAAACCGCTCAGAGCCAACCAACCGTCAAGGTGAATTGTCTTGACCTGATAGTCACCGGCAAAGAGCTCGGACAGGGTCTTGAAGTCGGCCGGGTGAAGCTCAGTCAGGGTGAGCCGATCGTTCTTGCGCATTAGATGACGGGCAAGGTCGGGAGACCCTGGATAAAGTTTCAGGTCTCCGTCGGGATTAAGATCCCGGATGACCCCAAGCCAGGGGGCAAGAAGATCTGCAACCGGGGAGGGTATATCCGCGCTCAGGATTTTCCCGATGCCTTGCTGCCACTCTCCAGTCTTCTGCGTTTCTTCGGAGCTCAGATCGTACCTGCCGATTCCGGCGTGAGTATCGATGATCCTGAAGCCTTTTTCCTTGCGCTGGAAATAGAGGATCAGCCGTGCCAGTACGGCATGCTTCAAGACGTCGCCAATGTTGCCTGCGTGATAAGCATGCCGGTAGTTCATGAAACCTGTTCCTGGTTCGGGCTGTTTCAGTCGGTCGGTTTGGGATCGCGTTGCATGTAAATGACAGCAACTTTTCCGTTGTCGGCCTTTCCGATTTCTTTAAATCCGAGCCTGTTGTGAAATCGCAAGGAACCCGGATTGGGGGGGCGCTCATTGACTTCGCACAGGAAAGTCCGCTCTGAGCCGGCCATTCTGTTGAACAGGTCGACATACATAGCATCGCCAATTTTCTGGCCGCGGACGGACTCTTCGACGCAAACGCGGTCTGTGTAAGCGAATTTCGGGAACCGTTCGCTCAGCCAGTGATAATTGCGGCTTTCATATTCGATGCCTTCCGCAAGACACAGCAGGAAGCCGACGGCATTACCATTCGTTTCGGCGACAAGACAGACAAGGGCCGCGTTGACCAGATCAAGCAGCTTTTCCGCGGTCAATTCGCTTACGGCCGGAACCGCTGCGTTGTTCATCGCAAGCAGCGCGCTCAGGTCGCCTGGCTCGAATGGACGGATCTTTGGGGCGACTGCGGTTTCGGATGTCATGAATGCACCTCGGATTGATCGGACCCGCCTTATAGGTGGTGTGGTTCGACTTGAAAAGGTGCTGCAGGGGAGGGGGAATGCAGACAGGGCGCAGCATCGCTGCGCCCTGTCCGTCATGACTTTCTTATCCGACGCAGACGATTACTCTTCTGCCGGGCTGCCTTCGTCAGCAGGCTCTTCACCGCCTTCTTCGATCACCTGAAGGTTGACCGCTTTAGGTCCCTTGCCGCGACGATCGGGCTCCGTCTCAAAGGAGATCCGCTGACCGCTATCAAGCGTTGATAGACCAGAGCGCTCTACAGCTGAAATGTGCACGAACACATCCGCATCGCCTTCGTCAGGCGTGATGAAGCCGAAACCCTTGTCACTCTTGAAGAACTTTACCGTCCCGGACTGACGCGGACCGCGTTCAACCGGAGGCATGTCCCGGTTCGGACGGGAAGAGCGGAATCCATCACCGTCTCCGCCTTCGCGATTGCCGTAGCCACCACGGCCACCACCGCCGCCATAGCCACCGCCGCCATCGCGATTACCGTAACCGCCGCGGCCGCCGCCGCCGTAGCCACCACCGCCGTCGCGATTACCGTAACCACCACGGCCACCACCGCCGCCATAGCCACCGCCGCCTTCGCGATTACCGTAACCACCGCGGCCGCCGCCACCTTCGCGGTCACCGTAGCCACCACGGCCACCACCGCCGCCGTAACCACCGCCGCCATCGCGGCTTCCATATCCACCACGGCCACCACCATAGCCGCCGTCTCTATCGTCGCGGCCTTGGCCGCCGCCGAAATCATTGTCGCGTCCGCCACGGTAGCCTCGATCCCGGCCGCCGCCAAAATCACCACCGTAGTCGCTTCCGCCAAAATCGCTGCCGAAGTCTTGCGGACCGCCAAACTCGCGCTTGCCGCCGCGTCGACCACGCGACCGCCGGTCCGAATCACCATCGTGCATTACTAAATCACCTTAACTTCTGTGCCCCTCCGGCACTTATCACCCAATCTCACCCGTCTTCACAGTCGAGCCGCTACGCTCAGGCGCACTGCGTGCACCCGTTCAACACTCTGGGATCGGGTTGAAACAAATATGCCGCATCCCTCACCAGCCGCTGCAACCACATCTTAAGGGCCTGAAGCACAAAATCGCAAGAAATTCCTTGGTCAGTGCCTTAATTCGAGGTGTTTTTAATCGGCCAGGTGCTTGACCAATTGGACAAGTCGGGTGCCGTACCGTCACAAGTCTTGCGGGTTGCTTCCTCCAGAAGGACCAAACCTGTTCCGTTCCAGCTCCACCGGTTCCACAGGCCGCACTCGCCAACACCGGAGCCTTTGAAGTAGCTGACGAGCTGCTGATCCGCCGGGATCCATCTGGCGTTGTAGATGAGGTCACTTGCAACAGGACCCTTGTCCGACATCCGTGCAACGTGAACCTGGCGGGCGGCGCCGTCCTTGCCGGAAAGGATTGCAACATAAGGGCTGTTATAGGCCGAAGGCGCCCCACACGGGACGATGTAGAGCGATGCATTGTCGGCAAGAGGAACGCGCACGGCGTTCAAACTTGCGAAGATTGTCGGGTCGATTGCCGAGCACAACCGGTTCGCCGACCAGATCGCGGCAACTTCGGGAGGCAGCTGGTCCGGGCTCATGAGCGGAATGGCGTGAGGCGCGTCCTTTGCCGGTGCCGTGCCGGGAGCGACAATCGCTGCCACCGTTCCTGTCCGGTCCTGTCGATTGTCGACCCACAGGAGACTTGCCTTGAGCCCCTGCAGCTGAACCGGAACTGCAATGGCGTCCGATCCATTGGCTGCGGTCAGGTGCACTGTCAGCTCCTTGCCTTTCTGCATGGCTTTCAGGAGTGTCGCGGTCGCCGGACCTGTCGGGTACCAGAAACCTTCGCCGCCAAGTGGCCGGAAACCGGCAGGGGGGACCACCGCGGTTTGCATCTCGCGCAGCTGTTCGACCGGGAGCTCCTCGATCGACTGACCGTCGACTTCAAATCGGATCATACCTTCTTGAGGAAGTTCCGTATTTGTTGTCAGACGAACCAGCGGCTGGGCCTCGGCCTGCCAGTCCCGGATGATGCGCAAGTCCACCCACACCGATTGGCTGCGGGTGAAAGAAGAAGCGAAGCATACGCCGGTGTTGCCGCAATCGACTGTCCAGCCCTCGAAATTGGGCGCAGTGCGGCCTGGCTGTGCCATCCCGCCGGTTGCAGCCACAAGTGCTGCGGTGGCGGAAATCAGGAAGGTCAACAGTCTGAGCGTCATAAGGTTCGGATATCCGATTGTGATTGCCGTCTGGCCTATACATCTTGTACGAAATGCACGCGGCAAGGTGAAGCCGCCACAAGGCAGAAACACGATACCGGCAGGCTTTGTCCCGTATTTGTTGCTGTTGCGAGTGAATTCCTCGTGAAAGGAGGCGGTTGTGCCGCAAGAGACAAGTGATTCCGATATGGGTGGCCACCAGGAAAACGGCCAGCCCGAAACACCGCCAATCCAGGTTATGGTCATTGCCGTCACGCCGTTTCAGCAAAATTGTTCGCTCATCTGGGACCCCAAGACGCTTCGCGGGACCGTGATCGATCCGGGGGGAGACATCGACCGGATTCAGGCTGCAATCGAAAAGTATGGCGTCAATGTCGAGAAGATCGTGCTCACTCACGGTCATATCGATCACGTGGGCGGCGCGGCAGATCTTGCGGAGGCGCTCGGTGTTCCGGTCGAAGGTCCTCACGAAGCAGACCAGCCGCTGATCGAAAGAGTTGCGGATCAGGCTGCTCAATTTGGAGTGGATGGCGTGAAGCCGGTCACCCCAGACCGCTGGATGTCCGAAGGTGAGCAGGTGGAAATCGCCGGGCGGATGTTCGACATCCTTCATTGCCCGGGCCACTCTCCGGGTCACCTTGTGTTTTTCGACAAGGAACTGCGTTTTGCGATTTCTGGTGATGTGTTGTTTGCCGGCTCTATCGGGCGGACGGACCTGCCAGGAGGCAACCACGAGACGCTGATCAGGTCCATCAAGGAAAAGCTGTTGCCGCTGGGCGACGACGTCTCATTCCTGCCGGGGCACGGTCAAGCCTCTACGCTCGGCCACGAACGCGCGACCAACCCATTCCTGACTTGATGAAACAAGGCTCCGGAGCCCTGTTCAGAGCTTTTCAAGAAACACTCTAGAAAAGGGCTCTCAGGTCGTCGATCCGGTCATTGACCAGCCATCCATAATAGTTTTCGCGGGGCCAGGACTGGCCGGTCCTGCGGAACTTTGCCGCTCTGCCCCAGGGGTCTCCGAGATTGTAGAGCGTCGCCGTCAGTCCGGGATTATTGGAAATGTCCACCTTGCCCACGGACTTGTAGGCGGCAATAGCGTCCTGAATAATCGCGGCCATGTAATGGAGCGAGATATTGGGATCCATGGTCGCCTTGTAGACGGCTTCGGAATCCTTGGCTTGCAGCTTGCGGAAATTGCTTTGGCGCGAGACGCGATCCGTCATCTTCAAGACGGTGAGCGGGCTCAGCTGACCCAATCCGAAACTCTGGCCAGCATAGAGCGGTTGGAAGAATGCTTCATTGAAGTTCTTTTTCGGATACCGAACGCCATCTACCTTGCGGCCCCGGAACTTGCTGTTCCAAACACCTTCATAGCAGGACCAGCGGCGGTCACTGCTTTTCTGGACGTGATCCTTGCGGCAGCGGTCGAACTGGGGGCGTTGAACGAAGGTATCCACATGTTCGCCATCAAGCTCGAAGTCAAACCGGATGCCCGCATATGCAAGGGCCTTCACGTAGTAGGACTGGGCGCTGTCCAGCGTGTCGTAATTATAGGTGTGTTCGCCGACAATCGCACCGACGATGTGGATTGGGTCGATGCCGTAACGTTTCGATACGCGCTTGATCGAAGACATCAGCCTCCGGTCGCGCTTCAGAACTGCCAGCACCTTGTCGAATTTGGCGTCATATGAAGACTTGGACGCGGACGTGCGACGGGAAGAGGCGTAAGGGATTTTCGGTTGGGATTTGTAGCGGTTGCCCTCTGGCACGACCCGTACCGACTGGGCATAAGCGGATTGGATGAAGAACGTGGACGGTTGGGTCGGGCTCAAAAGCATTCCCAATATCAGGCAACCTGCAAACAAAAAACGAGGTTGATACCTAAGCAGTCCGGTCTTCCTGCACATAATATTCGCTCTGCGCTTGGCGTTGTCGTGTAATAGGCGCCGGGCACAGGCCTCAGCACCAGCGAACCGTAGCGGCAACAAATAGTTCGCTGATAGCGACAGTAAATAACTCATCTTGCAATTAGCCCCCAGAAAAAACCATTGCTGCAGCGAAGATGCAACTGGTTCTTTTCACTAGGCTGTGGCCATCAACAGGGAAGTGACCTTTGTCACATGCGGTCCTTTTCTCAGCCTTTTCCCTTGTTTGAGGGAGGTTTGAAAGAGCTTGCAGGCCCCATTCGAAGACGAACAGCCTTGGGAATTTTCAGATGATCGAGGAACGCCTTGTGTTGCCGCAGACCGCACAGCTCACGCTGGATGGTGACATGCCACAAGGCTTCGCCCGCTGCCGCCAGCCGATCGAAGTGCTCTTCTTCCGAGCGTTCCGGATCGTCGGCGCTCTGTTTCAACAATTCGAGAGCATCTTCCAGCTTCTTGTTCAGTCGGATGAGCGTTGAGGCTTTTTCGTTGAATACCTCCTGCTCGAGCGCCGCTGTCAGCGGATCCTTGTCGGCAAGAGTGTTCAGTTGAGGTGGGCGCACAGACATTCGCCGGTTTCCGACAGATATGATGAGTTTCGAGAAGCCTCACACGGTTGATTTGTTAGGCGCAAGATCTTTTTCAAAGAAGATCAAACCGCCAAGCGTGACGAGTTTGAACAGACAGGGAAGGCCTGCATAGGTAAAGCTCAGGGCGAAATCCAGTTCCGCTGTCATTGAAACGTTCGGGTGGTAGCCGAACAGGCCCAACAGCGGCAGGGACAATCCTGTTGCGATAGCAAGCGCAGATTTTGAGAGGAAAGCCATGACGGAAAAAAGGCGAGAGGCTTCCCGTTGACGGTCGTCGGCCTCAATATGGTCAGCCAGGATTGCGGGTGGTAGGGCAAGATCCGCTCCGAGTGCCAACCCGGACAGCATGCAAACAAGGGCATAGGCAACAAGATCTCCTTCACCCAGGAATGCTGCCCAGAAAAAGGTTGCAATGGCAGCTGCAAGCGAGATTTGCCAGGCCCGAAGTTTGCTGGTTTTTCGGGCCAGGCGCGTCCAGAACGGCATCGAAAGCGTGCCGGATAGGAAATAGGCCAGCAGAAACAGACCTGTATAAGCTTCAGCACCCAGCCGGTCTCGGACGAAGAACAGGACCAGGACTGCCGGAATGGAGCTGGCGAAGGTATTCAGGAAAACAGTGCCGAAGAAAAGCGCGCGCCAACGGTCCTTCAAAAGCGATCGCCAGCCTCCTTGTTGACGGGTTGGGGCCGGGGTTTCCATGGGCGTTTTACGCATCCAGCTGAGGAGCAGCCAACAGGCAATGCCGAGAAGGGGCAAGTAGCCGAGCGTCAGCCAATGGAAAGCGTCGGCAGGACCTCCCGCTCTTGCCAGAAGCGGCGGTGTTATCGCAGCCACCAGAAGGCCGAGAAGTCCGACAGCTTCGCGGCTGGCAGTAATTCGGGTGCGCTCCGCTGAGCTGGTCAGCCACAAACCGCCAAGGGTTTGGAAATTTATGGACACCACGGAAAAACCGGTCGTGCAGATGAGCACGGAGGCAGCAAACCAGGCGACGGTCGCCTGCTGAACCGGATGGAAAAGCATCCAGAAGCCGGTTCCCAGCAAAATCGCTCCGGCAATCACGATCCCGCTCCTGTACCTGTGAAACCTGTCGCTCAAGCTTCCGATAAACGGGTCCTGGATCGCATCGATAAGCCTTAGCGCAAGGAGAACAGAGCCCAGTACCGCCAATGGAACCTGCTGAGTGACGGCATAGAAATCCGGCGCGTGCAGATAGATCGGCAAGCCCGCGAAAGCGAGAGGGAAGGCCATTGCGCTGTAGGTGGCGAGCCTGGAGGACGAAATTGAACGATGTGTCGTTTCATTTTCCGACCGCTCAACCAGACCGTGATTTTGCTGCTGACCGAAAAATTGCTCATTCGTGCTGGCGTCGTTGATACTGCTTTCGTCGCCTGTCACGAACCGGCCCCGACGAGTTTTGCCCGTAACCTCGGGTTCCGGGTGTTGTTGCCGAGCCAGATCGCGAAGAACCGTTTGGTGAAGGCAGGATCGCTGATCGTTCCGATCTTTCGACTTCCGAGATAAAAGACGGAACTGCCGTTGGCAGTGCGCACTCCTGTGATGGACTGACCCGCAGACACATTCGGGAAGATGGCCTGCATTTTCTTGCCCCATGCATCTAGTTGTTGTTGAGACACTCCGCCTTGCCTTTTGATTTCATCAACGGAGCTTTCAGCGATCTTCTTGCCTTTGAAATTTCGCAGATAGGTGAGCTTCAGAGCGAAAGGGGCGCTGGAGCTGTAGGAGCCCTTGGGCGCATAAAGTTCTGCATCAAAAACCTTGAAGCCCAGATAGGTCATGCGGCCCTTGCCGACCAGTTCGGCTGACGGCACCGACCGGCCTGCCGGACCGATGTCCGCAAATGCCGGCTGCGTCACGTAGGGCGCCATTGCAAACACAAGAACGGATAGGGCGAAGAGCGTTCCACGAACGACTGCATTCATCTTGTGAGACAACATTGACAATACCTCCGGAATTCTGTCGGCCGCCTTATGGTGTCCTACGCCGGAAGCGTGCACTCGGATCTGTTCTGATTTCGGGAACGGTGCTTAGAAATTGCCAATCTTTGAGCAACGTCATGTTTTCTTCGATATTGCGTTGCATTATAGTGGGTAGATATCCAGATGCGCCCGCTGGAGAACCGATTTCGGCATCAGGTTTCCCGTACGGGCGGTGTCTGAGGAATAAAACGCCGGAAAAGCCGGTAAAGATTTCAGAGAATTGGTGAGCTCTCACCTGAAGTTAACTGGGCCTCTGAACCGGGGGACAAGCTTAGGCCAGTGCGATGAGCAATGTTGATCTAAAACCTAAGTTTCAGAAGAAGACGAAGGTTCAAAAACCGAAACTGTACAAGGTCGTTCTTCTGAATGATGACTTTACGCCGCGTGAATTTGTCGTTCTGGTCCTCAAGGGCGAGTTCCGACTGGACAATTCGCAGGCCGAGGTCGTGATGATGACAGCCCATCAAAAGGGAGCCTGTGTCGTCTCGGTCTATCCACGCGATGTCGCCGAAACCAAGGC
>JBCCVB010000052.1:0-37675 GCA_039195965.1 Pseudomonadota bacterium
CAAGTCACCCCTATATTATGAACAAAATACTCATATTTTAGCGGCCATCGCTCAACGGATCCACTCGACGAGTTGCTGATAGCCGACAAAGGAAGCGTCATTGGCGCATCTGATTTTGGGGCAACTAGGGAAAAATGGAACAGCTGGGTTCCGCAGTTTACACTGCCTCCAAAACTTACACGCTTCGCCATAATACGTGGGTCACATTGTTTCATCCGGAAGGTTTGCCGGATGAACCAGTCCGCCTAAATCAGACTGGAGTATACCTTTGTTGCTCTCTTGCAGGCGATATCCAGCTCCATAAGCGGCAAAATTCCCAGAACCTCGCCGCGAGGAAAATGCACCTGTTCCGGGCCGTGAACGAAGCCCCCTGCCAGATCGACTTCCTGAATCGGGCGGCACTCGGTCTGGTTGCCTTCATATCTCCGGAGTGGTGCAATACATGCCCGCAAGGACCAAATTGCAGAATCGGCCGCTTCCTTCTTGAAGGTAAAACCCAATCCGAAATCGAGCTCCTGCCCAAACACCAGCAAATTGAACTGGATGGCAACGGCTCGGAAATTTGTCAGCGCATTCTCCGACAACGATTACCATCAGATCTCAACGTGCTGGAGCTGGAAACAGGGATATTAAGCCTGCTTTCCTGGACCTATACGCGCGGCAGTCCTCTGGTTACGAACACCACAAGCAACTCTCCGTTACCGCTGCGAACCACAATAAAAATCAGGAAGGCCGCCGAGATCCTGCGTCGCTGTCTTGACCAGCCACCAACCGTCGTGGAGCTCAGCAGACAAGTCGGGCTGAACACGAGTGACCTGAAACGTGGCTTCAGAGAAATCTACGACAGCAGTCCGGCCCGGTACTCGAGGCAAAACCGGATGGAAACCGCCCGGAATCTTTTGACCAACAGCGCGCTGCCAATTCTGAACATTGCGCTTGAAGTCGGATTTTCAAACCCGAGCCAGTTTACCAGGGCCTTTCGTCAACATTTTGGAATAAACCCCTCGGAAATCAGAAGAAGACTGGACCATTAGCCGGTTTTCCAATCCTCTTGTTCATTGACCGCAAGCCGGAACCTCCAAGAAGCCCCCCACACCGGCTCGGGTAACTTCGTAGCTCCATCATGATAAATTGCGTTTTGTTCGGCTCAATATCGAAAGAGAGTTTTCGGAACCTCGTTTCGTCCTGTTTCTGAAACGTTGCCACTCATTCGTCGGGCAACTGACCAGTTGATTTGCCACGTCCAGCTGTACGGACAGCTTTCCAGGATTTGATTTCGTCTGAAGCACCATTTGCTAGACATTCCAGTCGCACAAACTAAATGCTAGAGAGCAAACAATTGGCTTCTATATCTGCGACTGGACAACCTGATGGAGCTTGGCTCACCGCATTTCCCCTTTGACAATTCGTATGCCCGCGACCTGCCTGGGTTTTACGTTGACTGGGAAGGCGCGAAGGTGCCCGAACCCAGAATTGTTTTGTTCAACGAGCCGCTCTCACGCGAACTCGGTCTCGATCCAGACGAATTGAATACGCCTGAAGGTGCAGAAATCTTTGCAGGTACTCGCAAGCCCGATGGGGCATCTCCCCTCGCCCAGGTTTATGCCGGTCATCAATTCGGAGGTTTTTCACCTCAATTGGGAGACGGGCGAGCCTTACTGATCGGCGAAGTGATCGACACCTTGGGCAAACGCAAAGACATTCAGCTGAAAGGCTCCGGCCCGACACCGTTTTCGCGGGGCGGAGACGGAAAGGCTGTGATTGGCCCGGTTCTTCGCGAATACATCATCGGCGAAGCGATGCATGCCCTTGGAATTCCAACCACCAGAGCGCTGGCGGCAGTAACAACGGGCGAAACGATTTTCCGCGAAGGCCCCAAACCCGGAGCGGTGCTTACAAGGATCGCAAGCAGTCACCTGCGGGTCGGCACGTTCCAGTTTTTTGCAGCGCGCAGCGAAACCGAAAAAGTTCGCCAACTCGCCGACTACGCAATAGCCAGGCACGACCCGGATATTGTTGATGCAGAAGACCGGTATCTCAAACTTTTGCAACGGGTGACCGAAAGACAAGCCTCATTGGTTGCCCAATGGGTCCTGGTGGGATTTGTCCACGGTGTCATGAACACAGACAATACGACCATATCCGGTGAAACAATCGACTACGGTCCTTGTGCCTTCATCGATACTTATGACCCGGCTGCCGTCTTCAGTTCCATCGATCATGGTGGCCGGTATGCCTTCGGACGACAGCCAATGATCGCTCAATGGAACCTTGCCAGGCTTGCCGAAGCGCTTTTGTCGCTCATCAATGCCGACGATCCGGACAAGGCCGTGGAAAGTGCAAGTGCAGAACTCAACAGATTTCCTGAGCTATATCGCAAGGCTTGGCTGAACGGCATGCGCATGAAGGTTGGTCTGAGGAGCGAAGTGGAAGGTGACCAGGCGCTTTTCGAACAATTGCTCACCACGATGCATGAGCAAAATGTCGACTACACGATGCTGTTCCGCAGCCTCAGTGCGGCTGCTATCGGTGAACCCGGAAAAGCCCGATCCCTCTTCCAGGATACTGAACCGTTTGATGACTGGGTGTCCAACTGGCAGGCACGACTTGCGCGAGAAGATACGCAGCCGACAGATCTAAAATCCGGTATGGACCGGATCAACCCGGTTTACATCCCACGCAATCACAAGGTTGAAGAAGCGCTGCAGGCCGCTGAAACAGGTAATTACGATCCGGTTCGACAGTTGATAAGAGTCCTGGCCTCGCCTTTCGACGAAAAACCGGAGTTTGGCGCTTACGCCGGCCCGGCCCCAAGTGAATTCGGACCCTACAGAACGTTTTGTGGAACCTGATCACAGTTCCATTCAACGACAACTGGCAACCGCTCAAACACCGGCGAGCCGATCAACGAGGTACATCAGTTCACTATCCATTGCGTCTCCCGATAGACCTACAAATCGTTCTTCAAGGCTGATCTCGACCAGACCATGGACTGCCGCAAAACAGGTACGTGTGCGCGCCGCGAGCTGCTCATCGGAAAACTCGGGGTCCAACTGACGCAATGGAGCAGCAATGAAAGTCAACAGCGCAATGTTGCCTTGAATGTGCGTCTCAGGCACTGGCCTGCCCTGCGGCAGCCGGTGCACAAACAAAGCTGTCCACAGGTTCCGATTGTTTCGCGCAAAATCCAGATAGGTTTTGGCGAGCGCCCTTAGCTGCAGCAACGGATCTTCCACATCCTTAACCGTGTGTGACATCTCCTTTCTGATACGCTCCAGCGTCAAGGCATTGACGGCGATGAGCAGCTCGTCCTGATCGGCAAAGTGCTTGTAAACAGAACCTACCGAGTAGCCTGCTTCCGCAGCAATCTTGCGGATGTTCACCGCGTCCAATCCGCCGGCTTCAACTGCCTTGACTGCAGCGTCCAGAACTCGCCTTTGTGTCTCTTCACTTTTCGCTTTTTGAATACCGGCCATTTCCTGGCACCTCCATTAAAAGTGAACTGAGTTCACTTTTTGGAGGCGATATGTTTGAACCGTTCATGAGTCAATTGAAGGCGCTGTTTAAAAGCAGCCTAACCAGCAATCAAAACCGTCAGTCTTTGGCAGTTTTGAACGCCAATCTGCGCAACGCGGCAAACTCGGTCAGAGCTGCTCAGGCAGCGCTTGCACGGGCAAAAGCAGAGCAGCAGCAGGATCGCAAGCGCCTGAAGCAAATAAGAAATTCCATTGAAGATCTGGAGAACCGGGCAAGAAACGCTCTCCTGAAGGGTCTGGAACCGCTGGCTCGCGAAGCTGCAGAAGCCATCGCCCAACTGGAAGAAGAAAAATCTGCCCTCAAGTCAGCCATTCGCACGTTCGACAAGGAACTCGTATCTCTCACGGAGACCCTAAATCGGTCACAGAACCGATTGCGGGCGCTCAAACGTGGAGAACGCACTGCCGAGGTGAGAGAGCACATCCAGAAAGCTCAATCTCTGGGTTCTGCAACAGGGCAGTCATCGCTGACCCAGGCAGAAGAGCAGTTGAAAACCATTCTGCAGCAGCAGGAACGTGATCAACTTGCAGACAAGGAATTCGCAATTCTGGCCTCCGCAGACAACCCCGGAGTCCTCATCGAAAAACTTGCTGATGCCGGATGCGGCGAACCTGTCCGCAACCGCGCGGATGACGTTCTCGCACGCCTGAGAGCTGAAACACCTCTTCTTATTGAAAAAAGTAGCTGAGAAAGGAATTTCCCATGCAGGAAGCACAAATCAAACATTCCAATAACTGGACCATCTTTACCATGGCCAGCTTCGCTGTTGCCGCGATCATGATGGCACTCGGCATTTACAATCTGGAAGCCAGTTTCTCGGCCAAGGGCTTCTACACCATGGCATCGATCATGCTGGTACACACCGCCGTCACGCTCACCAAGACGCTCCGGGACCGCGACGAGTCCGAAAAATTCCATAACCGCCTGGAAGACGCAAAGACCGAGAAGTTGCTGATGGATATCAGCAAGCCGGACCAGGACTAATTTTTTTATCACATCAAACGGGCGCGCCGTATTTGGTCGCCCGGGAGGAAAAGAGATGAGCAACTCACTTATGAAATCCAGGCGGTTTGCGCCACTTTTCTGGACCCAGTTTCTCTCGGCGTTCAATGACAATTTCCTGAAAAATTCCCTGATCTTTCTGGTTCTGTTTCAGGTCGCCGCAACAGGTATGACCTCTGGGAACACAGGCGCGCTCATCGCTCTGGCAGGTGCGGTCTTCATCGTCCCCTTTCTCGCCTTGTCCGCCCTTGGCGGAGAACTTGCCGATCGCTACGACAAGTCCAGGGTCGCAAGAGTGACCAAGCTCGTGGAAATTGCAGGGGCGGGATTGGCTATCACCGGCATGGCACTCTCATCCCTTCCCATCCTGTTTTCCGCACTCTTTGTATTCGGCGCAATGTCCGCACTTTTCAGTCCGGTCAAGTATGGGTTGCTGCCGGACCTTTTGGAATCCGCTGAACTGCCTCGGGCCAATGCATGGGTTGAAGCTGGAACGTTTCTGGCCATTCTGGGCGGTACAATATCTGCAGGAATGCTTTTCACGTCCGGAGCGCCTGCGTTGATATTTGCGCCTGTCATGATCGCTCTGGCGATCGCCTGCTACCTGACAAGCCGTCAGATACCGTCTGTTCCCCCGGCAGCTCCAGCACTCAAAATCGACTGGAACATTGCAACCTCAACCTGGAGGATCCTTTCCGATCTGAAAGCCGACAAACGTCTCTTCCGCGTTGCGCTTATGAACGCCTGGTTCTGGCTGATCGGTGCCATTGTTCTTTCGGTTCTGCCGCTGATCGTATCCGACAGCCTTGGAGGCAATGAATCCGCTGTCACCTATTTCCTGACCATCTTCGCAGTGTCGATCGGCATAGGATCGGCTCTCGCCGCTTGGGTCTCCGCCGGCCGTGTAGTCCTGTTGCCTGCGCCTGTCGGCACCGCCCTGCTGGCATACTTCTGCATGGACGCAGCTATCGTCCTCTATGGACTTCCCACCGCTGTTCCTTCCGCCAATCTGATGGAGTTCATTCAGCGTGACGGAGTAATTCGTCTTAGCCTGGACATGGCAGGTCTCGCGATTGCCGGAGCGCTTCTGGTGGTTCCCACCTTTACCGCCCTGCAATCCTGGGCAAAGCCAGAAAGCCGCGCACGTCGTATCGCAGGCGCCAATGCCCTTGGCGCTGGAATGATGACTATCGGCGGACTTGTTCTTGCCGGTGCGCAGAAGGCTGGCATCTCTCTGTCAACGATCATGATTGCACTGGCAGTTCTCAACGCCTTCGCCTGTGTGTTGATGTTCAAAATCTTGCCGACCAACCCTGTTCGCGATGCAGTTTCCGTTCTTTACCGTGCAATCTTCCGGATGGAGGTGAAAGGGCTGGAAAACCTGGAAAAAGCCAGAGAGGCACCAATTCTTGCTCTGAACCACGTCAGTTATCTGGATGCAGGTCTTGCGCTGACCCTGGCAGACAAGGCTCCGACCTTCGCCGTGGACTACGAAATTGCCAAACGCTGGTGGGTAAAGCCGTTCCTGAAACTCGCCAATGCACTGCCGATCAACCCTGCCAAACCGATGGCTACGCGCTCCTTGATCAAGGTGGTGAAGTCAGGTGAACCGATGGTCATTTTTCCGGAAGGCCGCTTAACGGTCACCGGTGGCCTGATGAAGGTCTATGACGGAGCCGCAATGGTCGCAGACAAGACCGGAGCGATGATCGTGCCCATCCGCATCGACGGATTGGAGAAAACACCTTTCTCCTATCTGAACCCCGCACAGATCCGCAAACGCCTGTTCCCGAAAGTGAGGGTCACAATCATGGAACCGAAACGCCTGGAATTGCCGGAAGACCTGAAGGGGCGCAAGCGCCGCGCTGCCGCTGGAAGCGAGCTCTATCAGGTGATGTCGGACCTGATGTTCGAGACGAGCCTCGCCGAAAACAACACCATCGTGGACGAAGTTATTTCAACGGCCAAGGAACGTGGATTTTCTGCGCCTGCCCTTGAGGACCCTCTGTCCGGCAAGTTGAGCTATGGCAAGCTTCTGACAGGTGTTTCGGTCCTCGGCCGGAAAATCGCCAAGCTCACCGGCAAAGAAGAAACCCTGGGTGTTATGCTGCCAAATGCCAATGGCTCTGCTGTTACCGTGCTGGCGACTATGTCCGCTGGCAAGGTTCCGGCAATGATCAACTTCACTGCCGGCAAGGAAAACATTCTGTCAGCATGTTGTGCCGCCGGAGTCGCAACAATTCTGTCCTCCCGCACCTTTGTCAAACAGGCCAACCTGGAGGCCTTGGTTGCCGGCTTGGAACCGCATGTGAATTTCATATGGCTGGATGAGGTGCGCACTCAGATCAGCATCCTGGAGAAAATCAAAGGAGCTCTTACCCGCAAACGTCCAATCGTAGAGCGTGGATCAAATGATAAGGCCGTGATCCTGTTCACATCAGGCTCTGAAGGCACACCAAAAGGTGTTGTGTTGACGCACAAGAACATTCTGGCCAACGCCAATCAGGCTGCGGCACGGATCGACTTCACCCCATCAGACAAGGTGTTCAACGTCCTGCCGATGTTCCATTCGTTCGGTCTGACCGCCGGCACGATCCTGCCGCTTATCTCAGGCGTGCCGACCTATCTCTATCCCTCTCCATTGCATTACCGGATCATTCCGGAGCTGATCTACAGCTCCAACGCAACGATCCTGTTCGGCACCGATACGTTCCTCAATGGCTATGCCCGCGTCGCCCACGCATATGACTTCCGCTCATTGCGCTATTGCTTTGCAGGTGCTGAACCGGTCAAGGCATCCACGCGCGAAACTTATATGGAACGCTTCGGCTTGCGCGTTCTGGAAGGCTATGGAGTAACAGAAACCGCACCGGTCATCGCCATCAACACGCCGATGTTCAACAAGCCAGGTACTGTCGGCAAGTTGATGCCAGGCATGACTGCAAGACTTGAGCCGGTTCCGGGAGTCGAAACAGGCGGTCGTCTTTATGTGTCCGGCCCGAATGTGATGGTCGGTTATCTGAAGGCAGATAATCCAGGTGTGGTCGAGCCTTTGGTAGACGGGTGGCACGATACGGGAGACATCGTGGAAATCGATACCGATGGTTTCATTACCATCAAGGGTCGAGCCAAGCGCTTTGCCAAGATCGGCGGAGAAATGGTCTCCCTGGCCGCAGTCGAATCCCTCGCCGGCCAGATCTGGCCCGAACACTTGTCAGCTGTCGCTGCTGTAAAGGATCAGCGCAAAGGCGAAAAACTCATTCTTGTGACGGAGTGTCCCGACGCCAACCGGTCAACTTTCATCGAATCCGCGAAGGGTCGAGGTGCACAGGACCTGATGATCCCTGCGGAGGTCCGGGTGGTGTCCAAGGTGCCGGTTCTGGGCTCGGGCAAGATCGACTTCGCAGGCGTCGCAAAGCTTGTTGCCAACACCGCCGCGTTGGATCAGGCGGCCTGAATTACCCCTGATTCCGCATCTGTCGTATTGCGGCAGATGCGGTTTCCGCCAACATTCGTCGCGCCTATTTCAAATCTCCTCAGCGAATGCACCAGCCGGGACTTGCCACCCAGGATTTAGCTGTATCATATTGCAAAATCAGTTCTTTACACCACAGGGATTGCAATGCGCGCACTGCTCTTAACTTGGATTATCACTGTCGGGTTTGTCAGCAGCGCATTCGCCATGAACTTCAACGATCCTGACGGACGTTTCGATCCGAAGACACTCAGCAAATCCGAAAGAATCCTTGTCCAGGCGGCTCTCTCCTTGACCAGGGACTATTTCGACGAACTTGATGGTATTTGGGGTCGAAATAGCACGAGAGCTCTAAAGAACTACTTTGAGAGAAGCGAAAACATATCCGACTCAAGCTACGTTCCGAATTGGGTCGTGATGTTGCTGGTTGCCGACACAGTCATAGAATTCAGGACGAATGACTGGGGTGAATTTCATCTGACGGACTCCAACCTTTCGTTCTTTGCGCCGGATCTGGAGCTTGTAGAAGAAAAACCCGGGAGTGCTCCACAAGGTCGATACAAAGGCACTAGCACAGGCTTGAAGATCTATTATTCGAGACAAACCAAAACGTCGATGCGCAGATTTCATGAACATGTGGCGGAAAAAGGCGGCGAAATCTCAAGACAAAAATCCAGCTATCACTGGAGTACCATTCTGAGGGTAGGAAACAGCGTGCAAGTCGTAGATTCAACACGAATTGGAAACCGCTGGTCAACGTTTCTCATATCGGCTCCAGAAGAAGACCTTGGCCGATTAAACCTCATCCTTCCAACGATCAGGAAAGGTAGTCCGGGGCTCATATCCGTATCTCGCCGATTTACATTGCTGACCAACAGTTTCGAGGAGAAACTGGAAGAGAAAGAATCCGAGGAACGGGCTCGCAGCGAGCAAATCGCGAAGGCCGAGCAACAGCAGGAGGACAAAGAACCCGTCTCAAGCACCGGAACTGGTTTCATTGTCTCGCAAGAAGGACACCTGCTGACGAATGCACACGTGGTGAGAGAATGTGAAACACTTGAAGTAAAGGGCCATCCAGCTTCGGTAATTGCAAGCGACGATCAATTCGATTTGGCGCTCCTGCAAGTCCCGGACTTGCAGGTCAACAGTATCGCAACGTTTGCGACAATACCGGCCACACTGAATTCCGATGTTACAGTCGCTGGATATCCATTGTCAGGTTTGCTCGGCGGACTGAATGTTACACGAGGATCAGTAACCTCTCTCAAAGGTCTCGCCGGAGACGGTGTCACAATGCAAATTTCAGCGCCGTTGCAACCCGGAAATTCGGGAGGTCCTGCAGTCAATGCTCAGGGCGCCATCGTCGGCGTGGTTGTTGCCTCTTTGAGCGGGGCCGATGTGGCGAGTGTGATTGGAGACATTCCTCAAAACGTAAATTTCGCGATCAGAGGAACGTTTGCCCAATTGTTCCTGCACCAGAACGGGATTACGCCAAAGAATGCTGAGAATGACAACTTGCTTGAACCCGAGGAGATTGCGTCGAACCTCAGCAGCATTACCCATCTCGTTAAGTGCAACTGACTCTCCATTTCGAAGAGTTCGAATTTCGCTGGAGTGAACCGAAGCGACTTCCGACTTTCGTCAATAGACGCGCTGATGTCAGCACAGGAAACATGTCACTCTTTCGTCCCATCCAGAACTTGCCAACTTCAAACGCCGGGACTTCGGAAATGAACTGGATACGGAAAGCTGACGCGGGCCAAACGCTCGCCCTTGTGGACGGGATCTAGCCTTAAACTATCCCGACGCTCTTGTTCTGATGAACCTGGCGCAAGTCTGGGAAGTTTCCAATGTACCGACATTGGTTTTCGGGAACACCGATCTTGCTGTCTCTAAAGAAAACGCTTTCGACCCTGCTGCCCAACGAAGAGCCACCAAGTCGTTCAGGACACCCTCACCCAACCTCCCCTGAGCGCGTCCCCTTCCATGGTCTTTTTTCTCTGAAAAAACAAAGCACAAGGAATATCCAAACTCAAAAAAAGAACGACCACGTCTTGCAGCCCTGGGTTTAGCTGCGCCATATTGGAGGAACTAGGGTGATATGCTGTGGGGCGGAAAATGCGATATCTGATTACTTCGCTCTTTGTCTTTCTTTGTCTGGCTAACCCGGCAATTTCCAATAGCTTTCACGATGCAAACGCAATCTTTGATCCTGAGTACTTGTCCTTCTCAGAACGACGGTTTGTACAAGCCGGCTTGGCATTCCAAGGCGTCTATTTCTCAGCGCTCGATGGCACCTGGGACTCCAGGAGCCAAGAGGCTTTGGAAAACTACAACGACAAGATGCAGATCGACCCGGGCAAACCCACAAACTTCTCAGCACTCTATTTGGTTGCGCAAACGGTAATCGAATTCAGACTGCACGGATGGGAGTACAACTATTTTGATGGTGTCGATATTTCCATCCTCACGCCAACCCTGACCATTGTCGAGCAAAGCGAAATCGACGGCTACCGCAAGTATTATTCAGGCGGCTTATATGTTTATGAGTCGCTTGATGAAGCAGCTCGCATGCAAGAATACCATCTTCCTGACGAAGACGATGTCAAGTTTGCCAAAAGGGTTCGGGAAAAGGACTTTTGGATCACCTTTGCCGAAACAGAAAACGGTCTTGTGTATTCCTTCTCAACCAAACTCAAGCGCACCTGGAAAACAGTTTCATTTTTTGCGAGCCATGACGAATTCGAGCGACTGAACCTCGTAATGGCAAGTTTACAACCAGGAAAAGCCAGACCAATTGGTCCTTCCCGGCGATTTGTAGACATGAGTGAAGAGCTTCTTGAGCTACTTGCCGAAGGCGAAAAGAATTTGGAGAAGGAGCAAAGAAAGTCTCGCGGCAACCGTGAAATGGCTGAAAGCGGTAAACCTTCAGACGCCCCCAAACAAAGGCAAAAGTCTTCCGGCACGGCGTTTGCCGTGTCTTCTGAGGGGCATCTCCTTACGAATGCTCATGTCGTCAATGAATGTGAACTGCTAACTGTAAAGGACCTGGAGGCATCACTGATCGCAAGTGATGAGCAGTTCGATCTCGCTCTAATTCACGTGCCTGACCTACAGAACGAAGAGGTCGCGTTTTTTGCTGATCGTCCAGCTGCATTGAATTCAGACATAACCGTCGCGGGGTATCCCTTGACCGGCCTATTGAGTGGCCTGAATGTCACTCGAGGTTCGGTCACGTCGCTCAAGGGTCTGGGTGGCAATGGCGTCAACATGCAGATTTCAGCGCCGGTGCAACCTGGCAACTCGGGAGGACCCGCAGTCAATGCTCGTGGCGCCGTCGTTGGCGTGGTTGTTGCAAAATTGAATGCTACGGAAGTCGCCAGCGCAATAGGTAACATTCCACAAAATGTGAACTTCGCGATCAGAGGGTCTATTGCTCAACTGTTCCTGTACCAGAACGGAGTGATTCCTAAAAAGGGCAGTGATGCAAAGCGACTGCAACCAGAGGAAATTGCCTCCAAACTCAGCGCGATGACATATCACGTCCTGTGCAATTGAAAATTCCATTTCGTTGAAATGTTGCAGCGGCAACGCGAGTTTTAACGGCTCAAGCGGCTGGTATTCCACAGTGCTCGCCCACAAGCTTTTTTCGGCATCCGTAATGTGACTAATCGCTGCCAGGACACGTTTAACACACGTTGGTATCCATGCAGGTCAACGAGCCCTAACCCCACTTAGCCCTGAAGCAGAAATGTCATGACTGCTGCGCTTGCGCGTCTTTGATCGCCGATACAAGTCGGTCCACGTCGTCATCAGATGTCGTCCAGTTTGAGACACTTATCCGAAAGCTCGTCCGTCCCTGCCAGGTCGCAGAACCGAACAGAGCTTCACCGGACGCCTGAACATTGGCGACTATTTGCTCACACTTTTCTTCATTTCCGGGCAGCGTTGCAAACACCTGATTGAAGTGAACCTGATGGGGAACCTCGAGCCCGAGTTCACTTAGTTCGCGTGCAATACGAACTGCGTGAAGATGAAAACGCGTCACTATATCGGATATGCCCTGACACCCCAGAGACCGCAACGCCTCCAGGTCTCCGCACCTCGCTCCGAGCGGCTGAATTCAGGTGCCCTGTCTGACGTCGGGCTGGTAACCGGCAAAAATTCGGCAACTGGACGTTTTACAAGCCCGACAGAAGTCGCCTGCAGGCAATTGGATCCAGCCTCGCGGAGGCCGCCAGAATTGAGCCGGTCAAACGAACGGCGAGTTAACTGGATTGAACAATCGAAGGAACCTGGCTTCCCTCTTGCCCCTTGGCGGATACAGCGGCTAGTCTCCGCGCAACGGCCTAGTGACGCCACCGTATTTTCTACCAAAACGGACTTCAGATCATGACAACTCCCGCCTATGACGATCAGAATGTTTTCGCCAAAATCCTGCGCGGAGAACTGCCAAGCCACAAAATCTATGAAGACGACATGACCGTCGCAATCATGGATATCATGCCTCGTGGCGACGGACACCTCCTGGTGATTCCCAAAGCCCCTTCCCGCAACATTTTCGACATTGCGACTGAAGACCTGAATGCCGTGATGGCAACAGTCCAGAAATTGGCACGCACCGTTGTCAAAGCGTTTGATGCAGATGGCACAACGATTCAGCAGTTTTCAGAACCTGCTGGTGGCCAGGTCGTTTTTCATACGCATGTTCACGTCATTCCACGTTTTGACGGCGTCTCCCTAAAGCCACATACCGGAGAAATGGCAGACAATGATCTGCTCGCTGCGCAGGCGGAAAAGATCCGCGCCGCTCTCGACTAATCCGGAATGCGCTCTTGAATTTGTCTGCCGATCACGCCCGCCTGTTCTCGTTTCAGCGGGCGTGTGTGCTTGATCTGTTTGATAAGTCGGGCAAATACACACCAGCATGGGAGGGCATCAACGCCTGCGCGAAAGGCCGGCTTGCGTTTACATATGCGGGTTCGTTCCTGAAAAATCTCGGGTTGTCTGATGGAACCCGCCCTCCTGTCTGGACTTATGAAACGCACCCGAAAAACCTGAACCACCTCGCAACCATGCTCTTGTCGGACTATGATCTGACCCACTCCGACTTTGTCACGCTTGAGCTCTGCGTCCCAACAGGCATGATCCTGCGCAGCTCATACCACGAATGGTGTTCTGTCTATTTCGACTGCCTGGAGACCGGTGAGGTCAACGACAACCGCCGCTGGCTCGACTGGAAGACCGCTCTGATTCACGATTCCGACGATGTGATCCAGGCAATTCTGCCGTTTCTGAAAACAGACTGGATCACGAGTTGCACGCCGTTGCGTCTTAGCCCGGAACTTTGATCACCTGATCACAAGTCAGGCAATTCCCGCAAGCACAGCGGCATCTTCCTGTTCTGCGGCCATCGCCTGATCCTCTTCCAGAACCTTTCGCGGAGCATCCCTCTGAAAGTAGTTGTCGGTGAATGTCTTGAATTCTTCGAATTCGGGAACGATCCCGAACATCATTCCCCAGCGCAGCCCCATCGCCCACATGATGTCGACCGCGGTCATCCGCTCTCCCAGAACATATGGGCCGTTTGCAAGTCGAACCCTCATATTCTCCATCACCGTGTCAAACGTGCCGTATGGTGACATCGAATGAGGCGGCTCTTCCCGATTCAAGGCCCTGTCGACCAAAGCCGGTTCGAAACAGGACGCCATGTAAACAAACCAGCGCAAGTACGGTCCACGCTGCGGGTCGTCCAAAGCCGGTGTAATGCCTCTTTCAGGAAATAGATCAGCAAGATAGAGATAAATTGCGACCTGCTCGGTGATGATTGCATCGCCGCGGCGAATAACCGGCACTTTTCCGGACGGGTTTATCTTCAAATAGTCCGATTGGCGGTTTTCACCGAGTTTGAAGTTCAGGACGTTCAGTTTGTAGGGTGCTCCGAGTTCTTCTAGAAGCACGCGCACGCCAGTGGCACGGGTCTGAGGGGCGTAAAAGAGTTCCACCTGATCCGTCATTTTCGCCTCCTGCATTTGGAATGTTTCCCAGGAGACTTCAGCCTACCTTATCAAGCAGCAACCAGCCACCAATCAGAAAAACCTCGGCAGCAAGAACACCAACGATGACCCTTTGGCGGGACAGGAAAAATGCGCCGAAGCCAATGCCGGTTGCAGCCAGACGAAGCAAAAGCGGTGTTTCTGCCAGAATGCCCTGAGGAAACAGGATCAGTTTTGAAATCAGGCCGGCGACCAAGGCAGTGGCAACGCAGCGCACCCAGATCAGCATTTCGCTGTCTTCCCGCAATCTGCCACCCGCGAATACACCGATCCAGCGCCAAACATCGGTTGCAAACCAGCCGGCAACCAGGATCATCACGAAAGGCCACCACCAGGTGTCTGCAACAGAACCCATCATGAAAACCCTCGGCGCATGATGCGGGTGGCGAAATAGGCCGCCGTTCCGCCTATCAACCCGGTCCAGAGCAAATCCAGCCCCGGTGCAACCAAATACACAATCGGTCCAAGCACCAACCCAGCCACCATCGCGAACTTGTCTGCGTTCAGTTGCGCCGCACCCCAGAGCGAACAAAGAAAATAGACCGGCGTCAGCAGAACGAGCGCACCGGCCACGACATCGGGCATTCGTTCAACGACGAGATAGGCAATGCCGGTCATGCAGAACACGAACCCTGTCAAAGCAGAGCCGAACCCGATGAAGAACGGAAGCCGCGCCTCTTTCGGATAACTTGGCAGGTTTTTCATCGCAAAGACCCAGGCGGTTACTGCAACAAAATGCGAGGCAATCAGCAGCTGCCAGGTCTTGGTCTTTCCCGGTATCTTGACCAGTGGGAGAAACGCGATGGTCATCGGCATGAGCCTTACTGATGCGAGCGCAACGGCAATGGCAGCCGGTATCAGTCCCATCCCAGAGTTGAGCGCTCCAGTCAAAACAACGATCGACGGCAACGCCCATATAAGGCCTGTCATGGCAAGAGTTTCAGCCAGCGACAGCCCGCTTTCCCGGGCGAGCCCTGCATAACCGACGAACGCTGCGGTCAATATCAGAGCGGGAATAGATATTGCAGCCCGGGCACCGCGAAACATCCAGACCCTGCCCGGCAAATTCTTATCAGCACTATCGATTGCAGCAACGCCATCTGGCGGAGACATGGCCAGCCCCTGACGAAATAGTAAGGTGTCCTTATAAAAATCCCTGACAAAAATTTGTCAATGCAGGAGGCGCTCAGCTACCCGCTGAGAACATGACAGCCATGCAATTCTAGGTTAGGCAAGTTAGATTGGATTGTCTTGTTTCCAACAAAGGCGAATTGCATGGAAGACATCACCAACGACGCCTGGCTGAACCAACTGCTCGATGAGTATCGGCTTGCGGACGATTTTTACGAGGACAGATCAATTCGTTGGGGTGAATTCATTCAACCCTCATCAGATCCAAGGCCCGACCTCACATCTGGAAGTTTGAGAATTGCGGTGATCGGCAGTATGCCGGTTGGACTTTTGACATTGAAAACGTTGCTCTCTTACGCACGTCATTTTCCTGACAGGCTTCACATCGTATGCCTGTTAACCGACGATGCAGCCAATCCGGAAGCCAAGATCGCAGTGAGGAAACGGATCTGGCACGTTTATCCGGCGGAGGTTCAACGCAGAATCGAGTTCACTACGATCAGGTCCGCGCTGGACGCCGGTATTCCGGTTTACACGGGGGACATCAAAACGGACTGGTTTCGGTCAACCTTCTCTGAACTGAACCCTGATGCTGTCATTTGTTGCGGCTACGGACAGAGGATTGACGGCCCTATTCTGAAAGTTCCAAGGCTCGGTATCTATAACCTGCACCCTGCGGATCTGGCCCATGGTTTTGGCGCAGGTCCTGCCATGTATGACGACAGCAAGGCGAGAGACGCTGAGACCACCTGTTGGACCGTTCATCTCATGAACGAGGCTCTCGACGCAGGGCCGATTATCGGCTCATCACCTCCCATCAACATTCGAATGTCCAACGGGGACTTTCCGCAAAGCAAGGCAGACTACTACACCAAAGTGATGGACGGTCTCGATTACCTCACCTTTCATACCGTGAACTCGTTGATTGCCTGGCATCGAAATGGGCAGACCTCGCCCATGAAACATCTCGATTTTGAAACGCTTTTCCCGAATACGATAAAACGCTGGATGATGGAGCCCATCCGGGAATTCCCCGAACACGTTGCACCTGATCCAGCACTCTTTAGCTAATCAGATACTGTTCTGGCGAAACTAGACCGAGCGCGTCAATCCGCCGTCAATCCGGATATTCTGGCCGGTGATATAACCGGCTTCATCGCTGGCCAGGTACGAGACGAGACTGGACACCTCATCAGACCGGCCATAGCGCCCCATTGGGATGCGCGCACGCCGATCTTCCTTCTCCGGCAAGCTGTCGATGAATCCCGGCAGGATATTGTTCATGCGCACATTGTCCGCTGCGAACTTGTCGGAAAACAGCTTGGTGAAACTTGCAAGTCCAGCCCGGAAGACGCCGGACGTCGGAAACATCGGATCCGGCTCAAAAGTAGCAAACGTCGATATATTAATGATCGAACCACCACTCTGGCCCGCCATCGCCGGTGCCACCAAACGAGCCGGTCGAATGACATTCATTAGGTAGTAGTCCATACCGAGATGCCAATCTTCATCAGAGATTTCCAGAATATCGCCTTTTGGACCATGGCCGGCGGAGTTGACAAGAACATCAATTCTACCAAAGGTATCCAGTGATCTATTCACAAACGACTGCAAGTCACCTGGAATGAGGTTCGACCCCGTATACCCGATCCCACCAAGCTCCCTGGCAAGAGCCTCTCCCTTGCCGGAGGAAGACAGTATGGCAACCTTCATTCCATCAGCGGCCAGGCGCCGGGCAGCTTCCGCGCCCATTCCCGAGCCGCCGGCCGTGATCAGTGCAACTTTCGCTTCGGTCATCCCGCCACTCCTTGTTTCTGTTTACTGAAAGCTAGGCAGAGAAGTGATCATCGGCAAATGATTTTGCCGAATTAACCTGATCAAGTGGACTACTGAGTGATGCAAAGAAAAAGCCCCGGAAAATCCGGGGCTTTTGGATCAATCTGCCAGTGGCACCTTTGGCACCAGGCTTTTCTTGGAAGTGCCGCCTTTGCCTGAAGAGGACTTCGTGTCCTTGGCCGCGGTCTTGGCAACGGTCTTGCGTTTGCGCTTAGGCTTCGGCTTTGCGTTCGCCTTGGCCTTGGGCTTTGGTGGCGATGCCCGCTCCTCGACACTTTCAAGAAGCAGTCCCTTGCCATCCTCGGAGACGGATACTTTAACCATCCCGCCCTTCTTCAGCTTGCCGAACAGTACTTCATCCGCCAACGGCCGTTTGATGTGCTCCTGGATGATCCGTCCGAGAGGACGTGCGCCCATCCGGTCATCATAGCCCTTGGTCGCCAGCCACTTCACAGCATCTTCGGTCAGCTCGAAAGTGACGTTACGATCCGCAAGCTGGACCTCCAGCTGCATGACGAATTTTTCGACAACCTTGTAAACCACTTCCATCGGCAGATTGCCGAACGGAATGATGGCATCCAGACGATTGCGGAACTCCGGCGTGAACAGCTTGTTGATCGCCTCGGTGTCATCCCCTTCACGTTTCACGCGATTGAAACCAACCGGCATCTTGGCCATGTCAGCAGCGCCCGCATTGGTGGTCATGATGAGGATCACGTTCCGGAAATCGACCTGCTTGCCGTTGTGGTCCGTCAGCTTGCCGTGATCCATGACCTGCAGAAGAATATTGAACAGGTCCGGATGAGCCTTTTCGATTTCATCGAGCAGCAGCACGCAATGCGGATGCTGATCGACGCCATCTGTCAGGAGCCCTCCCTGATCGAAGCCGACATAGCCAGGAGGTGCACCGATCAGCCTGGAGACCGTATGACGTTCCATGTATTCCGACATGTCGAAACGGATCAGTTCCACCCCGAGTGAAGAAGCAAGTTGGCGAGCAACTTCGGTCTTGCCGACACCGGTCGGTCCGGAGAACAGATAACTGCCGATCGGCTTGTCCGGTTCACGCAGGCCCGCACGTGCAAGCTTGATCGCAGACGCCAAGGTTTCGATGGCATCATCCTGACCGTAGACAACCCGCTTCAGATCCTTGCCGAGATTCTCCAGAACCTCCGCATCATCCTTGGAGACAGACTTCGGCGGTATCCGCGCCATGGTCGCGATGGTGTTTTCGATTTCCTTTACACCAATCGTTTTCCGGCGGCGTGCTTCCGGAACGAGCATTTGCGAAGCACCGGTTTCGTCAAGCACATCAATCGCCTTGTCCGGCAATTTCCGGTCCGAGATGTATTTGGCCGAAAGTTCCACCGCCGTCTTGATGGCGTCGTTGGTGTAGCGAACCTTGTGGAAGTCTTCGAAATAAGGTTTCAGGCCCTTCAGAATGTCGATCGCATCCGGAATGGTCGGCTCGTTGACATCAATCTTCTGGAACCGGCGAACGAGCGCCCGGTCTTTTTCGAAGAACTGGCGATATTCCTTGTAAGTCGTCGACCCGATACAACGGATTGTTCCTGATGCAAGAGCCGGCTTGAGCAGATTGGATGCATCCATTGCTCCGCCCGACGTCGCACCAGCACCGATCACCGTATGAATTTCATCGATGAACATCACCGCGCCCGGATAGTCTTCGATCTCCTTGACGACCTGCTTCAAACGCTCCTCGAAATCGCCGCGATAGCGGGTTCCGGCAAGCAATGAGCCCATATCGAGCGAGAAGATGGTCGCATCTATGAGAACGTCCGGCACTTCGCCATTTACAATGCGATGCGCGAGACCTTCTGCGATCGCGGTCTTGCCCACACCTGGATCACCGACGAACAACGGATTGTTCTTCGACCTGCGACACAGGATCTGAATTGTGCGCTGTATCTCGCTGTCCCGGCCAATCAACGGATCAATCTTGCCGTTGGTAGCTTTCTCATTGAGGTTGACACAATAGGCTTCAAGCGCATCGGTCTTTTGGTTGGACTTCTTCTCTCCCTCGCTTCCCGGCAGGACGTCCTCTTCGTCAGCCCCTTCAACCGGGCGCGCTTCGGACATGCCCGGGCGTTTTGCGATGCCGTGGGAGATGTAGTTGACTGCGTCGTAGCGCGTCATGTCCTGATCTTGCAGGAAGTAGGCAGCATGGCTCTCGCGCTCTGCGAAAATCGCTACAAGCACGTTGGCGCCGGTGACCTCTTCTCGTCCGGAAGACTGGACATGAATGACCGCTCGCTGGATTACCCGCTGGAATCCTGCGGTGGGCTTTGAATCCTCGTCATTGTCGGTAACCAGATTGTCCAGCTCGGTCTCGATGTATTCAAGAAGGTTCCGGCGGATCGTATCCAGGTCCACATTGCAGGCCCGCATGACCGCAGCCGCGTCCTGATCGTCCAACAAGGCAAGAAGTAAGTGTTCTAACGTCGCATATTCCTGTTGGCGTTCGTTCGCAAACGCCAGAGCCTGATGTAGGGCTTTTTCAAGACTGCGTGAGAAGGAAGGCACGTGCGTTGGTCCTCACTTTTTTTCCATGACGCATTGCAGCGGATGCTGATGCTTGCGCGCAAAATCCATCACCTGGGTAACCTTGGTTTCGGCGACTTCGTAGGAATAAATCCCGCACTCCCCGACGCCGTGGTGATGAACATGAAGCATGATACGGGTCGCCTCTTCCCTGTTCTTCTGGAAGAAGTTCTCCACGACGTGAATGACAAACTCCATTGGAGTGTAGTCATCATTCAAAAGCAGCACACGATAGAGATTTGGCCGCTTTGTAATTGTTTTCGTTCGGGTGACAACAACTGTTCCGGCGTCGCCACCGTCATTGTCATAATCAGAGCCCGCCGACATTGCCGTTTCTATCGCCTTTTTCACTCTGGCCACTACCAGTTTACCCGCTCGGTTCGTCCGATGTTACCGGCATTCCCGAGGCTATCTCGACAAAGCTGCGCTTCATCGAACCACGATCTGTCTGGTAATCCTGCCGCGCAAGTCGCGCTCGCGCAATGGCCGATTTTATCAACAATTGGGTGAACGCCGCATTTTGTGCGCAAACACCTCTGCTTAAGCTGAATGTAGGTGTCTGAAATGCGATTAAAAGATCAGGAAGCAAGGCAATTCAAAACACAGCACGAAACCCGCGCTGGAATTGCGAATGGCTGGGCAAAACTGTGCATATACCAAAAAACCCGGCTCAAACGAGCCGGGTTTTGGATTTCCTGCCGTCTGGCGGCAAGGAAAGAAGAGATTATTTTGCCACTTTGCCCAGAACACTTTCGTAAGGCTTGTAAGCGTCCTTGGAAATATCGGAGACCATCTCACCGATTTTTGTCATCTCGCCGACAAAACCCTCATAGGAGCTCTTCACATATTCAGCCTGAGCTTCGAATGCCTTGTCCAGAGACTTGGAAGCAACGAGCTTCTCAACGGCTGCAGTGCTTTCCTCGAAGGATTTTTTCTGATAGTCGGCGACTTCAGCGGCAATCGCCTGAAAACCTTTGCTCATGGAGCCGAAGGATTCCATGGCCATGTCCATGTTGTCTTTGCTCAACTTCTGAAACTCTTCAAAGCTGTTCATCATTTCACTGACCTCATCCGGCGTACCGGTTCACAGAGACCAACTACGGCCCGTCGTGGCTGCCCGGCGCGCATATCGCGTTACCTAACGGGACCTTTAATAGTGCGCCGCACAATTTAAGTCAAGGTGATTTTGCACTGCAAAAACTACCATTACGAGAAATTAATTCCAGATACATCTAAGCGAGCACCCAAAAACCATGCACGCTAAAGATGGCACCCCCTCAACTCCTCGAGTTCGCGTTCTGTTGCAGAATAACTAAAGCGAAAAGCAGAAAGACTAACTTCGCAAGCAAACCAATTTGAAACAACAAACAATCTGTTTTAAATAATTTTTTAACCGATATTTTTTCCAATAAATTAAAAAAAGAAATTAAACGTCTTAATTTTTCTTGATCATTACATACTCACAGCAATTAACCAAAGATTAACTCTAACAAAAATCTATTTTTTTAAGTGATTTTTATGTCGACTATTTACACATTCGTAACCGTGATTCCGTCAAATGTTTCGTAGATCGTTGGAGCGATGGGTTGAATCGCACGGGGGAATGATAAGACCTCTACCGCTCCGGGAACGAACCCAAGTGACCCGAAATGGGATAGTAACTGTGTTTGGTATGCGTATTCTCCGCAATGCAAAAGCTGTTGTCCGCCTTGGCAAGGTGCTCGCTCTGAGCGCGCTGCTCCTCGGCGCACCCGCCTCTGCATTGGCAAACTCCAAATATGCCGGCATCGTAATCGACGCGAAAACCGGCAAGACCCTCTATGCGTCGTCAGCCGACGCTTACAGGTATCCGGCTTCGCTCACGAAAATCATGACCCTCTATCTGGTTTTCGAAGAGCTCGAGGCGGGCCGCCTTTCACTGAACTCCAGGCTGAAAGTTTCGAAATACGCCGCTGGAAGGCCACCGTCCAAACTCGGCCTGAAAGCTGGTACCACCATCAAGGTCAAGGACGCAATCCTGGCACTCGTGACAAAGTCGGCAAATGATGTCGCGACCGTTGTTGCGGAAAACATTGGTGGTTCGGAAAAAAGGTTCGCCGAGCGCATGACGCGAACCGCGCGTCAGCTTGGCATGAAAAAGACCACGTTTCGCAATCCGCATGGATTGCCGAATTCCGGTCAGCGTACAACTGCGCGGGATATGGCCACCCTGGGCCGCGCAATCCAGGAACATTACCCGCAGTACTACAGCTACTTCAAAACCCGCGCCTACAAGTACAAGGGCCGCACATACGGCAACCACAACAAGCTTCTGGGCCGTGTGAAAGGCGTTGATGGGATCAAGACTGGCTACATTCGCGCATCCGGCTTCAACCTCGTAACATCGGTAAACACCGGTGGACGCAAGATCGTGGCGGTAGTCATGGGTGGCAGATCGGGTGCATCCCGCAACGCTCAGATGACCAAGCTCATCAACCGCTATCTGTCGAAGGCAACCCGGGGCAAGAAAACTGTTCCGATGATTGCCAAGCGAGCAGTGCAGCCTTCCTTCGTAGCCGCTTCCATCAAGAACCCGCCTGCGCCCGTCGCAAAACCGGGCCGTGAACCCATTCCGGCAACAGGCAGCCCTATGGTTCTTGCCCTTGCGGCTCCAACCAAGCCCGCTGCGGCTCCGACACCGGCAGCTGCCGCCGCAGCGCTGGCCGATACTGCGCCACAAACTGTTCCCGGTTTTGGAGATGCCATTCCTGTTCCGCCCAGGATCGTAAAGCAACGCTTTGACAGCACCTTCGCTGTTGCTAGAGCGCTGCCGCCGATCCCGCCGCAAAGCCCGGATGGCACCCTGACAACCAACTCGATCTCTCAGAGCGCTCTTCTGCAGGCAGCTCGTGCCGAGGCGCTGAAACTTGAAACGCCCACAGACGGAACCGCGACGGACCTCCAGCCTAAGACCGTTGAGGTTGCCACAATTAAGGTCGAAACCGTTCCTGCAATTGCAGTCGGTGGTGCCGCTCCGGAACCGGCTGCCCCGGTGACCAGCGTTCAAACTGTCGCCGTGACGCCTGAGGTAGAAGACAAAGACGATACCGTCACTGTTGCCACAAGCGACACGCCTGACATCGAGCCGGGTTGGCAAGTGCAGATTGCCGCAGCTGAAACCGAAGGCCAGGCAATCACAATGCTGAAGAAAGCCAGGGCCAAGACCGGAGCAGCTCTGCGTGGCCGCTCACCTTACACCGAACCCGTCGAAGCAAATGGCCAGACACTTTATCGAGCTCGCTTCGTAGGCTTTGAAACGAAATCCGCAGCCCGGAAGGCCTGCAGAACCCTGAAGAAGGCAAGATACGCCTGCTTCGCCATCTATCAGTAATCGCGTAACGGATGCCGTCAATGTCTTCTGAGAAGCGTGTCTTTAGCCTCGTTGATTTTCGCCGCGAGGAAACCGGAGCCCCCCTGGTCGGGATGAACCCGCATCATAAGCCTGCGATGCGCGGCTCTAATTTCCGCGTCCCCGGCATCGGGCGTAAGCCCCAGGATCTGGTAGGCCTCCTCATTTGTCATGGGGCCAGAGCTCGTCGCGCTTCCCTGCCCCTCTGCTCCATCAGACTGGAAGTGTTCACGCCATCCGGCAAGCCGGCGGTCGAGATAAGCTTCGACTAGCTTGCGGCTTTGTTCGTCCTGGGCGGTTTCCTGCCAAAAGGCATGAAGTTCCTCGTTGCTCAGTTCGTCCAGCCTGCGGCCCTGAAAGCTGCCGGCAAGAACCGTACCGGTCATGGCTCCGGAGTCATGATCCAGTTCCATCTCCACCATCGCGGTGCGAACGCGTGACCTTTGCCCCGAGGATTTCCGGGGCTTGTAACCTCCGGACAGTTTCCGAAGACCGGCAGCTCCCAGAAGCGACACTCCTAGACCGAAGATCGGAATGGCGAACATGATCCGTCCTCCGATCGCAAAAAGCACCGCAATCGCAATCAGAAGAATCCCGCCATAAGTCCTGAGGCTTTGGGCAAGTGTTGCCGGATTGGCTTGTACGAAACTTCGTCCTGCCAGCAGAAGCATGAGAAGCAGGATCAGTCCGATCAGAAGATAGATCATTTGGCCTGTTTAAGTTGTTCCAACAGCAAACGAGCACCCTGCCCGCCACTTCTTTCAAGCGCTTGCAGCGCTGAATGTCCACCACTTGCAAACACTGCAACAGCTTTCAAGAGCTCCGCCAATTGCCTGGCGGAACCGGCATCGAACGGGCAATAGGCGCCATTGGTGAGCCTCGCCATTTCCCGAAAGGCGCGCTCTGCCACAGCATCCCTGCCTTCCTGAAAGAGGAACATGGGGACACCGCGCAGGCCAAGCTCACCTGCCTTGTCGCAAAGAATGTCGACATCTTCCTCCATACAGTCCCCTACATAGACGACAGCCGCGATCTTCTCCTTGTCGGCCGCTGTCAGCGCGGCTGCCAAAACCTTGCGAATTTGGGTGCGTCCACCCTGGCAGGAAATTCGGCTCATCGCATTGGCGAGCTCTCCACCATGCTCGAACCAGCGCGAAGCCTTGCATTCACCAAATCCACGAAAGTAAACAAGCTTGATCTTCAACCCACCGATCTTGCCCGCTTCCTGGAACATCTCGGCCTGGATATGACACGCCTGATCCCAGGTCGGTTGACGGCTCATTGTTGCATCAAGAGCAAATATAAGCCTTCCACTGCTTCCCGGCTGTGGTTTGATCTCCCTCGCCTTATCCAGAAACGCGGAAATGTCAGAAGCAGCAGACGGAATACTGGTTTTTTGCTGTTGAACCAGTCCTTCCTTCTTGGTGCCGCTGGTCTTTGCCATCCTGCCGGTCCTTCCTGCCTGTTCCTGTTATTGAAATTGGGACTGTCAAAGCGATTTGGCAAGATTGCTGACACACCTTCCACGGGAGTCAGCAAATGAATGGCATTTCAAGACACCGCCAGGCCAACGATTGAAGGGAAATCGCTTGCGGACTCAACGGGCCCACCCATTGGACAACTGAAAAGTGATCATTCGACACGCCCGGTCGGCGTGTGGACCAAGCTACAGAAGACAGAGCTCAGTGAGGTCCCGGCGCATTGAATCGGACATGGAAGCTGCCTCGCCGGCAACACGCATATCGGCAGGTGCTTCGTCCACTTTCAAATAACGCCACCCCTGAAAGGGACGTTTGGGTTGATACCTAGTCAGGATGAGGCGCGGCTCCATGACCAGGTCGCAACGTTTGATGCCGCCTTCATCGGTAAAAGGGCGAATGTCCAATAGGTGTTGGCGGGCCTGGATCTTTCCCTTGATCACCCAATAGAGCGACCCGCCGTCCAACAATTCATCCTTGCGCGTGGGCACCATACGCGTCGTATGAGTGGTTTCTTCGGGAAGTCCGGCCAACCGGGCCTGTTCGACCCGGTAGTCGATCCAGGCCTGCAACGATTCAGCGCTGTCGGCACCAACGCACAATTTTACGAGATGCAAGGTCATATCTTTGACCTAACAGCCCTGTAGCCAAGGTCAAGCGGGAGATCTCAAACGCCGGTGGATTGTGTGGGAGGAACTCCTGCTTGGTCTTGCACGATCTGCCTGAAAGGAGTTCTCTTTGACTATGGACGTATTTGTGACTGGCGGGACCGGAAGCATCGGTACCGCAGTGGTGAAGAAACTGGTTCAAGAGGAGCTGCGTGTCATCGGCCTGGCTAGGTCCGATGCTGCGACCGAGAAGCTGAGAGCCTTGGGAGCAAGCGCGTTTCCTGGAGACTTGCGAAGCCCGGACAGCTGGGTCGGTCGAGCAGCATCATGCGATGCCGTCATTCACACAGGCGCAACGTTCACCGAAGATATGGGCCGGATCGACCGGCAAAGCATGCTCGCTCTCAAACAGGCTGCAAGGCACCGTAAGCAACCCCTGCAAATCATTTATACGGGTGGTATCTGGCTTTACCCGGCTTCTCAGGATGACAAGCCCATTACGGAAAAGACACCGTTTTCACCCCTACCCGCGTTCCGGTTCATGTCCGAGACAATTCGCACACTATCCCATGGAACGGATTTGAACCTCACGGTGGTTCATCCGGCTTTGGTCTGCAGCCAAACAGCCGGGCCCATCGCTGATATGACAGAGGCTCTCAAGGCAGGTGAACCGTTCGAAACCAGAGCGACGGCTTCAACGATCTGGCCACTGGTCGAAGTGGGCGACCTTGCCTCGCTTTATCTGTTGGCCATTCGTCACGCTCGTTTCAGGATGTCTCTCATTGCAGGCAGTATACCCGGCATATCAGTCGGTCATCTTGCCTCGCACATCTCTGCAAGGCATGGAAAGCCGCTGGAAATAGTGTCAGTACCAGAACCGGACCAGGCTGCTGCCGACAAGGATTGGGCCGCCGGGTACGCCCTCTCGCAGAAGATTGACGTCTCGCATGCTCAGCGGGCAACCGGGTGGCAACCGGAGCTGTCCACGATCGAAGATCTTGTAGTCACTTTGTCCCGGTAACTTGCCCGGATACAAAACTCCAGCAAGGCAACAAAGCTGCCGCTGGTCATGTCGGCATCCAATACTTTCTAAAGCATTGCCGCATATCATCTTCCTGATTTGAACTCAGGGACGGGCAATGCTGAGAACATTCTCTGTATTTCTTCTTTTCATCACGATTTCCTTCCAAGTGTCAGCTGGTGGCTATCCGCAATCAGGCCGGTTCGAGGTCATCAATAGTGACGGCTTTGTTCAACAGAACGGGACGCGAACGCGGCTGAAGGCAGACCGCGACACAGGAATAGCATCCATAGAACATGCCTCGGGAGACAGCCTGCTTCTTGGAATCAACGGATCATCCATTCGTCTTTTTCCGATTGAAAACGGGCTCGCGGCACTCGAATGGAATTCAGGGGGGACAACCCTGCTGCATGACGCCGACATTCTCGCTCTTCTGGACACAGAAGATCCGTCCAATGTTGCGGTTTGGGGAGCGGATCTTGCATGGCCCGGCACAATCGGCACGCAGTTGGTTCTTTTTACGCTTCGCCCCAATGCGTATGCGGGTTTCCTCATCAGCGAGACGAAAAGCAAAACAATCGTCCGGCAGATGGAATTCAGGCAGATTTTTGGCCCGGCCAACCGGCCTCAAGCTTCAGCCCGTTCAAACCTTGCGAGCAAAAACTAATGGAAAACCAGGCCCAAAATACAACAGGCGCAGCCTGCCGCTGCGCCCTTGATCTGAAAACGTCCCGTTGACTTACTTGGCAACGGCGACGGCTTGTTGTGCACTTTCCACGTCGTTGAACAGCACGACCATCGTCAATGCGAGACCAACTGCAGCGACAGTCCAGAGAGTGACGCTCCAACAAGATTTCTGCACGTTTTCGTCCATAAAGCCCTACACTTTGTTATGCGACGCCAGCCCCCTGCGAGATCAAATATGGCGCCATTGAGGCGAGGAGGTAAACGATCGCTTACCATTTCGCAAGCGCAAAAAGCGTGCAGCTGCTCACTCATTTTTGCAGACCTGGAATTCTGTTCGGTTCTTCAGTGATTTACGGTTAATATCCCCGGCTCTTAGAGACTTTGTCATTCTCTGCTAAGAGACTTACTGAAGCCGGATTCGGTTCCGTTCATGCCTGAAAGGTTTTCGATGCAGTCGCTTTCGCATCTGGATTTTGCCGCTGCGGCCTGGTTTGTACTTGCCTGGTTTGGCTTCAATCTGCTGATCGACGTCAGTCCCATGCGCAAGAAGACATTGTCTTACGCCATGGATGACTATCGGCGAGGCTGGATGACCTCCATGTGCCTGCGTGAAGTCCGAATTATGGACACGGCTATCATGTCTGGCCTTCAACAGGGCACAGCGTTTTTTGCGTCGACTTCGCTTCTGGCAATAGGCGGCGGATTTGCACTACTGGATGCAACCGAACGCATCGTCCAGGTCGCGGGAGACCTGTCTATTCCGGTCGCTGACAGCCGCGCACTCTGGGAAATCAAGGTGCTCGGTCTGATGCTGATATTCGCCTATGGATTTTTTAAGTTCGGCTGGGCCTACCGCCTTTTCAACTATGCCAGCATCGTGATGGGCGCCGTGCCGGAAAAAGGCAACGCTTCAGATGAGGACATCAGGAAAATGGCCATGCAGGCCGGCGAACTGAATGTGCTCGCCGGGCGCCATTTCAATCGAGGTCAAAGGGCGTTCTTTTTTGCCATTGGCTTCCTGGGATGGTTCGCCGGACCTTACGTTTTTGCTGCGACAACCCTGGCCGTACTTCTGGTGCTCATTCGCCGCCAGTTTGCTTCCAGAGCAAGATCTGCAGTCTTGTCAGGGCAGTATCCGAACTTGGGATCTCCCGTAAGATCGGGCGAATACACGGCCACAGGATCATCGAAGCCCTTCACCTGATAGCGGCCGTAAAGGCCTGAGCGACATCCCATGATTTCCGACAAAGCGTCAGAGACCAGAACCTGGCGCTCCAGATCCTTGGCAAGCTCGGCAATGCGTGCCGCCAGATTGACCACAGGGCCAACCACGGTAAAGTCCAGCCGCGTTTCGCTGCCGACATTGCCGTAGAACACGTCACCTGCATGCAGGGCGATGCCGACGCTCATGTCAGGTGTTGCATGGCAGGTGTTCGAAGTGTTTATGGCTTCGATACGCTTCAAGGTGTCTCGGGCAGCCAGAAGCGCCCTCATCGCGGCTTCCCTGGCTTCTTCCTGCGTTTCATACGGGAAGATTGCCATGACTTCATCGCCGATGAATTTCAGCACTTCACCGCCATGGGCTTCAACCGCAGCCGTCATGGCTCCAAAGTACTTGTTCAGGAACAACACGATCTTGTCGGCCGGAAGCGTATTGGAGAGCCGGGTAAAGCCGCGAATATCGGCAAAGCTCACTACCGCCTTGATCCACTCGCCTTCGCCACGTCGGGTGGTCCCGTCAAGAACCCTGGATCCCGCTCTCGGACCAACATAAGTATCCAGAACCGTTTCGGCGGTCCTGCGAAGAGTTTTCAGCTCACAGACCAAGGCAAGCGGACGGATCAGGGACTCAAATACGCTGAGATGAGAACCGGTAAAGCCGCCAGGGGCCTTTGTCGCGAAACTTGCGACCTTGACCGAGCCATCGGAAAACGGCATCGGCAGCGACACATAGTCCGTATAGCCCTCTTCGCGCAGATCGATTGTTATGGGAAACTCGTCCGCAGCCTCAGGAGAGCGCTCAATTTTCACACGTACGGGCTTCAGGGTTTCGTGCACGCGCTTGATCGGGCTGCTCGTATAATCTTCATCGGAACTGTTGTCCGCCGTGTGAAGCCGCAGCTCCCTGTTTCCGTCGCTGGTCCATAGCGATTGCTCTGCACGCACATTAGGATGAACAACCCAGATACCCGTGCTTGCCCGATCAACCGGCACGTTGCCCGCCCGCAGGCGCTCAGCCATTTCACTTATGACTTCAAGCGTTCCATCCAGTTGCGAGGCGTCACTGTAGAGCCACTGCACAACGTCTGCCGTAACGATCGGCGCTTCGAGGACCATCTGCCCACGTCCTTTCAAATCCCTGAGACTGCTAACATATGGTGCGGCGCGGCATCTTGTAAAAGAGGCAAAATTCAAAAACAGCAGGTAAGATTAAAGTGATTTTTTAATCCTTTGGCCCCGGAAAGAAAGATGTGCTTCGGTCCGTCAGACGGTAGACGACCAACCCGACCCATTCCTTGAAAGCAACGTCAAATCGCCGTAACCCTTTTGAAGCTCCGCTGAAACCCAGGGTTTTGTCCTCTTCTCCGCGCGTTCTGTAATCCACCGGGTAAGCCGTCAGTCCTGTCCAGCCTGCCTTTTCAAACACGCCCATGGAACGAGGCATATGATAAGCGGATGTAACCAGCAGCCATTTTTGATCCGGTTTGGGATCAACAAGCTCCTTGGAGAAAACGGCATTCTCCCACGTATTCCGCGAAGCGTCCTCAAGGATTATCCTTTCCGGCTGAATGCCGAAATCTTCAAAAAGCCTCGCCGCCCCTTCTGCCTCGGTCGCCTGCGCACTTACGATGACGCCGTGGCCTCCAGTGTGAATGACCTTTGCTTCAGCCAATTTCCCGGCGAGGCGCGCTGTGATGGTTATGCGTTCTCCGGAGGTCGTCAACGCTGTGTCACCACGCCCTCCTGTTACAATGGTATCCACCGCACCACCGAGCACAATGATGCCGTCATAAGAGGTGTTGAGCTCGGGTCTTGGGAAGCGCTCCTCCAGCGGAAGGATCAACCAGTTAGCCGCAGGAGAGAACCCGCAAACCACCAGACCGAGCACACCTGCCCACGCGAGGCGTCGTCCGCTCCGCTGCCATTTTCCAGCCATTGAAAGGGTCAGTCCCAAAAGTACGCAGGCGACGAGGAAATTTGATGGTTGAATGAAGAAATAGCCAATTTTGGCAACATAGAAGAACATGCGTCACTTCCGTAGACAGATATCCGAAAACAAATCCGAAGATAGCAGAGCCCGGAAATGGAACCTGCCCTCTTCAGCTCTTAAGCTGTTGAAATGTTCTGTGTGAAGCTAGTTTCAGTGACCTGAATTCTGACAATTCGACTCATGAATAAATTCTGCATTGCCGGTTCCATTCTCGCCATGCAGCTGCCCGGCCAGACACACCTTCGGTGAATTTCACAATCGATCACTAAGAAAATATAATTTTTTCAATACCTTAATTTGATTCTTTCAAATCTTCAGCTGCTGCAAACAGCCACATACACGTAATAAATCCGTAATCCAAATGACATGAATTCAGGAGAAGCTTCTGCCCGAATTTTGGTTCCTGACGACTGCACCGGCAAAAAGATGCCTTCTCCCGCCTGGGGAAAAGATTGTCGTTTTTCGCAAAGGTAATATTCGTGATGGAGGTCACAGGGGCGTGAACACAACTGCGGCAAGTTAGGGGCGTAACGACAACGACAAAGTCGAGGGTAGTCAAATGACACTTTATTTGAAACTCGGAGGGCGCGATGCAATCGTCCGTGTTATGCCGCGCCTGCAAGCACGACTTGAACAGGACGCTTGTTTCGATCATGCAGGGTTTCGGAAGGAATTTGAAAACTCAGATGATCTGACGGAATTCCTGATCTTTCTCTCCGGCGGCGCACCGTTTTATGAGGGAAAACCGGTTTGCAACCTTCTTTCCCCGATTTGCACCTGCCCGGATGTCTACGAACGGTTCGTCGACCATCTGGTTGCCGTGTTTTTTGCCGGACGAGATAACCAAACCGACGAAGAACATCTTCGCGATCTGATGGACCGCCTGCGTCCCCAGGTTCTGGATCCCAAGCCCGTTTCCCCCATCCTCGTCTACTCTGTCGAACAGGAAACTCTGAGCGCCTGACCCCACTCGCCTGAGAAAGACGCAAAAAAACGCCAACGGATTGAACCGAAGGCGTTTTTTGCTTGAAATCAGCTTTTCTTAGCCGAGTTCGTCGACGCTCGTTACAATCTTCCCAACGAGGCCGTACTCAATCCCTTCTTCAGGGCTCATCCAGTAATCGCGGTCAGTATCTTTTTCAATCCGCTCGATCGGCTGGCCGGTCGCGTCCGCGAAAATCTTGTTCAAACGGTCGCGCATCTTGATGATTTCCTTGGCCTGGATCTCGATATCCGTAGCCATGCCACCGGCACCACCGGACGGTTGGTGCAGAAGGAAACGTGTGTTGGGTGTGCAGAAACGCTTGTCCTTGGGCACCGATACATAGATCAGCGCGCCAGCACTGGCGACCCAACCCATACCCAGAATGCGGACTTCCGGAGCGATGAACTTGATCGTGTCATGGATCATGTCACCGGATTCCACATGTCCACCCGGTGAGGAAACAATGACTGTAATCGGGTCGTTGGAGACCTGCGCCAATGCAAGAAGACGGGCACAGACGTCGCGGGCCATATCCTGGGTCACCGGACCGGTGATCAGAACTGTGCGCGCTTCGAACAGATGCTTATCAACCTGGATTGACGGTTGGCCTTTGGACTTGTCTTCGTCTTCATCGTCGAGACGTGCAGGCACCGTGGTCGAATAGTTTTTCATGCGCAGGATTAAGCTCCCTTGGCTGTTGGCCGGTTAACCGGCGTTTTCAACGGACTCACGGAATGATCCGCGGCCCTGGCATTGGTCCATGTGTAAGCGATGTCACGAGCACTCGCAATTCATGAGAACCTGAATAGCGTGAAAAGAGTTATCAGATTGGCAACGTCACCCAGATCCTTCCACTTCAATCTCCACCTTGAGTGTGCCCATCCAGTTTTTTTTCTCTGCGTCCAACAACAACATGCCACACGAGCATTGCTGCAAACGGCAGGGAAGGCCAAACGAACCAAAGCGATGACAAACCGGACGTCACCAGGTTCAGGAGAAAAAAGAAGCCGATCATGAACACGCAACTGCGTACACGCCGCGGCTGCGCCCTCAACCAGCGACGCGCTTGTTCAAAACCATTGGCAACGGCCTGTGTATCCTTGTCCCACTGAGGATGGCCGGTTCTGCTGGAGGGACCTTCGTTTGAACCGGATCTCTCGGGAGATTCGCGAACTTCCTCTGGTTCGTTCCGCCCGCCCAGGCGCACCGAATACGTTTCGACGGGTTCGCTCACGTTCTTGACCTGTTGCGGCCCCAATGGGTCGAAACCGAGCGCCATCTTCGTTTTGACCTGATCGTAGACGGATTGCGACAACATGATGCCGCCCCTTGGGGCCAGCTCCTGAAGGCGCGCTGCAACGTTCACACCGTCGCCGTAAATATCCTCGCCCTCGACCATGATGTCACCGAGGTTGATCCCGATCCGAAATTCCATTCTGGTCATGTCAGGGAGAGAAGCATTCCGGTTTGAGAGCTCGTTCTGGATATCTACGGCACATTGAACAGCTTCCATCACCGATACGAATTCGATGATGACAGCATCGCCCCAGGTGTTCACGATGCGGCCATTGTGCCGCTCTGTAAGCGCCGACATTACCGAGCGATAAGCCTTCAACCGGTCAAGCGTGCCGTCTTCGTCCCGCTCCATGAGCTTGGAATACTGCGCGACATCCGCGCACATTATGGCAGCCAGACGCCGCCTCACCCGTTGCATGCTCTTACCCCTGATTGGCTCAAGCTTAGGAATGGTAAGCCCTTGCAGGAATTACAAGGGCAAATCGCCCAGTAACTCCATGCGACATCTAATTATCTGTTCATTTGGCTATCAAGAGCATCAGGCGCGTTCTGCCAGCGCACGCAACGCCTCCAGCGCATCCTCGGCACGCTCAGCCGGAACGAAGACATGATCATGGAAAAATGCGGCAACCACATTGGCGGAAATACCCTTTTCAGCAAGCGCTGCGGAAATAGCTGCAGTCAGCCCCACAGCCGCCAGCGACGAGTGCACCGTCAACGTGATCCTTCGAAACCATTCGGCCTCGGCAAGGCCCAGTTCCCTCGCCCGCTCGACCGGCAAAATCGCCGTCAGTCCCTCCGTTTCGGCAAAAAGGCCCACCGGATCGTATTCTGCCATTTCCGCAATGCTCTTTGATGCGAATGTGCAAAACACATACGGCTCGGGGTCGAGCATCGGTCTCATGTGAGAAATCAGGGTCTTTAAATCGGTTTCGCCAGACATTCCAACACTCTGGTTGCAGGTGATTCTTTTGGTGCCTCATCTTCATCGCAAAAGAGGCAATCGATAATCAGGAACACGATCCGCCCTCAATTGGCGGAAGCGCCGGTTTCGGACACGCTCAAAGCCATGTTGCACAACATTTCGAACATGATCGATACCCCCATGAATGCTGTTCCGCCGCTTGCATCAAACGGAGGCGAAACCTCAACGAGGTCTGCGCCAATGATGTCGACACCTTTAAGCAGCCTGGCGACCTGAAGCGCTTGAAAGGAATTTGGGCCGCCAACTTCCGGCGTTCCCGTACCTGGGGCAAAGGCAGGGTCGACAAAGTCTATGTCGTACGAAACATAGGTTTTTCCGTCCCCTGCAATATCTCTTGCTTCCTGCATGACATCTTCAACGCCCCGGTCGTGAAACTCCTCGATGGGAATCACACGGACACCCACGCTTCGCGCAAAATCCCGATCCTCAGTGTCATATGTCGTGCCGCGTATGCCGATCTGAACGACTCGCCTGGGATCAAGCAAACCTTCTTCGACGGCCCTGCGAAACGGCGTTCCATGGGTGAACTTCATCCCGCCGAAATAGCTTTCATAGAGGTCGGTGTGACTATCGAAATGAACCATGCCCACCGGATCCGACTTGGCGAGTGAGCGCAAGATCGGCAACGAGCAAAGATGATCGCCGCCTGCAGAGAGTGGTACGATACCGGCATCCACCACCCGATCATAAAATGCAGTCATGCGCCCAAGGCTGTCATCGACACTGGCCGGGTTGGGGCCGACGTCCCCCAGATCCGCACAATTGACCAACTCAAAAGGCCGGATGCCAGTTGCACCGTTTTCAGCCCGGATCATCGTCGACATGTCCCTCAACTGGCGCGGTCCGTGCCGCGGACCTGGACGGTTGGTGGTTCCGCCATCCCAGGGAGTGCCGATGAGACCGATTTGAACGTCTGAAATTATGGGATCGTCGAGATCCACATGAGGCAAGCGCATAAAGGTGGGAACGCCTGCAAACCTCGGAAGATCAAACCCGGAAACAGGACGAAAGAATGAATCAGTCAACTTCTGCGCCTCCCCAACCGTTCCAACTTACCGATGTAAGCAGATGTTTGCGGGGCTTCCAAGCCCGGCAGGAAAGCTTGCCGCTGTTAACTTGCGTTGCGCCAACCGGTTTCTTCAAACTGTCGGAAGCCACACGCCCTTTACGTATTCCGCTTCGTCGTCTCCCGGCCAAGGCGGCATCGAGATGCAAATGAACTTCAGCGAGGCATCACCGTCACACCGATACTGAAACGCCGTTCCGGCTGGAATATCAATGGAAACACCTGCTTCAAGGTCGACGATTGCCTCCTTCACACCGTCGGAACGCCATATCTGCCCCTTGCCTTCCAGCACATGCCAGAATTCGTGGACAGTCTTGTGGCGTGTTGCCCGGTTGACCTGTCCTGGAGAAACCGTGGAGTGGATCATGTTCCCGGTTGGCCCATCCATGATGAAACGGATCTCAGCTCCAGCCGGAGATTTTGCGTCGGGGAAACTCGGTAAAACGGTCTGCTTCATGAAGGTCTCATTCGTGCGTCGATATTGTCTCAAGATAGATCGGCAACCATCCGCCATATCGCTAATGCAAATCTCTGATTTGCCTGTCTCCATCAGAGACAGTTTCACGGCAGTGGGAGCACCTGCAAGCGCATTCGCCACTCCGATCATCGTTCGTTCCGGTTGCGTGGTCGAACGTCAGCTCCTCAGACGCTATCCTGCAGTCTGTCAGGTCGTCCTTGGTTCCAATCTCTGATCGTCCAGGTATCAGAGCAATATTATCTCTTCCGCCTCGATCAGACAGTAGGCCACATATAGCGACCTGAAGCTTCGTCTTTCCGATATCCGGCCAGGCAAACAATTGTTTGCGTTCAATCTCGCGGAGACGATTTTCAACCTTCCCGGAAAACCAAGATCGTGACATTTGGTGCCTCGCCTTAATCAAGAGACAAGGCACCATAACCGATTTCAGGTTGTCTTGTTAAAGATCTCGCGCCCTATCAGCATACGGCGGATTTCGGACGTACCTGCTCCAATTTCGTAAAGCTTGGCGTCGCGCAACAGGCGGCCGGTCGGATACTCGTTGATGTAACCGTTGCCGCCCAACAGCTGGATGGCATCAAGGGCAGTCTTGGTTGCGTTTTCGGCCGCGTAAAGAATTGCGCCAGCCGCATCTTCGCGTGTCGTTTCACCCCGGTCGCAAGCCTTGGCTACCGCGTAGACGTAAGACTTGGTCGCATTCATGGCGACATACATGTCAGCGACCTTGCCCTGCACCAGCTGGAAGGTACCGATCGGCTTGCCAAACTGCTCGCGCTCATGAACGTACGGGACAACCACATCCATCGCCGCCTGCATGATGCCGATACAGCCGGCCGCCAGGACCGCGCGCTCATAGTCGAGGCCTGACATCAGAACGTTGACACCCTTGCCGACCTCGCCAAGAACGTTTTCTTCTGGAACCTCACAGTTCTGAAAGACCAGTTCTCCTGTCTCGGAGCCGCGCATGCCGAGCTTGTCCAGTTTTTGTGCAACCGAAAAACCTGGAAAATCCTTTTCGACCAGGAATGCCGTAATCCCTTTCGGTCCGGCGTCCGGATCGGTCTTGGCATATATGATCATGGTGTCAGCGGAAGGACCGTTGGTGATCCACATCTTGGAGCCGTTCAGGATGTAGCGGTCGCCTTTTTTCTCAGCACGCAGCTTCATGGAAACCACGTCCGAGCCTGCACCCGGTTCCGACATTGCAAGCGCACCAAGATGCTCGCCGGTAATCAGTTTTTCCAGATAACGTTTCTTCTGGTTCTCGTTACCCCAACGGCGCAGCTGATTGACGCAAAGGTTTGAATGCGCCCCATAACTCAGGCCGATGGAAGCTGAGGCCCGGCTGACCTCCTCCATGGCAATGCAGTGCTCCAGATAGCCAAGACCGGAGCCTCCCCATTCCTCTTCCACTGTAATGCCGTGAAGACCCAGTTCACCCATTTCAGGCCAGATCTCACGCGGGAACCAGTCTTCGCGATCGATCTTTTCCGCCAGCGGCGCGATCCGGTCCTGACTGTAGGACCGAACGGTGTCCCGCAGCATGTCGGCGGTTTCACCCAGGTCAAAGTTGAAACCTGGAAAATCGTTGCGGATCATTCTTGCTTCCTCCCACAGCCCCGTTTCAGGGGGCCTCGTAGCGAACATAATCACTCAAGACGCCAATGCGGTCGTAGAGCAGACGCGCGCGTTCATTGTCTTGATTTGTGTGCCAATAGACATTGCCGCTGGCCGTCGGTTCGGCCTTGGCTGCTGCATAAACAGCCTCGATCAGCTTGCGTCCGGCCCCGCCGCCGCGGATTTCCGGACTGACAAATAGGTCTTCCAGATAGCAAGTCTTCTTCAAGGACCAGGTGCTGTCATGGAAGAGGAAATGGACAAAGCCGACAAGCTTGCCATTGTCGACCGCAACCAATGCGCGGTGAAAATCGGGCGAGAGCAGCCTTTGGAAAAGTTCGCTCGATAGTGAAGCCGGCAATTCCTGTTGGTAGAAGTCCAGATAACTGCGCCAAAGCGCATGCCAGGCAGGCTCGTCTGAAGCCTGCAATGGACGAATGGTGACGTCAGACATTCCTCAGTCCTTCACTCCGGAAACGCTCATAAGGGTGAAAAGGCCCGTCGCAACATGAACCCGATCGCCATCGTCAAGACCGTAGACATCGGCCTTAGCAATCGTCAGCGTTCGGCCCGGCTTCACGACACGCCCCCTTGCAAGCAGAACCGGCTGTTTTGCAGGGTTCAGCAGGTTGATCTTGTATTCGCTGGTCAGCACCCCAAAACCTGATGCAAACAGCGTCAGAGCCGCGTAACCGGCTGCACTGTCCGCGATTGAAGAGGTTGCTCCGGCATGAAAGAAACCATGTTGCTGGGTAAGATCATCCCGCATCTTGAGCTCAAGATCGACACCTCCAGGCGAGAGATGCACCATCTGAGCCCCAAGATGTTTCATGAAGTTCTGAGCATCAAAACTCGACCTGACGCGGTTCTCCCAATCAGGATCTCTCGGAGACAGTTCCATCACACTTCCTCCGAATTCACAGTGCTCTGAAGTTCAGTCATGCGTGCCTTGGCACCGGCTTCCACTTCTTCGAGTTCCAGCAACGTCAGTTCTATGTCCCGCTGTTTTTCCAGCAACTCTTCGCGCCGGGCAGCAATCTTGTCCAGCAGCAACCTCAGCTGCCCGGTTTCACCAGGCGCCTTGCCGTACATTTCGATCAATTCCTTGACTTCGTTCAGGGAAAAACCGAGACGCTTGCCGCGCAAGATCAGCTTGACGCGGGTCCGATCACCGGGCGTGTAAAGGCGCTGACGCCCACGTCGATGAGGCGTCACCAGACCCTGCGCCTCGTAAAACCGCAGGGTGCGCGTTGTAA
>JBCCVB010000053.1:0-37109 GCA_039195965.1 Pseudomonadota bacterium
CAGCGAAGGTCTGATACGGCCGGACGCTCCGCTGCCGTCGGAGGCCCGTGATGCTGCGTAACATCGACCCGATCCTTTCACCCGATCTGCTCTATGCGCTGCGCGCGATGGGACATGGCGACGAGATTGTCCTGGCCGACGCCAATTTTCCGGGCGAAAGCCTGGGTCCGACGTGCATTCGTGCAGACGGTTCCAGCGCGAGCGAGGTCCTGCAGGCAGTTCTTTCGGTAATGCCGCTCGACATTTACGTGCCGGACCCTGCCCTGACGATGCAGGTGGTCGGAGACCCGGACGCCGTTCCCGACGCAGTCGCGGACTTCCAGAACATCATCGACAAGACGGCTGACAATCCGAAACAGATCCAGACACTGGAACGATTTGCCTTCTATGAGCGTGCTGCGACGGCCTTTGCCATCGTACAAACCGGGGAGCGCCGCCTTTACGGCAATATCATTCTCAAAAAGGGAGTGATCGGGTGACGCGGATAGATGCACACCAGCACTTCTGGGCGCTCGAGCGTGGAGACTATGGCTGGCTGACACCTGAACTGGACGTCATCTACCGGGATTTCCTGCCGCACGACCTTGCTCCGCATCTGGATCAGCACAACCTGTCAGGCACAGTGCTGGTCCAGGCCGCTCCAACAGTCGAAGAGACGCAGTTCATGTTGTCACTTGCCGACTCCAATGAGATGGTCAAGGGGGTCGTCGGCTGGGTGGACTTTGAGAGCCCGGATGCGCCGGACCTGATTGCCGAACTTGCGGAACATCGCTCTCTCGTCGGTCTGCGCCCGATGATCCAGGACATTCCCGATCCCGACTGGATGCTGCGGTACGAACTTACACCCGCCTTCGATGCTCTCCAGAAAGCTGACCTGACCTTTGATGCGCTGACCCTGCCACATCATCTTGCAAACCTGCAGGAATTGCTGACCCGACATCCCGGCATGCGCGTTGTCGTCGATCATGGCTCCAAGCCGGTCATCCGGGAAGGTCATATCGAAGACTGGGCTGCGGGCATGACGGTACTTGCCGAAAAGAGCCGGGCTTACTGCAAGCTGTCGGGCCTGGTGACCGAGGCAAAGCCGGATTGGACAGTGGACGACCTTCGTCCCTATGTTGATCACCTGCTTGAGACCTTCGGGCCGGATCGCTTGATCTGGGGCAGTGACTGGCCTGTTTGCCTGCTGGCAAGCAACTATGAGCGTTGGGTGGAAACGACCCAGGATTTGCTCTCGGGTCTGAATTCCGATGAGCAAGCCGCGATTCTCGGCGGCAATGCAATTCGTGCTTACAAACTGACCTTGTAAGCGTCTTGCGTCTCAAGGCGCATCCATATCTTCCTGCTGTCATTCCGGACCAGCAAAGCGCTTGCCGGAATGACGGCTTCAAGACCTGGCATGGACCTAGACTATGCCGCCACCCGCTCCCGTAACTTCCGGGCGGATTTCGGCAACTTTCTGCCGGTAACCTGACGCACGATATGTGGCAACCGGATCGATCGCTCCACCTGTATCAAGTCTTGCCATCGCAAGGATCGATTCAACATCAGTGCGGTAGGCACGCTTCAGCGTTGTGGTTGCCATAAGGGCATCATTTTCTTCCTGGCAGACTTCCAGTTTTTGTCGGTCCACCAGCAAGGCTTGCGCATAGGCCCGCTGAACCTCCATGGCCGAAACCATCAGGCTTTCGATCGGATCAGTGACATTATGCGACTGGTCCAGCATGTGCGCCGGGTTAAAATCCGGTGCCTGACGGGATTCGGCATCGACAAGCTCATTGAAAACAAGGAACAGGCGATACGGATCAATCGAGCCTGTATCCAGATCGTCGTCACCATACTTGCTGTCGTTGAAATGAAACCCGCCGAGCTTGCCGAATTGAACAAGGCGAGCGACCACCATCTCGATGTTTTCGTTGGGAGCATGGTGTCCAAGGTCAACCAGACAAAAGGCCTTGTCCCCCAGCTCGTTCGCAATCAGGTAGTTGGTGCCCCAGTCCTGGACAACGGTCGAATAAAATGCCGGCTCATACATCTTGTGTTCGGTGAACAGCCGCCAGTCCTCCGGCAGATTGGCGTAGATTGTACGGGCTGCTTCCAGGTAACGTTCAAACTGCCGGACAAAGTTGGTTTGACCGGGGAAATTCGAACCATCGCCAACCCAGATCGTCAGTGCTTTCGATCCAATTGCCTTGCCGAGTTCGATGCATTCCAGATTGTGCTCGATAGCCTGTTGCCGCGTTTCCCGGTGTGTATGAGACAGGGATCCGAACTTGTAGGAAAGCTGCTGTCCCGGCTGGTCCTGAAACGTATTGGAATTCATGGCGTCAAAACCAAGGCCGAGACCTTCGGCAGCCGATTTCAAATCGGCTGGATCCGCCTTGTCCCAGGGGATATGCAACGAAACCCTGGGGGTAGCCCTGGTCAGTTCCTGAATGACCGAACAGTCTTCCAGCTTGTCGAAAATGTTGCGAGGCTCTCCGGCTCCTGGAAAACGCGCAAATCGGGTTCCTCCCGTACCGACTCCCCATGATGGGATTGCCACTCCGTAGGCGGCAACCTTGTCCTTGATCCTGTCTATAGTGATCCCGCGCCGCTCCAGATGCTCGCCCAGCATGTCATAGTCACGCTTCAGGTCATGCATACGCATCTCGTTTTCACGCGACAGCAGGACGCTTTCAATCATTGGCATGAAACTCTCCCTTAGCGCGTGAATGCCTGAACGTTTCCGGCGTCGACATTGAGAATGTTGCCGGTCGATTTTGCCGAAAACTCGCTGGCGAAGAAATAGGTCGCTTCAGCGATGTCTTCGGGCAGCACGGATTTTTTCAGCAACGACCGCTGCCGATAGTGTTCCTCAAGTTCGGACGTATCCTTGCCATAGGCTTCGGCACGTTCCTTCAGCCAGTTACCGGACCAGATCTTGGAACCACGCAAAACGGCATCCGGATTGACGACATTGACACGAATGCCTTCGGGTGCGCCTTCAAGCGCAAGGCAACGGGCGAGATGCAACTCCGACGCCTTGGCGGTGCAATAGGCGCTCGCACCCGGTGAAGCCGCAAGACCGTTCTTGGAACCGATAAAGACGATCGAACCGCCGATTTTCTGTGATTTCATCAACTGGAAGGCTGCCCGGGACACGAGGAAATAGCCAGTGGACAGGATCGACATGTTCCGGTTCCAAAGGTCCAGCGTCGTCTCTTCGATCGGCGCAGACGACGCGATCCCCGCGTTGGAAACCAATATGTCAACACCGCCGAATTCCAGCGCGGCGCGCGCGAAGCTGTCTGCAACCGCCTCTTCGCTGGTGACATCCATCGTGACAGTTCTGACGACATCGGAGGAATACTGCTTGCTTAGCAGGTCGGCAGCCGCTGCAAGTGCTTCCACATCGATATCCGCCAGGACCACGCACGCCCCTTCGCGCAGGAAGCGCTCTGCCGTTGCGGATCCGATACCACCGGCACCGCCGGTCACAAGGGCTATTTTGCCTGCAAGGCTCTTTGGTTTCGGCATGCGCTTCAACTTGGCCTCTTCCAGAAGCCAGTATTCAATGTCGAACGCTTCCTGCTCCGGCAAACCTCGATAGGTCGACACGCTGGAGGCACCGCGCATGACGTTGATCGCGTTGACGTAAAACTCCGCGGAAATCCGGGCAGTGGCCTTGTCCTTGGCAAAAGTGATCATACCAACACCAGGCACGAGATAGACGACGGCATTCGGATCTCGCAGCGCCGGACTGTCAGTGTGCTTGCAGCGGTCATAATAGGCCGCATAGTCTTCGCGATAGGTCGCAATCGCATCCCCGAGCCCGGCCAGAGTGGCGCTCAGGTCAGGAGCTGCGGGATCAAAGGCCACCACAAGCGGTCGGATCTTGGTCCGGAGGAAGTGGTCCGGGCAACTCGTTCCGAGTGCGGCCAGCGCTTCCATGTCCTTTGAGCATACGAATTCCAGCACCGCATCACTGTCATCGAAATGTCCGACCATGTGCTGCTTGCCGGACACCATTCCGCGGATGGCCGGCATCAGACCTGACACCACCTGACGTCGTTCGGCGGGAGACAATGCATGGTGTCTTGCGCCACCAAAGGCGTCCTTGCCTGCGATTTTGTTTTCGAACCAGCCAATTGCCTTGTTGATGATTTCGAGCGTGGTCTCGTAACAGGTCCTGGCATCGTCTGCCCAGGTGAACAGGCCGTGACTTTCCAGCACGACCCCGCGTGCTTCAGGGTTTTCCTTGCAAAACTTCTCCAGCCACAAGCCAAGCTCATACCCCGGTCGCTTCCAGGGAAGCCATCCTATCTCATCTCCAAAGATTTCCTGAGTAAGTGCCTTGCTGTCGGCGGCTGCGGCGATGGCGATGATAGCATCAGGGTGCATGTGATCGACATGCTTTCTGGGAACATAGGCATGTAGAGGCGTGTCGATGGAAGCTGCGCGCGGGTTCAGGTTGAATGTGCAGTGTGGCAGATAGCCGACCATCTCATCTTCGAACTCGACACCTCGATAGAGTTCCTTGAGAGCGTGCAGCTTGTCCATATAGAGCGAGGCAAACCCGTCCATCTTGATCGTGCCGACGTCGCCGCCAGATCCCTTGACCCAAAGAACCTCAACCTGCGTGCCGGACAACGGGTCATTCTCAAGTGCCTTTGCCGAGGTGTTACCGCCGCCGTAATTGGTAATGCGTTTGTCCGAGCCAAGAAGGTTCGACCGGTACAGCAAGAGCTCGGCCTCGCTCATGCTCCGCGCCTTCTCCTCGTCCCAAAGGTTCTGAAGCCGGGATCCTGCGGCAGAGTTCAACATTCATTCCTCCCAAAATATGCCTGACAGCGCTTGCCTGTTTGATTAGAAACTCGCTCGAAGAGATCGTATTGTCAATCAAAAACGATCATTAACAATCATTTTGCATCGCAATATGATTATTTTTGACATTTTATGATTGACAATGAGCGTTTTTGGTGAAAACTTTTGAGCATCGGGAGGAATACATGCACGAGAAAGAACGCCACAGGATAATTCTATCCGCCGTCCAGGATCGTCCGGTCGTGACCGTCCAGGAACTGGTGGCGTTGACCGATTCCTCGGAGGCAACGATCCGCCGGGATATTGCAACACTTCATGTGCAGAAAAAGCTGCGCCGGGTTCGCGGCGGAGCCGAGTCGATCAATCCACCGCAATTCGTCGGACTGGCCGGTCGCCCCTTCAGCGTCAATGAAACGATCAACATCGCGCAAAAACGCGCAATTGCCCAAAAAGCAGTTGAGCTTTGCGAAGATGGCGATGCAATCATCATCAATGGCGGCACGACGACATTTCAGATGGTGCATCCGCTGGCAACCAAACGCATGCAGGTGTTCACCAACTCCTTTCCGATTGCCGAGCACCTTCTGAAGAATTCCAAGAACACGATCATGCTTTCGGGTGGCGCGATCTATCGCGAGCAGAACATCATTCTGAGCCCGTTCGACAATGACGTGACGCGGAACTTCTATGCCAAGCGCATGTTCATGGGTGCTCAGGGCCTCGGCCCTCTAGGACTGATGGAAGCCGATCCGCTGCTGATTCAGGCCGAACAGAAACTCATTGGCCAGGCAGACGAGCTTGTTGTCCTGGTGGATTCGTCGAAATTCAGCGCCCGTTCAAGCCTGATCCTGTGTCCGTTGGAGCGGATCTCGACCGTGATCACGGACGAAGGCATTCCGGACAGCGCGGCCAACATGCTCGAGCAGGCAGACGTCAAATTGATCGTGGCGCAATCGAACGCCGCACAAAGCAAGGCAACCTCAAGCGGTTAGCCGGAATTCTGCCGAGACCTGGGAGGGCCGGCAGCTATCTAGGGAGGAAGACAATGAAACTCTTCAATTCACTTCTGGCTGCAACCGCCGTTGCCGCCGTCTGTATAGCTGGACCGGCACAAGCCGAAACAAAACGCATCGCACTTGTCGTCAAGGCACTCGGCATTGGTTTCTTCGAGGCTGCGGCCAAGGGCGCCGAGGAAGCAGCCAAGGAACTTGGTGACGTTGAAATCATTTACACCGGACCAACCGACACGACCGCGGAAGGACAGATCGAAGTCATCAATGCGCTGATCGCGCAAAAGGTCGATGCAATTGCCATTTCCGCAAATGACCAGGACGCACTGGTCCCTGCCTTGAAGAAGGCCATGCAGCGCGGCATCACCGTTGTTTCCTGGGATTCCGGTGTTGCCCCGGAAGGCCGCCAACTGCACCTCAATCCGTCTTCCAACCCTCTTATCGGCAACATGATCATCAAGCTGGCTGCCGACCACCTGCCCGACGGTGGTGATGTAGCAGTCCTCTCCGCTTCAGCCACCGCGACAAACCAAAACACCTGGATTGAGGAGATGAACAAGGTCAAGGACAACTATCCGGGTATCAATGTCGTTGCGACCGTTTACGGCGACGACCTGGCCGACAAGTCCTATCGCGAGGCACAAGGCCTCATGCAGACTTACCCTGATCTGAAGGCGATCATCGCCCCGACATCCGTCGGCATCGTTGCCGCCGCACAGGCCGTGTCTGATGCTGAAAAGGCGGGGCAGATCAACGTGACAGGGTTGGGCCTGCCGTCTGAAATGGCCGGTCACATCGACTCCGGTGCCTCCAAGTCCTTCGCGATCTGGAACCCGATCGATCTCGGCTATTCCGCTACCATGCTCGCCTACAATCTGGCCAATGGCATTGCCGAAGCCAAGCCGGGTGCGGAAGTTCCGATGGGCCGCATGGGATCCCTCACACTTGACGACAACAATGAAGGCGCGATGGCAGATCCGTTTGTCTATGACAGCTCCAACATCGACGACTTCAAGGATATCTTCTAAGCTTCAGGTTCCAAGCAATTGACGGCCCGGCGATATGCGCCGGGCCATTCCCAAACCCAATAACAACAATAGCCACCGGGGTACTGGTAATGCTTGCGAACTCGCAGGGCGTCGAGAACGTGCATCCGCACGCAACACAAGGGGCAGCGCCGGTTCTGTCGCTGGAAGGCATTTCGAAGTCCTTTCCGGGTGTCAAGGCGCTCTCGGAGGTTGCGCTCGATCTCTACCCCGGTGAGGTCACTGCGCTGGTCGGTGAAAACGGCGCTGGAAAATCCACCATCGTGAAGGTCTTGACCGGCATCTATCAGCCTGATGGCGGCAGTATCTCCATCAACGGCCAACCCGTCTCCTTTCCAACGGCGCAGGACGCTGGCAAGGCCGGTGTCACTGCCATCCACCAGGAAACCGTTCTCTTTGACGACCTCTCGGTCGCGGAAAACATTTTCATCGGGCATGCGCCGAAAACCCGGCTCGGCCTGATCGACCGGACCGCAATGCTGCGCAAGGCCCAGGATCTGCTCGACCGGATCGGAGCGAAAATCGATCCGAAGATTACGCTGAAAGATCTCGGCATCGCCAACAAGCACCTTGTCGCGATAGCGCGGGCGCTCTCCATTGACGCGAAAATCGTGATCATGGACGAGCCGACCGCATCGCTGTCCCACAAGGAAATCGAGGAGACCTACGAACTCGTCGAGCGGCTGAAGGCCGAAGGCAAGGCAATCCTCTTCATCAGCCACAAATTCGACGAGATATTCCGCATCGCCGATCGCTTCACGGTGTTTCGGGACGGCCAGATGGTCGGCGCTGGAAAAATCTCCGAAGTCACCGAACAGGACCTGGTCCGCCTGATGGTCGGGCGATCGGTCGATCAGGTTTTTCCCGAACGCAATTCCAGTCCGGGCGAGGAGGTCTTCAAAGTCGCGGGTTACTGCCATCCCACAGAATTCGAAGATATCGGCTTCTCATTGCGAAAAGGAGAAATCCTGGGCTTCTACGGGTTGGTCGGCGCGGGCCGAAGCGAAGTCATGCAAGCGCTCTTCGGCGTGACCAGACCTTCAAAAGGCGCGATACGCATCGACGGCGAAGTTGCCGTGATCCGATCACCGGACGAAGCGATCAGCCACGGTATCGTCTATGTGCCCGAGGATCGCGGCAGGCAGGGTGCGATCAAGGGATTGCCTATCTTCCAGAACGTCTCGCTGCCCTCGCTGAAGAAGACCTCGAAGAACGGTTTTCTCCGCCTGGCCGAGGAATTCAAGCTGGCGCGTGATTACACCCAGCGCCTCGATTTGCGCGCGGCAGCACTTGATCAGGACATTGGGGAACTTTCGGGTGGCAACCAGCAAAAGGTGGTCATCGCCAAATGGCTGGCGACGCAACCAAGGGTCATCATTCTGGACGAGCCGACCAAGGGTATCGACATCGGCTCAAAAGCGGCAGTGCATGAATTCATGGCTGAACTGGCCGCCGAAGGTCTCGCCGTCATTATGGTCTCCTCGGAGATCCCCGAAATCCTGGGCATGTCGGATCGGGTGATCGTCATGCGCGAAGGGCGTATCGCGGCGGAGTTTGAAGGCGGAGACCTGACACCGGAACATCTCGTACGGGCGGCTGCCGGAATCTCGGAGGTGAAGTCATGATCCAATCGTTGATCAAGTCTCGCGAGGGCATTCTGGCAGCAGCCATCCTGGCGCTCCTGTTGGTGATCTCGACACGCTTTCCAGCCTTTGCAGCCCCGAAGAACCTGGCCAATGTGTTCAACGACACCGCCCCGCTGATCATTCTTGCTCTCGGGCAGATGGCCGTCATTCTGACCCGCTGCATCGATCTTTCCGTCGCAGCCAATCTGGCACTGACAGGCATGGTCGTCGCGATGCTCAACACCGCCATGCCGGACCTGCCCGTCCCCCTGATCCTGCTGATTGCCGTTGCACTTGGAACGCTGATGGGTCTGGTAAACGGTCTGCTGGTCTGGAAGCTCGACATTCCGCCGATTGTCGTAACACTCGGCACAATGACCATTTACCGCGGCATCATCTTCGTGATCTCGGGCGGAGAATGGATCAACGCCCATGAGATGAGTCCGGCGTTCAAGGCCTTCCCGCGAGAAGTCATTCTTGGCCTGCCGGTTTTGTCCTGGATGGCCATTCTGGTCGTCATCGGCTTCATCGTTCTGGTTGGCAGAAGCCCGTTGGGGCGTGCCTTTTACGCTGTCGGCGGCAATCCTCATGCGGCTGTTTACACCGGCATCAATGTCGGTCGCACCCAATGCGCGGCCTTCGTTCTTTCCGGAGCGCTTGCCGGACTGACGGGATATCTCTGGGTTGCCCGCTATGCGGTCGCCTATGTCGATATTGCCGGCGGTTTCGAACTTGAAGTGGTTGCGGCATGCGTTATCGGTGGCATTTCAATTGCCGGCGGGATCGGGTCTGTGGGCGGGGCGCTTCTCGGTGCCCTGTTCCTCGGCATCGTCAAGAACGCACTGCCGGTCGTCAATATTTCCCCCTTCTGGCAGCTCGCCATTTCAGGCAGCGCAATCATCATCGCCGTCGCCTTCAACGCAACGTCCAACCGGACCAAGGGCCGGGTCATTCTGAAAAAAGCGGAGCACGCGCTATGAACCTGGCTTCAGGCACCTCTCAGGTTTCAGGCCGCCAGATACCGGACAGGCGAAGGTCTCCCCTGCAACGTTTTCTCACGAGTTGGGAACTGTTGTTGCTCGGTGTCGCCGTTGCGGTCTTTATCATCAACAGCTTCGCCTCGCCTTATTTCCTTGATCCATGGAACCTTTCCGACGCGACGTTCAATTTTACCGAAAAGGCGTTGATTGCCTTTGCCATGGCACTGTTGATCATCTCGGGTGAAATCGATCTTTCTGTCGCATCGATCATCGCCCTGGCGTCGACCGCAATGGGCTTTGCCGTCCAACTGGGAGCAGATACCTCCCTCCTGGTATTGATCGGCCTCGGAGTTGGTCTTGCCTGCGGAGCATTCAACGGTTTTCTGGTGACAGGCTTCGGCCTGCCATCGATCGTTGTCACCATCGGAACAATGAGCCTGTTCCGGGGCATCTCCTATATCGTGCTCGGAGACAAGGCCTACACCGGTTATCCGTCCGACTTTGCCTTCTTCGGACAAGGCTATGTCTGGTGGGTGATTTCCTTTGAGCTCGTCCTGTTTGCCGTGATGGCAATCCTCTTTGCCATTCTCCTGCATCGGACCAATTTCGGCCGTGCGGTTTACGTGATCGGCAACAATCCGGTTGGCGCTCTCTTTTCCGGTATTCGGGTTTCCAGAGTGAAGTTCACGCTGTTCCTGCTGACCGGATTGATGTCGGGTGTCGCCGCCATTTGTCTGACGTCCAGACTTGGAGCAACGCGCCCCTCCATCGCGTTCGGCTGGGAACTTGAAGTCGTCACCATGGTGGTGCTTGGCGGGATCAGCATTCTGGGCGGATCAGGAACCATCCCCGGCGTCGTCATTGCCGCCTTTGTCATGGGCATGGTCACATTCGGCTTCGGCCTGTTGAACGTGCCAGGAATCGTCATGTCCATCTTCATCGGTCTGCTCCTGATCGCCGTTATCGCGCTTCCCAGGATCGCCCGGCAGTTGCTTGCCCGCAGGAGAACATGACCCATGGAAAAATTTGCGTTCAGGATGCAGCTCAATCCGGGAATGGAAGCGGAGTACAAGAAGCGCCATGACGAGATCTGGCCCGAGCTTGTCGCGCTGCTGAAGGAGGCCGGTATCCGGGACTACTCCATTCACCTGGACCCGCAGACCCACATTCTTTTCGGGGTCCTGTGGCGTTCAGACGATCACAAGATGGAAGATCTGCCGTCTCATCCGGTCATGCAGAAGTGGTGGGCGCATATGGCGGATGTCATGGAAACCGGTTCGGATAACGAACCCGTCGCCACTCCGCTTGAAACCGTTTTCCACATGGACTGATCGCGGATGAAAGATGCAAAACATGTCGGCGTGATCGATATTGGCAAGACCAATGCAAAAGTGGCTGTCGTCGATATTGAAACCGAGAGGGAAATCGGAGTGCTGACACGACCCAACAAGGTGCTGTCAGGTCCTCCCCATCCACACTATGACGTCGACGGGCACTGGCACTTCATATGCAGTGCACTCAAGCAGCTTCATTCGGAAATCGGCATTGATGCCCTGTCGGTCACGACCCACGGCGCATCGGCTGTCCTGCTGACCGAGGACGGCGCTCTTGCGGCACCGGTTCTGGATTACGAGTTCGATGGCCCGGACACAGTTGCTGTCGGCTATGATGCGGTTCGTCCGGAGTTTTCAGAAACCGGGTCTCCCCGTCTTGGAATGGGACTGAATGTCGGTGCCCAGTTGTTCTGGCAATTCAGGTCAGATCCGTTGCTGCGGGACAGAACGGCGACCATTCTGACTTACCCGCAGTATTGGACCTACCGCCTCACCGGAATTCGCGCCAATGAGGTAACCTCTCTCGGGTGCCACACGGATTTGTGGAACCCGTCGCAAAACTGCTTTTCCTCTCTTGTTACGCGCATGGAACTGGCTGGCAAAATGGCACCGGTCAAACGCGCGATCGACACGCTCGGTCCGGTCCTGCCGGAGGTGGCGGCATTAACCGGATTGCCGGAGACCGTTCCCGTCTCGTGCGGAATTCACGATTCCAACGCCTCTCTGCTTCCGCATCTTCTAAGGCGACAGGCTCCCTTTTCGGTCGTCTCAACCGGCACCTGGGTCATCGTATTGGCCATCGGCGGTGAACCCGTTGAGCTTGATCCGGCACGCGACACACTGATCAATGTCAATGCGTTTGGCGACCCGGTGCCGTCGGCCCGTTTCATGGGAGGGCGCGAGTTCGAAATGATCCTGGACGGTCGTCCACGCATGGCAACCGACGCCGAAGCAATTAATGTCCTCGAACAGAATGTCATGCTGCTCCCAGCCGTTGATCCCCGCTCCGGGCCCTTTCAGGGAAGACATCATCGCTGGACCGTTGCCGAAACAGATCTGTCGGATGGTGAGCGTTTTGCTGCTCTTTCTTTCTACCTTGCCCTGATGACCGCCGAGTGCCTTGCCATGACGGGAGCGAAAGGGCCCATCATTGTGGAAGGGCCGTTTGCATCCAACTCCCTCTTCACGCGCATGCTGGAAGCTGCAACGGAGCGGCCAGTCGAGGCAGCCGAAGGCTCTGTCACCGGAACGAGCATCGGGGCGGCCCTTCTGGCGAAGGGAACCCGCCATCGAAGCCGCTCGTTTCGCGATGACAAAAAACGAACTCTTGCCATTGATCCGGCATTTTCCGGATATGCCGCAAAGTGGCGCGATTTCATTCGCTAAATCAGGTTGCTGAAGTCTTCTATCCGGCCTACGCGTGTTTTGCACACTCGCAAGCAAACACGACAAAGCAGGATAGGTCATGAGCAGGTTCTGGAGCCCCATTGTGGAAAGACTGGTTCCCTACACGCCTGGGGAGCAGCCCAAGGACCAGGTTTTCATAAAGCTCAACACAAATGAGAATCCATATGGACCATCGCCCAGCGCATTGGAGGCGATACGAGCTGCAACAGATGACGGCTTGAGACTTTACCCGGATCCCGAGGCTTCCGACCTGAAAGCCGCCATTGGCGCCGATTTCCAACTCGGATCAGATCAGATCTTTATCGGCAATGGATCCGACGACGTTCTGGCCCATGCCTTCAATGCATTTTTCACCGGTAAGGCTCCGATACTCTTCGCCGATGTCACCTACAGCTTCTATAAAACCTATTGTCAGCTTTACGGGATCGAGCACCAGACGGTCCCGCTGAACGACAACTTTGAATATGACCTTCAGGACTACAAAGTTCCTTGTGGCGGTGTCGTCATCGCCAACCCTAACGCTCCGACCGGAATTGCCATGTCGCTAGACAAATTGGAACAGATCCTGATGCAAAATCCGGATGTTGTCGTTCTGGTTGACGAAGCCTATGTCGATTTCGGTACCGACAGTGCCGCCACTCTGGTTCCCCAATATGACAACCTGCTTGTGGTCCAGACCTTTTCCAAATCCCGAAGCCTTGCCGGGATGCGCGTCGGCTTTGCCGCCGGACAGCCGCACCTCATCGAAGCGCTCCGCCGGATCAAGGACAGTTTCAACTCCTATCCGATCAGCCGGCTTTCGCTTGTGGGCGCGCTCGCGGCCTGGAAGGATCGGAACTGGTTCGAGAGTACACGGGACAAGGTCATTGCCGACCGGGAGAGAGTTGCAGAGGCGCTGAAGGCCCTGAACTTCGAGGTACTGCCCTCTGCGACAAACTTTGTCTTCGCCTCACACCGCCAAGTATCAACAAGGGACCTGCTCGCGAGTCTGCGGTCGCGAGGCATACTGGTCCGCCATTTCAACCAATCCCGGATCGACAACTGGCTCAGAATTTCCATCGGTTCGTCACAGGAATGCGACAAACTTCTGGATGCTATCGATGGAATTCTCTCCAGGTCCGGATAAAAGCCGAACCAAGTACTCAGTCATCGTCGGGATTGGCTGGTCACCCGCTTCAGCGGTTATCCAGCAAGATCACTTAGCCATTTGCCATGCACCCAGCCCATGAACTCGTATTGAATAGGCCGAGTTGTCGTTGATGCGCATTCAAGTGACTGGACCTTATAGGCAACTCCGACCCAGTCGCCTTTTCGATCGAACGCATAGACAACATCACCATTGTGCAACTCATCTAACTTCCGGTATCCGGTTCCCGGTCCCGACCTGACAGCCAAATATCCGTCACCGCTCGCTTTCAGGCCCGCAACCACGCTGCTTCCGCAGTTAGCCATCTGGCCATCACCGCCATGTTCAAGGATCGGGACATCGAGCTTGGTCGCAGCTTTCTCCGGTGCGGATGACACGGCGCCTAATTGACCGGACTGCTCAGTTGAGCGGAGCGCGGAAACGAGAGCCTCGTCAATAACGCCCGACTGCGTCAGCCCCTCTGACCTCTGGAAAGCTTTGACAGCTGCTGCGGTCCTGCGCCCCCAAATCCCATCCGCCGGTCCCGGATCATAGCCGCGGTCAGCAAGGCTACGCTGGACAAACTCAACCGTTTTCCGGTCGGCTTTCGGTTGTTGCTCGACCTGTTCAACAGACGACTGGTCCTCTTCGATGCAGAACTGCTTTACGCAGGCATGGTAGGCCGGGTCGTCATTTCCCTTGGAGTTGGCAAGGCATCCCCATATGCAACGTTGCAAGTCCATCGGGTCGGATGATTGGGCGTATGCGGAGGAATAGACTGACCCCGCCATTGCAGCCAGGAAAACGATCAATAGGCGCATATCGAGAATTCCCTTGCTTAAAACGAGTTCAACGACTGAAGAAACCTGCAATGAAATCTGAGCGCGCTGTTTGAGATGACAGAGAACCGAACCGCCGCCTCACATTTGTCAGTGAACTTTCTCTCCGACCAGGAAAAGCATCTCAATCCGCGCGGAACTTGCTTCAAAGGTGATTTTTGCACGATCCATTTCGACCTCCTAGTTGGCAGATCTTCTAGGGTTTTGACGTAAGCCCTGCTTTTTCTAGCCCTAACGATTTAGGTCGTGAGCGGAAATCGAGGTGACCTCCCGCCACCGCGCCTTGCCGCCAAGTGTCAGCGAGCCAGTGCGGCGGCGACCATACAGTCGCAGATACGGTGAATGTTATGTCACGACACTCATTGTGTCCTGAAGGAACAGTTCCACCGCGCGCCGTTGAGCCTGCGATTCCCTTGCTGCGATGTAAAATGTCGAGGTCCAGCGCAGTTCCTGGTGGGCCAGCTCCTTGAATGCACCTTTCTGCACCCAGGCTTGCGCAAAATGATCGGGAAGCGCGCCGAGATAGTGCCCGCTCTCGATCAACATCGCCATGGCCTCCATGTTGGCGACCACCGGACTTGGCTCAGAGACGGAAACAAGTGCGGCCGTCCCCGGATCGTAGGCACGCCGGCAAACCGGATACTTTTGCAAGATGTCCGGTGTGATCTCCTCGGCTGGTGCCGAAAACAAGGGATGGTCCGCACCGCAGTAAAGATTGTGAACCTCGGTACAGATCTCCGCGTAGCTCAGCTCGGCAACCTGGTTCTTGAACGGTGCGATCGCGACATGCAGCAGGCCGGTGATCAGGCCTTGCGTCAAATCCGTCGGCGAGGCGACGACGACTTCCAGTTGAACTTCGTTTTTGCGGCTCAGGAACTTCTGCATCGCCGGTACCAAAGGAAAGCCAGGCAGACTGCTCACCGTATCCACGATGCCGATGCGCAAGTCCCCTGAGATGTTGTCCCGGAGTTCAGTGAGTTCTGAATCGAAGTCACGCACCCGCCGCAAAACATCCCTCGCCTTCTCATAGGCAATTTTCCCTCGTTCCGTGAGGCAAAAGCCTCCACGCCCACGCTCGCAGACCCGGTAGCCAAGGGTGATTTCCAGGTCGCGGATGCGACAGCTTATTGCCGATTGCGTGATGCCCAGACGATGTTGCGCGTCGCTGAAGCCACCACATTCAACGACCGCCACGAAAGTCTCCAGCAGAGTATTGCGAAGCAATTTCATGACGTTCTCCATGATATCGGGATTACATGAATTTCGTTCATGTAAATATCATATAAACGATATTTTTTAACGAAAGGCAATGTGATGTTCTCTGCCCACTCAGTTCCACTTTGAAATCTCTGGGAGGAGAACCAGCATGAAATTCAAGTTCCCGATCCTGAAGTCTGCAGCGGTTGTGGCCGCACTCGGACTGGCCCCTTTCAGCGCACAGGCTGAAGACTGGAAATTTGCCATCGAGGAAATTCCGGGCTCGATCATGGACGCCTATGCGCAGGAGTTCAAAAAGCGCATCGAGACCGCAACCAATGGCGAAGTGACAGTTACCGTTTATCCGATGGGAACCCTTGGCACGCCAACCCAGACGGTTGAGCAGGCTGCCGACAACGTCATCCAGTTCACCAACGTCTCCATCGGCAACCTCGGCACCATCGTGCCGGAAAGCCAGGTGTTCCTGCTGCCTTACCTGCTGCCGTCCGATCCGGCTGCGATCTCGAACATTCTCAGCAGCTCGGAAACCATCTACGGCCCACTCAACGAAGACTTCCGTCAGCGCGGCCTGGAAGTGCTGACCATGTATTCCGAAGGCGCACAGGTCTGGACCACCAACCGGGAAATCCGCTCGCCGGAAGACTTCTCGAACTTCAAGATGCGCGTGATGGTGTCTCCGATCCTGCTGGAGACCTACAAGAACATGGGTGCCAGCCCGACCCCGCTGCCCTTTGGCGAGGTTTTCGGCGCCTTGCAGCTCGGCGCGGTTGACGGCCAGGTGAACCCTATTCCGACCATTGAGGAAATGAAGTTCTACGAAGTTACCAGCCACCTGATCTGGGCCGGTGAACAGGAACTCGTTACCACCGTTGTAGCCGGGTCCGACTGGTTCGAAACCCTGTCTCCGGATCGCCAGAAGCTGGTTCGCGACACCATGGCCGACATGACCGGTTTCATTGACGGTGTGGTCACGGACTTCAACCAGAAACGCCTGGACATCATCAAGGAAGCGAAACCGGACATCGGCATCGTCGTCCTGACCGAAGAAGAGCGTGATGCCTTTCGTGCCCGCAGCGGTGACACCGCAGCAGCCTACATAGAAACTGCCGGTGCACGTGGCCAGGAGCTGCTGGACGCTCTGCAGGCTGAAATCCAAGCCTCCCAGTAAGCCTATTCGGTCAAACCGTCCCCTGCGTGGTTCGCGCAGGGGACACAACACCGGGAGGGGATCATGCAGGAGAGCAAACCCGCATCGCTCAGCATCCTTGGCAAGATCGACGCCGTCATCGGCAAGATCGAAGTCCAGATCCTGAGTTGGGGTATCATCCTGATGGCAGTAAACACGATCGCCAACGTGCTTGGCCGCTACGTGTTTCATCAATCCATCTATTTTTCCGAAGAGCTCAACGAGTTCCTGATCGTGATCGTCACTTTCATGGGACTGGGTTACGCCACGCGCAAAGGCATCCACATCCGCATGTCGGCGATCTATGACGCCCTGCCCTTGAAGGCGCGCAAGATCCTGATGATCGTCATCGCGCTGACGACCGCGATCATGATGGCCGTTCTTGCCTGGTATGCCTACGAATATGTCGCCAAGGTTGCGCGCAGGGGGCGTGTGACACCCTCGCTGCAGGTGCCGCTTTATCTCACCTATATCTGGGTGGTGGTGGGTCTGGCCCTGACTTCCCTTCAGTACTTTCTGACGGCGCTTCGCAACCTGAACCTCAGCGAAGAAGAGGTCTATGTCTCTTACGTCGAGGTGGACAGCTACGAAGATCCGGAAACCACTGCAGCGCTCAGCCGCTATGCGGAACAGCAGAGTGAGGAGAGCAAGTCATGACCGAGCTGATGCTCATTGTGATGGTCGTCCTGCTGCTTGCAGGATTTCCGATGAAGATGCCGTTGATTTCGGCAGCCGTTCTGGGATTTCTCGTTTACTTTCCGGACATGAACCTGCAGATCCTGGTTCAGCAGATGATCGGAGGGGTCAAGCCTGCCGCACTGATCGCCGTGCCGATGTTCATTCTGGCCGCCGATATCATCACCCGGGGACATTCCGCAAACAGACTGATCGACGTGGTCATGAGCTTCATGGGTCACATCAAGGGAGGCCTTGCTATTTCGGTCACCAGCGCCTGCGCTCTCTTCGGGGCGGTCTGTGGCTCCACCCAGGCAACCGTTGTTGCCATTGGCGGCGCCATGCGCCCCCGGATGCTCAAATCGGGCTACAATGACAGCTTCGCAATCGGCCTGATCGTCAATGCGGCCGACCTTGCCTATCTGATCCCGCCGTCCATCGGCATGATCATTTACGGGGTTGTCTCAGGCACATCAATCTCGCAGCTCTTTATCGCCGGGATCGTACCGGGCCTCCTTATCGTGGTGCTCTTTTCCGCCTATTGCATGTGGTACGCGATCCGTCACGATATTCCGGTCCTGCCGAAGGCGGACTGGGGCGAAAGGTTCAAGTCGGTTCGCCGTGCCGTCTGGCCCATGGGCTTTCCGCTGATCATTGTCGGCGGCATCTATGGCGGTGTGTTTTCTCCCACCGAAGCGGCAGCAATCTGTGTGCTTTACGCGGTTATCCTGGAAGCTGTGGTGTTTCGTTCGATCCGTCTGCGCGACTTGCCGGACATTGCCTTGTCGACCGGCGCCATCACCTCGGTCGTCTTCATTCTGATCGCCGCCGGGGCTGCCTTTTCCTGGACCCTGTCGTTCGCCCAGGTCCCTCAAACGATCATCTCCGCGCTGGGGTTGAGCGAGGCCGGGCCGCTCACGGTTCTGCTTGCGATCAACATCGCCTTCTTTGTCGGCTGCATGTTCGTGGACTCGATCGTGGTGATCCTTATTCTGGTTCCGATCTTCGCTCCCATGATCAAGGCAACGGGTCTCGACCCTGTGCTGGTCGGCGTGCTGATCACACTCCAGGTCGCCATTGGTGCCGCAACGCCACCATTCGGCTGTAACCTCTTCACCGCGATTGCCGTTTTCCGGCGCCCATTTGTGGATGTGGTGCGAGGTGTGCCACCTTTTCTCATCATCTTGCTGGTGGTCACAGGTCTCCTGGTCGTCTTCCCGCAAATTGCTCTGTTCCTGCCGGAACTGGCCTACAGATAAACAATACGGAGAAATTCATGTCAGAACATGGCTATGAATCTGGTCGCTTGAACTTGCCATTCGTCGGCATCTCGACCTTTGGCAAGAAGGAATATGTCGCCGACTGGGACAAGATCGATGCCGATGTCGCAATCCTTGGCGCCCCGTTCGATTTTGGTTGCCAGTTCCGTTCCGGCGCGCGCTTCGGACCGCGATCGGTGCGCGAAGCCTCAACGCTGTTCAGCTTTGGCCATGCCGGTGCCTATGATCACGAAGACGATGCCACCTATCTGGGCGAAGACGTAAAGATCGTCGATATCGGCGATGCCGACATCATCCATACCAAGACCGAGGAAAGCCACGCCAACATCGAACATGGCGTGAAGAAGATCCTCGACGCCGGAGCCTTGCCGGTGACCATCGGCGGCGATCACTCGGTCAACATTCCATGCGTCAACGCCTTTGCAGACGACTGTGCGAAGAACGGTCCGATCCACGTCATCCAGATCGATGCGCATCTGGATTTCGTCGACGAGCGCCATGGCGTTACCGTCGGACACGGAAACCCCATGCGCCGCGCGATCGAAAAGGATTACGTATCCGGGATGACCCAATTGGGCATCCGGAATGTGTCTTCAACGGCAAGGGAAGGCTATGAGGACGCCCGGGCACGCGGCTCGGACATTCTTTCCGTACGTCAGGTGCGGAAACTCGGAACCGAGGAGGTGCTGGCACGCATCCCGGAAGGCGCTCGCTACTATGTCACCATCGACATCGACGCCTTTTGCCCTTCAATCGCGCCGGGAACCGGCACGCCAAGCCATGGCGGCTTCCAGTATTATGACGTTCTGGAAATTCTGCAGGGCCTGTCAAAGCAGGGCAACGTGGTTGGCATCGATCTTGTCGAAGTCGCACCCGATTATGACCCGAGCCAAAGCACCCAGATCCTGGCCGCCCAGCTGCTGCTGAATTTCATCGGCTTCATTTTCCATAATAAGAAATAATTTCCCTTTCTGTAGATTCCCCCTTCAGAAAAGGTTCCTGTCAGCCTGACGCAATGCTCCGGAAAGCGCGTCAGGCTGTTTTTTTGCGAGAAAAGTGGCGCAAAGATGCCAACAGGCCGAGCTCTCTCTTGCGGAACACAGCCTGTCGGACGCCATTTTCTGTTTCTTTCAGATGTAAAAAGGAACCTATTCCAAAGATACCCAGAGCACCTTGGCGTCTTCCTTGCTCGTAGACACGCACCCATGGCCCATGCCGCTATCGTAATAGACGGAATCTCCAGCCTTCAGCGCGAGCGGCCGGTAATGTTCGGTGAACAGGGTCAATTCTCCGCTGATCACATACATGAACTCCTCGCCGCGGTGGCGGATCCACGCCTCGAATTCGGAAACATCCCTGGCCTTGATCGTGCTAATATATGGGAACATCCGTTTGCTGGTCAGCTCGGTGCATAATAACTCGTGACTGTAGGTCGGCGTGTCCTGCTGTTCCCCCTGGCCGGCAAAGGTCACATCGCGCCGGCCTGAAATATCACTCGGCCCCGATTGAACGAACAACTGCGGCGTTTTCAGCTCCAACGCCTTCGTCAGGCGACGAACGATATCGAAACTCGGCCGCGTCTGGTTGTTTTCTATCTTCGACAGGGTCGAACGGCCAATTCCGGCCGCCTTACCGGCTTCCTCGAGAGTCCAGCCTTTTTGCAGGCGTGCCTCGCGGATCATTTTTCCCAGGTGATCGGGATCCACCGCCTCAGCGATCTCTTCGTCTTTGTTCTGAGAAACCGGTTCCATCATCTGCCTTTCAACTACTCCATCATAAGTCGCACATTCTCGAAAACTGGTCAAATTTCTCTAACAAAAACATTTGTTGCAAAAATAAGAAAAGTTTCCTATAAGAAACATTAGACGCCTTAGGGGAAACGGGTGGCATTTCGGAAATCATGTGGAGGAAGAAATGTTTCGGACTAATCTGGATGTTGCAGACCCGGTCATTGCCAAGTCGATAGACCGAGAAGCAGAGCGTCAGGCCGATCAGATCGAATTGATTGCCTCGGAAAACATCGTCTCTAAAGCCGTGCTTCAGGCTCAGGGCTCCGTCCTGACCAACAAATACGCCGAAGGGTATCCGGGACGGCGTTACTACGGTGGCTGCGAATATGTCGACGAAGTCGAAGCGGAAGCCATCGACCGGTTGAAGAAACTGTTTGGCGCAGAATTCGCCAACGTCCAGCCGCACTCTGGCGCACAGGCAAATGGCGCCGTGAAACTGGCTCTCCTGAAGCCGGGCGACACCATTCTCGGCATGTCACTTGATGCAGGCGGTCACCTGACCCACGGCGCCAAGCCGGCTCAATCAGGCAAATGGTTCCGTCCGGTCCAATACGGACTGACCCCTGAAGGCGTGATCGACTACGATCAGGTGGCAGAGCTGGCACGGACCGAAAAACCGCAACTGATCATTGCCGGTGCTTCCGCATATTCCCGCATCATCGATTTCAAGAAATTCCGCGAGATTGCTGACGAAGTCGGTGCCTGGCTTCTGGTCGACATGGCCCATATCGCCGGACTGGTGGCCACCGGCCTGCATCCTTCTCCGATGCCGCACGCACATGTCGTGACTTCAACCACCCACAAGACCCTGCGCGGCCCGCGTGGCGGCGTCATTCTGACAAATGACGAAGCCCTGGCTAAGAAAATCAACTCCGCAGTCTTTCCGGGGCTGCAGGGCGGACCGCTGATGCACGTCATCGCCGCCAAGGCCGTGGCCTTTGGCGAAGCCCTGAAGCCGGACTTCAAGGAGTACTGCCAACGCGTCGTCGACAGCGCTAATGCTCTGTCCGACGTCATGACCGAGCGCGGATGTGCGATCGTTTCTGGCGGAACAGACAATCATCTGATGCTGGTCGACCTGCGCCCGAAGGGTGTTAAAGGCAATGCCGCAGAAGCCGCCCTGGAGCGGGCCGGCATCACCTGCAACAAGAACGGCGTTCCGGATGACCCAGAAAAGCCGACCGTCACCAGCGGTGTTCGTCTTGGTACGGCGGCGGGATGCTCTCGTGGCTTCGGCCCCGAGGAATTCCGCAAGATCGGTCACCTGATCAGCGATGTGCTGGACGCATTGGCTGCAAACCCGGACGGCAATGCCGAGGTCGAAGCTGCGACCCGGGTACAGGTCTCCGAACTGTGTAAACAATTCCCGATTTATGACGAGCGCTGAGGCGATCTAAATGCAAAACTTTGACCTTGTCGTCATTGGCGGCGGCCCGGGCGGCTATGTGGCTGCCATCCGTGCCGCCCAACTGGGCATGAGCGTTGCCTGTGTTGAAGGACGCGGCTCTTTGGGCGGAACATGCCTGAATGTCGGCTGCATTCCCTCCAAGGCCCTGCTGACCTCATCTGCCAAATATTCGGAACTGTCTCATCTGGCAGCCCATGGTATTGGCGTTGAAGGAGCTTCACTCGACCTTGGCGCGATGATGGGGCGCAAGGACAAGGTCGTCGGCGACCTTACCAAAGGCATTGCCTTCCTGTTCAAGAAGAACGGTGTTGAACTGGTCGAGGGCTGGGGATCCATTCCTGAAGCTGGTCAGGTGCGTGTAGCGACTGAAGACGGCGAAACGATGCTTGCCGCAAAGAACATCCTGATCGCAACCGGTTCCGAGCCGACCCCGCTCCCCGGCATTGAAATCAATGAAACCGATGTTCTGAGCAGCACCGGCGCACTCGCCCTTTCCGAGGTCCCGCAGCATCTCGCGGTAATCGGCGCAGGCGTCATCGGTCTCGAACTCGGCCAGGTCTGGTCCCGCCTTGGCGCAAAGGTGACGGTGGTTGAGTATCTCGACCGGATCCTACCCGGAATTGACGGCGAGATCGCCAAACTGTCTCAGCGTGCATTGTCTAAACGTGGCCTCAAGTTTCAGCTTGGCCGCAAGGTCACCGGAATTGAACGTGGCTCCGATGGGCTGACACTTTCCCTGGAGCGCGTTGGCAAGGATGTTGCCGAAACTCTCGAGGCGGACAAGGTGCTGGTGGCAATCGGTCGCCGCCCGGTAACGCGTGGCCTTGGCCTGGACACACTCGGTGTCAGGATCGACAGCCGCGGCTTCATTGACGTCGACGATGCGTTTCAGACGTCGGTTCCCGGTATCTATGCCATCGGCGACTGCGTTCCTGGACCAATGCTGGCTCACAAGGCGGAAGAAGACGGCGTTGCCTGTGTCGAGTTGCTTGCAGGCGAGCACGGTCATGTGGATTACAACACGGTTCCCGGTGTCGTTTACACCGACCCGGAGGTTGCTTCTGTCGGCGTGACCGAGGAAGCACTCAAGGAAGCCGGCACTGAATACATCAGCGGCAAATTCAATTTCATGGCCAACAGCCGCGCCCGTTCGACAGGCGAAACCGATGGCGCCGTCAAAGTACTGGCGACACCCGGCGGCAAACTGCTAGGCGCCCATATCTGCGGCGCTCATGGCGGTGATCTCATTGCGGAACTGGTGCTGGCCATGACCAAGGGCGCCACTGTGGAAGAGGTCGCCAGAACCTGTCATGCCCACCCGGCAATGGGCGAAGCCGTCAAGGAAGCATGTCTTGACGCGCTCGGCCGCGCAATCCACGCTTGAGGCATCGGCAAACAACAACCAACTTCGCTCCGCCATGTTCAACCTGGCCGGTTGAAGGAGTTCGAAGATTTCGTCGCTCTCGCCAGCTCACGCCGCGCGGTGATGGCTGTCAGAGCATGAACCTAAACGCACTGGGAGGAAAATCATGGAAGCGTTAGACAGTATCGTAGGGGCCATAAATGGCGTTGTATGGGGGCCGCTCATGCTGGTTCTCATCCTTGGCGTCGGTTTTTTTCTGCAAGTCGGCCTGAAGTTCATGCCGATCCTGCGCTTGGGCACAGGCTTCAGTCTGCTGTTCAAGGGACGTCATAGTCAGGGCGCAGGTCAGATCAGCCCGTTCAACGCGTTGATGACATCGCTCTCGGCGACTATCGGCACCGGTAATATTGCCGGCGTGGCAACGGCGATCTTTCTCGGCGGTCCCGGTGCGCTTTTCTGGATGTGGATGACCGCTCTTGTCGGCATGGCAACCAAATATGCAGAAGCCGTGTGTGCCGTGAAATACCGTGAGACCGATGAGTTGGGCAACTTTGTCGGTGGCCCGATGTACTACATCAAGAACGGCCTTGCTTCGCACTGGCATTGGCTGGGCTGGGCGTTCGCACTGTTCGGCGCAATCGCTGCATTCGGCATCGGCAATGGCGTGCAGGCCAATGGCGTGGCTCACGTTCTGGACGCAAATTTCGGCCTGAACCCGTCCGTAACCGGCGTGATCCTGATGGTTCTTACCGCGGCGGTCATCCTGGGCGGCATCACCCGCATCGGCGCTGTTGCAGGTAAACTGGTTCCCTTCATGGCGGTCAGCTACATCATTGCCGGTATCCTGGTACTGCTCATCAACGCCGGTCAGATCATCGAAACGCTGGAGCTCGTCTTCACCTACGCCTTCACTCCGTCCGCAGCGCAGGGTGGATTTGCTGGTGCGGCTGTCTGGGCAGCTATCCGGTTCGGTGTCGCACGCGGCGTCTTCTCCAACGAAGCAGGCCTCGGCTCTGCTCCGATCGCTCACGCAGCAGCTTCCACCAAAGGCCCGGTCAACCAGGGTCTGGTCGCGATGCTCGGCACGTTCATCGACACGATCATCGTCTGCTCGATCACGGGTCTGGCGATCATCAGCTCAGGCGCATGGACAAGCGGTGAGTCCGGTGCAGCCCTGACATCCCTGGCGTTCGAAACCTCTCTGCCAGGCATCGGTGGCTACCTGATTGCAATCGCACTGTCGATCTTCGCGTTCACCACCATCCTGGGCTGGTCGTTCTATGGTGAAAAATGCGTCGGGTTCTTCTTCGGCTACCGTGCACTGATGCCATACCGGATCCTGTGGATCGTGATGATCTACTTCGGAGCTACTGCTGATCTCGGCTTCATCTGGCTGCTGGCGGATACGCTGAACGCTATGATGGCAATCCCGAACCTGATCGCTCTGGCTCTGCTCAGCCCGGTCGTCTTCACGCTCACCAGGGAGTTCTTTGCTTCCAACGGCGCGACTGAAGAAGGCGGGACGAGCCCTGCGGAATAAGTGACCACGGGAGGGCCGAACTCCGGCCCTCCCATCCCGACATCCCATATTCTGGAGATGACAGATGTTCACAAAAATTCTTTTGCCGATTGACCATACGGATGAAAATTCGTGGAAGAAGGCACTGCCGACGGCCCTGGAACAGGCAAAGTTCTACGGTGCCGAACTGCATGCCATTTCCGTCATCCCCGAGATCATTCAGCTGCCCAACCTGCCGGCCGGCTATGGCTCCGGCGCCAAGGATTTCGTGCGCAACAAAGTCACCGAGATCCTGACCGCCAACAATGCGGCGGACGTGCCGGTCCATATCGAAGAAGGCAGCGTCTATCGCGAACTGCTCAAGTTCGCCCACAAGGAAGGCATCGACCTGATCGTGATGGCTTCCGCGGAAGGTGACTTCCCGAACTATGAAATCGGCCCCAATCTTGCCCGTGTCGTGCGCAACGCGCATTGTACGGTCATGGTTGTGCGTAACTGACCCCAAAATAATCTGAAAAGAAAGGACCGGGAAAATGGCTGACGCCCCCAAACGCACCCCGCTCTACGATCTGCATGTCGAACTCGGCGGTAAAATGGTCGACTTCGCCGGCTGGGAGATGCCGGTGCAATACCCCATGGGCATTATGGGGGAACACAAGCAGTGCCGGGAAAAGGCGGCTCTGTTTGACGTCAGCCATATGGGCCAGGTGATCCTCAAGGGCGAAAATGTCGCCGAGAAGCTGGAGACCATCTGCCCGCAGGCTTTCACGGCTCTGAAGGAAGGCAAGGCGCGCTACAGCTTCTTTACCAACGAGAACGGCGGCATCATGGATGACCTGATTGTCTCCAACGCCGGCGATCATTTCTTCGTAGTCGTCAATGCTTCCATGCGCCATCAGGACATTCCGCACATGGCCAAGCACCTCGACGGCGTCGAGGTCACCGAAATTTTTGACCGTGCGCTCGTCGCAGTTCAAGGTCCCAAGGCCGAAGATGTGGTCGGCGCTCTTTGCCCGGCAGCCCGCGACATGAAATTCATGGAAACAATGGTGGGTGATATCAACGGCGTCGAATGCCGGATCTCCCGTCTCGGCTACACCGGCGAAGACGGTTACGAGATCTCCATTCCCCAGGACAAGGCGATCGAAGTCACGCGGGCCTTCCTTGCGGACGAAAACTGCGAACCAGCCGGACTTGGCGCACGCGACTCCCTCAGACTGGAAGCAGGCCTGTGCCTCTATGGCAACGATATCGACAACGACACGTCTCCAATCGAAGCTTCGCTGATCTGGGCGATCCAGAAGCGCCGCCGCGAGGAAGGCGGCTTCCCGGGCGCCGACCGCGTCCTGCGCGACATTGCGGAAGGAACCTCCCGCAAACTGGTCGGCATCAAGCCGGAAGGCCGTGCACCGGCCCGTCAGGGTGTTGAAGTGCAAAGCCTGGAAGGCGAAAGCATCGGCACCATCACCTCAGGTGGCTTCGGCCCGACCGTGGGTGGTCCGGTCGCTCTTGGCTACGTTGCCACCGCTCAGTCGGAACCGGGCACCAAGGTCAACCTCATGGTCCGGGGCAAGCCCCAGGCTGCAGAAATCGTGTCGCTGCCGTTCGTGCAGCAGAATTACAAGCGCTAGAGCATTTCTCGTACTCGCTAAATCGCTCAAATGCTCTAACTCATTGTCTTTAAGCGTCTCCGCACCGCAAAGCCGGTGAACCAAAAAGGCGGAGACGCAGTCATCAGGGAGAGACCGACATGACTACCTATTATTCCGAAGAACACGAATGGATCACCGTTGAGGGCGACACCGCTACAGTGGGGATCACCGCACATGCTGCCGAACAGCTTGGCGAGATCGTCTACGTCGAACAGAAAGACGGCGGCGACACATTCGAAAAGGGCGACGAAATTGGCGTTGTCGAGTCGGTCAAGGCCGCATCTGAAATCTATGCGCCGGTCGACGGCGAGATTCTGGAAGCCAACGAAGCACTGGCCGATGCCCCTGCCAAGCTGAACGAAAGCCCGGAAGGCGAAGGCTGGCTGTACAAGATCAAGCTCTCCGACACCTCCCAGCTTAACGACTTGATGGATCTTGACGGCTACAAGTCCTTTATCGCCTAAAGGAGCGCAGAAATGCCATTTGAACTAACCACTTATCAGGCCTATGATTTTGCCAATCGTCGGCATATCGGCCCATCTCCTTCTGAAATGGAAGAGATGCTGAAGGTTGTCGGTTTTGACAGCCTCGATGATCTGATCGACGCAACCGTCCCCCCGTCCATCCGCCAGAAGGATGCGCTTGACTGGGGCGGGCCGGGCCTGTCGGAACGCGATGCGCTGTATCACATGCGTGAAGTCGCAGAAAAGAACCAGGTTCTGACCTCTCTGATCGGCCAGGGGTATTACGGCACGACGACACCTGCCCCGATCCTGCGCAACATTCTGGAAAACCCGGCCTGGTACACCGCCTACACGCCATATCAGCCGGAAATCTCCCAGGGACGCCTCGAAGCGCTTTTGAACTTCCAGACCATGGTCTCCGACCTGACCGGCCTGGATATCGCCAATGCGTCTCTTCTTGATGAATCCACTGCCGCCGCTGAAGCGATGACCATGGCAAAGCGTTCGGCGAAGTCCAAGGCGAATGCCTTCTTCGTGGACGAAAACTGCCATCCGCAGAACATTGCAGTGATCCAGACCCGCGCAGAACCACTCGGGATCGAAGTCATCGTCGGCAATCCGGACGAACTGGATCCGGCATCAGTCTTCGGTGCGATCTTCCAGTATCCGGGTACATACGGTCACGTGCGTGACTTCACCGGCCTGATCGAGAAATTGCATGAGAACAAGGCCCTGGGAATCATTGCCGCGGATCCGCTGGCGCTCGCACTTCTGAAATCGCCGGGCGAAATGGGTGCGGATATTGCAGTCGGCTCGACCCAGCGCTTTGGCGTTCCGATGGGCTTCGGTGGCCCTCACGCTGCCTATATGGCCTGTAAGGACGCCTTCAAGCGCTCCATGCCGGGCCGCATCATCGGCGTTTCCGTCGACAGCCGCGGCAAGAAGGCCTACCGCCTTGCCCTGCAGACCCGCGAACAGCACATCCGCCGCGAAAAGGCCAACTCCAACGTCTGTACCGCGCAGGCGCTTCTGGCGGTCATCGCGTCCATGTACGCGGTCTATCACGGTCCGGACGGTATCAAGGCCATCGCCCAGTCGGTGCACCGCAAGACCTCCCGCATGGCCAAAGGCCTTGAGTCTCTCGGCTTTGAAGTCCAGCCAGACGTATTCTTCGACACGATTACCGTCGAGGTCGGTGCTCTCCAGGGCGTGATCCTGAACGCCGGTGTGGCCAACGGCATCAACCTGCGCAAAGTCGGTGAGACCCGCGTCGGCATTTCACTCGATGAGCAGACCCGTCCGGAAACCATCGAGGCCGTTTGGCGCGCCTTCGGCGGCAACATGCAGGACGACAGCGAGGCAAACCGTGAATATCGCCTGCCGCAACACGCGTTGCGCGAGAGCGAATATCTGACCCATCCGATCTTCCACCTGAACCGGGCGGAAGCGGAAATCACCCGCTACATGCGCCGCCTGGCAGATCGCGACCTGGCACTCGACCGTGCAATGATCCCGCTGGGTTCCTGCACAATGAAGCTGAACGCGACCATCGAGATGATTCCCGTCACCTGGCCGGAATTCTCAAACCTGCACCCGTTCGTTCCTGAAGATCAGGCCGCCGGGTACTACGAGATGATTGCGGATCTGAACGACAAGCTCTGCCAGATCACCGGTTACGACGCCATCAGCCAGCAGCCGAACTCCGGCGCGCAGGGTGAATATGCGGGTCTTCTGACCATTCGCAACTACCACAAGGCGCGTGGCGAAGGGCATCGGAACATCTGCCTGATCCCGACCTCCGCACACGGCACCAACCCTGCATCCGCGCAAATGGTTGGCTACAAGGTGGTTCCGGTCAAATCCGACGACCACGGCAACATCGACATCGCAGACTTCCGTGAAAAGGCGGAACAGTACTCTGACGATCTCGCAGCCTGCATGATCACCTACCCGTCGACACACGGCGTGTTTGAGGAAACCGTCCAGGAAGTCTGCCAGATCACTCATGATCACGGCGGCCAGGTCTATATCGACGGCGCAAACATGAACGCCATGGTCGGGCTGGTACAGCCTGGCAAGATTGGCGGCGACGTCAGCCACCTGAACCTGCACAAGACCTTCTGCATTCCGCATGGCGGCGGCGGCCCAGGCATGGGTCCGATCGGCGTGAAGGCTCACCTGGAACCTTACCTCCCGGGTCACCCGGAATACGGTTCAAGCGTCGGACCGGTGTCTGCAGCACCGTTCGGTTCGCCTTCCATTCTGCCGGTCAGCTGGGCTTACGTTCTTCTGATGGGCGGCAACGGCCTGACCCAGGCAACCAAGGTTGCGATCCTGAACGCCAATTACATCGCGGCCCGTCTGAAACAGGGATATGATATTCTCTACACGTCCGAGACCGGACGAGTGGCGCATGAATGTATCCTTGACACGCGTGCGTTGGCCGAGAGCGCCGGCGTAAGCGTGGACGACATTGCCAAGCGTCTGATCGACAACGGCTTCCATGCTCCGACCATGTCGTGGCCGGTTGCCGGAACGCTCATGGTTGAGCCGACCGAGTCGGAGCCGAAGGCAGAGCTGGACCGGTTCTGCGATGCGATGCTGTCCATTCGTGCGGAAGCGCAGGACATCATCGACGGCAAGATGGATGCGGAAAACAACCCGCTGAAGAATGCGCCACACACCGTGGCCGATCTTGTTGGCGAGTGGAACCGTCCCTACAGCCGTGAACAGGCCTGCTATCCGGCCGGTTCGCTGGATGTCGACAAGTACTGGTCTCCGGTCAACCGGGTCGACAACGCTTATGGCGACCGGAACCTGGTGTGCACCTGTCCGCCGATGTCGGACTACGCGGAAGCCGCGGAATGACCTGAAACGTTGCGCGGCGCCCCCGATCGGGGCGCCGCACCCTAGACAGAGCCTGAAGCCATGTTTCTCAGCGTCTTCGATATCTTCAAGATCGGCATCGGGCCATCGTCGTCCCACACCATGGGACCAATGACGGCAGCGGTAGATTTCCTCGACCGCCTGTCCAGTGGAGAAAACGGTACGTTTGATCCCAGTTCTGTCGCACAAATCACCGCATCATTGCACGGTTCGCTCGCCTTCACCGGAAAAGGCCACGCTTCCGACCGCGCTGTCATGCTGGGCCTGCTTGGCTTCAGACCGGACGCAGTAAATGCCGACCTTGCCGAGAAACGGCTTGAGGAACTGTACGAGACCTCCACCCTTACTATTGCGGGGTGCGGAAAGGTCCATTTCAATCCGGAAACCGATCTGATTTTCGATTTTGGCCCCGCATTGCCACTCCATGCCAACGGCATGAAGCTGAACGCGCTGGACGAAAACGGCAACATTCTTCTGACCGATACCTATTATTCGATCGGTGGTGGCTTCGTGATGACCGAGGCCGAACTCATTGCCTCCGAGAACGGCCCCGCTGCCGATCTGCACGAGGAAAAGGAAGCTGTTGGGTACCCTTACCCCTTTGGCTCCGCCGCGGAAATGCTCCAGATGGGCAAGGCGTCCGGCAGGACGATTGCCGAAATGAAACGTGCCAACGAAGAATCCGTTCTTGGCGCCGAGGCTCTGAATTCCAAGCTCGATGCCATCTGGAACGTGATGGACAACTGCATTGAGCGCGGCCTGTCGCAAGAAGGTGAACTTCCCGGCGGGCTGAGCGTCAAACGCCGCGCCAAACGAATTTATGAGCGTCTGCAAGGGCAGAGCGGATCGAATCGCCAGCAACCGCATACGGTCAACGACTGGCTGTCTGTCTATGCCATGGCCGTGAACGAGGAAAACGCTGCCGGTGGCCAGGTCGTCACCTCACCGACCAATGGAGCGGCAGGCGTGGTTCCTGCGGTGGTTCGTTACTATCGCGATCATTGTATGGACTGCACGCGTGAGGGCATCGACACGTTTTTGCTGACCGCCGCCGCCATCGGCGGCCTGATCAAGCACAACGCCTCAATCTCCGGCGCCGAATGCGGCTGCCAGGCGGAAGTAGGATCAGCGTCCGCAATGGCTGCAGCCGGGCTGTGCGCGGCCCTTGGCGGCAGCAACGAACAAATTGAAAATGCTGCAGAAATTGCGCTGGAACACCATCTGGGCATGACCTGCGATCCGGTAAAAGGCCTGGTGCAGGTTCCCTGTATCGAACGCAATGGCATGGGAGCGATCAAGGCCGTTTCCGCTGCCTCGCTTGCCCTCCACGGTGACGGTGCGCACTTCATGCCTCTGGACAACTGTATCGAGACCATGCGTCAGACCGGTCAGGACATGCGCGAGAAATACAAGGAGACTTCTCTGGGTGGTCTCGCGGTCAACCTTCCCGAATGCTGACACATTGACGCAGCTGTGAGCGATGGACCCGCGCTGTAAACTGCACAGCAACCGGCACCTTTCCTTTAAGTCCGCGGAAATCAACGCATTAAAAGACGTACTCGGCATGACTTTCAGATGACGGAAGGTTACGCAACCAGCGCGATAAGTTAAACTACGTACAACATAGTTACAGCCTTCGTTAATCATCGGCTCATATAAGCGATTTTTGTCTCTTGGACCTTCAGATGCACGACCCAACGTGCAGAATTCAAATTCGAAAAGTGCTTGTAAGCCTATGTCCTTGCTACATAATCTGAGAATCTCGCATGCGATCGTGCTGGTCGCGGCCATTCCAATTTTCGCTACGATGCTGTTTGCCGGGCGAAGTGTTCTCAACGACGTGAAGATTGCCTCGCAAACGAGCGATCTCAGTCAACTTGTCGGTCTCTCGGTTCAACTCAGCGCTCTCGTGCACGAGCAGCAGAAGGAGCGCGGAGCTACCGCTGTCTATCTAGGAAGCAATGGCAAGCGCTTTGTCCGCGAATTGGCTGAGCAGCGCGAGTTGACCGATGGAAAACGCGCAGCGCTTGAGACCTATCTGAGCGGTTTCGACAAGTCGGTTTACGGGAAGACCTTCTCTTATGATCTTCGCAAGATCCTGCGGGACACAGAGAAAATGGACTCGGTTCGCAGAGAAATCGATACCCTCTCAATCCCAGCCAAGGAAGCAATCGGTTACTTCACCGGTCTGAACGGGCAAAGCCTGTCGCTGATCAGTTCGATGACCTCGCTGAGCTCGGATCCAACTGCAACAAGGCGCCTGTTCGGCTACGCAAACTACCTGCAGGGCAAGGAACGGGCTGGCATCGAGAGAGCTGTCGGATCCAATGGTCTTGCCGCCGGTGCTTTCACACCTGAACTGATGGACCGGTTCAAGCTGCTGATTTCCATGCAGAATACTTACAACAACGTGTTTCTGAGCGAAGCCACCGACGAACAGACGGCGTTGTTCGAAAAAGTAATGACAAGCCAACCGGCAAAAGAGGTCGCCGCGATGCGTGACCTGCTCATGGCTGGAGGTCTGGCGGGCGAGTTCGACGGACTGACTGCCAATACCTGGTTCGCTACCATCACGAAGAAAATCAATGGCCTGAAAGCAATCGAGGACGATTTGAGCGCCGGTCTCATCAAGGACCTCGCCGAACTGGAAGCAGAAGCCGTCAGCCATGAATGGCAATCGGTCCTGCAGGCTCTCGGTGCGCTGGTCGTCGCTGCGGCACTGGCACTGGTGATCATCACGAGCCTCAATCGCGCGTTCCGGCAACTGATCTCCACCATGACGCGTCTTGCGAATGGTGATCTGGAAACCGAACTGCCCGAAATGCGGTCCAATGAAATCGGTGAAATGATCAAATGCGTACAGGTTTTCAAGGAAAACGCCATCCAGAAGGCAGAACTTGAGGAACGCCAGGCTGAGGATGCCGAACGGGCCGAGATCGAAAAACGCAATACCATGCAGCAACTGGCCGACGACTTCGATCAGAAGGTCGGCTCGATCATTCAGACGGTCTCTTCCGCATCTGCGGAATTGAATTCTACCGCGGAAGCGATGGTCAATGTCTCCGAACAGGCGAGCGGCCGGGCCGCGACGGTGGCGGCAGCTTCCGAGCAGGCTTCGGCGAATGTTCAGACCGTTGCCTCCGCCGCTGAAGAGATGGCAACGTCCATCGGAGAAATCAGCGGACAGATGGTGCAGGCCTCCGAAGCGTCCCAGAAGGCCGTCGACAGCGCGCAAAACACCAGCCAGCAGATTGAAGTGCTTTCCAACAAGGCTGAAAAGATCGGCGACGTGGTGAAGATTATTTCCGACATTGCCGAACAGACCAATCTGCTCGCCTTGAACGCGACCATCGAATCGGCACGTGCCGGTGAAGCCGGAAAAGGTTTCGCCGTCGTGGCTTCGGAAGTGAAGGAGCTTGCCGGGCAGACCGGAAAGGCAACCGAGGAAATCAACCGTCAGATTGAAGAAGTTCAGCTGGCGACCAAAGATGCCGTTGCTTCAATGTCCGAGATCACCAGCGGCATCACTCACCTCAACGACGTTGCAACAGCGATTGCCGCTGCAATGGAAGAACAGGGTGCGACGACCCAGGAAATCTCTCGCAGCGTGCAGGAGGCCGCGGTTGGTACGAATGATGTGAACCAGAATATTTCCGGTGTCAGCGAAGCTGCTCAGGAAGCCGGGGCGGCGGCCAGCCAGGTAACGACTGCATCTCATGAACTCTCGACCCAGTCGGAACGGCTCAAGACTGAAGTCTCCGACTTCATCCAGCAGGTTCGCGCAAGCTGACAAAAAGCATCAGGCGGACCAGTATGAGGTCCGCCTGATGCTTTCAATTCATTGGACTTTTGTTAGACCAGCGGTTCGGACACCGCGTATTTGGTCAACTTTTCCGGGTCCACTCCTACCCCGAGACCCGGCCCTTCCGGGACATGGACCCTGCCTTTTCTGACCGGGAATGCTTCGGTCAGGATGTCGTCCTGTGCATAGTAGGTGGCCATATAGAACTCGCACTGCAGGACGAGATCCGGTACGGCAGCCATCAGATGCGCCCCGGCGGCGTGTGCGAGACCGGTCTCGAACATGCAGCCACCGTAGACTTCGATGCCTGCAGCCCTTGCGATCGCCGCAACTTCCAGTGCTCGGCGTATGCCGCCGGATTTCATAATCTTCAAAGAGAAGATGTCTGCCATCCGGATGCTGGCGCCGTAAAGCGCACCCTTGGGGTCGAAGACACTCTCATCCGCCATGATCGGCGTATCGATGACGTCCGTGATGTGCGCCAGAACCTCGCGTTCGTGCATCTTGACCGGCTGCTCGACGAAGGTGGGACGGAACGCTTCCAGATCACGGATGCACCGCACGGCGTCATACGCCAGCAGGCCCTGATTGTAATCGATCCGGATATCGGCTTCCTCACCGTATATCCCGCGCATCTTTTCGAGCCGCATCAGGTCAAACTTGTGGCCTGCGAAACCGGTCTTGAACTTGAAAATGCGAACGCCGTCGTCCCACATGGCGGCAACATCTTCCAGATCCTTGTCGAAGTCCGGATTGGCAACGGAAAAGCTCATGCCCATGTCGTCGCGCATCCTGCCGCCGACAAGTTCGCATACCGAAAGCCCCGAGATCTGGCCGGTAATGTCCAGAAGGGCCATTTCCAATGCCGCCTTGGCCTCGGTGTGTCCGACAACGACCTTGTCAGCCATGGACATGTGCTTTTCGACCTGTACCGGATCCTGACCGATCAGGTGTGGTCGCAAATGAACATGGAGTGCGGCGGCACAGCCTTCCGCGGTCCCGGTGAATACCGGCCAGGGCGAAGCTTCTCCCCAGCCCGTGATCCCGGTATCCGTGGTGATTTCCAGAATGGCTACATTGATGCCGGCGACATCTCCACTGCCGTGGGAATGGACTGCCTTTGCGGGAATCAGGATCCGATGCACCCGGATCCTTTCTATCTTGTGATCGCTCACCAGGGCCTCCGAGGCAACTTAGCGAAGTTGAAGAAATGGGTTATTCCGGACGCACGACCAGCACACAGCAAGAAGCGTAGCGGGCGACGCGTGCCGCGTTCGGTCCGATGAAGAGGTCCTTCACGCTCGGCTTGTTCGCGCCGATAACGATGAAGCGGGCCGATTGCTCATCTGCGTGTTCGATCAGTGTTTCATAGACGACACCGCGCAAAATCTCGGTGGAATGATCGATATCTCCCCAGTCGAATTGCGCGCCATAAGCCTCGAGGTCCTTTCGGGCGTCAGTCTCAACCCGGTCGCGCATGTCGGCAGGAATGTATTCCTGGACGTAAGAGTTCTGCTGATCAGGGATCACGAAGACAAGCTCAACTTCGGCGTCATGACTTTGCGCCAGCATGATCGCTTCCTTGACCACGCAGCTGTCCCAATCCCTGTGGTGCAAGTCCACAGCAGCAATGATCTTGGTTTTCGGCATAATGAATTTCTCCTGGATGCCCAAATGAGTTTCGCGCTGTCCCCACATCCGGCTTTCATGAGCGGACGAAGGGACAGCGGACAGTCATCGACCGTTTGCGTTCCGCATGCTTTCAGGCAGATAGGTCGCCAGTTCCGGGAAGAAGATCATCACGAACACCATAACCACCATGATCAGGAACAGCGGTAAGGCTGTTTTCGCGATGTATCCCATCTCATGCTTGGTGATCCCCTGCATGACGAACAGGTTAAACCCGATCGGCGGCGTGATCTGGGCCATCTCGACAACGACCACGATAAAGATGCCAAACCAGATCAGATCAATACCTGCGCCCTGCACCATCGGCTGCACGATCGCCATGGTCAGAACAACTGACGAGATCCCGTCCAGAAACATGCCAAGGACGATGTAGAACAGCATCAGGGCCATCAGCAGGGAGAAGCGTGACAGCTGCAGGCTTTCGATATATTCGGCCAAAGCCCGCGGCAGGCCGGTAAAGCCCATGGCCAAGGTGAGCGCCGTCGCGCCCATCAGGATGAGAGCGATCATCGCCGAAGTCCGGGTCGCGCCCAGAAGGCTCTCGATGAATGCTTCCTTGGTCAGAGACCCCTGCGTTGCCGCGAGGACAAATGCGCCGATCACGCCGATGGAAGCAGCTTCCGTTGCCGTTGCCCAGCCCCCATACATGGAACCGATAACGACGAGGATCAGAATGATGATCGGGATCAGGAAGCGGCTTTCATGAATTTTCTGGCGGAAGGTCATGCGGTTGGCGATTGTCGGCACCTCGCTTGGGCGCACAAAGGACCAGCCTGCCACGTAGGCCATGAACAATCCTGCCAGAACGATCCCGGGCAGGATGCCGGCCATGAATAGCTTTGAAATGGATTGCTCAACGGCAACGCCATACACAATCAGGGTCAGAGACGGCGGGATCATCAGACCGAGCGTAGCGGCGCCGGTCAGCGTGCCGATGGTCATGTATTCCGGATAGCCGCGCTTGCGCAGTTCCGGGATCGACATCTTGCCAACAGTGGTGAGGGTCGCGGCAGAAGAACCCGATACGGCGGCAAAGATCGTGCAACCGACGATGTTGACGTGCACCAGGCCACCGGGAAGGCGTTGCATCCAGGGACTGAGGCCGCGAAACATATCTTGCGATAATCGACTTCGGAACAGGATCTCGCCCATCCAGATAAAGAGAGGCAGCGCGGTCAGGGTCCAGCTGGACGAACCGGTCCAGATCCGCGTGAGCATTGCGTCGCCTGCGGGACGCGAGGTGAACATCTCAAGGCCAAGATAGGCGACACCGAACAGGGCCAGGCCAACCCAGACACCGGTTCCAAGAAGCAGGAACAGGACAAACAGAAAGATCGCAACGAGGTAGAACTGTTCCATGTTTTACTCTCCGTGCGGATTGAAACCAGCGGCGTGGATATTGTCCCGCCCGGTGAACAGCGTTGAAACGAGATTGTCGAACGCGCAAACAGCCAGCAGGATCGTGCCCACAGTCATGGACATTTGCGGGATCCAGATCGGCCAGGCGTCCTGCCCCTGGCTGATTTCGTTGAACCGGTAGCTTTCGTAGGTCATCTTGATCGCGTAGCGCGCGAAGAGAAACGTAAGGTAGCTGGCAATTGCCCAGCACCAGATTTCACCGAATTTCTTGTACCTGCCCAGCGCATTCAGCAGAAGGCTGACTCGAATGTGCGCGCCGCCGTTGAGCGCGTAAGGCAGCGCGAGAAACGACGCTGCCGCCATGCAGTAACCGGTAAAGTCAGGAGCGCCAGTGATGATGCTGCCACCCCAACGGACCACCATCTGGAGCGCGACAAAGACCAGAATCAAGATCAGAAAGATAGCGGCCAGGTAGCCGGCATATTTGTAAATAGCATCGAGACTGGTGCGTAGCACCTTGAAAATGGCCACCGCCGTTCCTCCTCCCGAGAAAATCTGCCCGGTGGGAATCACCGGGCAGAATCATGACATTTCAACAGCTTATTGCTGTGATGCCTTGAATGCATCAACGATGGCCTTGCCGCC
>JBCCVB010000054.1:0-37059 GCA_039195965.1 Pseudomonadota bacterium
CTGAAACGTCACCGGCCCGGTCTGCTTCTGCCCGAGGCCGATGATGCTCATTCCGAAGGTCGTCTTGCCCGAACCTGATTCACCAACAACCCCAAGCGTTTCACCCCGGCGGATGGTTGCTGAAACATCGTTGACTGCAACAAGTTCCACGGTCTTGCGGCTGAAGAAGCCACCCGTCTTGAGCTTGAACGCCACCCGCGTGTTTTCGGCGGTCAGAACCGCAGGTGCATCTTTCTCGATCGGCTTTGGTTCACCCTTCGGCTCCGAGGCAATCAGGTGCTTCGTATAGGGGTGCTTCGGATTATGAAACACCTCCTGGGTCTCGCCCGTTTCGACGACTTCCCCACGCCGCATGACGACCACGTTGTCCGACACGGCCCGGACGACCGAAAGGTCATGGGTGATGAGGATCACCGCCATGTTGTGCGCCTTCTGCAACTGGCGCAAGAGCGAGAGGATTTCCGCCTGCACCGTTACATCAAGCGCAGTGGTCGGCTCATCGGCGATGAGCAGTTCCGGATTGTTCGCCAGAGCCATGGCAATCATGACGCGCTGCCTTTGGCCTCCAGACAATTCATGCGGATACTGCTGATAGCGCGCTTCCGGGTCGGGTAGTTGCACCTCCTTGAGAAGCCGGATCACCTCGGACTTCAACTCGTCCTTTGCGAGTTTCCGATGCACCTTGATGATCTCTGCGACCTGGTCACCGATCCGGTAGATCGGATTGAGGCTGGTCAGGGGTTCCTGGAAAATCATGGAAATGCGCCGGCCGCGAATGTCCTGAAGCTGAGGCTCGGAATAAGATGCGATGTCTTCGCCATCGAAGATCACCTGCGTCCCTTCACCGACGCGAGCATTCGGGGCAAGCATCCCCATGATCACCCGTGCAGTCACGGATTTTCCCGAACCACTTTCACCGACAACGGCCAGTGTTTCCCCGTTGCCGACATCAAATGAGACGTCATGCACCGCGGTACGCAATCCGGTTGCTGTCTTGAACGACACGTTCACGTTTCGAATGGAAAGCAACTTGTCAGTCATTGGAGTAAGGATCCATCGCGTCGCGCAGGCCGTCGCCCAACGCATTGAAAGCCAGAACGGAGATAACGATCATGCCGACCGGTGCCAGCAACCACGGTGCTGCTGTCAGCGCCTGGATGTCACGTGCCTGATTGAGCATCGATCCCCAGGACACCATGGGCAGCTGCACACCGACACCGAGGAAGGAAAGGAAGCTTTCCAGCAAAATGATCTCCGGCAAGGTGTAGGTCGCCCAGACCAAGATATGCGATGACATGTTCGGAATGATGTGGCGGCGAATGATCCGCCCGTCCGACGCGCCGACGGCAACGGCCGCCTTGACGAATTCGACCGACTTGATGGCAACCACCTTGCCGCGCAGTTCGCGCGCAAGGTCGGCCCAGCGCAACAGAACAAGAATGGCCGCGAACATGATGAAGACCGCCATCGCATCCGCGCGGCGTGGCAGGATTGCGACCAGAGCCAAGTAGAGCGGCAGATCGGGGAACGATTTCACGAACTCGACGCCGCGCTGCACGACGAGATCGTAGGTGCCGCCGAAGTAACCGGAGCTGACGCCGATCATTGTCCCGATCACGCAGGCCGCCGCCATCACCATGACAGCCATCAGGATGGTAATCCTGGTGCCGTACATCATGCGCGAAAAGACATCACGGCCCAAACCATCAGTGCCCAGAAGATGGACCGGCACCCCGTTGAGCGAGCCGAACAGATGGGTCTCGAAGGTCAGGCCGAGAATTTCATATGGCTCCCCTTTGACGAAGAGGCCCAGCGGCACGATCTTGTTGTCGGATGGCTCAAAGCTGAACTCGAAAGTTACCGGATCCATCTTCTCTTCGAACCCGCGCACGAACGGACGGGTCAACTCGCCATCCGGGCTGATGATGCTGATCAGTTGTGGCGGCGAAGAAATCGCATTGCGGTCCTTCGTCTGGGCACCATAAGGTGCAAAGAATCCGCCGAAGATGGTGCAGCTGAGCACGATCAGGCAACCGATCAGTCCTGCCATCCCATATCGGTTCGCGGTGAAACGCCGACGCACGAGTTGCCAGTAGGACAGAGAGACGTGGTTCGCGTTTTCCGCATTCATATCAAGCTGGGTCAAGGCATTCATTCTTTGGTGAACTCCGCTCTGCGTACGCGCGGATCAAGAACCGCCAGCGCGAAATCGGCGACCAGATTGCCGACGACCAGGAGGGCCGAAACGAGAAGGAAAATAGCTGAGAGCACGTACATGTCGCGTTCGGTTACGGAGCTCAGGATCAGGGGGCCAAGGGTTGGAATGCCGAGCACAATGGCAATCTCGATCTCGCCCTTGACCATGTAATCGAAACGACCGCCCATGTTCATGATCACGGGGTGCAGTGCGTTGGGAACGGCATGACGGAACAGTGTCTGACGACGGCTGAGCCCCTTCGCCCGCGCTGTCTCGATGTATTGCGCGTTCATGACATCAAGCAGGTTCCCGCGCATCATTCGGGTGGTATAGGCCTGGCCGGCCCAAACCGAGATGAACAGGATCGGCCAGACATGTAGGAAGAAATCCCACAGCTTGGCGAAACTGAAATGTTCCTGAAGAATGAACTCCGGCGAATAGAGCGACCCGATGTAACTGGAATTCCAGACGTAGGCCATCAGGTAAAGGATGATGAGCGACATCACGAATTTCGGAATGACGATGCCAAGGAAAGCAATCAATGTCGCCAGATTGTCACCCAGCTTGTACTGATGGGTCGCGGCGTAGATGCCGAGAAAAACGCCGATACCTTGTCCAAGGATCAACGTGACGATTGCAAGGCCCAGTGTACGTGGCAGGCGTAGACCGATCACTTCCGTCACAGGCCTGCTGTAGACAAAGGACTGGCCAAAATCGCCGGAAAAAACGATCCCCTTGAGCCACAAAACGTATTGGTGCACCAGGGACTTGTCCAGACCGAGCTTTTGCCTCAGCTCTTCCGCCTGGGGCTTGAGTTCGGCCGCCGACATGCCTGTCTGTGCCATGGTCTGGGCCATCCAGGAATCGACGAAATCACCGGGCACGGCAACAACCAGGCCGAATGAGACGATCGATATCCCGATCAGAAGCGGAATTGCCACGAGAATCCGCTTCACGAAATAGAGCAAGAGCGCCATCAGAAAACTTTCAATTTTCCCGCATAGGAAATATGCGGCCCCTTAGGAGCCGCATATCGTTTCACGGCTAAGTATTATCAGTACTCAGCGATGGTGCCCGGCAACAGTTCTTTGACCTGTTCGGCTGTCGGCGTCCACAGGCGCTCGCGGATGATGCCGTCTTCGGCCCACTCGAACATGTAGACCGGGGTTCCGGGATGAGCGTTCTTGATCCGGCGGTTGACCAGGAGCGCAGCCGGTGTCTGGATCGTGCCGATGACATAGGCGTTTTCGGTGATCAGACGCTGGATGTCCCGGGTCATCTGAAGTTTTTCCGCACTGTCGTTGGAAGAAATGAAGGTGCGATAGGCAGCCTCAATTTCCTCTTCGAACGGCAACAGTGTCCGCTCGCCGTCCTTGGATTGGTGGAAGAACGGGCACGACGCGCTGATGGGCAAGTTGTTGCATGGCTCGCGGGTCAGTGTCGGGAACCCACGGCGATTGATCATGCCGTTGAAGCCACCGCCATTGCGAACCGTTTCGAAGTTGGTCTTGTCCAGACCTCGGGCAATGATCCGAATACCGATCTCACCCAGCTGCGAGATAACGGCGTCCAGCTGCTTGCGGGTATCGTTCCGCCCTGAGTTGAAGATAACGTCGATTTCGATGTCGTCGCCACCATTCGGCAGATTGCGGATGCCGTTGCCATCAGTGTCCTGCAGCCCCAGTTCATCGAGCATCGCATTGGCTTTGGCCTGATCGAACGGCTGATACGCGGTGCTGTCATAGTCGAAGAAAGCAGACCCGGATGTGAAGCCACCTGTATACGGATAGGCAAACGGACCACGGGCAACTGCCTGCCCAATAGCGTCGCGATCAAGCGCGTGGCTCAGAGCGATGCGAAATTCCTTGTTGCGGAAGAGATCCCTCAAAGCCAGATCGACTTCGTCTTCAGCTCCGATATCGGAGAAGTTCAGCTCCAGCCGCCAGGCCAGCGCGCGCTTTCCGAAACGAACCGTCACAGGACTGTCGGGCGATTGGGATTGTTTCAATGCAGCCACATAGTTGGCCGGGTTTTCCATGTTGGAAAAATCACCGGAGCCAGCCACTGCCTGCGTGGTGCGGTCATCCCAGCTGGACAGGCGGAAGTGCATTTCGTTGAAGTAGGGAAGCTGTTGTCCCTGTTCGTCAACTTTCCAGTAGAACGGATTGCGGCGCATCACGACCAGCTCGTCCGGCTTGTGCAGCACCGGAACCCAGGCTCCCATCACCGGAATGGGAAGCGCCTCGCCCGGCATGGAGTTGGTATAGCCTTCGTAGGTCGCATCGGGATTGTACTTCGGATGCTTCTCCTTCAGAACGTGGCTCGGTCCGGGACACCCCTGAATATAGGCAAGATTCTCCACCAGGGTTTCGGACTGTGGCTCTGAGAAAGTCCAGCGGAAGGTGCTCTCGTCCAGGATTTCAAGCTTGGCGCCCGGAGCCAGAGATCCCTTGCTCAAACGGGACGAAACATTCTCGTCTTCAACATTGTCTTCCCACCAGAAACGGATGTCCTCGGTGTCGAACGGATCGCCATCCGACCAGTGCGCCCCCTCGATCAGCTGCATGGTCAGCTGGGTGTGGTCGTCGTTCCAGCCCCAGGTCTTCGCGAGATTGGGCAAGGGGCCGGTCTGCTCCTCGCTGCGGATCTGCCAGCGTGGTCCCTGACGCACAAGGCATTCCTGCATGGCCATGTTGATGCCGCCCCAGCCCTGATGCTGACCGGCCATCCAGTTCCAGCCTTCCGGACGACCACCAATGACGTGTCGGAACACACCTCCATATTCCCCGGCACCGTCGACCATCGCGCCGGTCTTGAACACCAGAGGTTCTTTCGGCAAGCGATCCTTGACTGCCGGAAGCTTCCCCTCGGCTGCCATGTCAGCAAGGAACGGAGCTTCGCTGTAACTGTCCAGCGCGCGGTAATCATAAAGATCCGTGCGGCCGATCAGCTCATATTCAAGGCCGGAAAGATCCTTCTCCGGGGGGAGTTTGTCAGCAAGTGCGCTGCCGCCGATTGCGGTCAGGCAAACTGACGCTCCCAGCAAATGCCGAAGCGATTTGAGGTGGTTCATAAATTCCTCCCAATGAATTTTACATTCATCACACTGACCGTCGCTCCTGCCAAACTCTTCCTGTTTTCACACCTTGCATTCCTGTTTTCGGATTTACTCTTTTGTTTCATCGAAACATGGTGGAACATGAATGGAAGGTTCCAACCAAGGAGTTCTCTTTGGACAATTTCGAATATTTTGACGAGGCCCCTTCGGAACTTGCCCGTGGAAATGTTCCGGAAAAACATGGTGTCCTCCTGGAACACCACGTGCCGGATACGATGGATGAGACGTTTCACTATCATCCTTCGATCGAGGTCAATTTCATGAATGATTGTGAAATGACCTATTCATTCTCAGGTCGGGAAGTACATGTAAAACCTGGGAAATTCGTTGTATTCTGGGCCGCATACCCACACCGCGTCACCAATGTCATCGGCCACGGCACAATCACAAACGCTTATGTTCAGCTCAGTGAATTTCTGCGGTGGCACCTGCCCAAGGAGTTCGTCAACCTGCTGCTGGCAGGCGCTGTCATTACCAACGGAAATCCCGACGAAGCGGACAATGCCCTGACCCACAAATGGGCGACGGAAGCGTCGTGGCGGAGCAGACCCTGGCGAGCTGTACACACACTTGAGGTTCAGGCGCGGCTGGCTCGGCTGGCCATTACAGAACCGGAAATTCTCATGCCACCGGTTTATGAGCAGGAAATTGGCCGTCATCACCAGAACCTGGTCATTCATTTCGACATCATGCTGCGTTTCATTGCCGAGAATTACGCCCGGCCGATCACGCAGATCCAGGTGGCGGAGGCCGCTAATATCTCGTCCAACCACGCCACCACGATCTTCCGCAAGTTTCTGGGCTGCACGGTCAAACAGCACATCAACAATGTCCGGCTGTTCCATGCCAAGATGATGCTGGCGGAATCCGACGTGAAGATCCTGACTGTCGCACTGGACAGCGGCTTTGGCTCGGTGTCCGCGTTCTACGAAGTCTTCCGCGATCGGATGGGAATGTCTCCGGCAGCCTTCCGCCACAAGAAAGACGCTGCCTGAATACAAAAAAGCGGGCCGCATACCGCTATGCAGCCCGCAGGTGCCCCAGACAACCTGCCGGAAAACGCGTCGGTTCCCGGTCAGGCCGCCACTGGGAGGACCTCGTTCAGGCGCGCGCCCATTCAGGCAACCATTCGCCGTGAGCTTGTCTGAGCTGCAGAACCATGGCGCGGATCTGATCCAGATCCAATTCGGCAGCCGTGTGCGGATCCATCATCGCCGCATGAGTGATGAGTTCAGGGTCTTCGTTCATCATTGCATCGACCGTCAGGCCCTGCACGGTGACGTTGGACTGCATGATGGCCGCCAGCTGCGGTGGGATGTCGCCGACAAAAGTCGGTTGCACACCGTTCCTGTCCACAAGGCAGGGAACTTCAACGGCACAGCCATTCGGCAGGTTGGTGATCAGGCCGGTGTTGGAGACATTGCCGTAGATGACACTGGGCTCTCCGGTCCAGATCGAATTGATGATCTCCGAGGCGTATTCGTCGGTCTGTTTGACTTCGATCCGCTCGTCGTTCATCAGTTCGCTGGACTCTTTCTGCCAACGCTCGATCTGCAGAACGCAGCGTGTCGGATACTCATCCAGCGGGATCTGGAACCGCTCGATCAGATCCTCACGACCTTCCTTTATGAACCAAGGCACATATTCGGAAAAATGCTCGGAGCTTTCGGTGACGAAGTATCCGAACTGTTTGAGGATCTCGTAGCGAACGATATTCGGACAACGCGGATTTTCCTGCGCTCTGCCGGTGGGGAATTCACCTTTGGCGTAGCCTTCCTGCAGAGCAGGATACAGGTCGGTGTACTGACCGTTGGCTTCGACTTTGTGCAGATGCAGGAAAAACGCGATGTGATTGATACCTGCGCAGCGGTAATGCATGTCCTTGGGATCGATACCCAGATCAGCTGCCAGAGTGCGTGCCGTGTGCTGAACAGAGTGACACAGGCCGACCTGCTTGATCTTCGGGAATTTCCTTGTGATCGCCCAGGTGTTGATTGCCATCGGGTTTACGTATTGCAACAGGGTTGCGTCAGGACAGACCTCAAGCATGTCTTTGCAGACAGACCACAGGTGCGGCACGGTGCGAACACCACGCATGATACCGCCAACACCTAATGTGTCGGCAATGGTCTGACGCAGACCGAATTCCTTCGGAACTTCGAAATCGGTGATCGTGCAGGGATCGTAGCCACCGACCTGGAAGGCCACGACGACAAAATCCGCGCCGTCCAGAGCTTCGCGCTGATTAAGATGTGTGGTGATCCTGGCAGGCACATCGAGGGAAGCCACCATGCGTTTGGCGACCACTTCGGATTCCTGCAGGCGTTTTTCGTTGAGATCCATGAGGGCGACATGTGCGCCGCGCAAAGACCGGCGATGCAAAATATCGCCGACAATGTTCTTCATGAAGACGGTCGAACCCGCTCCGATGAAGGCGATTTTGGGGAAATGAACCATACTTCGTCCTCTGTTGCTGACCACACCATATGCGAGCCGATTCAGAGGAGGCTTCCAGTTTTCACATGTAACCTTTCGGAAAATCACTTAGCCAAAGTTACATCCAAGGATTGCGTAACCTCACTGAAAAACTTCCAGACCACAGATGATTCAATTAAATTTTCCAGACACTTAGAGGTTCATACTTCTTCCAGACCTATGGGAAATCATTCGCAATCTCTCAAGCAAACGCGGAAAGACCGTCCGTTTCAAAAGCGACCGGTCTTTTGGAAGCAAAGATCGAGTTTGTTTGGACGCGTATGGTTTTGACAGCTTTTGTCTGTCAGGCAGCGCTCACGGTTATACCCAGTGCCTTTGCAAATTTCGCCTCCAGCGTCTCGAACCGTTCCGGGTCGGCAACCGTCAACAGACTGCCTCCGCTATTGTCTGTTCGATAAGGACCGCGACCGACAAGTCCGCTCCTGCCGCCGGCTTCCTTCACTGCAAGCAGACCGGCGATGTGATCCCACGGGTTCACACCCGCAGAGAGAATAAAGTCCGAATGCCCCTGCAACAGGGTCAGGTACTCGTAACAGGCACATCGAAGACTGGTGACATGGCCAAAGGAAAGCGCCAGCTCGGCAAGCGGTAACTTGGCGTCTTCAGAGAACTCGAACGGAGAATAGAAACCCGACAACGGATTTTGATGTTGCGTCCCCAAAAGCAGCTTGCGGGTTTCCTTTTCGGGCTGGAACAGAAACGTCCCGCCTCCTGCTTCCGCCGCAACCCAGCTGTCGTTGAGAATGTCATAAAGCATGCCGAAGACCGGAGTGCCCTTTTCCACGACGGACAGGATCAGGCCGAAGGTCGGCAGGCCACTTGCGAAGTTCCAGGTGCCGTCCACCGGGTCCAGGACAACACATCGGTCTGCCGTGGCAACGTGTGACAGGAGACCCGGATCGCTTGCCACCCCTTCTTCCCCAACGAAGGAGGAGCCGGGCAGGATGTCAGGAATGACCTGCGTCAGTCGCTGCTCGCAGAGCAGGTCCGCCTCCGTGACCAGATCAAACACGTGCTTCTTCGCCTTCACGTCCACGTCGGCCAAAGTCCGGAAACGCGGCATAACGACCTCTTGAGCAACATCGCGGGTCGCTGAAATCAGCCGGTCAATCTGAATTTGAGACAAGGACATGTTCTACTTCCTGTTCCGGTACGGACAATACAACCACAATCGGGCCTGCCTAGCAGACCCGAGACGATCACGCTTCCTGAAAAGAACACTGACTTTCCGGTGAAACAGAAAATGAAACCGCCGAAGCAAAATGCCCCGGCGGTTAAGGTCGACTTACTTCTTCAGGTTGACCCAGATCTTGTCGTAGACCTCCTGGGTTGCCTGATCGCAAACCTCGATGAACGAAGCCGGACCGGCACCTTCAGGCGGATTTGCTTCCGGGAGTGTTCTGAGCGCTTCATCCAGCAACGGAGCGACACCCTCAACACCAGCGGAATACTGGGTCCAGTTGGTCAGCACCGCTGCGTTTTCTGGGTCCAGCAGGAAGTCCATGAACTTGAGCGCGTTGGCTCGGTTCGGGGCGTCCTTCAGCAGTGCCACGTTATCCATCCAGGCTATGTAGCCCTGTTTCGGGTAGGCATACTCAACGGTCGCACCTTCTTCACGAGCCTTTGCAGAAAATCCGTTGTAGATCATGCCGGCCGCAGCATCTCCGGACACCAGAACTTCCTTGGCGGTGTCGGAGTTGAACGACGCCCAGTGCGGCTTGGCATTCTGAAGCATTTCGTTCAGCACCTTCAGCTGTTCCCGGTCGTTGGAGCACTGCGGAATGCCAAGATGAAGCGACGCCATCGCGATGACCTCACCCTGGCTGTCGAGCATGTTGATCTTGCCGGACAGTTCAGACGGAGGATTGAACAGAATGTCGGTTGTGTTGATGTCGCCTTCAAAGACGTTGCGGTCTACCGAAAAGCTGGTAGAGCCCCACTGATACGGGATCGTCGACTGACGGCCCGGATCGAACGGAACGTCTAACCATTGCTGCTCGATGTTGCCCTTGTTGGCCAGTTCCCCATCGGCGATTGTGTCAAGCAGGCCTTCGTTGGCCATGATCTTGACCATGTAGTCTCCCGGAACCGACAGATCATAGGTTCCGATCCCACCCGCCTTCAGGGAGGCCAGCATGGCTTCATTGGAGTCATAGGTGTCCATGACCACCTCGATCCCGGTCTCTTCACTAAACTTGTCCAGGAGCTCTTGCGGCATGTATTCGAACCAGTGGTAGAGAACCACTTTCTCTTCCGCGAGCGCCGTGCCGGCTGTCAGCGCCATCACCGATGCCGCGACCGTTGCTTTCAGTAAGGATTTCATTTCTACCTCCGTCCTCTGGATTATTTCGTGTTGTCGGCTTTGCTGACGAAGTAGGAGATCGTGACGAAGATGATCGACACGCTCAGCAACATCGTCGAAATGGCCATGATGTTTGGTTTGATGCCCTGCTTCACCGCACCGAAAATCGCCGTCGGCAGCGTTTCGACCCCGGCTCCCTTGACAAAATTGGTGATGATGAAGTCGTCGAGACTGACGATGAAAGCCAGCAGGAAGCCTGAGATGATGCCGGGCATCATCAATGGCAGAAGGATCTTGGTGAAGGCCTGCCGCCTGGTCGCATAGAGGTCCATCGCGGCCTGCTCGTAACTGTCTTCAATCCCCTGCATCCGAGCCGAAATCGGCAGATAGGCGAACGGAATGCAGAAGGCGATATGGGCCAGCAGGATCGTCAGCAAACCACGCTCCAGGGCAATGGAGTTGAAGAAGATCAGCGTGGCCACGGCCGTAACGATTTCCGGCACCATCAAAGGCAGCGAGATCAGACCGAAGGAAACCGTCCGCAGTTTGAACTGACCGCCCCTCACGATCGCCGTGGACGCAAGAGTTGCAACTGTCGTCGAGACTGTCGCGGCGATGATTGCGATCAGGAAGCTGTTGCGGGCCGCCAGCTTGAAGGTTTCGCTTTCCGGCCCGACAAAGACATCCGCGTACCAGCGCAACGACAGACCTTCCCAGATCGTAATCGATTTGGAGGCGTTGAAGCTGTAGACGGTGACGACAACCAGAGGCGCATAAAGGACAAACAGGCAAAGCAGCGTGATGGTCCTGAAACCGGAATAGGTTTTGATTTCGTATCGACGGGACGCCATTCCTCAGCCCTCCGCTTTCTGTGCTTTGGCCTGTTGGCGAGCGAAGATCATGAGAATGATCAGAACCATCGTCAGCAGGATCATCGAAGCAGCCGCACCGAAGGGCCAGTTGCCCGCGTTGCCCTTGAACTGTTCCTCAATCAGGGAACCGATCATCAGGTTCTTGGCTCCACCCAGGAGATCAGGTGCCAGGAAGGAACCGAGCGAAGGCACGAACACAAGAATGCAGCCGGCAATGACGCCTGACTTCACCGCGGGCAGCAGAACGCGGCGCAGGGTGACCCACTTGTTGGCGTAAAGATCTGCCGCCGCTTCGCTGAGCGCAAAGTTGTAGCGCTCCACCGCCGCGTAGATCGGTAGCACCATGAATGGCAGGTACGAATAGAACAGGCCCAGCTGCACCGCGAAATCCGTGTTCACGATATGGATTGGGCTATCGATCAGGCCGATGGACATCAGAAGGTCATTGAGCGGTCCCTGGTCCCTTAGCAGGAACTTCATCGAAACCGTACGGATCAGAAGGTTGACCCAATAAGGGATAGTGATGAGGAACACCCAGATCGGCCTGACATGCGCCGGTCGCGTGGCAATGTAGTAGGCTGTCGGAAATCCGATCACCAGACTGAGCAACGTGGCGGCACCCGCCTGCCAGATCGACCGCCAGAAAATCGTGATGTAGGTCCATTCGATTTTTGGGGGTTCGTCTCCGAACAGACCTCGATCGAAGAAGAACTGGTCATAGGCAGCCAGCGAGAATTCCCAGATGACCCCTCCCCTGAACTCCTTTGTCAGGAAGGAGTAGATCAGCATCAGGAACACCGGCGCCAGCGACAGCACCGCAAGAATGACCCATGCCGGTAAAAGCAGCCAGTTGCGGGATTCCGCATATGTGTTGGAAGCAATGCTTCCTCCGCCTGTCGCGCCCGCCGCCATCAGTCCACCAGGAGGCGCGCGGCCCCCAGCTCCATGTTGACATAGACTTCATTGCCCGGCTCGAAGATCCGCTTGTTGCCGCGGTCGGAATTTGACGTCCGGACGGTAAAGTTCGGGCCATCCGCCAGATCGATGATCGTGGTGATGTCCGTGCCGACAAAGACATTGTCCATCACCCGGCCTTTCAGGCTTTCGCTTTCCGTCGGTTCCTGGGAGATGAACAGCCGTTCGGGCCGGACAGACATGTGCACCCTGGAACCAACGCCAATGCCGTCAACCTGGTTGCAGGTCAGCTCGTGGCCGCCCCCCAGATGACAGATTGCCCGGCCATTGACGACCTGATCGACGGAGACTTCCAGCAGGTTCGTTTCACCGATGAAGTCGGCCACGAACATGTTCCTCGGGCTCTCGTAAATGTCCCGCGCGGCTCCCAATTGCTGAAGTTCACCCGCAGACATGACCGCAATTCGGTCCGACATGGTGAGCGCTTCTTCCTGGTCATGGGTGACGAAGATGAAGGTGATCCCTGTTTCCCTCTGCAAATGCTTCAGCTCCAGCTGCATCGCCTTGCGCAGCTTCAGATCCAGCGCCGAAAGAGGTTCATCCAGAAGAAGAACCTTGGGCTGCGGCGCAAGCGCACGAGCCAGCGCAACGCGCTGCTGCTGACCACCGGAAAGCTGCGACGGTTTGCGCTGCGAGAACTGCGAAAGCTGGACGATCTCGAGCATCTCACCGGCGCGCTTGCGGGCGTCCGCCTTGGACTTGCCGCGCATTTCCAGACCGAATGCGACGTTTTCCAGGATCGTCATATGCGGGAAGAGAGCGTAGCTCTGAAAAACCGTATTCACCGGACGCTGGTAGGGCGGCAGGTTTGCGATTTCCTGACCGTAAAGAAAGATGTCACCTTCGGTCACATCCTCAAATCCGGCAATCATACGCAACAAGGTTGTCTTGCCGCAGCCGGACGGACCAAGCAGCGTAAAGAACTCGTTGTCCATGATGGAAAGCGATATTTTCTTCAAGGCGGTGAAGGAGCCATAGCGCTTCACTGCATCCTTGACATCAATCGCTATCGAGTGTTCTGCGGACAATGACACCTCCCTCTACACTGCCGAAGTCAGCTGAGTATAGGAAGGCGGTTTTCACTCCTTAAGAACTGTATTCCTCAGCGCACGTTAGCCTCAGCCTAAGAAGAAATACTGACACGATCCGAAATCGCCCCGGCACAACAAAAATCACGATAAAGCACTGTAAAATTTCGATTTATTTAATTGCTGAAAACCGTCTCACGAGGAGACTCATAGCTCAGAGATGATCCGTTTTACACCCTCACCCGCCTTCGCGAACGGTCTCTCCTCGCCATACGTATTGTTTCGGATCTAACTAATCCAAGCTGCGGAAATTTCGACTGTATTCACGCATCTCCCAAACCTACCGTGCCTCGGACTTCTGACGGAAATCCAGATGGCCATGTCTTTAGAAACAAGATCAGAAACCGATGCGATCGGCACACTCGATGTTCCCGCCGGGGCCCTCTTCGGCATCCAGACGGCGCGCGCTCTTTCCAACTTTCCGATCACCGGTGTACCCCTTTCGCATTTTCCTTCGCTGGTAAATGCTCTGGCCATGGTCAAATGGGCGGCCGCGCGCACAAATGCAGAACTGGGCGCTCTTGCACCGGAAAAGGCTGAAGCAATCATCTGTGCGTGCATCGAGATCGCCGACGGTAACCATCATGAGCATTTCGTGGTGGACATGATCCAGGGAGGTGCCGGAACCTCAACCAACATGAACGCCAACGAGGTGATCGCCAATCTGGCGCAGATAAATCTTGGGCAGCCGGTTGGAACTTATGCGCTTGTGCACCCCAACGATCATGTCAATCTCGGACAGTCCACCAATGACGTCTACCCGACGGCGATCAGGCTGGCTGTGCTGTCGAAGATTGCCCCTTTGTGCCAAGCCCTTACCCGGCTGCAACAGGCCTTTGAAGTCAAGGCACGCGCCTTCAAGGACATTCCCAAGGTTGGCCGAACCCAACTTCAGGATGCTGTGCCGGTCTCTCTCGGTCTCGAGTTCCAGTCCTACGCTCACACGGTTGGCGAAGACATTGAGCGCCTGAAACAGCTGGGCCAGTTGCTGACCGAGGTTAATCTCGGTGGCACCGCGATCGGAACCGGCATTAATGCACCCAGGGGATATGGCAACAAAGTCGTCGACATCCTGACTGAGATTTCCGGTTATCCGCTCCGGCAATCCGGCAACCTGATCGAAGCGTCTTCCGATCTCGGTGCTTTCGTTACCTTCTCAGGCGTCTTGAAACGCATTGCGGTGAAGGTCTCCAAGATCTGTAACGATCTGCGGCTGCTCTCATCGGGACCGCGCGCCGGATTTGGTGAGATCATTTTGCCACCGGTTCAGGCCGGTTCCTCGATCATGCCCGGAAAGGTCAATCCGGTTATCCCCGAGGTCGTCAACCAGGTCTGTTTCCAGGCAATCGGCAATGACCTGACAGTGACTATGGCGGCTGAAGCCGGCCAGCTGCAGCTGAACGCCATGGAACCGGTGGTAGCTTACAACATATTGGAAACCTTGAGAATTCTGACGAATGCAATCGGCGTGCTGACCGACAAATGCATCATTGGCATTCAAGCGGATGAGGACCGCTGTGCAGCGCTTCTGAATGACAGCCTGGTTCTGGCGACCGCGCTAGCACCACATCTGGGCTACGACAACGCCGCAAAAATCGCAAAGACGGCTCTGTCTCGACGCAAAAGCATCCGCGAGGTCGCGAACGAGACCGGCGCTCTTTCACCAAAAGAGCTGGACCGGATCCTTTCACTCAAAACCATGATTTACGGAAACGCGGAATGACACGTTTCCGCCCACAAGACCCAACTCCAGCCAGAGGAAACCAGGACAAATGAAAGTGCTTGTGCCCGTCAAGCGCGTGATCGACTACAACGTCAAGGTTCGCGTAAAGCCGGATGGATCGGGACCCGATCTCGCCAACGTAAAGATGTCGATGAACCCGTTCGACGAAATCGCGGTCGAGGAAGCGATCCGTTTAAGAGAAGGTGGACAGGCGAGCGAAGTCATTGCCGTTTCAATCGGCGTGAAACAGGGCCAGGAAACGTTGCGCACGGCACTTGCCATGGGCGCGGACCGCGCAATCCTCGTGATTGCCGCCGAAGATGCGGAAACCGATATCGAACCGCTCGCTGTTGCCAAGATCCTTGCCGGTGTCGTCGAAGCCGAAAAGCCGGACCTGGTTCTGTGCGGCAAACAGGCAATTGACAACGATATGAATGCGACCGGTCAGATGCTGTCGGCGTTGCTGGGCTGGGCCCAGGCGACTTTCGCCTCCGAGGTCCGGCTTGATGACGGCAAGGCGGTGGTCACACGAGAGGTCGATGGCGGTCTGCAAACGATCGGTGTCCGCCTGCCCGCGATCATCTCGGTCGACTTGCGCCTCAACGAGCCGCGTTACGCTTCCCTGCCCAACATAATGAAGGCAAAAAAGAAGCCGTTGGAGGAGAAGTCCGCAGCTGACTACGGCGTGGATGTTTCCCCTCGACTTCAGATTCTGAATACCGCTGAGCCGGCGGCACGCAGCGCCGGCATCAGGGTTACTTCGGTTGACGAGTTGATTGAAAAACTTAAGGAAGCGGGAGCAGTGTGATGGCGGTACTTCTTCTAGCCGAAGTGAACGACGGCAGCTTGTCCATGAGTGCCACGGCAAAGGCGATGACGGCCGCCAAAGAGCTGGGCGATGTCACGATCCTTTGTGCCGGGGCCAACTGTGCGACGGCTGCCAGCGACGCAGCGACGATCGACGGCGTATCAAAGGTTCTTTGTGCAGAGCATGCTGCGCTGGACAAGCTTCTGGCCGAACCGGTAGCGGATCTGATCGTCTCTCTTGCGGGCGACTACACCCACATTGCAGCCCCAGCCACTACCAATGCCAAGAACATCCTGCCGCGTGTCGCAGCGCTACTGGATGTGATGGTGATTTCAGACGCCTCCGGTGTTGTTGATGCAGACACGTTCGAACGGCCGATCTATGCAGGCAACGCGGTCCAGACAGTTAAATCGCTGGACAACAGGAAAGTCGTCACCTTCCGGACCGCATCATTCGGGGCTGCCGGAACCGGTGGCAATGCCCCTGTAGAACCTATCACCTTTTCCGGACAATCAGACCTCTCTCAATGGATTGAAGACAAGGTTGAAGTAAGTGACCGCCCCGAGCTGACTTCCGCCGGACTGGTTGTCTCCGGCGGGCGTGGTGTCGGATCGGAAGAAGACTTTGCCCTCATCGAAAAGCTTGCGGACAAGCTCGGTGCAGCTGTCGGGGCTTCGCGTGCGGCAGTCGATTCCGGCTTTGCACCCAATGACTGGCAGGTGGGCCAGACCGGCAAGGTGGTGGCTCCCGATCTCTATGTGGCTGTCGGTATCTCCGGAGCTATCCAGCATCTTGCCGGCATGAAGGACTCGAAAGTTATCGTCGCAATCAACAGGGACGAAGAGGCGCCGATATTCCAGATTGCCGACTTCGGGCTTGTCGCCGATCTATTCGACGCTGTTCCGGAGTTGACCGAGAAGCTGTGACCAATGCTTGAAATGTCCCGCAGACCGCACTCAACGGCGTCCTCAATGCCGGACAGTGAAAATCGATCGTTCGAGATTATCCTGAGCGAGGGGTTTTCAATGCTGGCGCTGTCAGTCGTTGTCGAATTGCTCAGCAAAGGGAACACTCGGGAAAGAACGAGAAAGTACTCCTGGCGTTTCACCAGCGTTGACGGTTTGCCGGTTGCCAGCGAAATCGGAACATTTCCTGAGCTGGACGGCACCCTGGGCCAATGCTCTCAAGGTGCTGTCCTGTTTGTGCTTGGGGACGAAACCGAGCCAACACGAGCCAGGAAACTTTCAGCTCACATCCGCCAGCAATGGCGGGAAGGCAGAACAATCATGGCGGTTGACCGAGGGGTTCTCGCACTTGCCGAGGCCGGAATTCTGGCAGGTCATTCGTTCACCGTTCACCCGGACTTTCGCACCGAATTCGACTTCAGGTACCCGACCCTCACGCCATCCGGAGCAGCCTTTGAGGTCGACAAGCGGATATCGACTTGTGCCGGCGGGTTCGCAGTAGCAGACATGGTTCTGGCCATGATGGAAATCGACCTCGGCAAGGCTACGCGTTCGGCCGTGGAAGACAATGTCCTTTTCATCAGCCTGCACAGACCGGGGGCACCGGCCACCTGCACACCCTTGAGAACCCTCACTCGGGACAATCCGGTTCTGGCCAGAGCAATCGAGATCATTGCGGAACGATTGGACGAACCGGACATCCTGCAATCCCTGTCAGCAGAACTGGGCATCTCCCGAAGGCAGCTGGAGCGTTACTTTTCAAGCATACTGGAGACTACGCCAAAGAAGTTCCTGACGGAGCTGCGACTTGAAAAGGCGGCAAGGCTTCTGACGATCGCGCAGACCTCGGCACTCGCCGTTGCCTTTGAATGTGGTTTCGGATCACAAAGCGCATTCACGAAGGCTTTCAAACGCAAATATGGCGTAGCACCGAAGAACTATTGCTGAGAGCTGTCCTTGGCGGCAAGGCTTCGCCAAATGGCTGCCATGGCGATGACCGAGCCAGGAAGCCCGGTCACATCCAACCTGCCAAAGTCAGTCAGAACGCACGACCGCCATGTAGGATTTCACCACTTTCTCGGAGCGGATGTCCCACAAGACCCTGGTGCCCTTCTTGATGATCCAGGCATCCCCCGGACCGTACACCTGGGTCTTTCCGCTGTCTTCGTCGGTCAAAGCAACCTCGCCGTCGAGAACCGTTGCATGTTCGTCGAACCCATAGGTCACGCGATACTTGCCTTTGGATGCGGAGAACCGTCCACCGAAAACCGCGTCATCAGGACTTCCAAGGTCGAAACTGCCGGCAAGAGAAACCGCGCCTTCAACGGTCTCGCAGCCGATATCTTCAGGTGTCCCCCAGGTTTCGAGCGCAGCATCGCCCGCTGTCAGGAGGTAAGAATGCATGGTCATTTTGGGTCCTCAAATGGTGATGTCGTCGAGCACGCGATCCATCATCTGATCGCAGGCTGTAAGTTGCTCTTTGGAGATGAACTCATCGGGCTTGTGCCCCTGCCCTTCCATGGAGCCGGGACCGCAGACAACGGTTGGAATTCCAAGCGTGTCGAAAACACCTGCTTCCGTGCCGAAGGCGACCTTGGTAATCGCATTCGTCGCGGCCAATCTCTGCCCCAATTCCACAATGCCGGTGTCCGCCGGAACATCAATTCCGGGATAGGCGTTGTAGCGGTCGAGCTCAATCGATGCGTCTGCGTAGGCTTCACGATACCTGTCGGCGACCCGCTTGGCTGCCTGACGGATCTTTTCCAAAATCCCGTCGGAGGGTTCCGCTGCCAGGTGCCGATATTCGAAAACGAGCTCTGCGCGATCAGGCACGATGTTCAACGCCGTTCCCCCGGACAACTTGCCGACGTGAACCGTGCTGTAGGCAATGTCATAGGCCTCGTCACGCGCTCCATGTTCTCGTAGCCAGTCCTGAACACCCTTCAGCTCAACCACGAAATCCGCTGCCAGATGCAACGCATTGACGAAGGTTGGAGCCAGAGCCGAATGACCGCTTTGACCGTGACAGATTGCCTTTAGCGCTGCCTTGCCCTTGTGACCGATGGCCACCTGCATTTCCGTGGGCTCGCCAACCAGGCAGGCACGCGGTTTGCCCATCAGCGGCGACAGTTGAGCCGCCATTTTCTGAATTCCGACGCAGCCGATTTCCTCGTCGTAGGAAAAAACCAGCTTGAGCGTTTCCCTGAGTTCCAGCTTCGAAGCCCGGTCAGCAGCAGTCAACATGCATGCAAGGTACCCCTTCATGTCCGTCGTTCCGCGGCCGAACACCCGCTCACCTTCATCCGTCATGCGAAAAGGGTCGCGGGTCCATTCCTGCCCGTCCACCGGGACGACGTCCGTGTGTCCCGAGAGCAGTATGCCGCCTTCTGCAGGTCCAATTTCGGCGTAAAGACCCGCTTTTTGTCCTCCGTCATCGGTGATCCGGGTAAGGCGAAATCCCCGTCCCCTCAAGAAGTCTTCAATGAAGTCAACAATCTGAAGATTGGATTTTGCGCTGACTGTATCGAAGCCGATCAATTGCTCCAGCGTTTGGAGTGTCTGTGTCATCTTGTTCTCAATCGGTCCGCACGAACGAACCGGTCTGACAGGGTCAGATCGGTTCTCCGGATCTTGGTCTTGTCACTCAGCCGCCAATTGGGTGATTTCACGGCGGAACGGAAGGTCGTCACCAATGTCATCACCGTCAAGTTCGCGTGCATAGCGGTGCCCCGCGTAGGTGGCCCAGGCGATCGGACCGGGTGCGTTGGCATCGCCGATGATCTTCACCGACTTGATCCCCGCATCCGCCCACTCGGCTTCCCGCGCCTTCAGGTCCACATAAACGCTGTTGTTTTCAAGCCGCGACGCCACCATCACAACTGCGTCACAGCCGATTTCCTGAGACGTATCAGTGTAAGTGCAATTGGAGACGACATGTCCTTCACCTATCGCGGTGACACCACGGTTGAGGACGATGTTTACACCCATTTCGGCAAGCTTCTTGTGAATGGCGTGCTGCTCCAGCGTGTTGACGGTCCAGTCGGACAGATAGGCTGACGGTGTGATGATCGTGACATCGCAGCCCTCCCTGGCCAGAAGTTCCGCCATCACACCACCCATGTAGTAGTGATCGTCATCATAAATCACGACCTTCCCGGTCGGCAGCTTGCCGTCCATGATATCGTCCGGCGTATAGATCGGCATGGAAGCATCCATTGCAAACGGCACCACATGCTGCCGGCTGACACCATCGGAACGCCATTTCGAGCCGGTAGCGATACAGACGTTTTCAAAGCCGAACTCCAGAATGTTTTCCGCGTCCAGCTCACTGTCGAAATAGGTGTCGACATTCGCCTTCTGGCTGATCTGATATTCGCGATACTCCAGAACGCGTCCCCAGGCACTCAGGCCCGGAAGGCGACGCTCCCGAGCAACACGGCCACCCAGTTCGGTTGTCGCTTCGGCGATGGCAACGTCATAACCCCGCTCGGCCAGCGCCCTGGCGGCTTCCAGACCAGCCGGACCTGAGCCGACCACGAGGACGTTGGAGCTGGCGCCCTTCTCGTTCATTCGTTCCGGGTGCCAACCCTTGCGCCATTCTTCCATGAAGGTCGGGTTCTGCGTGCACCGGCTGATCGACATGGTCATGTCACCGGTTATGCAGATGTTGCAGCCGATACATTCCCGGATATCCTCAATCCGGCCTTCTTCGATCTTCTTGGGAAGGAACGGGTCGGCGATCGATGGACGGGCACAGCCGATGAAATCCAGAAGGCCCGATTTGATCTGCTTCACCATCGTATCTGCCGACGTGAAGCGTCCGACGCCGACAATCGGCTTTTCAGTCAATTCGTGAATGCCCCGAACTAGGTCCTGCTGTGCCGCCTCTTCCTTGAAGCGCGACGGACCGGAGCAATCTTCCCAAGTGCCTTGGGCAAGATCCCAGAGGTCCGGAAGGTCCTTGTTCATCTCGATAAAGTCCCGGACTTCCGCATTGGAAAAGCCCAATTCACCAATGGTTTCATCCAGGCTGACACGCAAGGTGATACCCATCGTATCACCGACGGCATCTTTCATTTCCGAAATCACTTCGTTGACGAAACGGGAGCGGTTCTCGAGGCTGCCGCCATATTCGTCGCTGCGCTGATTGGTTGCCCGGCTCAGGAAGTGCTGAAAAATGCCGAAACCGTGTGCGCCGTAAAGGCAGATCAGATCGAAGCCAGCTGTTTTCGACCGCTTGGCGGCGTTCACGAACCAGCGTCGCAGATCCCTGATATCTGATTTGTCGAGCTCGCGCGCCTGAACGGGATCGTTCGTGAAGGTCCGGATCGGCATTGCGGAAACGGCAAGCGGCACTTCCTTCGTGTAAAGGTTCGGGCCGTTGATGCCCGAATAGGCGAGCTGAATTCCGGCAAGAGCACCGAATTCCTTCATTTTCTCGGACATTTTCCGCAGCTGCGGGATATCCTTGTCCTCCCAAAGACGCAATTCGATGAACGGCGTGATTTCGGATGTGTGGTGCATTTCGCACTGTTCGGTGAAGATCACTCCCCAGCCCCCCTGGGCCTTGATACCGCGCATAGCAGCAGCAGCCGACGGGTCCCTGTAACCACCCCCATTGCAGTGCGGAACCTGATAGAATCGGTTCTTCGCAGTTACCGGGCCGATCTTCATCGGCTCGAACAGAATATCGTAGCGGGGATCGCGCAATCTTGCCTCCTCTCCAAGCAGTTGAGAGTGAGGATAGCGGCTGGTGGAAAGGACGAAAGACGAGCTTGCGGAAGCGTTGATTAGGACAAAGCTAATTCGGGACTTCCAGATTTTCGTTCAGACACCAAGTCCGGCGAAGTCACCGTTTTTGTTGAGAAATTGGCAATGTTCGACAAAAGCCCGGACGACACTGGTACGGTCTGCGTCGTTCGACATCAACAATCCCATTCTCATTGGTCGAACGTCTCCGACAAGGGGAATGAACTTGAGCGGTTTGCCATCAGGCGAGCAGTCGTTCAAGGGCCTGACATTTGCAATGGAATACCCGAAACCATTGGCGACAAGACTGCGCATCACCGCCATATCCCGGGTGCGCTCTGCGATGTAAGGCTTCACATCGATTTCGGAGAAAAAGGACAGGAAGTATTCCGAGCTGAACGGCAAATCCAGGAGAACCATCGGATAAGCCTGCAACTCTTCCACCGTGACATGAGGCGAGTTGGCGAGCGGATGATTTTCGTCAACGATCGCGTAAGGGGGCAGCTCCATCAGCGTTTCGAAGACAAGATCAGCCGGCAGGTCCAGATCATAGGTCAAGGCGACATCAATCTCCGCCCGGCGAAGGTTGCTGAAGATCTCTGCCTGGTTCAGTTCAAACTGACGGACGCGCACATCCTCAAATTCGTTTTCAAAACTCCTTCGGAGCGCTGGCAGGACCACCTGAGCGAAGGTCAGAAGGCAACCGATTGCCAACGGACCACGCACGGCTCCCGCAATGTCGCAGGCCAGATCCATGAGCTTGTCCGCTTCCTGGAGGACATATTTTGCCTGCTCCATCATCCGGCGCCCGGCAAGCGTCAGCGACAGGCCCTGGGCGTGCTGACGCACAAACAGCGGCAGACCGAATTCCTTTTCGAGCTGGTTGATTGCAGCCGAAATCGAAGGGGAGGATACGTTCACCTTTTCAGAGGCAAGGGCAATGCTGCCGGCTTCGCCGACAGCAACAAAGTACTCAAGTTGCCTGAGCGTATATCTCAGCAATACGCGTCCCCGGACTCTCATGTTGCGTTACGCTTTGTATTTTATCCAAGTTGTCTTCAAAGCGGTATACTTTTCAAGTGAGTGCAGAGACAGATCACGTCCAAAGCCCGACTGTTTCATGCCGCCAAAGGGCGTCTGGGCGGACAAGGCATCGACCGTATTGACCGATACTGTTCCCACATGAAGCTTTTCGGACACCCTGCAGGCACGGCTGAGATTGTCGGTCCATACTGACGCTGCCAGACCGTAGACTGAGTCATTTGCCATCGAAACAGCCTCGTCTTCGCTGTCGAAGGCGATGACTGACAGAACCGGGCCGAAGATCTCGTCTTTTGCCAGCGGATCATCATGTTTGACATCGTCGAAGATTGTCGGCTGCACAAAGCACCCCTTGCCATCGACCGTGACGCGTTCGCCGCCTGCGACCAGATTGGCCGATTGTTTGCCGGCTTCAACGAACCCCATGATGCCTTCAGTCTGCTTCTGATCGACAATCGCACCCATTTTCGAAGAAGGGTCCAGAGGGTCGCCGGGCTGCGTCGCATTTGCGCGTGCAATGAGCTTTTCAACGAACGCATCCTTGATGGAGCTCTCGACATAAAGCCGTGAATTCGCTGAGCAGACCTCCCCCTGGTTGAAGAAGATGCCAAAGGCGGCCATGTCCGCTGCGGCATCGAGGTCCTCGCAATCGGCAAAGACAAGGTTGGGGCTCTTGCCTCCGGTTTCCGGCCAGACCTGTTTCAGGTTCGACTGACCGGAATACTGCATGAACATCTTGCCGATCGCAGTCGAGCCGGTGAAGGCCAGACAGTCCACATCCATATGCAGACCGAGTGCTTTTCCGGCGGTGGCGCCGAAGCCGGGAACGACATTGAACACGCCGTCGGGAAGTCCGGCCTCCGCTGCAAGCTCGGCAAGCCTCAGAGCTGAAAGAGGCGATTGTTCTGCAGGTTTCAGGACGACGGAATTACCGGCCGCAAGCGCAGCTGCGGCCTTCCAGGTTGCCATATCGAGCGGGAAGTTCCATGGCGTTACGGCCCCGACAACCCCAAGCGGCACGCGCGAGACAAGTGCCAGATCGCCAGGCCCCGTTGGCGCGACCTCGTCGTATACCTTGTCGATCGCCTCGGCGTACCACTGAAAGAAATGCGCGGAACCGGGTGCATCGATCGTGACCGCATCATTGACCAGCTTGCCCATGTCCAGACTATCGAGAAGCGCCATTTCCTCAAGGTTCTCGCGGATCAGGTCCACCAGTTTCAAGAGAATGGTCTTACGGTCCCCGGGCGCCATGCGGCTCCAGCGGCCGTCTTCAAAAGCCTTGCGGCCAGCGGTAACTGCAAGATCGACATCCGCTGCGTCGCACTCGGCAATCGCCGTCAGCACACCACCCGTAGCAGGATTGATGCTATCGAAGGTCTTGCCGGATTGCGCATCAACGAACTTGCCGTTGATGAACGCCTTGCCGCGAAAATCGAGTTGCGCAGCTTTCGACATCCATTCCTGATGAGTGAGCATGTTGTCTCCCTGAATTACTCGTCGCCTGGAACGCCGTATGACGGCGCTTCGCGTGGATCGAGCGCGCGCTGGACATAAGCGTCCAGTTGCGGTTTGTAGATTTCCCAGGCTGTTGCGACCGCTTCGATCGGGCAGTATTCCGTCCAGTCACACCTCAGATCGGCAACGGGCCAGCTGACCTTGTCCACCAGTTTCAGGCCGGCGGAATGGACCGGTCCAGCTTCGCCACCAGCCGCCAGACCGGCTCGCATCGCTGCAATCAGACGGTCGCCAAGATGCCCGTGAGAACTCAGAAACCCATCTACAATGGCCTGGGGAACGGTGTCGTTAGCCAGAAGGTTGCCGCCGGAAGCGACATTTTCAGCCTTCGCCTCCGTCCAGATACCCAAGGAATTCGGGCCGGAGTGAATGGCAGTCTGCCCATGCGCGTCAACTGCCAGTACCTGCCGGTAGTCGATGAACTTGCCGCGATTTTTCACTTCTGCAATGGCGGCAGCAGCATCCAGCCCTTTTTCCATCAGATCGAGCGCAAGAGGGCCGAGTGTCGGGTCGGTCACATTTTGCGAAGCCACCGCACCGACCCCGGCGCGGGCATAGGAGCACCGCGCCGCAACGGCCGGGGAGGAAGAAGAAATCGCAACGCCAATCATGCCCGTCTCGGCGCAGCGGGCTACGAGAGAAAAGGTCATGGGATCAATCCGGAATGACGGCGGTACCGTCGATCTCGACAAGCCAGTCCGGCCGCGCCAGAGCCTGCACGACCAGGCCGGTTGAGACCGGATGCACACCTTTCAGGTATTCACCCATGGTTCTGTAGACGGCCTCGCGGTGACGCACATCGGTGATGTAGACCACCACCTTTACAAGATGCTCCATGCTGCCGCCGGCTTCCTCGATCAGCTGCCTGATGTTCTGCATCACCTTGTGGGTCTGTTCCACGGGGTCATGGCTCTCGATATTGACGGCATCATCGAGATTTTGCGGACATTGTCCCCGCAGCCAGACGATCTTGCCACCTTCCGTCACCACGGCCTGGCACAGATCATTGTCCAGGTTCTGCTCCGGATAGGTTTCTTTCGTATTGAATTTCCGAATTCGGGTATGAGCCATTCTTATCTCCGTCTGATCCGGCCCTGGTCCCAGACCCTTCGGCGCGAATGCTGTAAGCAAAACCAAATCGCAACGACTGGGTGATCCGGATCGATCCTCCACTGGCAAGGGGCATGTGTGAGGGGAGAATTTCACACCTCCAGGCCTCCCCCAAGAACGGACTGGCTTATCATTAGTTAGGACGTTCCTAACCACGGGACTGCTTCGCTAAATCCATGGGAAGCAAGCGAATTTTCAAGCCGCAAACGGGCTGGAAACCGCTGCTTCTGACTTGAATTAGGCAAAGCCCAATCAACGCTTCACGAAATCATATTTTTTGCGATCAAGGCTCGTCCCTAGACTGACTGGCAATGCAGGTGAGTATCCCTGAATGTCAGAAAAAGGACGCTGAAATGCCGATTGAAAAAACCGATACGCTCGTCGTAGGCGCTGGCCAGGCTGGCGTCGCCATGAGTGAGCATCTGAGCAATTGTGGCGTGCCTCATATCGTACTGGAGCGCAGCCGGATTGCAGAGCGCTGGCGGTCTGAAAGATGGGATTCTCTGGTTGCAAACGGACCAGCCTGGCATGACCGGTTTCCGGGTCTGGAATTTTCCGATGTCGACCCGGACGCTTTTGCTTCCAAGGAACGGGTTGCAGACTACTTCGTCGAATACGCCGAGAAGATCAATGCACCGATCCGTTGCGGTGTGGAAGTGAAAAGCGTTTCCAAGAACGAAGGCCGCAAGGGATTCACGGTCGAAACCTCTGATGGAACAATCGAGGCAAACAGCGTCGTTGCCGCAACCGGTCCGTTCCAGCGTCCTGTCATTCCGCCGGTCGTTCCTGAAAACGCCAAGGTCCTGCAAATGCATTCCAGTGCCTACCGCAATCCCGATCAGTTGCCCGAAGGCGCTGTGCTCGTGGTTGGGGCAGGCTCTTCAGGTGTCCAGATTGCCGATGAGCTGCTTCAGTCGGGCAAGCGTGTCTATCTTTCCGTTGGTCCGCATGACCGTCCTCCCCGCGCGTATCGCGGCCGGGACTTTGTCTGGTGGCTTGGCGTCCTCGGGAAATGGGACGCAGCTGCTCTCGATCCGGGAACGGAACACGTCACCATTTCCGTCAGCGGTGCCGACGGTGGCCGCACGGTCGACTTCCGGCGTCTTGCCCATCAGGGCATGACCCTTGTCGGTCTGACCAAGTCCTATGACAACGGCGTCGTCACCTTCCAGTCCGACCTTGCGGACAACATTTCGCTTGGCGATGAAAATTATCTATCTGTTCTGGATGAAGCGGACGCCTATATCGCCCGCAATGGACTCGATCTTCCTGAAGAAACCGAAGCCCGCACGATCGCAACCAATCCGGAATGCGTGACCAATCCGCTGTTGGAACTGGACCTTGAAGAAGCAGGCGTCACCACGATTCTGTGGGCAACCGGTTTTGCGGTCGACTACAGCTGGCTGAAAGTCGGCGCCTTCGATGAAAACGGCAAGCCCAACCATCAGCGTGGTATTTCAACCGAACCCGGTATCTATTTTCTCGGATTGCCCTGGCAGTCGCGCAGAGGATCCTCATTCATCTGGGGCGTTTGGCACGATGCGAAATTCGTTGCTGATCACATAGCAACGCAGCGCAAATATCTGGCCTACAGTTCAGCGGATGAACGCGAGCTGGAAAGCGTCTAGACCGAAAACCATAAGGGACGAAGGAAGGCGTTTTCATACCAACCCATACGGCGTCGACCTTCGGTTGCTTCAGTCCCCTTGAACGCAGCCGCTGCTCAACAGATTTTGTGTAGCGCTCCCTCCCCCCGACTTGCCATTATTCAGGCGTCGCGGATGTCGATAACGTGACATCCGCGTTTTTTCTGCGTTCTGGATCCATAGGTCATGGCAACTCATGAGACACCCCGTTCCCAGACCCTGCTGACCGTTGATGATGTTCTGCAAAGCAGCAACTGGTACGCGCGTCTGCTCCGGCTCAGGCCACTCGGCAATTCGGCCGAAGAGACCCATGGAAACACCTATAACCGGCTCTATCACGGCGATAATCTGCTGCTGCAATTGCACGCCTGGGATGTTGAAGGTCATCCCAACATGGTGGATCGTGGCCGCGGACCGGCAGGACATGGTGTTCTGATCTGGTTTGAAATTTCCGACTTCAATGACGCAATTGAAAGGGCACACGAACTGGCTGCAGAAATCATTCAGGGACCGCTCATCAATCCGAATTCCGGCCAGCGAGAACTCTGGTTGCGCGATCCCGACGGCTATACTGTTGTCCTCTCCGCCGCACCTGATTGAACGCGACTACCGGGTAAACCCGACAGAAGCCAATTCGCGGCCATTCATGTCTGCGTCGGCTGTCATTTGGTCTCGGCACTAAAGATGCCATCCCAGTCTTCAGGCGGTGGAAAAGACCGAAACTGCTCTATCCTGGCCCGGAAGGTCTCTGCCAGACTTGCGAGCTCCGGGTTCCTGGCATCTTTCAGGTCTTCGCAGGCCGCAAGCGCACTTGTCCAGTTCTGGCTACGGTACTCTTCCAGCAGGGATTCAAAGCGCGTTTTGCAGTTCAGAAACTCCTCGCTGCGTGCCACGTTTTCATCGCCGCAAAGACAATAAATCCGCTCCGGCTCCTGTTTGCCTTTGACCCTTAGACGATCGATCTCAATGATCGCAAACTTATCCTTGACCTTCTGCGCCGTCGCCTCACCAAGAATGATAGTCGTGCCATAAGCTTTCGTTTGCCCTTCAAGGCGCGAGGCAAGATTGACTGCGTCGCCCAACACCGAATAATCGAAGCGGAATTCAGACCCCATGTTCCCAACCACGCAGTCTCCGGTGTTGATACCGATACCTACATTCAACGGGAAGAATGGCTGTCCGTCCGCCTCCGCTTCCCGTTGACGTTCCGCATTGATCGCGTGCATGCGTTGAAGCATGGCGAGGGCCGCCTTGCAGGCGTGAGTTTCGTGATTGTCGTCGTTCAGCGGCGCGTTCCAGAACGCCATGATCGCATCGCCCATATATTTGTCGATCGTTCCACGCTGATCCATGATCGCGTTGGAAAGCGGCGTCAGAAACCGGTTCATCAGGCTGGTCAGACCTTGCGGATTATCAGCAAAACTTTCCGAGATCCGCGTGAAATTTCGAACATCGGAGAAAAGGATGGTCATGCGCCGACGCTCGCCGCCGAGCGTCAGGCTTTCGGGGTCACTGGCAATCTGCTCAACGTAATCGGGTGCCAGATACTGCCCGAAGGCAGAGCGAATTTCCTGCCGTTGCACTTCCTCGCGCCGATAGTTGATGAACACCAGCAAAAGAAAGCAGCTCAGGCTGGTAAGAAGCGGATAACCGGCATCCAGCAGCATGTTCTTGCTGGCAAACAGATACCAGCTCCCGGCTGCCCAGCTTGCGGCAAGCACGAATCCAAAGGTGAACACCGGCAAGGCTCCGAGGATCGGCACCAGATAAATGGTGAGAAGGGAAAGCACTGCGGCTGCAACCAGCTCCGCCCCCAACGCATAATTGGGCCGCGTGAGAAACGACTGGCTGAGAATGTTTTCCAGGATCTGCGCATGCACCTCGACACCCGGCATGGAAGGATCAAGCGGGGTTGCCTTCAAGTCCAGCAGGCCGGTCGCCGAAGGACCGATCACCACCAGATGGTTCTGTATCCTGGCTGGATCAAATACGCCTTTGGCAATGTCGTAAGCCGGAACGAACCGGTCCTTGATCGATGGCGAATAATGGATCCAGATCCGGCCATTGCGATCAGTTGGAACTTCGACCCCGCCCACGACAACGCTTCTGATCCCGGCTTCGTCACTCTTGACCGCAAAGGCGTTTTGCCCGGTGGCAACACGAAGAAGTTCTATGCTCAGCGCGGGCTGGATCTTGCTGTCGGCAACGGCGACCAGAGCGGCCCTGCGCACAATGTTGTCAGGGTCCGGATTCACGGAAAACAGGCCCTTTCCGGTTGCCGCCTGTTCCAGGACATCAATATTTCGCAGGAGTTTGGGATAGTCGAACATGAAGGTCGTGGGGTCCGGACCCAAAAGAGCAACCGGTGTCTGGGTTTGTTCCGGACGCTCCACTTCCGCAATTTCCATCCGCCCGGCCTGTCCGACAACCACGCGCATCTGCTGCATGGTCTTGCCCAGCGTTTCATCGGTGCTCGGCAATCCAGCCAACTCATTGGCGATGTCGTTGCTCAATCCGGGCAAGGAGCGGGCATACTGATCAGGCGAAAGACGGTCCGGCTCGGCAAACACGATATCGAAGGCAACTGCAACACCGCCTGCCTGGGCGATGTTTTGCAAAATTGTTGCAAGTGTCGAGCGTGGCCACGGCCATTGACCCAATTCTGCCAGGCTCCTTTCATCAATATCGACAATAACGACCGGCAGCTTCTGATAAGCCCGCGGTTTGACCACCTGATAAAGGTCGAATGTTTTCAATCGGACGAGTTCGACCAGAAACGGATCCCATACGCGAACCGCGAGCAAAAACAACAACAGGAGCAGCGCCGAAAGCCGCGCAATCCCGAATACGGAACCTATCTTTCTGGCAATGCGTTTCATCAACCGTCGGCGCAGGATTTGATCTGCATGTAGCCCCCCTCGCGAAATTCATTATCAGGCAACAACGCTCTCCGTTGTCTGAACGCCATTGTCGGAGAACACGAAATCAATGACCCCACCTGCCTCGACGGATTGGAGCAGGGCGACGTCCTTGAAATCAGATGTTTCTCCCGCGCCATCCCGATCAACGCGAACGACCACGTCATCGCCTTGCCGAGTTACCTGAATGTAGTCATCGACATCATCCGGTCCGAAATTCGCAGCCAGCAGCGCCTGCAGGTCCAACCTGTCGACCCCTGCCTCGAAGTCCACGATAACGTCGGCCACATCTCCGTGTCCAAGCACAAAGGTGTCCGCTCCGGCACCCCCGGTGAGTGTGTCACGTCCGGCTCCGCCATCCAGCGTTTCAGCGCGAGCAGTACCGATAAGAACATCATCGCCAGCGCCACCGATCGCCTTTTCGATCACGGTACCGAACGCCAGACCGATGTTGTTGGTCATACCGTTGACGGAAGAATATGACCCCGGATTGAGATTGATGATGGCCGGAGCACCCCAACCGGAGAAGTCCAACGCGTCTACTCCACCTGCATCATAGATGGTCAGTACAGGGTCGGTGTTGGCTGAGAAGTCGTAGATCGTTCCGGTTTCCGTACCGTTGAACCCGTAGATGGTGTCGCCCGCGCGTGTTGTCGGATTGCTGCCATATTCCGCCTGGATCGCAGCGATATCCTCCACCATGGGCGTTTGCGCATAGATCCAAACGCCTTCTGCATTCCACCAGTCAACTCCAATACTGTCTGGTGAACGCAGAGACATGACGGTTTGCATCTGGGTCAGGCTGCCATCGTCATGTTCCAGTCCGAGTGCATGGCCCGCTTCATGCAAGAGGGTGAAGAACCCGTAAGTTCCGATCAGCGGTGTCAGGGTTTTCAGGAAATCCGGATTGGTGAGAATGGTGCTCAGACCATCCGCCTCATGAGTTTCGGCGTAGTCAATATTGGTGGAGTTTATGAACCTGATCGTCGCCGTCTCCCCTTCCGCGGCTTCGGCGATGGTCAATCCGGAAATTTCGGCCCAAAGGGCCAGAGCCATGATCGCGGCAGCTTGCTGCGCAGCGGTGTAAGCGGATAATCCGTTGGATCCCAATCCAGTCGACGGGAAGGCATAGGTAATGGTCGTGCTCGGCAAGGCATCATGGACTTCCATGGCCGTGCCGGTCGTTTTCACCGGAGCCGGATCACTGTGGGTTTCTGCAGGAAGCGCCTGATCGGCAACCGGTGCGTAGGTAAGAGCAGCCACCTCAACCTCTTCGCCCTCTCCCGCTGCGCCGACAACATCGACGGAGGCCGTCGCCATGGTGAAGCCCCCATTGCCATCCGAAATCGTGTACGTGAAGGTGTCCGTTACCGTTTCACCTTCCCCAAGAAAATCAAATGCATCTCCGGTGTCGTAGACGACCTGGCCATCGACAATCGATACGCTCGCGCCATAGGCGCTCGTTGAGGCAACGCTATAAAGACTGAGCGTATCGCCTTCCGGGTCCGTGGCATTTTCCAGGAACTGTACCGGTTCGAACGTCTGGCTGTCACCCGCCAGTACGCCTTTGCGAACAATACCTGCCGTACCAATCACCAGCCGGGCACCGACAAAGCCCCCATCGGTTGCGTCGAAGCTACCGACAATGAATTCGATCTGGAAGTTGCCATCCTCAGAAATCGGCACATCTATGGATCGCGTCTCGGTTGAACCACCGACCGGAGTTTCCTCGAAAAAGACCAGAGTCCTTTCGCCGGTATCGACATTGATCAATACGGCTGTGATGGAAGCGGCATCACCACCCGCAAACGGACGATAAACGAAGGTGACGATGTCACCTGCATATCCGGCAAACTCGTTGCTGAGCAGGGATGGTCCGTAAACCGTTCCCCGGTTCGGGCCGTCGTTCCACTGATCCAGCCAGCCCGAGAAGCTGATATCGGCGACATAATTGTCTCCGTCGATCAGTTCACCCGACTCGTCGATGATGAAGGAATACTGGTAATTGCTGACGATTTCCTCGCCATTTGGACCCGTTTGCGGACCGGTGATTTGCTGCCAGTCCACGAACCCGTTTTCAAATCCGCTGTTGTTGGTCAGATTTGCAACAAGGACAATATCCGGCACTTCGGGCGCTTCGTTTGTTCCGGTGACCGATATACTGACGATCTGTTCGACGCTTTCGCCGTCCAACGTTACAGCCTGAACGGTGAAATTCTCGGTCGCAACCTCTCCCCTTTCCAGCGATTGGGCTGCATCATTGTCCAGGGTGTAAACCCACTCGCCATTTGCTGCGATTTCGAACGTCCCGTAAGCACCTTCAACCCCGGCCTGAGCGATGAAAGAAGGATTGTCAGCCGCATCCGGATCGGAGGCCACAAGTGTTCCGGACGCTGTGAAGACTTCGTTTTCAAAGACTTCACCAGTCAAAACACCGCTGATCACCGGCGAATCTTCCTGACCGGAGACCGAAATCGTTATCGTGCGGATTACGGTTTCGCCGTCTTCGGTCCTCGCCTCAACCTGGAAAGTCTCTATTGCGACTTCCTCGCCCGCCAGTGCCTGTGCCGCGGCATTATCCAGCGCATAGGTCCAGTTACCTGCAGAGGTTATTGCAAACGTTCCATAGACACCTGCGGTGCCGGTCTGGGCGGTAAATGTCGGCTCGTCGGCTTCGTCGGCGTCAGTCACCGTCAATGAACCCGAGGCGTTCGCGGCACCATCCTCGGCCACGGCCCCGGTATCGGTACCGGTGATGACCGGCGCGTCCTCTTCTCCGGTCACAGTCACCGTGACGGACCCGGTGATGGTTTCTCCATCCGCAGTCTGAGCTTCAACCTGGAAGATTTCCGCAACGGACTGGCCACCGGCCAAGGCTTGAGCCGCGGCGTTATCGAGTGTGTATGTCCAATTGCCGCCTTCGGTTATTTCAAAGACGCCATAGTCTCCGTTGGTCCCCGTCTGAACCTGGAACGAAGGCGTGTCCGAGGCATCCGGATCAGACACAATCAAGGTACCGGAATCCGTCAATGCCCCATCTTCTTCAACTTCGCCGGAAGCATCCCCGGTGATGACAAGCCCGTCTTCTTCGCCGGTCACCGTGATGGTCACATCCTGGGTAACGACCTCACCGTCTTCGGTGGTTGCTTCGACCGTGAAGACCTCTTCAAACTCTTCACCACCGGCAAGAACCTGCGCAGAGGCGTTGTCGAGCGTGTAGGTCCACAGACCAGCGGCATTCACTTCGAAGGTGCCATAAATCCCGGCCGTTCCTTCCTGAGGCGTGAACGTTGGATCGTCGCTACCGTCCGCATCGGAGACATTCAACGTGCCGGATGTTGTTAGGACTTCCGCGTCTTCCTCAACTTCACCGGTGGCATCACCGGTGATGACAGGCCCGTCTTCTTCACCGGTCACCGTGATCGTGACATCCTGAGTGACAACCTCGCCGTCTTCCGTCGTCGCCTCGACGGTGAAGACCTCTTCGAACTCTTCACCACCGGCCAGAACCTGCGCAGCGGCATTGTCGAGTGTGTAGGTCCACAGACCAACGGCGTTCACTTCGAACGTGCCATAGATGCCGGCCGTACCTTCCTGCGGTGTGAACGTTGGATCATCGTTGCCGTCAGCATCCGAGACATTCAATGTCCCGGACGTGGTCAGAACTTCGGCGTCTTCCTCAACTTCACCGATGGCATCACCGGAGATGACGGGTCCGTCTTCCTCACCAATTACCGTTATCGTCACATCCTGCGTAACGACCTCACCGTCTTCCGTGGTTGCCTCGACGGTGAAGACTTCCTCGAACTCCTCACCACCGGCAAGAACCTGGGCAGCAGCGTTGTCGAGCGTGTAGGTCCACAAGCCAGCCGCGTTCACTTCGAATGTGCCATACGTCCCAGCCGTGCTTTCCTGAGGCGTGAACGTCGGGTTGTCGTTGCCGTCCGCATCAGAGACCGACAGTGTTCCGGACGTGGTTTGGACTTCGGCATCTTCCTCAACTTCACCGGTCGCATCACCCGTGATAACAGGCCCGTCTTCCTCGCCCGTAACCGTGATCGTCACATCCTGAGTGACGACCTCACCATCTTCCGTAGTTGCTTCGACGGTGAAGACTTCCTCGAACTCCTCGCCACCCGCCAGAACCTGAGCAGCGGAATTGTCGAGCGTGTAGGTCCACAGACCAGCGGCATTCACTTCAAAGGTGCCATACGTCCCAGCCGTGCCGTCCTGCGGCGTGAATGTTGGATCGTCGTTGCCGTCCACATCTGAGACATTCAATGTGCCGGAGGTGGTCAGGACTTCGGCGTCTTCCTCAACTTCACCGGTGGCATCACCGGTGATGACAGGCCCGTCTTCTTCACCGGTCACCGTGATCGTGACATCCTGAGTGACAACCTCACCGTCTTCCGTGGTCGCCTCAACGGTGAAGACCTCTTCGAACTCTTCACCACCGGCCAGAACCTGCGCAGCGGCATTGTCGAGTGTGTAGGTCCAAAGACCCGCGGCGTTTACTTCGAACGTGCCGTAAGTCCCGGCCGTGCCTTCCTGAGGCGTGAAGCTCGGATCATCATTGCCGTCGGCATCGAAGACATTCAAAATCCCGGACGTCGTCAGGATCTCTGCGTCTTCCTCGACTTCACCGGCGGCATCCCCGGTGATGACAGGCCCGTCTTCCTCGCCGGTCACCGTGATCGTGACATCCTGTGTGACAAGTTCGCCGTCTTCCGTGGTCGCTTCGACCGTGAAGACTTCCTCGAATTCCTCACCACCGGCAAGAACCTGAGCGGCAACATTGTCAAGCGTGTAGGTCCACAAGCCAGCGGCATTTAATTCGAACGTGCCATAAGTCCCAGCTGTGCCTTCCTGCGGCGTGAAGCTCGGGTTGTCGACGCCATCGGCATCGGAAACGGAGAGATTGCCGGTCGCACTGAAGACGGTGTCTTCTTCAACCGCGCCCTCTGAGTTACCGGTAATGACAGGTCCGTCTTCTTCACCGGTCACGGTGATCGTGACGTCCTGAGTGACCACCTCGCCATCTTCGGTGGTGGCCTCAACGGTGAAGACCTCTTCGAACTCCTCACCACCCGCCAGTACCTGGGCGGCTGCATTATCGAGTGTATAGGTCCAAAGACCCGCAGCATTCACCTCAAACGTGCCGTAGATCCCGGCTGTGCCTTCCTGTGCGGTGAATGTTGGATCATCGTTGCCGTCCGCATCTGAGACATTCAACGCGCCGGACGTGGCCTGGATCTCTGCATCTTCCTCGACTTCACCGGCGGCATCCCCGGTGACAACAGGCCCGTCTTCCTCGCCGGTCACCGTAATGGTGACATCCTGAGTGACAAGTTCACCGTCTTCCGTAGTCGCCTCGACGGTGAAGACTTCCTCGAACTCCTCGCCACCCGCCAGAACCTGAGCAGCGGAATTGTCGAGCGTGTAGGTCCACAGACCAGCAGCGTTTACTTCGAACGTGCCGTAAACACCGGCCGTGCCTTCCTGCGGCGTGAAGCTCGGGTTGTCATTCCCATCCGCATCCGAGACATTCAACGCGCCGGACGTGGTCTGGATCTCAGCGTCCTCATTGACGTCTCCCTCGGCATCCCCCGTGATAACGGGCCCGTCTTCCTCACCGGTCACCGTGATCATCACATCCTGGGTAACAACCTCGCCATCTTCCGTGGTCGCCTCAACGGTGAAGACCTCTTCGAACTCTTCACCGCCGGCCAGAACCTGGGCAGCAGCGTTGTCGAGCGTGTAGGTCCAGAGCCCCGCAGCATTCACCTCGAACGTGCCGTAGACCCCGGCTGTGCCTTCCTGCGGCGTGAAGCTCGGGTCGTCGTTGTCATCTGCATCAGAGACATTCAACGTACCGGAGGTGGTCAGAACTTCGGCATCCTCTTCGACAGAGCCTTCAGCATCCCCAGTGATAACAGGGCCATCTTCCTCGCCGGTCACCGTAATCGTCACATCCTGAGTGATAACCTCACCATCTTCCGTGGTCGCCTCAACCGTGAAGACTTCCTCGAACTCCTCGCTACCTGCAAGAACCTGAGCGGCGGCATTATCGAGCGTGTAAGTCCAGAGCCCTGCCGCATTTACCTCGAACGTGCCGTAAAGCCCGGCCGTGCCTTCCTGCGGAGTGAACGTCGGGTTGTCGTTTCCATCCGCATCCGAGACCGAGAGATTGCCGGTCGTACTGAAGACGGTGTCTTCTTCAACTTCGCCCTCTGAGTTACCGGAGATGACGGGTCCATCTTCCTCGCCTGTCACCGTGATAGTGACATCCTGGGTGACAACCTCACCATCTTCCGTGGTCGCCTCGACGGTGAAGACCTCTTCGAACTCCTCACCACCCGCCAGTACCTGGGCGGCTGCATTATCGAGTGTATAGGTCCAAAGACCCGCAGCATTCACCTCGAACGTGCCATAAGTCCCGGCGGTGCCTTCCTGCGGCGTGAATGTTGGGTTGTCGACGGCATCAGCATCAGAGACATTCAACGTGCCGGATGTGGTCTGGACTTCGGCATCCTCTTCGACAGGACCTTCCGTATCACCCGTGATGACAGGGCCATCTTCCTCGCCAGTCACCGTGATGGTCACATCCTGGGTGACCACCTCGCCGTCTTCCGTGGTTGCCTCGACGGTGAAGACCTCTTCGAATTCCTCGCCACCCGCCAGAACCTGCGCGGATGCGTTGTCCAGCGTGTAGGTCCAAAGGCCCGCGGCGTTCACCTCGAACGTACCGTAGATCCCTGCCGTGCCTTCCTGAGGGGTGAACGTTGGATCATCATTGCCGTCGGCATCCGAGACATTCAGCGTGCCGGACGTGGTCAGGATCTCTGCGTCTTCTTCAACTTCACCGATGGCGTCACCGATAATGACGGGTCCGTCTTCCTCACCGGTCACCGTGATGGTCACATCCTGAGTGACAAGTTCACCGTCTTCGGTGGTTGCTTCGACGGTGAAGACTTCCTCGAACTCCTCACCACCAGCAAGCACCTGCGCAGCAGCGTTGTCCAGCGTGTAGGTCCAAAGGCCTGCTGCATTCACTTCGAATGTACCATAAGTCCCAGCAGTGCCTTCCTGCGGCGTGAACGTTGGGTTGTCGTTGCCGTCTACATCTGAGACATTCAATGTCCCGGACGTGGTCAGGATCTCGGCGTCTTCCTCGACAGAACCTTCCGCATCACCGGTGATAACAGGGCCATCTTCCTCACCGGTAACGGTAATCGTCACATCCTGCGTGACAAGTTCCCCGTCTTCCGTGGTTGCCTCGACGGTGAAGACTTCCTCGAACTCTTCACCACCGGCAAGAACCTGAGCAGCCGCATTATCCAGAGTGTAAGTCCAGAGCCCTGCCGCGTTTACTTCGAAGGTGCCATACGTCCCAGCCGTGCCTTCCTGAGGCGTGAATGTTGGATCATCGTTGCCGTCCGCATCAGAGACCAAGAGATTGCCGGTCGCACTGAAGACGGTGTCTTCTTCAACTTCGCCCTCTGAGTTACCGGAGATGACGGGTCCATCTTCCTC
>JBCCVB010000055.1:0-36419 GCA_039195965.1 Pseudomonadota bacterium
ACGGCCAACAAGAACCTGCGCCAGCTTTACCAGCCGGTTGGTAATGCCGATCCCGTTCATGATTTCACCAGCCAGGATGAAGAACGGCATGGCGAGAAAGGGAAAAATGTTGAGCCCGTTGAAGATCTTGCTGGGGCCGATGGACAGGAATTGCGTCCCGCCCATGTCGATCAGTCCGATGACACCTGCAGCACCGATTGCAAATCCGATCGGCATGCCGAACAGAATGAGCAGCACAAAGGCCAGACCCGCCCACATTATTGTGCTCCCTCTTCAGCAGGGTTTTCCAGATGGGTTCCAAGGTCGCGAATGAGCACCAGCACAAGCTGCACGGAAGCGAGCGCTGCCGAGGCGGGGATGGCGGCGTAGAAAGGTTCCAGGCTCAGCCCGAATATCATTGCCTGGCGACTTGCACCGCTGGCCGAGAAGCCGAGCCCATATCCAAGGACGTACAGAAAGAGCGCCAGTGCCAGCACGTCCATGATTATGAGTACTACACGCTGGAAGGGTTGTGGCCACAGGTTCAGGAAGGCGGTCAGGCCGATGTGTTCCCGACGGGCAATGCCGCAGGAAATCGCCAGCATGGCAGCCCAGATCATCAGGTAACGGGCCATCACTTCAGGCCAGGGCAGTTGCCAGTGGAAATAGTATCGGTCAATAACGCCGAGCCAGACATCAAGTACCAGCAGCAGCATCAATAAGGCGACAACGGCTTCGGTAACCGTATTCAGTCGCGCGCTAGCCATGCGTGCCCACGCTTGCATTCCGTCCTCCCAAGAATGTAACTGAAGTACACTATGAGTGTGAAAAATCGCGAAATCAAGGAATTTTTCTAACTAAAGTACATTTATAAGCACGAATGCGAGGTGAAAAGTGTATCTTAAGTCTGGAACTTAGTTGAATTTGTACTTAAGTTACAAAATGACTCAAGTGGTCAGGAGCAGGAAATGAGCGAAGACAGTCGCGATGAAAACGAACTCCCCAACCGGGGACAGGCTGCGGTGGCGGACCTGATTTCCGCCCTGGACCGGGTGGACGGTCAGCTTGCTTCGCGAGAGCAAAGGGTAGCTGATTACGTGAAGGCCAATATCGACAGCATCAGCATGATGACCATCGCGGAGCTGGCCGGGGCGGCTGATGTGTCAACGCCGACCGTTATCCGGTTTTGCCGGTCTCTCGGCTGTGACGGTTTCAAGGAGTTCAAGCTGCGGCTTGCGCAGAACCTTGCGGTCAGCCTGCAATACATTCAGGCCGATGTCAGCGAAGAGCCGGCCACTGTCGAAAACGCTCTCGATCATGTTTTGGGTGCGATTTATGCAACCGCCAACGTCATGCGAAAGCAGTTGAGTCCCGAACGGCTGGAAGAGGCGAAAGAGGCGATCATAGGCAGTCGTCAGTTGCTGGTTGCCGGGATTGGCGGTGGATCGTCAATGCTTGCTCAGGAGGCTGCCAACCGGTTCTTTCGATTGGGGATTACCTCAACTGCGGTCAATGACAGCTACCTTATTCAAATGCGGTCAGCGACGTTGGGGCCGCAGGACGTGCTTTTGCTGTTCTCTTCAAGTGGGGAAACGGACGCCATTGTCGGTGCGGCAAAGGTCGCCTCCGCTTATGGCGCAAAAACAATCAGCATCTCGAAACCCTATACGCGGCTGTCGCAGACCGTTTCGATACCCATCGAGGTCGACCTGCCCGAAGATCCAGATATCTTCAAACCTACCGCGTCCCGCCATGCCTATCTGGCCATTCTGGATGCGCTGGCCATGTCCGTTGCCTATGAAACCAAGGACGCGACAATTGAAAATCTGAGACGCATCCGCTCATCTCTGACCGCCTATCACGGAAGGACCGGTCCGCAACCGTTAGGAGACTAGATTGCGGCAGGTTGCACCGTGCGGATCGATCAGGCTGTCGCTAAAAAAATTCTGAAAATCCGCTTGAAGCTATAGTGACTAGAGGTCCTATGTAAGGGCTGACTCATGATTTTGGAGCCAGCCGATGTTGCAGGATGTTCAGGTCAAGACCTGTTCCTCTGAAGGAAAAACCAAACAAAAAACCAGTTGTTGCGGATCCGGCGTGACCGTATCAAATTCGGCGCCTGAAGCAGGCACCGGCCGTAGCTTTCGCGTCAACGGACTGGATTGCGCTGAAGAGGTTGCAATCCTGAACAAGGTGCTAGGACCGAAGCTGGGGGGTGAGGAGCATCTTGCCTTTGACGTCATCAATGCTCGCATGACCATTTTGGACACTGCAGCACCGGTGCCGGATGAGGCTATCATCAAGACAGTCGCCGGCACGGGAATGTCGGCGAAGATCTGGGACGCTGAAAGCGCCGATGCAGATCACGCTGCACACCTCCTGCGTCAGAAGCGCTTTACCGCACTTTCTGCTGGCTTCTGGGCAATCGGATTTGGCTACCACATCGTTGAAACCGGGTTGTCCGGAGCCATGGGGCTCTTCTCAGGCCACGGCGACGCCGCCATGCCAGTGGTCGAGATCGGCAGTTTTCTGCTTGCGGTCGTGTTCGGGGTCTGGCTCGTTGCTCCGAAAGCCTGGTCGGCTGCGCGTCGCCTTGCGCCTGACATGAACCTTCTGATGATGGTCGCCGTGATGGGCGCACTTGCGTTGGGAGAATACTTCGAAGCCGCTACCGTCGCATTCTTCTTTGCCCTTTCCCTGACATTGGAGAGCTGGAGTGTGGGACGCGCTCGCAATGCGGTTGCCGCGCTGCTCGACCTGGCACCACCGACAGCCAGGGTCGTTTCAGCGAACGGTTCGGAAAGGGAAGTCCCGGCCGCTGAGGTTGCCATAGGCGACAGGTTCGTGATCCGGGGTGGTGACCGTATTCCGCTTGATGGCGAAGTGATTGCAGGTGCCGGAGCTGTCGATCAGGCTCCGATTACCGGTGAAAGTGCCCTGGTCGCCAAGGAAACGGGCGATGAAGTCTTTGCCGGCACGATTAATGGCGAGGGAACCCTGACGGTTCAGGCGACAAAGCTCGCAAACGATACCGTGCTTGCCAAGATCACCCGCATGGTCGGCGAAGCGCATTCCCGCCGGGCCCAGGTCGAGCAGTGGGTGACCGGTTTCGCGCGCATCTACACTCCAATCATCATGGGACTTGCCGTAGCCATTGCGGTTTTGCCGCCGCTATTGTTCGGGGCAGCGTGGTCGGCATGGTTCTACAACGCGCTTGTGTTGCTGGTGATTGCCTGTCCTTGCGCACTGGTAATCTCTACCCCCGTATCGATTGTGGCAGCGCTGGCTGCTTCCGCCCGCAGCGGTGTGCTCATCAAGGGCGGCGCTTATGTCGAAGTACCGAGCCGTCTCAAAGCCCTGGCCATGGACAAGACAGGAACCATCACCGAAGGCGAGCCGGAAGTGGCAGGCACATTTCCGCTGGCAACGGATGAAGCGGGACTTCTATCGGTTGCAGCAGCTCTGGAAGCGCGCTCGTCCCACCCGCTGGCAAGAGCCATTCTGGCGCGGGCAGGAGACGTCGTGCCGGCCGAGGAAACGAGGACAGTCCCGGGCCGTGGTGTTGAAGGAACGGTAGCCGGACAGTCTGTCTGGCTTGGGTCCGTTCGTTTCGCCGCCGAGAAAGACGTCACAATCCCTGTAGACCTGAAGCAGCAAATCGAAGAGGCAGGCAGCACTTTGGTCGCGGTCGGCAATGATGATGGCTTGCTTGGTATCCTGGAACTCCGAGATCGCATCCGCACTGATGCAAGGGAGGTCATTGCACGCCTGCATGCTGAAGGTGTTGAAAAGATCGTCATGCTGACAGGCGACAACGAACGCACCGCACGCGCCGTTGCCAGCGCAGTCGGTATCGATGATGTAAGGGCTGAGCTCCTGCCGGCCGACAAGGTTGTCGCCATCGAGGAGCTGACCAGAGAGCACGACGTCGTGGCCATGGTGGGTGACGGGGTAAATGATGCACCCGCGATGGCGCGGGCGAATTTCGCGATTGCAATGGGAGCTGTCGGCTCTGACGCCGCCATCGAGACGGCGGACATTGCCTTGATGAGCGATGATATTGCTAAACTCCCCTGGCTGGTTGGCCATTCCCGGCACACCATGAACATCATCCGGCAGAACATCACCGTGGCGCTGGTCACCAAAGCCTTGTTCGTCGGGCTGACCGCACTCGGCATGGCAACGATGTGGGGTGCTATTGCGGCTGACGTCGGCGTGTCTCTTGCTGTTGTTGCCAACGCACTTCGGTTGTTGAAAGTGGGAAGTCCCGCCTGAGCCTGTTGGTTTCGCATGACGACTATCGGATTGCGCAAACATGCGCAGTCCGGATTATCCGGCCTCAGCGAATCCAGCCCTCGTCGCGACAGAAATGTCTGAACGCGCGCAAGCCTGCGCCCAAATCCAGTTCAATCTGCGCAGCGGAGGAGGTTGGGATAGCGCCGGATTACTCGGTACCGTCCTTCTCCAGGTCGTCCAGACTCATCCTGTCCACCATTTTCACCAGCCAGAGCAACGTCTTTTTCTGCGAATCGTTCAGTTGCTCCAGATCGGAAACTTGCAGGACAGTTTGGCGGTGACTGTTCCAGGCCAGGAAGAAATCGACGACATCACTGACGTCTTCAACAGCAGTATTTCTTTCAGACAAAGCGGTGCTCACGACTTGTTTACCCATGTGCCGAGTTTAGGAGAACTCAGCGTCCTTTGAGCGTGAAAAAAGCGTGAACCACTTGGACGGCAGGTTGAAGTGCTGTTTTATTACGCTACGCATTTTTGTCGAGGCGATGGGGCATGCGCGCTAGGACATTGGAGATAAATCTTTTCGGATCGTGCATCGTGCGTTCCCTGGAACCAGGGGCGTTCGAAATCACGGGCAAGAAGCACCGTGCCATCTTCGCGCTGCTGGCAACGGCTCCGCATGGCTGCAGAAGCCGGACCTTCCTTCAGGAAACGCTTTGGGGTGCATCCTGCTATGATACGGGCAGGCAGAGCCTGCGCCGCGCGCTTTCCGACATCAAGTCCGCACTGGGCCCCTACTTTGGCGAGCTCATCACAACCAACAATTCCGAAGTCACGCTCAACCTGAGCAATGTTACTTTCTCGGGTCAGCCCGGACAGGGAACGTTTCTGGAAGGGTTGGATATTCTCGAACCGCAGTTCCTGGATTGGGTTGAATCAATCAGGAGTAATCCGGAGCAGATCCATGCGCTTTTCCGGGCTCCGTCCGCTTCTCTGCCAAGGCCGCCGGTTCCAACCGTGACTGTGATGCCTTTGCTCAGCATCGAGAACAATCCCGAACTTTCCGTGCTGGGTGATTGGTTTGCCGAGGAAATCTGTCGTTCCCTGTCCCGCACAAACCTTTTGGCGGTGATATCGCACTTGTCGAGCAGGGCGTTGTCCGGCCGCCGCGTCGATATCGAGATTGTCAGATCGAAGCTAGGTGTCGACTACTGCGTTTGTGGCAGCATCCGCCAGGTTGGCGATCAGGTTGTCACGGATGTCGACTTTCTGGATGCGGAAACAGGACGCATTCTCTGGACGCGTCAATTCAGCGGCAAGAGGCAGGATTTTATCAGTGACGCAGGCCTCGGACTGACAAACATCGTGACGTCGGTTGGCAATGCAATTGCAACAGACACGTTAACCTACATTCGAGGTCGTCCGATCAGTGAGATAGCGGATCACAGGCTTCTGATGGCCGGTGTCAGCCTGATGCATAAAACCGCCTTGAGGGAATTTGCAAGATCGCGCGAGCTGCTTGATGAGGCGATAAACCGTTCACCCCGGTCGGCGGAAGTTCATGCGTGGCGAGGAAAATGGCATGTCTTGAGTGTTTTCAATGGTTGGAGCTCTGATCCTGCAAAAGACACCAAAAGTGCAGTTGCCTGCACGGCAAGGGCTCTTGATATGGACCCTGAAAACGCCTTCTGCCTGACGATTGATGGGTTTGCGCACAATAACTTGTTGAGGCGTCTCGATGTTGCCTCCGATCGTTACGAAAAGGCGCTCGGGTACAATCCGAATGAATCGTTGTCTTGGCTGTTGCGAAGCGCTTTGTTTGCGTTTCAGGACTCCGGTCAACAGGCAATTCATGCAGCCCAAAAGGCGCAGCTGTTGTCGCCTATCGATCCTTTCAAGTATTTCTATGACAGTTTGAGTTCCACAGCTTATCTGGCTGCCGAGGACTACGAGGTAGCGCTGAAACTGGCCAACAGTTCGTTGGAGTTGAATCAGCGCCATCTCTCTACGCTGCGCGCAAAAATTACTGCTTTGTATTTTCTGGACCGGACCGACGAAGCAAAGGAAGTGGCTGCGGAACTTCGGCGCAGGCAGCCGAACTTTTCCGTTGAAGGATACATGCGTGCACATCCGGCGGCGGATTATCAAATTGGGCAAAACGCTGCACGGGCGCTCCGTGCAGTCGGGTTTTAGTATCAAATTTTCATAGGGGAGCAAGAAATGGCCTACTTCGGAGGAATTGGCGGTATTGGTGGCATCGGCGGGATAGGTGGCATCGGCGGCATTGGTGGTATCGGCGGCATTGGTGGTATCGGTAATCTGAACGCCACCGGACTAGGTGGCCTTCTTGGAGCAGGCGGTGGCTCTGCTACAGACCCTCTTACCGTCCAGGGGCTGCTGACAAGCTCTCAGGCAATAAGTCAAGCAGCTGGGAACTCTAGCTCTCATGCTTCGAGAGAGCTCGAGTTTTCCTCATCCGAAAACTTAGGGAATTGGGCTGATTGGGTAAGGGGATCTTTGTTTCTTAGTGACTTTCTGAGTGAATTGCACTGGGAAGTCAAAAAGGGCGCCTCGGAATCTGTTGTTCTTTCGCATCGCTCTCGTGGCGGAGGCGACACTCAAGCTTTTTATGAGGTAACGCGTCCGGACGCTGCCGTCTTTGAAGAACAACTAAAATATGTTCGTTCCTATATGGACCAGCGTCCGGAGCGTACACCGGAAGTTCTTTCGCAATTGGGTTTCCCGACGCCTTATTTCGCTATGATCCTCGGTCTGACAACTGGACGAAATCGTAACACGCTTGAACTGATAACGGTCACACAGGTTCTGGCAGCGCATGTTGCGATGATCGTGAAACATCATCTGGCGATCCGCCGGCCGGACCGGATTGGGGCGACCGTTTTGCCCATGATTCCAACGCCGGGACATGGAAGTTTCCCGAGCGCGCATGCGACGGAGGCTTTTGCGGTCACCCGTGTGCTTGAGGGACTTGTTGACGCATCACAATCCCATTATCCGGATCCGGATAAACGCAAAAAACTGCTCGGGAAGCAGGCGGAAAGGATTGCGGTCAGCCGTACTGTGGCAGGTGTTCATTATCCCGTCGACAGCTGGGCGGGGGCTTTGCTCGGCAAGATGGTTGGCGAAATCATTTTGAACAAATGCGGAGTCTCGCAGGTGATGACAGGTCTAAAGTATGAAGCCAAGGCTGAGTCAGACTTTATGCTGTCGATGTACAAGGACCCTGACTGGAAGGATCACGGTGTGAGTGAACTTCAGAATTGTCAGGTTGCCGAAAGCGCGAACTTTAAATGGCTCTGGGACAGAGCTGTTGACGAATTTGACCTGTAAGCAGGGACGAAATGTCATGAATGACTTCAGCCCGGACAACAGCAGCGACTTGGTCGCTGCTGCGCTCAAGAGTTATCTTGGTCCTTACGAAGCCTGGAATTTTGGCATCGGCAGACCCTATGCGTTTTCCGCGTATCGCAGGGAAGACATCAAGTTCTTGACCGCTCTCGCAGAACACCCTTCGCCCAAGACTGCAGAAGCTGCAACAGGCGCGGGCCATGCGTCAGAACGTCGAATGTGGTTTCCCACAATGTGGGGACGAAGCGACAACGTTCCGCTCAGATTTTGGCCAATTGTAGTCGAAAATCGGTCAAGAAAAGAGATGACGCTTGAGAGCTTGGGGGCCGATTTGCGTGAGGTCTTGGCTGCGGATGGTATAAATAAATCCCGGTTCCGCCTTGCTTTTCCTGTCGAGCCCTCGGCAATGCAAGAAGACGCAGGGACTTGCCCTGCAGAACCCGAATGGTCTCCTGATCCCAAGGTTTCCGAGGGATGTCCGCCAGAAAAGACGATCAACGTATTGGCGGTGATCGATGATGGAATTCCGTTCGCGCACAGAAATTTCCGTAGCGCGGACGGTGAGCGATCCAGAATGGAGTTTTGCTGGCTGCAATCAGCTGCGACAAATTCCGCGCCGGATAGTGCAAACGTTCTGTTCGGGCAGGAATATACACGAAAGGAGATTGAGGCGTTCATTCGGAACTACGACGACGAAGATGCTCTTTATGCGGCAGCGGGTGCGTCGTTAGATCAGTTCGGTTCCGAGGCAGCGATCAACCGGATTGCAACGCATGGGGCGCCTGTCATGGATATCGCCGCCGGCTGTGATCCGAACAAATCGGAAGCGCCCGTGGAAGAAACCAGGCTCATAGCGGTTCAGCTTCCCAACACTTACCCCTGGGATACGTCCAGCTTCGGCAAAGACATGTATATGCTGTCCGCTGTGCACTACATTCTTGAACGGGCTGAACGTATTGGTGCCGGGTACGGCGTGAACAACATTCGCGTCACCATAAACTGCAGTTACGGATTTTCCGCAGGGCCACATAGCGGAACATCCGTCTTGGAGGCAGCCATCGATGAGGTCGTGCGAGAACGCCGTAAACTGGGGCGTCCGACGGCAATAGTCCTTCCTTCGGGAAACACCTTCCAAGACCGCCTTCATGGCGAGATTTCTTCGAATGATTTCAAGAAGGGAGAATTCGAGTTTACTTGGAGAGTTCAGCCAACCGATCGGACCTCCAACTATCTTGAAATCTGGTTTCCCGAGGGCTTGGATCCAGGTGATTATTCAGTCGGGATTGAGGGTCCTTTCAAAAGCGCCAAAGCCGAAATGCGGCTCAAGCCGGACCCGGACTATGCGGATGGCGATCCTCGAAAGTTCCAGGTAATTCAGCGCGATAAACAGACTGGAAAAGTTGTTGTTGGTCAGCTGAGTCTCGACAACTACCGTTCAAGCAACCGTTGGCGTGTACTTGTCGCTTTGGCGCCGACAGAGCCAGATCAGCCGGACCTTCCGGCTGCTCCTTCAGGCGACTGGAACATCACATTGAAGCGCGGCTCCGAAGCTGCACAGGATCATCTGCCAATTTATATCTGGATACAGCGCGATGTTGATCTGGAAGCGTTTCGAAAAGGCAATAGGCAGAGTTACTTGAGCGACCCCGACTATCGGATTGTTGATGATCGGGGAGGAGAGGCACAAAGCGACGGGACGGACAGTCATGTAAAACGGTTCGGATCGATCAATGGTATGGCGATTGGCGGTACCTCCCTGACTGTCTCCGGTTGCATGCCTTCGGCTGAAACGCAATGGGATGTTGAAAAGCCGATCGCATCGACATTCAGTGCCGCGGGAAAATCCGGATCGGTAGGCTCGGCGGGAAAGGTTGATTGTACAGCTCCAGCCGACCGCTCGAACATCAATCCGGGTATTATTGGCGCAGGTACACGAAGCGGATCGTATGTCATGGTTCAGGGCACGAGCGTTGCAGCTCCACTGGTTGCCAGACGACTTGCGGAGGCCTTTGCAAGCCGGTCGGAGGAAGAGATAAAGAACGCCGAGGCGGACAACTATCTCCCTATCATTGAAAAGATCGAATTGTCGGATCTGACGAGCGAAGAACGCGCAAGACTCGGCGGCCATCTGGTATTGTAAATCGTCGAAACAGATTGAATGAGGTAGGGCCCGGAGCTTTCCGGGCCCTTCTTTTTTCTCTTCCGCTGCGGAATTCACGCTTTTCTCACGAGCTTTCCAGGCCCGATATTTATATAGTCGTATGTATCGAAAAACAGACGAGGGTAAATGCCATGTGATTTCGAACTGTGCACAAATCAAAGGGAAGACAAACTGAAATAATTTCAGCTGCTCCGAGACAAAAGATTTAAAAGACCCGAGATATGCGCCCCTTCTAAAAAGAAGAAATGGGCGAAAGAGGCCTGATAAAGCGATTTTACATCAACTCAGGCAGCTCGATATTGTTATCTCAGATCCACTCGAGACGTTTCAAGTGCATTCGGTTTTGCCCATTCAGTCTTCCGAACCCTCTCTCGAGGAAGTGAGCCCCATCGACCTCGCTCCGGACTGGTGTCCGGCCCGGTCCGCATTTGCACTTCTTCGCTCGCATGCAACTACAATTGTCTGGTGATCGTCATGTTTGCGGATCTTTTGGAAGCAACGGTGCTGAACAATACGAGATACGAGAAAAATCCCGAAAGGTGTCTCGTCTATCACATCTTTGACGACAACCGTGTTCCCTTGACCCAGGAGCAGATCGCAGTTGAATGGGCAGCGTCCGGCAAAGGCGAGGAAACTCAGACTCTGCGGGTCAGGAAGTCTCCGATCCGGATCTGTGCCGGAGGCGACTCCTGGATCAATATCCTGATCGAAGTCTCCCGATTCCTTGGATACAACAAGACCTTCTTCGACATACTGGAAGGATACTATCAGACCGTCAGCACCGCCTGGCCCGGACACACAGTCGATCGGATCGTTGAGGAGAAGCCGTTCAAGATCTACATCGATACTGCCGGGTTCGATTACTTCATCTTTTCCGGTGGCGGTAGCGAGTTTCTTGGCGGCTCTGCGCTGACAAAGTTGCTGAAAGAGAGGGGCACCCTGTCTGATCACAGTGAGCCTGAGCATCTGCTGGATCTGGATCGCCTCGAAGCTACGATGGATAGACTGAAGAGCGGCTATCTGGAGATTGCGGAATACGTGAGATCGAAGTCTCCGCTGACCCAGGTTCTCGTTCACGGCTACGATTATCCGGTCGCCAATGCAGCCGGCCCCTGGTTCGGCAAGCCGTTTTTGAAGCGAAACTTCGATTTTGAAACGGATCGCGAACTGATTGCCGGTGTGTTGAAATACCTGGTCGACCGTTTTTACACCGTGCTGGATGAAGTCGAACAGCAAAGCCCAAATGTGGTGGTGGTCGATATTCGCAAGATGGTTCGTGGCCGTTGGACAGATGAACTGCACCCGGACCTCGAAGCCTCTAAGGATATCGCTGCTTTCTATCGCAATGTAATTGACGGATTTCCGACAGTTTAAGTGATTGCGCAACTGCGGAGGTTCCTGTTTCGAACCATCCGTCATCGAGTTTCAAACCGGGGCGTGAGATTTTAAGTCCCAAACTCTTTTAGCTTCCGCGCATTCTCGGGCAGGAAGCCAAAATTTTTTCAATAAAGGCTGAGTTTAGCCGATTTTAGGGTGGCGGAGATTTTCTCCGCCACTTCATTTTTCTCGGCAAGCTTGCCTTGATCAATATGCGCAAAACGCTTCGCGCACAGAGCTTGGCTCTGGCATGCAAGTGTCTGTTTTCTGGGAAATATCTTAAGCTCTTGAGGCGACGCCCCGCGATGAGACTGGAGCGGGTGAAGGGAATCGAACCCTCGTCTTAAGCTTGGGAAGCTTCTGCTCTACCATTGAGCTACACCCGCTTGACCTAAGTTGTGTTCTGCGCCGACTTGCTGTGGCTGTCAAGCTAAGGGCACTCGTTTTCCCATGGCACTTGATCTTGCGCTTTGGAGCATAAATCGCCATGTTCGCGCCGGCGCGTCATTGGGCGCATCGGATAGTTTGAACTCCAGGTCAGTTTAATGCGAAATCAGGTCAAGGCGCTGGTCACCTCGCGCAGGTGGGAAATCGGCATCATCAGCATAATCGTTTTGAATGCCGTGACACTGGGGCTTGAAACCAGTCCGGCGGTCATGGAGCAGATCGGCGGAATTCTACTGTTTTTCGACAGAGTAATCCTAGGCATCTTCGTTGTTGAACTGATCCTGCGGCTCTATGCGCATGGCTTGCGTTTCTTCAAGGATCCTTGGAGCATCTTCGACTTCCTGATTGTCGGAATATCGCTGATGCCCGCCAGCGGCGCCTTCACGGTGCTTCGGTCGCTGCGTATCTTGCGTGTTCTGCGTCTCATCTCTGTCGTGCCGTCCCTGCGGCGCGTCATTGGCGGTTTGATCGCAGCCTTGCCCGGAATGGGGTCGATTGTCGTGTTGATGGCCCTGGTGTTTTACGTTTTTGCCGTCATGGCGACCAAGCTTTACGGAGAAACGTTCCCGGATTGGTTCGGCGACCTTGGGGCTTCGCTCTATACGCTCTTTCAGATCATGACTTTGGAGAGCTGGTCCATGGGCATCGTTCGGCCGGTGATGGAAGTTTATCCGATGTCCTGGCTATTCTTTGTTCCCTTTATTCTTTGCACGGCCTTCACCGTCCTGAACCTCTTCATCGGTATCATCGTCTCGGCGATGCAGGAGGAGCATGACGCCGAAGCCGATGCCAACCGTCAGGCAATCCACGACGATACGGGTCTGATCCTGGAAGAGGTGAAAGCGCTCAGAGCAGAGTTGAAAGACTTGCGTGTCAAGGTCGTGGAACGTTCGACTTAAAACCTATGCCGGCAGCCGCGCTTGCGTTTTCGCTAAACGCATGATTTGTCAGAAGATATGGCAAGGGAACCAAAAGGCACCATAGCAGCAGGCCATCGGCTTACGGCAGAGGCGGGGGCAGAAATGCTGCGCGAAGGCGGAAACGCCTTTGATGCCGCGATTGCTGCGCTCGCTACGGCATGTGTGTGCGAGCCGGTTCTGGCGTCTCCCGGTGGCGGTGGGTTCGCCATGGTTCGCAATGGAGTGAGCGGAAAGACGGCTCTGCTCGATTTTTTCCCGCAAACGCCACGGCAAAGACGCGGGGATTGTTCCAGCGGATATCAGAGCATTACTGCAGATTTCGGATCGGCAACGCAGGTTTTTCATATCGGACCTGCAACCGTTGCGGCGCCGGGTTTTTTTGCAGGTTTGACGGCCCTCCATGAAAGGGGCGCGACGCTGCCACTTGCCGATCTTTTTGCTCCGGCAATCAACATCGGGAGAAACGGGCACCGCGTTACCGATTATCAGCACTACCTGTCGACAGTCGTCCGGCCCATCCTGACGGCAACGGAGCCTGCAAGAAACCTGTTCGCACCGTCCGGTGACCTGCCTGCTGCCGGATCGATCTTCTATAATCCCGAACTTGCCGGCATGTACCGCGAATTGGCGAGCGGGGACTGGCTGCAGACCGATATCGCCGACCAGCTCCTGGCCGAGCAGAGCAAAGGCGGCCATCTTTCCCGCGAAGACCTGCAAGGCTACAAAGTCGAGGAGCGTGAGCCGCTTTTGGTTACGCTTGGTGGAGCGTCGGTGTACCTCAACCCACCACCGGCAGCCTGCGGGACACTGATAAATTACGCACTTACACATCTGGAAAGCTGCGATATGCCTGGCATGGCCAAAGCACTCCGCGCAACTGACGAGGCGCGCTTGGCTGCCCGCGGAGACCTCGCTCAGTTGCTGGACCGACCGATGCGCCAGAAGGGAACAACCCACATCTCCGTGGTTGACGCTGAGGGCAATGCCTGTTCGGTCACAGTTTCTAATGGAACAGGGAATGGCGAAATCGTTGACGGCTACGGTTTCATGCTGAACAACATACTTGGAGAAGAAGACGTGAACCCGCACGGTTCTGCCGACTGGCCAACCGATACAAGACTTGCGTCCATGATGTGTCCGACTTTGATCGATGCACCGGACGGACGTTTGATTGCGCTCGGGTCAGGCGGGTCCAACAGGATACGCTCGGCAATCTTTCAGGTGGTTGCACGCTTGTGTCTCGGACATGCCGAGCTTGAGGAGGCTGTGCGCGCGCCTCGGCTTCATATCGAAAACGGGCATCTGGACGTGGAGGTGCCCGAAAGCGGGATCGCGCAGCTGAAGAGCCTATTTCCCGATCATCGCATTTGGCCGGAAAAGAACATGTTCTTCGGCGGCGTCCATGCCGTTTCCGTCGACGGCGCAGGTCAGTTTTCGAGTATTGGAGACGATCGCAGGGAAGGTGCCGCGGTAATCGTTGACTGATGACGTTGAAACCAGTCGAGATCGCAGATCAAAGCTCTGACAGTGTCTCTTCCGGCCCTTCGACAGTTAGGTCGACACCGGTCTCGTTGTAGTCCCGGGACACGACCTTCAGGCCCAAGCCTTCCACCCGCCGCTCAAGATCCGAACTTGACGCAAATGACGCGCTGACTTTTTTGGTTAGAACCTTCTGGAAGGGGATCAATTCGGCGTTGTTGATGGCATCCTGTGCCGAGCCCGAATAGGCTCGGGCAAGGCCTCCGCCACCTAGCTTTGTGCCGCCGAAATAGCGCACGATCAATACGGCACAATTGACCAGTTCCGCACCTTGAAGCACACGCAATGTCGGCATGCCTGACGTTCCAGCAGGCTCACCGTCGTCCTTGCCGCTTTCTTCAATCCGTCCGTCCTCAAGCAATCGCCGATGTGCCGTGACGATATGATTGGCCTTCCGATGCTCCTTGCGTAGCTCTTCGAGCCTGTCTTCAAATGCCTCTATAGGTACGAGATGTGCGAGGAAACGGGACTTCCGGTCTTCCAGAAATCCTTCGAATTCGCGCTTGATCGTCTTGAAGGCCATGCCGAGTTCAGGAGGGAGCCCTGAAATGTTTGGACAGTTTCAAGGCCTGACCCTGATAGTTGGAACCGATCCCTTCACCATAAAGCGTCGCAGGTCGCTCGGCCATGTGCTCATAGACGAGCCGCCCGATGGTTTGGCCATGTTCCACGATGAACGGAACGTCGTGGGAGCGAACTTCCAGAACGGCGCGTGAACCGACACCACCGGCACCGTCATGACCGAAACCGGGATCGAAGAAGCCTGCGTAATGCACGCGAAACTCACCGACGAGCGGATCGAACGGTACCATCTCGGCGGCATAATCGGGCGGTACGTGTACGGCCTCCTGACTGACCAGGATGTAGAAATCGTCCGGGTCCAGGATCAGCTCAGCCGACTGGCGGCGGTAGATCGGCTCCCAGAAATCAAGCGGGTCCTGCGCGCCAACGAGGTCCACATCAATCAGACCGGAATGTTGTTTGGCGCGGTAGCCGATCAGGCTGCCGGGGCCGCCGCCTTCCAGGTCGATCGACAGTTGCACACCGCCACCGATCCGTTCATTGCCACCGCTCATCAAGGTATGGGTCTTGTGAACGTGCTCCAGTTCATTGTCAGGTATCAGCGATTGCCCGCGGCGAAAGCGTATCTGACTGAGCCGGGAGCCGGTCCGTACCAGGATCGGGAATGTCAGCGGTGAAATCTCCGCATAAAGCGGTCCGGTGTAACCTGCCGGCACTGTGTCAAAGGCAAGGCCATTATCCGTGATGACGCGGGTAAAGACATCGAGGCGACCAGTGGAACTTTTCGGGTTCGCCGTTGCCGAAATATCCGGTGCAAGCGCTAGGCTCTCCTGCAGCGGAACGATATAGACACAGCCGGTTTCCAGCACCGCTCCGTTCTGAAGGTCCACCGTGTGCAGCTTCAGTTGCTCCAGCCGGTCGGCGACCTTGATGTCCGGCCCGGGCAGAAAGCTGGCACGAACGCGATAGGCAACCTGACCAAGGCGCAAATCAAGGCTGGCCGGTTGCACCTGGCCGGTAACCGGTGGTTCGGCTGCCGAAATCTCTCCGGCGGCGAACATCGCCTGAATGATCCGTTCCGGCAATATGCCGCTGGCTGAAAGAGTTGCGCTTCCGTTCAAGACCTGACCCGCTGCCACGTTCATTGAGTTAACCTGCAAATTGTTCAGATAAAGTCCTTAACGGATGTGGGGGCTCCAGCCAACAGGCATTCGTGTCCGCAAAGTTCTTTTGTGAAGGACAGTCGGCATCAAAGGAATTGACCTTGGAGGTGTTTTCACGTAGGAGAAATGCACTTCGTGGTGATTTGGGCCGGCCGGCTTGCAGCCACGTTAAACAACTTGCTAAAAAGGCCGGAGGTGCGAACCCCGGTCTTCAGGCTGGGGTTTTTTGCGTTTGGAGCGAGCGAGACATGACTGAGAACACCAAGACCGGTAACAAAAACTGGCGCCCTGCAACCACACTGGTCCACGGCGGCACAACGCGGTCGCCCTTTGGTGAGACCTCCGAGGCTCTCTATCTCACTCAGGGCTTTGTCTATAACGGTGCTGAAGCCGCTGAAGCCCGCTTCAACGGAGAGGACCCGGGTTTCGTCTATTCCCGCTATGCCAACCCGACCGTGGCGATGTTCGAGGACCGTATCAAGGCACTCGAGGGTGCGGAGGCTGCGCGTGGCACTGCCAGCGGCATGGCCGCCGTGAACCTTGCGCTGATGGCCTCCGTGAAGGCTGGAGACCATGTCATTGCCGCAAAGGCTCTGTTCGGATCCTGTCGTTACATCTGTGAGACACTGCTGCCGCGCTTTGGCGTTGAAAGCACGCTTGTCGACGGGACCGATATCGAGCAGTGGAAGGCCGCCGTTCGACCGAACACCAAGGCCCTGTTCCTGGAAAGTCCGACCAACCCGACACTGGAAGTCATCGACATTGCTGCCGTTGCCGAAATCTCCAGGAATATCGGAGCGCGCCTGATCATCGACAATGTCTTCGCCACTCCAATGTACCAGTCGCCATTGGAACTGGGAGCCGACGTGGTCGTCTATTCGGCCACCAAGCACATTGACGGGCAGGGCAGGTGTCTTGGCGGCGTTGTGTTGTCCGATGAAGAGTGGATCACCGACGAAGTCATGCCGTTCGTCAAACATACCGGCCCGCACATGAGCCCCTTCAGCGCCTGGGTTCTGCTGAAGGGCCTGGAAACGCTGCCGCTGCGCGTTGCCCGCCAAACCGAAAGCGCCGGGCAGATTGCCGACTTCCTGGCAGGCCAGTCCAAAGTCTCCCGTTTGATCTATCCAGGTCGGGACGATCATCCTCAGGCAGATGTTGCCAAGCGCCAGATGCGCGGCGGGTCCACCATGGTTGCCTTTGAGATGGCGGGTGGCAAGGAAGCTGCCTTCCGCTTTACCAATGCGTTGGACGTGATACGGATTTCGAACAATCTCGGAGACGCGAAGAGCCTGATCACTCACCCGGCAACCACAACCCACCAGTCGATAGGCGAAGAAGCGCGTGAAGAACTCGGTATCTCCGACGGCATTCTGCGTCTGTCGATCGGTCTTGAAGACCCGCAGGATCTTCTGGAGGATGTTGAGAAGGCGCTCAGCGCGATCTGATCAATCAGAAACGTGACAACTCAAACCCCGGTCCTTGAGGCCGGGTTTTTTGTTTGAGGAATTGTCTCCGCACCAATATTCCGGCCTTGGTTTGGGGCGAGCAACTGTTGCCCTGGAGCCACGCTGCGGTCTCTGACGGTTCACGCCAGCTGAATACAACTATGCAACTTAAATTTGCTGTGTCATGCCAATTTCGCCCGAATGACTTCTGCAGACCGAGTTTCTGTTTTTCGGGCCCCAGGAAGGAAGGGGATGGTTTGGCCGGATCAGAGACGAACTTTCAGTCATTGGTGATTTGCACTTCGCCGCGCAGTGGCAGCACCTTGTTGTGCAAGCTTCTTGCGGCGACAGGAAGAGCGGGAAATCCGAACTCTCACTTTCATGAACCATCACTGGATAAATGGTTGAAGTCGTATGAACTTTCCGCCGAGGAGTTCTCCAGTGATCTGGAAAGACTGCAGGCAATTTTTCATGCCGCAAGGGAGCGGGGAACAAATGGAACCGGAGTGTTTGGCCTGAGAATACAAAGAAGGAGCTTTGACTTCTTCTCCAGGCAATTGGGCGTCCTGCATCCCGGGTTGCCTACCGATCGTGACCGGTTCGAAGCGGTATTCGGCAAAACCTTGTTCATTCACCTGACGCGCAAGGACAAGATCGCCCAGGCGGTATCTTTTGAGATTGCCTCTCAATCCGGCCTTTGGCACAGGGCTGCGGACGGCTCGGAACTGGAACGGCTTTCCGAACCGCAGGAACCTGTCTACGACGCGGAACGGATAGCAAGTCATTTCCGGCAAATGAACGCATATGAAGAGGAATGGCTGCGTTGGTTCTCGGCGGAACGGATCGATCCTCTGCGAATGACCTATGACGAACTCTCTTTAGACCCGGAAGCAGCACTGATACGTGTTTTCGATGCCTTGGGGATCGAAAACGAGGCGGCACGCGGAATAGCGCCACCTGTGGCCAAACTTTCCGATGAGACCAATCGGGAGTGGATTGACAGGTTTGCGTTGGAGCTGCGCAGAGGCGACGTTTGACAGAAAGTCGGTCATCCGCCTCTGGCAAGTGTTCCCATGAAACCAGCAGCGCTCATCAGGGCCGCGCCACTCAATCTGTTGAGGACCTTGGGATGGCTGCGCAGGAAGCCAAGCAGCCTTTTGGCGCCGAACGCGTAAAGCATGACGAATGTGAAATCCATCGTGGCCATTGTTGGACACATGATCAACAACTGTCGTGTTAGATCGGCTGACGGATCAATGAACTGCGGAAAAAACGCAGTGAAGAATATCAGTGCCTTGGGGTTGCCTATTGCAACGAAAAAACCTGATGCGAACAACCTAATCGGACTGGCACTAGAGGCAGCAGTCTGCAAGTTCTCAAACTGGGGCTCGGAACGCCAAAGGCGCAGGCTCATGTAGATCAGAACCAGCACGCCCGCCCACTTGATCACCTGAAACGCAATTTCGGAACTGGCGATCACAATGCCAAGTCCCACCGCGACAAGCAGCATCTGAAGCATGTTGGCGGAAATGTCGCCGAGAGCGGTATAGATCGTTTTCCTTGTACCGTAGTTGAGCGAGTGCACCACACCCAGGAGAATGCTCGGGCCGGGGGTGACGGTCAGGATGAGGGAGGCCGCGACGAAAGCGAGCCAGGTTTCAAGAGACATGAGGCGCATCCGAGAGGAAGAAAATTAAGATGCGCGATAATTCTCAGACATGTGTTACATAAGAAAATAACTTGAAGTTATAAATAAAGATCTGTGCATGAACGAAACCGATATTCCCATGACAATCGCGCGGGCGCTCCAATTGATCCAGGAAACAGGAAGCGTCTCTGAAGCTGCGCGTTCACTTGACGTGAGCCAGCCCGCAGTAAGCAAGGGAATTTCCCAACTTGAAAAGCGATTCGGGACACCTTTGCTGCAGCGGGGATCCCGGCCGCTGGATCTGACCGAAGAAGGACAAGTGATCGCGGATTACGCCCAAAGAGCCGGTTTGTTGCAAAAACAGGTTCTTCAGAACCTGAACGAATCTGCAAGCAATCGCGTGGGCACTGTCCGTCTTGGATCTTTCGGCTCTTCCGCATCCTTTCAGATTCTGCCGAAAACACTCGCCGCATTCGCACGGCGTTACCCCGGCATCTCGGTGGAAATCCTTGAATTTCCAGACGGTGAATTGCGACAGATGCTTGAAGACGGAATTGTCGATATGGCCGTCATGACAGTTCCTCAGGAAGATGGGCTCGAGGTTGTTCCGGTTGCCACCGACAAGCTTGTTGCAATCTTGGAAATCGGCCACCCATTGGCTGAAAAACTGAGCGTGAGTGCTGCCGAGTTGGCCGAATATCCGTTTATTCTGACCAAGGGCGGCAGCGGTCCGATGGTTGCGGGCTGGTTTGCAGCTGAAGGTGAAACGCCGAAAACGGTCCACACAATCCTCCAGATAAACTCGATCCTGGCGCTGGTGGAAGCCGGACTTGGCGTTTCGGTTATCGCGGAATTGGCTTTGCCGGAAAGTGCCGGCAACTACCATGTTCTGCCGCTGCAACCGGAAGCGCCCCGGTCCATCGGGTTTGTTCGCAAGGAGAAGACAGCACGTTCAGCTGCTGTAGAGCGATTTTGGCAGTTCTGTTTGCGCTTCGACTATTAGCACCAACCCAATCAGGTGCCGTTCCGATTAAGGGATTTCACCCCTAGGAGCACGCGCGACGCAGCAGAAATCAGACAAACGACCGTAAACACCCAGGCAAGCACCGGGAACCAGGCGGGGACAAGCGCCATCAACAGAAACAAGCTAATGGTTTCAGTGCCTTCAGCGAGCCCGCCGAGATAGTAGAGTGACTTCTTACCCTGCTTTTCGGTGGAGAGGCCACGCTTTTCAGCCATGATCGCAAAAGCAAGGAAGGCAGAGCCGTTTGCATAAAAGCTGCAAAGAAGCGCTGCGGCTGGCAGGGCGTTGGCTTCCGGGTTCTGAACTGCAAAGGCGAGCGGGATTGCGCCGTAGAAGAAGAAGTCGAGCGTGATGTCCAGATAGCCACCTAGGTCCGTTTTCCCAACGGCTCTTGCAACCGCTCCGTCGAGGCCGTCTGCGAACCGGTTCAGTGCAATCAGAAAGAATCCGAGCAGAAATTCACCAAGGGCAATGGAGACAGCAGCTCCCAGACCAAATATGAAACCCACGAATGTGACGCTGTTGGCGCTGACGCCGGCGCTAGCCAGGTGCTGTCCCATCCGGTTCAAAGGTGGATCTATCAGGGGGCGCAGACAGGCATCGAGCATGGATTGGACACTTGGTTTTGGTAAAATTCAGCGGTGTTCATGCAAAATCCTTCCGGAAATCACAAGTAAGTCTCTTTCACGCTTACGTCATTCGCCCTATAAGCCCCTCCTGAAAGAACAGGATCGAAGCGTGCGAGCTCCAGCCTGAAAGCAAAGGAACAACCGTGTCCGGCAGTTATAGCGCCACTACCGATGGGATCGAAGTCTCCGTTGAACCGTTTTATCTGGACGATGAATCGAAGCCGGAAGAAAGCGAGTTCATTTGGGCTTACATGGTGGAGATCCACAACGGCACTTCCGAGCCTGTGCAGCTGAAAACCCGTTACTGGCAAATCACCGATGGTCTCGGCCGGTCGGAAGTCGTGAGCGGCGAGGGGGTTGTTGGCGAACAGCCTGTGATCGAACCCGGCGAGACTTACGAGTATTCATCGCACTGCCCGCTTCCAACCGACAACGGCATAATGGCCGGCTCCTATTCCATGGAGCGACCCGACGGAACACTTTTCGATGTCGTGATCCCGGCCTTTTCTCTTGATCTTCCTGATGCAATCCGAAGCCTGAACTGATTGTCGTATCGGCGGACTTTCAGATACTGACGAGGCCTACGGCGAATCCGATAAGGAGCCAGAGGATCCATTTCTGACGATTGAAGGCCGTAAGCAGAGCCACAAAGAGCGCTGCAAAGATCACGTAGATCGCGTGCCCGGCAAATCCCGTCCCAAGAACCAGTGCAAAAAGATCCGGATCGCGGTCTTTGGCGAGATGAAAGTGATGATCGGCAAACATGACCAGCGAATCTGCCGCGACACCGAACATCCAGCCGCCAAGCGCGATCAGCATGCGTGCACCCCAATTGACCGGTTTCTGCTGAGCGGTATTGATAACGCGCCGAGCGCGCCGCACAGCCTGTTGCTGAATGGCGATTTGCTGTCGATGCCGCCTCAACGGGTAGCGCACACTGACGTGATTTCCGAAAGAGGAATTGCTCATTCCCGGTCTCCACACCCCACAGCGCCAGGCCCGGCGTTTTGTGACAGTCGATAGTTATGGAGACGCTGCTCCCCGGCATCGTCATAGGGCTGCAGATGTTTACGGAGCGGAAAAAAGATTACTCAAATTTTAACGAATTGAAGCGGCATTTGTGGTCAGGTTTCCAGGAGCGGTCGAAAAGCTGGCGGCGGCGCGCTGCTTTCTGAGGTCCGACCATCTTCTTCGACTGACCGGTATCCGGTCTCCGTTGGTCATCAGGCAGCTGTAAGCGCTGCCCGAACGCTCCACACTTTCAACGTGCGAAAGATTGATCCAGTGAGAACGGTGACACTGCATTCCATTGAGGTGTTCAATTTTTTCCACGCAATCGGAAAATTTTTCAGTGATCAGAGCGCGGCCCTGGCTCGTGACAATTTCAACATAGTGATCTTGTGCGGCCATTCTGATCAGGTCTTCGCCAAGACCCTCCGGAACGCCCTTTATCATATCGCTCAGCTTCGGAGGAACCGGGTCAGCTATCCTGGATGAACTCTCAAGTTCGTCATTCTCCAGTGCCGGCTTTCGTCTTGTCTCCTGACGAAACAGGTAAGCCACGACCACCGCCAGCATCAACATCAGTGGAGCGATAGCCGCCACTTCATCCAGATACAGCGCTGGAAAGTTCGACAAGGTGAGTGCTGCCTCGTCAGGGTTGCCGAACCCATGATCAAGAAGGAGGGAGAAAGGAGCAAACAGGAACGGCAGGAGAGGCACCGACACGATCAAAGCGCGCAATTCAGAAAGGCCAACCTGCATGGCCAGCACCACCGAGAGAAGAAAAATCCCGGCGGCAAAAAAGAAGTGCGTGAACCACAATGCGAAAGCTACGAGGACCGGAAGACCGGCCGTATGCTCCGGCTCCAACACCATTGCAATCAAGGAGCCGACGAGTGCCGTCAGAGCAGTGTTCCTGACTACTGCCATCCAATGAAGACTGGCTGATGAGGGATCGCTCGTCATCATCTTTCAAGGTTACCAGCATCTTCGCGAACGGTCGACCTGTGACCATTCGCGAATTGCAACGATCTGCTCACGCGGTACCCGGTTCTTTGACGTATTTTAAGTGGCCATCTCAAGACGCGATCTCCAGTTCTCGCTCAAAATCAACCGACCAACTGGAGGTCAAATTGGATCGCTACGTATTCTCGGCTCGTGTGTTGCATTGGCTCATGGCCGTAGGTTTTTTGTTCATGTGGGCGAGCGGTTTTGCAATGGCCAACCTCGTCCCTGAAGATTCCGCTCTGGAAGAGCAGCTGTTCGGGCTTCATATCTCTATCGGCGTGACGCTCTTGTTTCTCCTGATCTTGCGGATCGGTGTCAGGCTGTTCAACACGCCCCCAGCACTCCCTGAAGAGTTTCCCGCCTGGGAAAAGCTTGGATCGCATTTGGGACACTTTGCGCTTTATCTCCTGCCTTTCCTAGTGATCCTCGTGGGATGGTCGGAAACGGATTTTGGTGGTCACGGCGTGCACTGGTTCGGATTGGCGATGCCCAAGGTATTTCCGACAATGGAAATGCTGGGAGCATTGAATGTCGAGATCGCGTCAGAGTTTCTGCACGAGCTGTTTGCATATCTGATGCTGTTTGTAGTGGTCGTTCATATCGCAGCAGTCGTGAAGCACAAATGGGTCGATGGTCACGACGTCATGAGCCGTATGACCTTCGGCAAATGAAAACAGGCGGAGCTCAAATTGAGCTCCGCCTGATCTCATCAACATTCCGGTGCCCGCCGGGCGCCTGTGACTTCGTTCAAACCGTCCGGTGGCGCGCAATCGCACCGCGTTCGATGGCTGCAACTGTTAGCTTGTCGAGGCTGAAACGGTCGCGCAGCAACTGAAGAATGCGAAGTTCTTCCTGTTCCACGTGCAGATCGGCGGCGGCAACTTCGACTGCGAGCGCGTAGGCTGTGTCGTAGAGCTTTGGCGGCAGCACATCGCCAACCAGTTCCAGTACCAGCGAAAGACCGTTGTCTTCCTGAAGGATATCGCCGCAGCGCTGAGCTGCCGGGATGATCCTGTTGCCGTCATAGTTCTGGAAAACAGGCAGCATTTTGATCATGTCGCCGATAGTGGCCAGTTCATTGTCGGTCATTGAGTTATCGGATGCGGACACGATGACCATGACATAGATGAGCGCTTCCTGAACGCTGATCGGTTCGTTGTTAGACACTATTCAAACTCCAGTTATGCCGATTTCAAGGCAATTTGAACGAACGGTGTAAAGGGTTGACGCTGAAGCTTCAAGTCACGGACTTGCGACAATTTATTGACTGTAGGCTCGCGCTTTTCTAGTGTCGCGCCGCAGCATACGGCCAATGGGCATGAAAACCTGCCGATGTTGCTTCGATTCCATTCAAATCAACAGAACGATATTCGAACATGACCGATCAATCCCTGCCTCCGCTTGACCTTTCGCAAGACTTTGTCGAGGCGGCCACCAAATCGAAAGCGTGGCCGTTTGAAGAAGCGCGAAAACTGGTTAAACGGATCGAGAAACGGGATCCGGGCAAACCGGTATTGTTCGAAACCGGCTACGGACCTTCCGGACTTCCGCATATCGGCACGTTTGGCGAAGTCCTGCGCACGACCATGGTTCGGACAGCGTTTCGTCTCCTGACGGAAGACAAGATCCCGACCAGGTTGCTTTGCTTCTCCGATGATATGGACGGTATGCGCAAGATCCCGGAAAACGTTCCGGATCGTGCTGCGCTGGAACCTTATCTGCAAATGCCGCTCACCGCCGTACCGAACCCTTTCGGCGGTGATTTCGACAGCTTTGCCGAGCACAACAACGCCATGTTGCGCCGGTTCCTGGACACTTTTGGCTTTGACTATGAGTTCGCCAGTGCGACCGAGTACTACAAGTCCGGTAAATTCGATGACGTACTGATCCGGGCAACGGAGAAGTACCAGAAGATCATGGACGTGATGCTCCCGACCCTCGGGGAAGAGCGTCAGGCCACCTATTCGCCGTTCCTGCCGATTTCGCCGACATCAGGGCGCGTACTCTATGTGCCCATGAAAGATGTGAACGCCAAGGACGGTACGATCACCTTCGAGGACGAGACCGGAGAAGACATCACGGTGTCAGTAACCGGAGGCAAGGTGAAGCTGCAGTGGAAGCCGGATTTCGGCATGCGCTGGGCTGCGCTCGACGTTGACTTCGAGATGTTCGGCAAGGACCACATGACCAATGCGCCGATCTACGACAAGATCTGCAACATCCTGGGTGGCAAGGCTCCCGAGCACTATGTCTATGAGCTGTTTCTGGACGAGAAGGGCGAGAAGATCTCCAAGTCGAAGGGCAACGGTCTGACCATCGACGAATGGTTGACCTATGCTGCGCCGGAAAGTCTCGCGCTTTACAACTACCAGAAGCCCAAAACAGCCAAGAAGCTCTATTTCGACGTCATTCCGAAGGCGGTGGACGAATACTACACCTTTGTCCAGAAATACGATCAGATGCCGGTGGAGCAGAAACTGCAGAACCCGGCCTGGCATATCCACTCCGGAAACATTCCGAAGATCGATATGCCGGTGCCGTTTGCCATGCTGCTGAACCTGGTGTCTGCTTCGAACGCGGAAAACAAGGACGTTCTGTGGGCTTTCATCTCCCGCTACGCACCAGGCGCCACGGCAGAATCTCATCCGGAACTGGATGCTCTGGTTAGCTATGCGATCCGTTACTTCGACGATTTCGTCAAGCCGGCCAAATCGTTCAAGGCGCCGGATGAAGTCGAGCGGACGGCACTTGAGCAGCTTGATGCAAAGCTTGCCGAACTGCCGGCTGACGCGGACAGTGCCACCATTCAGGATGCGGTGCTTGATGTTGCCCGTGCGATCGAGCGGTACCAGGACCCGAAGAAGAAGGGGCCGGATGGTGGCCCGGGTGTTTCGGTGGCCTGGTTCTCCGCGCTCTACCAGCTGCTGCTCGGTCAGGAAAAAGGCCCGCGCTTCGGCTCCTTTGTCGCGCTATACGGCATCGCGGAGACTCGCGAAATGATCCGCAAGGCCCTGTCCGGCGAACTGGCAGTTTAAGACTTGCGCCACAGAGCGTGAATGAGGGCGGAGCTGTGTATCCGCCTTCATTTTTTTGCTAGCAGCGTCGGTCAAGTATCTTTTGCAATGGTGCGAACACGCTCGGCACTGGCTTCAAGGCCCTGCGCGATGAGCTGTGCCACACCCAGTTCCTTGAGCTTTACCAGCCCTGCTGCCGTGGTTCCCTCATAATCAACCATTTCCTGAACATAGGAAGCCGGAGATTGGCCTTCGGCCGACATGATTTGACTGCTCGCTGTGAGGAGCTGATTGACAGCTCTCTTTGCGGTTTCTGGCGCGACGTTGTTTGCAAGTGCGTATTGTACCATGCAGTCTGCAAAGAACGCTGCGAAGCCCGGGACCGGACCCGTCAGAACCGTGAAGGTTTCAATGTGGCTTTCTTCCGGGACTTCATCTGAGGTTCCCACCGCTGACAACAAAATAAAGACAGTTTCACGGTCGTCGGCAGACAGGTCCGATCTCGAGTACCACGGTGAATAGGCCAACCGGTGACGCGCAGCAGGGCTGGACATCGCCCGTACGGCCTTTCGAGTGCCTGTCAGGTCAGATATCTGCTTATGCGTAACGCCGGCCATGACCGAGATTACGAGTTTGTCGGGCGCGGTAAGGTCAATAGCGCGTGCATGCGCTGGAGGCACAGACAGAATGATCACATCGCAGTTGTCTGCCAGTTGCTGGTTTGACGATGTGCACTTCACGCCGGGCCAGTTCTCGAATGCGGACGCCCGACCGGATCTGTTGGAAATCCAAAGGTTATCCTGAGGCAGAATTCCACTCTCGAGCCAACCCGTTGCCAAGGCACTTCCAAGCTGACCAGTGCCGCCAATAACTCCAACTTTCAGATTGCCCGACATAGCTTGCTCCAATTTCAAGTATCTGGAGGCAACCTTATGCGATCCCGCGAGCGGAGCATACGAAGTAAGCGACACAGCAGGCAAGACTGCGGCTTGCCCGGAGCCTGCAACTTCATTGATGTCGTCACAATCGTTGCTGAATACTCGGCAAGAGAGGCCGCTCCTGCCGGGCGCGGCCTTCGTTGGTTTCGATTCGGTGTTGCTCGCCTATTTGGCGTTGCCGAAGAACTGGACACCGGTCGTCCCGCCGTCTGACCAGACGGTTCGACCAAGTCGCTCGTTGCCTTGATAGTTCACGCTGACCGTCTTGCCCGGTTCGCTGTCAGTCAGCCCCTTTACGCCGATGCCGGTCCGGGAAACATTTTCCACCTGAACGGTCTGGTTGCTGCCATTCAGGAGTACCTCCGCCGCTCCGGATGCGGAATGACGAGGGGATTTGCGTGGTTCGGCGTCCTTGAGTTCCGCGTCCATGGCAATTGAAAGCTGTTTCAGGCCTTCAACGACCACGTTGCTCGCCTTGTCCAGGTCCACGAGCGCCGCGAAAGCGTCCGACAGTCTACCTTCCTCCGCAGCGCTCAAGGCGCGGTGACCAGCATCGTGAACTGCCTTGTGTGGTTGAACGAGGCTCCTGAAGGCCGGGTGATGACGCACCTTCTCGTTCTTGATGCCATCATACCATTTGCCAAGGCGGCAGTGATGGTGATCCGGCATTTCGGACGACGTCCAGTCATCGTGACCTGTTACGGTATCAACCACTCGCTTCTTGAAGAGTACGTGGTCGATCCTGGCCATCTCGACCAGAGACTTGTCTGAATCTTCATCATAGAACGTCTTTGCGTTCTCACCGAAGTGGTTGTTGCTTTCGCGCAGGATTCTCTGCATGTCGGTGAGTTGCAGATCCGTATTGCGATTGGACTCAGCCACGTTCGACACGTTTTGTGCAATTTCGTGGCTGGCTTCCTTCTGCTGGTGCAGGATCTCTGTAATCTGGGTAACACGCTCAGAAACCGTCCCGACCATTCCGTCGATCGATTGCATGATTTCGTTGGCGGATCCAATGGCTTCTTCACCATTCTTGACCGCGCTTTCCGAACTGTGGATCGCGGACTGAATGGTCTGCATGCCTTCAGTCAGAGCCTCGATCCGCTTCGCAATGTCTTCAGTGGCCTTGCCTGTCTGAGACGCAAGCGTTTTGACTTCGGAAGCAACCACAGCAAATCCCTTGCCGGCTTCCCCGGCGCGGGCGGCCTCGATGGTGGCGTTCAGAGCCAGCAGGTTCGTTTGGTCCGCAATGGACTGAATGACAGAGAGAAACTCACTGATTTGAGAAGCAGCCGCATTCAGGTCCGTGAGGCTCCTGGACGTTTGCTGCGAGGTGGATGCAATATCCCCGATAGCCTCGGAGACTGCTGCCATCTTGGTCAGCCCGTCCTTGGCCGCTCCGTTGGTGGAATTCGCTTCCTCTGCAGCACCTTCGCTGTTTTCCGAAATCTGTCCGATGGACGTCACGAGCTCGTCAGCTGCTGCAGAAATCGACTGGCTATTGGCGTTTGCTTCTTTGGTGTTGCGGGACAGCAATGCCATGGCCATGACCAGCTCGTTGAGTTCGCAAATTGTGTTCGCGGTAGTCCGCAGGTTAATCAGGCCTACGGTCTCTCGTTCTTCCAATTCCTCAATCTGACGTTGCTCGGTTTCAAAGGCACGCTGTGCAAGGATCATATCCAGGAAAAAGCGAGTGACGACCGACTGAAGCGTGTCGATCATCGCCGATTGGGAGAACCGATGTTTCTTGACGATGACCGGAACAACTTCGTTCAACAGTCGGCCGAACGCTGACATCAGCCATTCAGCCTTAAGGCCTATGCGAACATGTGCCTGTCCAATGCGAGCAGCCTGACCGATAAACTCCAGATTGGGTTCATGATTGAAAATGTAGTCCCAATGCTTTGTCTGCGCATCTTTGAGCGCAGTAATATTTTCCCCGTTATTTCCCATTTTCTCACGAAGTTCCTCCTGGGTAAGAAGGTCGTCGTAGAAGCGGTCCAGAATTTCAGGAAGTGTAGCCTGAAGAGACTTCCAGGCTTTCTGTGCTGAAGTAGTGTTACTTCCAGTTGCCGACATGAAATTCAGATATTTGCTGATGTTGTCGGTTTCTACTGTATTCTTATTATGATTTGCGCGCATTTTGGGTGGCTCGTGAGGCAGGTGAGGGAATGTTGTTTGAATTTGAGCCTGCTGCGTAAATAAATATCTAATAATGATTGAGTAAAATTATACGTATAACTCCTATTATACTTTTGTATGGGCTGAGGTGTAAGTAAACGAAAGGCAGGTGCAAAGGCTGCCGTTCTGTCGCTTGAAGGAGGGCGTGCCTCGCCGGCATCCCAGCTTATTGAAGGGGTGAGCCAGGCAGAAGCCCCGGATCCGAGCTGAGGTCGTCGTCTGAAGGCTGTTCCGGATCGGCCTGCAAACTCCACTCCACGATCTCCGGAGCAAGCTCCTCAAGTCCTGGCAAAGGAGCGTTCGGATCGCTGTCCCAGCTGGATGAGGGGAGTTCTGTGAGCCACTCGGATTGCCACTTGCCGATTTTCTTTTGCTTGGCGGCAAGGGCCAATTCCACAAGCTCCTGAGGTGCGTCAGCCGTCGGTTCGGCCCAGCCGTAGCGAACCAGCCGGGAACTCAGACCGAACTTGCCCCTCCAGCATTCTGCCAGAATGTGCTGCGGGCCCAACTCTTCGATCTTTTTGCAGGTCACCTTGAACTGCCTGATCAGGCCTCTGAGAAAGGTTTGGGCGCGCGCACCACATGGCCAGGTGCCACCCAGCCGGGAGACACAGGTTTCTTCACGGTCGAGCGGCACGATGTATGCAAGGGTTACCGTCAGCTTGTCCGACTTGATGTGACCACTGTCCAGAACCTGCACTCGTCGCAGATGCAGGGGCCCGTCGGGGATGGGCTCGATGGGTGGATCCTTAAGCTCTTGATATCGTTTGGATGGTTCGATGCGTTTCAGGCTGCCTGTCACTTTTGGGGCTGAAACCCCGTCTGGCGAGACATTGCGGATGTTACCGGGCAGGGGAGCCGCGGATGTCGTTTCCTTGGGCGCAGGGTCCGGTGACGGTTTGACGACATCTTTTACGGCAGCCCCAGCGATGCTGCCCTGTCGTTCGGCGGGCGTGACAGTTGCGTCGTTGGGTAAAGGTGGTTCGCTCAGCAACAGCCAGGCAACAAGACCGCCTGAGACGGTCAGCAGAATTGCGGGCACCAAAAGCGGCCGAAGCTTCATTGCGGGGTCACTCGTAATTGCTGGCTCGCCGACATAATACGGGCTGTTTTTCGGAATTCCGAGGGTTCAATTCAAAGCTGTGCCAATTTTTCCCTGCCAAATTGTCAATCTTCCGCAAAAGAAGTGATGCTCAACTTGTTCCATGCAACCCTCTTGGTTAGTAGTGGGCGCGAGTTCGGTACTGACGGCAACAAAGGCGGTCGGTCTGTCGGGTTTGACGAATGAATGGAACTGAGTGCACGCATGACCCTTGTTTTTAAGATTGTCCCACGGCCCCTCTGGCAGGAGGCAGTTGAAGCAGGCGTGTTCAAGGGAGCTTCGGTTGATCTGGCGGACGGGTTCATTCACTTCTCCAGCTCCGAACAGGTGCATGAGACAGCCACTAAGCATTTTGCCAATATTCCCGATCTTCTGATTGCGGCGTTTGACGCCGACACACTTGGTGACCAGCTCAAGTGGGAGCCATCCCGCGGCGGAGCGCTGTTTCCGCACTTGTATGCCGATCTTGATCCGGCCTCGGCGCTTTGGGTTAAAGAGTTGCCGCTAACAGAGAGCGGAGATCATGAGTTTCCGGAGCTAGACCAATGACGCTGCGGTGGCTTGAGAATGCAGCCCTGAAGGGTCTCCAGAAACTGGACGCGGAAACGGCCCACAGAATGACGGTGCTGGCTCTCAAGTCCGGTCTTTTGCCTGGAGGTAGTTCAGGTGCGGACCCGCGTCTTGCGATCAAGCTCTGGGACCTGACGTTTCCTAATCCCCTCGGCATGGCGGCGGGGTTCGACAAAAACGGCGAAGTTCCAGACGCTCTTCTCAATCTCGGCTTCGGATTTACCGAAGTAGGATCCGTGACACCGAAACCTCAGCCCGGCAACCCAAAGCCGCGCGTTTTTCGGCTTCCTGCTGATGAGGGGGTCATCAACCGCTACGGTTTCAACAACGAAGGGCACGCAGCCCTGCGCCGTCGGTTGGACGCACGCGCCCGGTTGACCGGCATCGTCGGCATCAACGTCGGAGCCAACAAGGACGCGGAAGATCGAGTGTCCGACTATGTTGCCGGCATCTATGAATTTGCGGATATGGCATCGTACTTCACGGTCAATATCTCATCACCGAATACTCCCGGTCTGAGAGACCTGCAGGCTCGCTCGGCATTGGCGGAACTGCTCACCGGAGTTATCACCGCCAGGGACGAGTGCACTCGCAAGCTTGGCCGCCATGTGCCGGTGTTGTTGAAGATTGCCCCGGATGTCGCGGATGAAGACCTTACCGATATTGTCGAGGAAGTCCTTGCCAAGAACGTTGAAGGTCTGATCGTTTCCAATACGACAATTGACCGGGAAGGCTTGAGTGGCGCCGGACCTGCCTCTGAAGCTGGAGGACTTTCGGGGAGGCCGCTGTTCCGCAAGTCGACAATCATGCTCGCGCGCGCTCGAAAGCTTGCTGGAGCGGAATTGCCGATAATCGGTGTCGGCGGCATCGACAGTGCCGAAACGGCCTGGACCAAGATAACGGCGGGAGCGGATCTTCTGCAGCTCTATTCGTCACTGGTTTTCAAAGGTCCGGCCCTGATCGAAGAGATTCTTACCGGACTAGCCGCAAAGCTGGACGAACATGGCTTTGCATCTCTGCGCGAGGCGCGCGACGTCAATGTCGACGTGTGGGCATCCGAGGCAGCTTAGCTGGACTAAGTGGCGCGCATCCGCTTGTGAAGTCTTTTCACCGATAAGCCTAGGCTTGGCTAGGCCGAGGCAAAAGTTCTGTCTGCTCGTTTCCGGTAGGACGCCAATAGGCTTAGGCCTCGCAATCCGAGGAAGAGTTCCAGGGCGATCCACAGTCCGTGATTGCCCAGCAGCGGGAAGAGTACGTAGTAGGCAGCTATGAACACTGCGAGGGACAGCAGCATCATGTTGCGCATTGTCCCCGACCAGGTCGCCCCGATGAAGACGCCGTCCATCTGAAAGGCAAGGACACCCAGGGGAGGGGCGATTATCACCCAGATCAAGTAGGTGTAACCAATGTCACGCACCTCAGGCGCAGTGGTCATGAAATCAATTATCGCGGTTCCGGCGACCGCATAAACCGCTGCCAGAATACCGGCGAGCACAAAGCTCCAGAGGGCAGTCAATTTCAGTGTCCGATCGAATGCGGGCCGGTATCTGGCTCCAACGGCCCGTCCGGAAAGCTGTTCGGCTGCGGTAGCCAGACCATCAAGGAAGTATCCGGACACGAGAATGAATTTTTCCAGAACTGCGTTTGCGGCCAGTACGGCATCACCCTGTTCCGCGGAGCGCGCCATGAAGAAAGCATAGGCATAGAGAAGGGCAAAGGACCGGATCATGATATCGCGGTTCAAAGCCATCATACGCAATAGCAAGCGCCGATCGAATATGATCGATACCGGCGGCCATGAGCCTTTTTTCACACTCGTGAGCACAAGAAGCAGACCGAGTGCGGTCGCCAGGATTTCACTCAGGACAGTGGCCAGCGCAACGCCTTCGACGCTCCAGTTCAGGCCGACGACAAACCAGATGCTCAAGGCAATGTTCAAACCGTTGAGAAACAGCTGCAGTGCCAGACCGGTTCCTGCACGGCCAAGTCCGATGAACCAGCCCAAAATAGCGTAGTTTGCCAAGAGAAAGGGAGCGCTGAGCACCCGGATATCGAAATAGCGGCTTGTTGCGGACTGCACGTCGGAGCTGCCTCCGAGATACCAAAGCCCGATATCGCGCACCGGTGCATGAATTGCGATCACCGCGATCCCGCCGATTGCTGCAACAACTAGGGCCCGCAACAGCGTCGCCTTGATTTCTTCCTCGTTGCGTGCGCCCAGCGCCTGGGCCGTCAGCCCGGTGGTTCCCGAGCGCAGGAAATTGAAAACTGTGAAAACCAGATCAAAAATGATGCCGCCCATAGCGATGCCGCCAAGCACGGCCGCGTCGCCAAGCCGCCCGATCACGGCCATGTCGATAACACCAAGAAGCGGTGTCGACAGGTAGCCGAGCGTCATCGGCACAGCAATGGCGAGCACCGAACGGTGGGTCACCTGAAATGCTTGCCCTGCTGCCTTTTGGGTTGCGAGAGAACTGGACATGAATGGCTCACTTTGAAACAGCAGCCCTTTTTGTCCAGCGCACCGGGTTCGTCAATTCTTTTCTTGCCCTTGGAAGCGATGGGACCGCGGAGCCTTCCCTTAACGTGAGCGCGCGTTATATTGCGCGCAATGATGCTTCCGATCGTTCATCACCCGGCTTATTGCGCCGACCTTCCTGCCAATCATCGCTTTCCCATGGATAAATTTCGTGCGGTTGCCGATCTTATTCGCAAGGAAAACCTGTTGGACAACGGATCTTTCTACCGACCCAGGCCAGCCCCCTTCGAATGGGTCGCGCTGGCGCATGATCCCGTTTACGTCGATCAGGTTTTCAACGCCAAGGTGCCGGAGAAAATCGCGCGGGAAATCGGTTTTCCGATGCGTGAAGACATCGCCTTGCGGGCACGCTGTGCAACCGGAGGGACCGTGCTGACAGGATATCTGGCATTGGAACACGGTATCGCCTGCAACACTGCCGGCGGCAGTCACCATGCTCGGTGGCGTCACGGCGCAGGATTTTGCGTGTTCAACGATGTCGCGGTGGCAATCAAGGTCATGCAGGCGGATGGTGCGATCAACAAGGTACTGGTGATCGACCTTGATGTGCATCAGGGAGACGGAACGGCGGATATCTTTCAAGGAGACGCCGATGTGTTCACGTTCTCCATGCACTCGGCGAAAAACTATCCGGTTCGGAAGGTTCCCTCACATCTTGATATCGGACTGCCCGACCTTACCGACGACGAAGCCTATCTGAAGCGGCTGGCAGAGGTTTTGCCGGATCTGCTCAGCCGTGAGAACTGGAGCATCGTATTCTACAATGCAGGTGTAGACCCTTACATTGACGACCGCCTGGGACGCCTGGAATTGACCCGCGAAGGACTGCGACGCAGAGACTACATTGTGATTGAAGCAGTCAGAAACGCAGGCTTGCCGCTGGCTGGGGTTCTGGGCGGAGGCTACTCGACTGACATTGATGAGCTTGCTGATCGGCACGTGACGCTTCACCGAACGGCAAGAACTATCGCAAGGAAGGGCATGCGGAGTGCTGGAACAGGCGAGGAACAGTCTGTGCAATTGGAAGGCTGAAAGACCGCATCAGACGATTATCTGGGAAGTTGAAACGCTTACCGAGACGCTTGAGACAGTTGAGACCGAGACTGTGGAGCCACTTCCTTCCAGGCCGAGCGCACTTTTCAATCCGGGGTCATTCAACTTCTCAAGGCCGTCTTTCAAGTCGTCTCGCACATCTTTAAGGTCTTCTTCCGCCTCTTCGTCGTCCTTCTTCGCCAGACTTTCCAAACGGTCTGCAAGCAGCTTGATTTCTGCGGCAATCTTGCCGAGTTCTTCATGCTCCTTCTGCATCCGTGCGGTTCTGTTCTGCCGATGTGCGCTATCGCTCTCGTTCAGCCTGTCCGTATAGGCCTGAACGGCTGTTCTCACGTCGAAAGGTCCGGTGTCCTTGTTGGTGTTCTCGTCTTCGTCCGAAGGAAGGGACGATGAGGCAGCCCCTGGTGACTGTCCATCTTGGTTTCCGGAATGGCTCTCGACCTCTGCCTGGTAGGGCGACTCGAGTGACGCTGTGCTACTGGTCACCTCTGATTGCAACGTTGCGGCGTTGATTGACGTAACACTTTGAGTTTCGGCGAGAGCTCCGGTTCCCGTCGCAGCCTCAATGACCGAACTGACTGCGTTTGCCGAGCTTGCGTTCGTTGAGGAAAGCGCGCCTGGTCCCTGGCCCTGACCTGCCTTGTTCAGATCCTGCGCAGCGGTTTTGAATTCCTTTGAGATCTGCTTGAGTTCCTTGAGCATGCGCTTGGCTTGCTCAGGCGTTGCGAACCGCAACATCTCTTTCAGCTGCTTGATGCGCTGCTGGATCCTTTCAACGCGCTGCTTGCGCATCGTATCCTGGTTGTCCTTGACGGATCGAGACAGGCTGCTGCTGAGGTCGGCCGCTTCCTTGTAACTTTCGAAAAGCGATTTCGCAGCTTCTTCCGCCTCCGCGGTGTTCTGCCCGGAGGAGCTTATTGCCTTGGTCAGGTTTTCCGCCTTGGCCAGTTGCTTCGAGTTGTCTTGTGCGGCGGTCTCGCTGCGCAAGCTGAATTGTTGGCGGCTGGAATTTTGAAGAATTGAAAAGATCGACATACTTGGCCTGCAGCGGCTCGGAAAGGTATGCCTAATATTTCTTAATCTTGATTAAGAAAGTGTTAATTTCGCGTTTTGGTTGTTTTCTGCGCATGAAAAACCGGCGCCGCAGAGCGCCGGTTGTCAGACTATCTGGACTTACCCATCGCAAGCAGCCGCGAAACGAGCCAAATGGGAACGACGACGATCGCTCCAATCACCAGGTAATTTCCGAGGCGTCCTATGGCATGAAAACCCATGTCCCAAAGGCGTTCAACGAAGTTGATCGTCATGTGAACCAGATCGAGAGGATCGAGGTTGAGAGCGGAAAGCACGATCCCGACAACAAAGGAAAGGAACACCAGCCGCAACAAGACTTGCGCAGGTGAGCCCCCCAAAAATCGGCTAAAGCCGGAGTCCGACATCTTTGTCTCCTGATTGTCTGGATCGTGTATCTCTAAGCGGGAAGTTAGGCACGTTGCACGTCAATTACAATGTGTCACCGATTTTGAACCATTGGCAATATGGACAGTTAAAACGCCTTTCCGGTGGATGACTTGTCGCAAAAAGCTAATTCCCTCTCGTTTCCAGCCAAAGACACCTCCTTTGGAGTCGTGTATGAAAGGGGCCAGGTCAGCACAATCCGGCCCGAGCGCAAACCCACTTGCGATCGTGCGGGCGCTACCTCTACCCGTGGTGAAAGAAAGACTTCCAATTCAGTGCTTCTGGCACTGCCGGCAACGAAACAATCACATTACGGGGTAGGTCCGATGTCAGCTGGATCAGACGGCGTTTACCTAAGCGCAGTCGTGAGCTTGCCGGCACGAGGCAGATGCTGAAATGGAAGTATTGAGCGTCTGTGCACCTGAATGAACGATCTTAGGCGCGGCGATGGTATGCCCGAGACCGTCACCGCGCCATAATTCCCAGACAATCTCCTGTCGGTAATGACCTGCCTATTTGACCCCGGCGGAAGTCTTGGACTTCGCAAAGCCTCGCGATGCGCCTGCCGAAGCTGGAACCGAGGCAATTCGAACACCGCCCGCCAACCTGTCCGGATCTGCTTTCAGCCCGCAAGGTGAAAGCGATGCCTCGCGAACTTTTCTTGGAGAGACGCCAAACCAGGTTTTCACAGCTCTGGAAAACGTGCTGAGTTCGGAAAAGCCGAGAAGGTACGCAATCTCCTTCATCGGTAGATCGGTGCTTCGCAGGTAACGCTCGGCTGCGGATCGGCGGATTTCTTCACTCAGTTTGCGAAAGCTTGTGCCTTCCTTTTCCAGAAGGCGTTGAACGGCGCGTTGGGACATGCCCAGCTTTGCGGAAATCTGCGGAAGCGTGCAGGCTCCATGCGAGAGATTTGAGGCAACTTCATTTGCAATTCGAGACAGCGGTGATTAACCAATTGACATCCATGACACGACCTGCAGTGTCTCTCCGCAGCGCGGTCCATTCCCGGCCACCAAACTTTGCTTCGCAGGTTCTGTTTGGTTCCGACAACTCCCAGATGTCCTTCATGGGCTAGTGCAAGTGCCTGGG
>JBCCVB010000056.1:0-35191 GCA_039195965.1 Pseudomonadota bacterium
AGCGGCTCTTCAGAAAGGGGAATGAATTTGAAAAGTCCTGACTGGCCAGACTGGGATATCAAAAAATCTGTGACTTGTTTTCCGTTGTAGAAATAGTCGAACCGTCCAAGCCGGAGCATCTTTATCCCGGTTTCGTCATCAGGAACGCTGTAGGGTTCGAGGCCCAGATCGCGAAGTTTCAAATGTGAAGAGTATCCATCCACGGCAGCGATGTGTTCGCCTAACAGTTCGCGCGCCGACCTGAACTGCTTTGCTGTGTGATCCTTACGGTAATAGACCCCATCGGTCGACGTGCTAAGCAGATCTGAGTAAAAGACGAACTCTTCTCGCTGGGCGCGGTGCGCGCAGGAAAGGACGGCCGCGGCAGCTCCCGACTTGACTTCCATGATTGCTCTGTTCCACGGAAGAAATACTATGCGGACCGGCTGTCCGACCCGCCTGAACGCCTCCATGACGACTTCATGGTCGAACCCGTTCAATCCATCAATTGGTTCAGCAAATTCAAATGGAGGATAGTTTGAAGCAGTTATTGTTATGACAGAACGGTTTTGTGTGCTTCCCGGGAAGATGAGTGCAATCAAAGCGCAGAAAAAAACTGAGGTCGCTAGAATCATTCTGCAATATGAAGGTTTCAATTTATGCATGTGATAAGCGTAATTGAGTTACAGGCTTTGATTTTACATTGAGTGTATTTCGAGAGTTCTAAGTTTATCTAAATGTGCGGGCAAATATGAATTACGTTGATTTTTCTTGTTGGGCTTGTGTCCGAAAATCTTCAAATCTATGACTGGAGTCAGAGAGAGAGGGCGGAAGCCAGACGTGCAGCACTTTGGCAGATTGTAATCGTGTCAGCGCACACTAGTTTCCGGAAGTAAGTACCCGGCGCTTCGGATGGAGCCGGCGAAGCCAACAGGACGTATTTATGAGCGACACCATCAAAAGCATCGTTTTGGACCGCCTAAGACAGATCAAGGGTCCCGACCTGGAGGGAGATATCGTCTCTTTGGGCCTGGTGTCCGACGTATTCGTTTCAGACGGACGGGTTGCATTTTCCATCACTGTACCTGCCGAAAGAGCGCAGGAACTTGAGCCGCTGCGTCAGGCCGCCGAGAAGGTGGTCAAGGAAATAGACGGTGTGGAAAATGCCATGGTGGCGCTGACTGCTGAACGAGCCCCAGGCAGTGCACGCAACACAGCACCCGAGCCGGCCGCCAGGCAGCCGCAGCGCGCCGCAGAAGAACAAGCGCCTGCCAAGCCGGGTGTTCCCGGCATCAAGCACATAATTGCAGTTGCGTCCGGAAAGGGCGGGGTCGGCAAGTCGACAACCACAGCAAACCTGGCTTTGGGCATGGCTGCAAACGGTTTGCGGGTAGGTGTCCTGGACGCCGACATTTACGGACCGTCGGTTCCACGTCTCTTCAACGTTTCAGGGCGGCCGGAAACAGTTTCGGGCAGGGTACTGAAGCCGTTGGAAGGCTATGGCATCAAGGTCATGTCCATGGGCTTCATGGTGGAAGAAGAAACACCGATGATCTGGCGAGGTCCAATGGTCATCTCCGCGCTGACCCAGATGCTGAGGGAAGTCGCCTGGGGCGATCTGGACGTTCTTGTTGTCGACATGCCTCCGGGAACCGGTGACGCGCAGCTGACCATGGCGCAGCAGGTGCCGCTTGCCGGCGCTGTAATTGTGTCCACTCCGCAGGATCTCGCATTGATCGATGCGCGCAAGGGGCTCAACATGTTCAAACGCGTTGACGTGCCGGTTCTCGGCATCGTTGAGAACATGAGCTATTTCCTGTGCCCGGATTGCGGCGGACGCCATGATATCTTCGGTCACGGCGGCGCTAGAGCCGAAGCGGAGCGCTTGGGAGTACCGTTCCTGGGGGAAGTGCCCCTTACCATGAAAATCCGTGAGACCTCGGATGCTGGAACGCCGGTCGTCGTTTCTGAACCGGACGGTCCTATGGCCAGGATTTACAAGGATATCGCCACGAAAGTCGTCGCCGGTATCCAGCAGTCCGCAGCATCCCAAGACCGTGCGGCTCCCAAGATTGTCTTTGACTGACTACTGAAAAAGCGACCGGCTTGATGCCGGTCGTCATCTTCTTCGGCTGTTACACCGATTATGTACGGGACGACATTGAGCCCGTTCTCAACATGCCGACAGTCGACTTCCAAACCAGCCAACTCACCGCGCCAAATCGGCGCTGGAGTCCATTTTGAGCCAGTAGGTTTTATTGCATCTAAAATTTTTGAAATATTTCAATGTCTTATATTGAAGTCAATGATGAATGGCAGAGCTCGGATAGGGAGTTGTAGCATCCGTATTTTTGACGAGAAAAAACCATGAAATGCGTTTTCACGCCCGGATCACGCAAGGGGATTATCTTCTCTGGATCGAGTCGCTACACCGTATCTAGAGAAGTAAGGAAATCTCACCGGGCATGTCTTCCCACCGTCCAGAAACACAAGGTGAAGAAGTAGCAAGGCCTTCTCTGGGCGTCCTGATAGCGATTTCCAGTATCAGCCCGCTGGCAATGCAGATTTATCTCCCGTCTCTGGCCGGAATGATGATCGTCTTTTCCGCCACTGCCGGTGAAATTCAGCTGTCCATGTCGGCGTTTTTTGTCGCTGTTGCAATTTCACAGTTGGTGTGGGGTCCTTTGTCTGACCAGTTCGGTAGGCGGCCAATCGTGATTGCGGGCATGGCGCTGTTTGTTATCGGCAGTGTGCTCTGTCTTGTCGCTCCCACAATTGAAGCGCTGATCGCCGCACGCATTGTACAGGCTGCGGGCGGCTGCACCGGAATGGTTCTCGGGCGCGCAATCGTGCGGGATCTTTACGGGCCCCGGCAAGCTGCCAGCATGATCGGCTACGTCACCATGGGAATGGCGGTCATGCCCACGATTGCGCCGGCGATTGGCGGCATTCTGGATGAATTCTATGGCTGGCAGGGTGGTTTCGTCCTGATGCTGGTATTCGGGGTCGGGGTCTTGTTTGCCAGCATCTACGCCTTGCCCGAAACCAACAACAGGCGGGTTGTGATCGGGACGGGGGAAGTGTTCCGGTCTTATACCTCCCTGTTCAGGGAACCGTTGTACTGGAGTTATTCGCTCACCGCGGCGTTCTCGGCACTCACATACTTTGCCTATCTTGGCGGCGCGCCGTTTATTGCCGCGGAAATCCTGCAACTGAGTGCCGCGCAGATGGGCTTCTATTTCATGTTCGTGGCCCTTGGATACATCACCGGAAATTACATATCCGGGAAATTTGCCGAGCGTGTCGGACTATTTCCCATGATTTTAGCTGGGTCATTGATCGGCGGACTGTCGGTTTTGCTCATTGCCGGGTTCGCGTTTTGGGGCATTGTCACGGCGGCCAGCCTGTTCCTGCCGATGTTCATACTGGGATTGGGAAATGGCGTTTGCCTGCCAAGCGCAATCTCCGGTGCGGTAAGCGTTCGCCCGGACTTGGCCGGTGCGGCTTCCGGGTTGACCGCTTCCTTCCAGGTCGGCATGGGAGCTGTTGCCGGCACTCTGGTTGCCTGGCTGTTTGCGGAAAGCTCCCTTGCCGGATCGCCCTGGGGCATGATCCTCGTTATGGGCTTTGGGATTGGCAGTAGCCTGATCGCAGCACTGTCCGTGAAGTGGCTGTCCGTACGAGCCAGTTTGCAGCCCGCGGAATAACTCCCGTCAAACAATCCAAAGCCGATAGGCGCCTTGGGTGAGATCTTAAGTGGAATTAGCCGCCGGTCACGCTCATATGACGCGAGACTGCAGGTTGCTTCGTGTTCCGGTCAATCACGAAATCATGGCCCTTTGGTTTGCGGCCAATCGCTTCATCAATCGCGTTGCCGAGGAGCTCGTTGCCCTCCGATGCACGCAGCGGTGCACGAAGGTCTGCCATGTCGTCCTGTCCGAGGCACATATATAGCTGACCGGTGCAGGTCACCCGGACCCGGTTGCAACTTTCACAGAAATTATGGGTCATCGGCGTGATGAAACCGAGACGACCACCGGTCTCTTCAACGGTCACATAACGGGCAGGCCCGCCGGTCTTGTAGGGATTGTCGGTCAGGGTGAATTGTTCGGCGAGGCGGCTCCGAACCGTTGATAGCGGCAAATACTGATCAGTGCGATCGCCATCGATTTCACCAAGGGGCATGGTCTCGATGAGGGTGAGATCGTGTCCCTGGCTGTGACACCATTCGAGCATGGAGACGATCTCATGCTCGTTCACGCCCTTTAGCGCCACCATGTTGATCTTGATTTGCAAACCCGCTTCGGTTGCTGCGCGGATACCGTCCATAACCTTTCCGAGGTCGCCCCACCGGGTTACGGCCTTGAATTTCTGGGCATCAAGCGTATCGATGGACACATTGATCCGGCGGACTCCGCAGTCGTGGAGTTCATTCGCGAAGCGTGCGAGCTGAGATCCGTTTGTCGTGACGGTCAACTCTTCGAGAGCACCACTGTCCAGGTGTCTACCAAGGTTGCGGATCAGGCTCATGATGTTCTTGCGCACCAGCGGTTCACCACCTGTCAGGCGCAGCTTGCGGACACCCTTTTCGATGAAAGCAGTACACAGCCGTTCCAGTTCCTCAAGGCTGAGAACTTCGCGCTTGGGCAAAAAGGTCATGTCTTCAGCCATGCAATAGACACAGCGGAAGTCACAGCGGTCGGTAACGGAAACCCTAAGGTAGGTAACGGCACGCCCAAACGGATCGATCATCGGCGAAGGGGAAAACGTTGTTCCTGCCCCCGATGCCGGGACCAAAATCTTACCGTCTGTCACGTTCTGCTCTCCCTCGATGCCCTTGATCTTTAACTGATCATATGGCGCGGCAACAAACAATATCAATCGAAACCGGACCAATTCTGTCCGGTTTACGCTATCAGGTAAAATTCCTTGTCTAACGTTGTCAATACTGCTGGCAATGCTGGCTGACGCCGAGCACCGGTCAGTCCCGCGCCTTATCAAGAAAAGTTCTGATCTCGGTCAGGGCAGGCACCAGCGCCTCGATCTTCTCCCTTGGAACATTTTGGCAAAGTGCGTCGATATCAGGATCGATAGATCGTATGGCATCCTCGCGAAACTGTCTGCCGGTTTGGGTAAGCCATACGGTCTTGCTGCGGCCGTCATCCGGATTGGGCCGAATCTCGACAAATCCGTGCTCCAGCAAGCCGTTCAGCGTATGCGTCATCGTTGTCTTGGGAACCTGAAACGCTGATGCAAGTGCAAGCGGAGTTTGCCCGTCCTTGACCCGGATCAGGTGATTGACCACGCTGAAGTGGGGCAGGGTCAGCCCCTTTGGCAGACGTGTTTCCAGAGCTGTCCGGCTCAATTGCGCGATGATGCCAATTTCATTGAAGAACCTGAAAAAGGCGTTGCGTGTCTCGCTATCCATTCATGATCCGTGTTTCAAGCGGCCAGCGCGGCGTTCGTGAAGTTTGGGGCCCGTAACCCAATCGCCCAAGCATCTGAACTGTTTCTCCCGAATTGGCAAGTATCCGGTGCGCTTCGGCATAGTGTGGCGCCATTTCCTCATACTCCTGCAGAGCCTGGCTTACCGGATGCAGCGAAAGCCCGAGCCTTGTTGTTTCCAGATTCAGTCGAAGCCAACGTCTACCAGCGGCGATTTGCTCGTATCTTGAATTTCCATTGGTTGTTAGAGCCACATAGGCGGGAGTGGCTGCAAGCATTTCCTGATACAGCTTCACACCCTCCTTAAATCCTGTTGAATTCGGATCAAGTTGGCTTTCGCGGGAGAGGACGCCAGCCAACATCAACGTTTCCAGAAACGGGCCACCCAGATCAATGCCATCCGGATTTGCATTGATTTGCGCTTTTCCGAACCGCATCAGGTCAACGCTTTCCTTCAAGGCTCGATGTGTATGCATTTCCGTCAGCCACGCGTCCCAGGTCAGCTTCTTCAGGTTTTCGACTTCCGTGTCCGCGGTAATGACCTTTCCATAGGCATTCAAGATTTCTGACAGTTCCGGCGGAACCGGGCGTTGTTCAAACGGTTCTTTGCAAGACCTGCGTTCAAGGATGAATCGAGCAAGAGGGTCCGTTGACTTTGCTTCTGTAATCGTCACATCGGCAATTGGACCATCCGGACCTTCGGGAAACAGGTTGATGACTGGCATTTTCTGGCGAAGCGTCGCGGCAACTTTCATCAACTCAAGAAAACATCCGAGGCCAACAAAAATCTGGCGGTGATAGGGATCGGTATGGGGAAGGTCGCGTGTGTGGTCACGGTGCAGTCGAAAGCTGTCTTCACCCACGAGCTCGATGAGCCAAGGCTGCCTGTTGTGCGGGTTCGGTGCCAGAAGCGCATAGGAAAGAGCGAACAGGCGGTCATCACCATATCCGCCCGCATCAGCCCAGGGAGCATGGGCTGCCTGAGGTGTGCGCGTCGTCAGGAATGTTCCGGCGGATGCGCCGGCGGCCAAAACAACACCGCCTCCAATAAGAGCCAGAGTTTTCCGTCGCGTCATAGTCATGAGATATCTCCATTTAGTGCGATATCGTATTAAATAGTGCGAAATCGCACTAAATCAATCAAATGTCGAAAAAATTTGAATGAGGCCTTGAAATAAAACCAAAAGGTGTCATTTTAAATGGCACCAAAAGGTGTTACGAAAAGGTGCCGCATGAAGACGCAAATCATGTTCCTGCTTGCTTCGAGCGCAATGAGTTCCTTCAGTCCCGCGTTTGCGACAGAAACCGGGGAAATGAAACTGAAAGCTATGGCAGAGTTGAATTGGCAAACCACACCCGAGGGCGTCGCGTTTGCACCGCTGCAGGGGAACAGGTTTGAAGAAAGCTACATGGCTATGGTCCGCTTGCCCGCAGGCCTGTCGAGCCCCCTTCACATCAAAAGTGCAGCCATGTTCGGCGTGGTCTTGTCCGGCGAGATTTTGCACCTCGCTGGAGATCAAGAGGAAACTTCAGGCAAGGCTCTGAAACCCGGTGCATTCTACGGGATTCCTGCCGGATTGCCCCACGTCAGTAAATGCGTTTCGGCGGTGGACTGTGTCACTTTCCTGTTTCAGGACGGCCCATTCGACTTTCTCCCCATTGAGGAGAGCGGGCGATGAACACGGGACCGCAAAACGTTTTCCGGGCACTTTCAGACCCGACTCGGCGACAGATCCTGATCTATCTGTCGAATGAAAGTCTCGCTGTTGCCGACATCGCCGACCGGTTCGATATCACGCGAACCGCGATCAACAAGCATCTGGCCATTCTGGAGGAAGGAAATCTCATCAAGCGAGAGGTGAGCGGCCGGGAAAGGCGTAGCAAGCTCAATCCGGAACCCCTCAGATCCGCCTTCGAATGGCTCGGATACTTCGAGAGTTTCTGGGACGCGAGACTGTCCGATTTGCAGCGTGAAATTTCCAAGGAAATGGAAAAGACCAAGGAGAGCGATCAATGACCGCGACGACCATTACCAAAACAGTATTTCTGGATGCACCACGAGAAGTCGTCTGGGAATTCCTGACGAAAAAGGACAAGTTGGCAAGATGGTTCCACCCGGCCGAACAGGACTTGAAGGAAGGGGCTGATTATACGCTCCTTGACCAGCGAGAAGACATGAGTCGGATCTGCTGGGGCACCGTTTTGGAAATGCGCCCGTTTGAAAGCCTTGTCTACACCTTCACGGTCAAGCCTCTCAATGGTGCAATGACAACAGTACGCTGGAGCTTGCAGGATGCGGCAGGAGGCACAAAACTCACCTTGTCTCACGAAGGTATCGAGCAGGCAGCCGGAGAAGCGGCATTTGCGATGTTGAGTGCCTTGGACAGTGGATGGGACGAACATTTTGGTCGACTGCGTCAGGAAGCCGTGGTGCCGGTGGAGGCCTGAAAGGGAGATTGAGTTCTGCAGGGCACACCGGAGACAAACTGATTGATCTGTTTGCTGTCCCCGACGTACTTCTTTCAAAGAGATAGACAGGGGCAGCATGACCACATTGGTATGGTTCCGGCAGGACCTTAGAATTGCCGACAACCCGGCACTGTATGAAGCGGCAAAGAGAGGGCCTGTACTTCCCGTTTTTGTTCTGGAGACGGCGGAACAGTCGGGTGAAACACATCAACTTGGCGGAGCCAGCAGATGGTGGTTGCACCACAGCCTTCAAGAATTGAAAAACTCTCTTCCAGGACTAATTCTGTTGCGGGGCAGTGCCCGGCACCAGATTCCCCAACTTGCGAGAGAAGCAAGCGTAAAGGCCGTCTACTGGAATCGTTGTTATGAACCACACGCTATCGAGCGTGACAGCGAGATCAAGAACACGCTGAAACAGGACGGCTTTGAAGCGCGAAGCTTCAAGGCCGGTCTGCTTTTTGAACCCTGGGAGCTGAAGACCGGGGCCGGTGGGCCCTACAAGGTATATTCGCCGTTCTGGAAAGCAGCGCAGCAACTTGAAGTCGGACTGCCGCTATCTGCACCGGCGGAAATGATTGTCGAGGCGTTCGGGCACGGCGAAGACCTTCAGAGCCTTGGTCTTTTGCCAGAAAAACCGAATTGGGCCGCAGGCTGGGATCAACTGTGGCGTCCAGGCGAACCGGGTGCTTTGCTGCAACTCAGGTGGTTTCTGGAGCATGGGCTACCGGGGTACCGGGAGCTGCGAGACCGTCCGGACCTTCCCAATGTCTCGAGATTGTCGCCGCATCTGCATTTCGGTGAAATCTCTCCGCGCCAGATCTGGCATGAAACAAGGAACAAACTGACAGGCAATGATGATCCGAAATCGGATGGAATGAAGTTCCTTTCGGAGATCGCGTGGCGCGAGTTCTCCTATCATCTCCTTTATCATTTCCCGCACCTCCCATCCGGAAACTGGAGATCGAGCTTTGATGCCTATCCCTGGCGTGAAAGCCCGGAGGACCTGAGGCGATGGCAACAGGGGCAAACGGGATATCCGATTGTGGATGCCGGCATGAGAGAACTTTGGCAGACTGGTTACATGCACAATCGGGTACGGATGATCGTGGCGAGTTTCCTCATCAAGCATCTTCGACTTCACTGGCGGCAAGGCGAAGCCTGGTTTCGCGACACGCTTGTCGATGCGGATCTGGCGAACAATTCTGCAAGCTGGCAGTGGGTGGCCGGATCCGGAGCCGACGCTGCCCCTTACTTCCGTATTTTCAATCCGATCAGCCAGGGGCGGAAGTTCGATCCTGAGGGCGTTTATGTTCGTAAATGGGTGCCGGAACTGAAAAATCTGAGCACCCAGGACCTCTTCGCGCCGTTTGAGGTATCCAGACAAGTGCTGGGGCAAGCTGGCATCGTTCTGGGTAAAACTTATCCGCATCCGATTGTGGATCACGCTTCGGCGCGCAAGGCGGCGCTTGAAGGGTACGAAGCGGTCAAACAGGTGGGACAAAACGTGGCTTGACGGGGAGAGCGTCAGCGCTATCGTCCGCCCAAGATCAGCTGACAGAATTCTTCCGAACAGGATTTCTCCATGACCGACGATACCGCACCCTGGCCAACCGAGCTGCGCGTTTCACAAGACAAGAAAACGCTGACGATCGCGTTCAATAATGGCGAACGCCATGATTTGTCCGCCGAGTACCTGCGTGTCTGTTCGCCATCCGCAGAAGTCAAAGGACACAATCCTTCGCAGAAGCAAACCGTGCCGGGAAAACGCAATGTCGAGATCATGAAGATCGAACCGGTCGGAAACTACGCTGTGCGCATCCATTTCGACGACATGCACAATTCCGGTATTTTTTCCTGGACCTACTTCTTCCAATTGGCCAATGAACCGGAAAAGCACTGGGGCGTTTATCTGCAGGAACTGGAGCAAAAAGGTCTCAGCAGAGATCGTTGAAAATTATCGGTGCTTCAGGTGACTGGCTAGGCCTGTCCAGAATCGGCTAAGGTGGTTACAGGCGCGACCCAAGCCTTCCCCCTCCATCGGAGCAGCAGCTGACCTGCAGGGTGCACTCATTCAGAACCACCTGATCGTGTTTTCGCATAAGGAGGGATTGCGTCAATCGCACGATAACAGGGAGGTCAGGAATGAAGCTATCGGCTCCACCTTTTCGTTTGAAACATCAGGCGCGCCAGCTGGCACGAGAAGCAAGATTGCCGCTTCATGTCGCACTGGATCGAATTGCAGCCCGCGAAGGGTTCCGCAGTTGGGCCCATCTGTCATCCGCTCAGTCGAACGCAAATTCTGAAGCACGTATTCTTGACGCTTTGACCGATGGAGAAATGCTTCTCCTCGCAGCGCGTCCCGGGCAGGGCAAAACGATCTTTGGCCTCAACTTGCTCGCAGAGGCGGCAAAAGCCGGGATCCCCTCGACCTTCTTCTCGGTCGAGTGTTCCCTGCAGGACATCAAACGGCGGTTCCCGGATCATGCGGTTGATAATCTCTTCGGCCCCGAAGGTATTCAAATCGATCTTTCCGAGGATCTATGTGCAGATCTTATAGTGGATCGCTTGTCAGACGTGCGTGAGGGCACGGTTGCAGTGATCGACTACTTGCAGGTGCTTGATCAGCGCCGCACGGCTCCTGAACTCGAGCAGCAGATCAAGGTGTTGAAGAACTTTACAACAAGGCGTGGAATAAGGCTGGTTTTTCTTTCACAGGTCCATCGTTCTTTCGACCCTGACAAGAAAAGACTACCGGATTTTTCGGATCTGAGATTACCGAACCCTGTGGATCTTTCGCTCTTCAGCAAAGGGTGCTTCCTGCATGATGGCCAGATGGCTCTTCTTGCGAATTGAAACGGGAAACGCATGCGCGAAAGAAAGCAAGGCTTGAGTTGAATAGCGCATCGCTAAGGATACAAGGACCGGAAGGGGCGGAGCGCGACCGCCCCTTCAACCCGGTCAGGATTTCAAGAATGACTTGAGTTCAGCATTTTCCTCTTCAAGCTCGCGAATGCGATTTCGCAGGGCGGTCAGGTCTGGTGCAAGCTCCGCAATCGTAAAGCGCTGCGGAATATGCTGGGGGCAATTCCAGTCGAAAGCCTGGACCGATAGTACGACAACGCGTTCAGGCAGGCCGCGGTAACCGTCAAGCGCGACCTTAGCGGCAAGATCCGGGTCATCCTTTACCATCACTTGCCGCGCCTTTGCCCAGATCTTCAGCCGTGCCCGATTGGGGTAATCCATCAGGATGATCGACACCCGATCATTCTCGGCCAGATTGCCAGAACTGATATATTGTCGGTTGCCCCGAAAGTCGCCGTAGGCAAGGGATGTTGCATCAAGCACTTTCAGAAAACCGACGGGCCCGCCGCGAAACTGCACGTAGGGCCAACCGGATTCGGAGACCGTAGCCTGGTAGAAACCGTCGCGGGCGCGAATAAACCTTGCTTCGATTTCTGTCAGCTGATCGCCCGCGTCCGTTTCCGGTGCATCCAACGATGCGTAGCCATCACGCGAACCATGTTTCTGTTGTCGCTTGCGGACACTCGGAGTGAATGCGATTTCCGAAAAGGCGCGAGCCATTTTCATTCTCCTGAAGGTTAAAGACCCAGATCGCTCAGACCCGGGTGATCCGCCGGACGCGGCCCCTGGGGCCACAGCATCTTTCTGTCCTTTGCTTCAATCGCCAGGTCGTTGATACTGGCGAACCTTCGCTGCATCAGTCCGTTGGCGGCAAACTCCCAGTTTTCATTGCCGTAAGAACGGTACCATTGACCCTCGCTGTCGTGCCATTCATAGGCAAAGCGAACCGCAATTCGATTGTCCGCAAAAGTCCAGAGTTCCTTGATCAGCCGATACTCGAATTCCCGCTGCCATTTGCGGGTCAGAAACGCGACCACCTGTTCGCGTCCAACCGGAAACTCGGACCTGTTCCGCCACACGGTATCGGGCGTGTAGGCAAGGGCCACCTTTTCCGGGTTGCGGCTGTTCCAGCCATCTTCTGCCGCACGTACCTTCTGGTGGGCTGTTGCTTCTGTGAACGGCGGGAGAGGGGGGCGTTGTTCTGTCATTGATTGAGATCCAGTGCGAAGACTTGCGGGGAAGGTGGAAGGATCACTGTCTCCGCAACCTGCATCTCAGCCGACCCGTCTTGCAATGCGCTCATCACAAGCAACAGCGCAGTTAGAGCGGCACCGAACGCATAAAAGCTTCGCGGAAAAGCTGGTCTGACGGAATACATCGTGAGCCTCCTGACATTGAACAGAGTAAATGTACTGTTCTGTACAGTTATGATTCTTTTATGTACCGATCTGTTCAGTTTTGCAAGGGGCAATTTTTGACGTCAGGAGTTCTGTCACTGACGCGCGTGCTTGTTCGGAAGTCACAAAAATCAAAGAAATATAGGTACTTGGGTCGCACTTTGTACGGCCGAAAAGAGATAGGAAACCTGTGATCTTCAAAAAGACTTGAAAGAAATCAGGTGCAGCAGTATTTACAGGTCAGTACAGAAAGAGGTTTCATGCGCCCGAGCAAACGAGACGAGCTTGTGCGAAAGGCACAGGTGATATTTTATCGGGACGGTTTTCACGCCACCGGCATGGATGCGCTGGTGGCCGAGACCGGCATCTCGAAGACCACAATGTTCAAGCACTTCCGGACGAAGGATGATCTGATCCTTGCAGTCCTGCGATACCGCGATGAAACTTTTCGGAATTGGTTCTTCCGCAAGCTGGATGATGCTGCGCTGCCACCGCGCCAACGTCTGTTGGCCGTCTTCGACGTCTTGAGAGAGTGGTTTGAAGAACCTGCCTTCAAAGGTTGCATGTTCATCAAGGCATCGGCGGAGTTTCAGGATCCGCAGAACCCCGCATATATCCAGTCGGCCGAGCACAAGAGATTGCTCAAGACGGCCTTTAGGGAGATGGCTGAAGAGGCAGGAGTTAGCAACCCGGACTTGCTTGCACGTCAGCTGCTCCTATTGAAGGAGGGAGCAATTGTAGCCGCCCACATGGGGTTTGACCCGGATCCGGCGGGTGCAGCAAAGACCGCTGCCGAAGTTTTGATAACAGCTCAACTTGAAAGCTGAGACGGCATACACCCGGATAGGAACGAGCACTGCGTCAGGCTTGAGACTTCGCAACGGATAAAAAAAGCCGGGCCAAATTGCCCGGCTTTTGAATTCTGAAACTTTAGATCAGCGCGTTACGATGATCTTCGAACCGACGGAGACATTCTCATAAAGATGAATGATGTCTTCGTTGGCAAGACGGATGCAGCCAGAAGAAACCTCCGAACCGATTGTCCACGGTTCGATGGTGCCGTGAATGCGGTACAAGGTTGAGCCAATATAGAGGGCACGAGCACCCATCGGATTACGCGGGCCACCAGGCATGTAGGCCGGAAGAATGCGGCCCTTCCTGCGCTCACGAGCACGCATCTGTGCAGGAGGTGTCCAGCTCGGCCATTCAGCCTTGCGGGTGATCCGGTGCGTTCCGGCCCACTGGAAGCCGTCCTTGCCGACACCGACGCCGTATTTCATCGCTTTTCCGCCCGGCAGCACGTGATAGAGACGACGCTCGGACGTGTTGACCACGATCGTACCCGGCTTGTAAGGCCCGCTGTAGCGTACCTTTTTCCGTTTGATCGGTGATTTGCCGCCTGGATGGTACTTAGGTGTTACCCAGGTGTTCGTGCTGTGGTCGAAGAAACCGGCCCGCGCGGACACATCGGCAGGAAGCAGCAGCGCTCCGGCCATGACAGCAATCATTGCATATAAAAAAGTCTTCATCTTTTCCCCCATCAGCGCCCAGCCCACAAATGGCGCGCTTCAAATCGAAGGTTACGTTAGGAGAATGTCCTTGCCGCACTGTTAACAATCATGACCCAAAATGGGCGTGAAAGGAATCTCACGTTGATGTGAGTTCGCTTGAGGTCGATCAAATCTGCGGAAATTGCAACGAAATTATGCTCGATCAGCCCGTTGTCCTGACAAATCTCGTCAAAGGAGTTGATATTTATACCTATATTTTAGGTCGCTGGTGATTTTGAACCCAACAGCGGAATTTTCGAAATTTTCTGCAGAAAAATGCGCAAGAGACGGTGCTTTGAAATCCCCTCGGGACAACGAAGGTCGAGTGATTCTCAGGTTTCGCCAGCCGGGGGCTGGGGAAATCAGTCCCCGGCTGGTGCCTCAATCAGGTGTCTTGTTTGGAAATCGGCATGTAGAGATCGCCGCCCTTGCGATACTTCGATGCCATCTCGGCCATTCCTGTTTTTTGAGCTTCGGCGCGGATGTCATGACTGATCCGCATCGAGCAGAATTTCGGCCCGCACATGGAACAGAAATGCGCAACCTTGTGCGCTTCTTTCGGCAAGGTCTGATCGTGAAAATCCCGTGCGGTATCAGGGTCAAGTGACAGGTTGAACTGATCTTCCCACCGGAACTCGAAACGCGCGCGAGAAAGCGCATCGTCGCGCGCCTGAGCACCTGGAAGGCCCTTGGCAAGGTCGGCGGCGTGCGCGGCAATCTTGTAGGTGATCACCCCAGTTTTGACATCGTCGCGGTCGGGCAGACCAAGATGCTCCTTGGGCGTTACGTAGCACAGCATCGCACAACCGAACCAACCGATCATTGCGGCACCGATACCGGATGTAATGTGGTCGTAGCCTGGCGCAATGTCCGTGGTGAGTGGCCCAAGCGTATAAAACGGTGCCTCGTCGCAACACGCCAGCTGCTTGTCCATATTCTCCTTGATCTTGTGCATGGCGACATGGCCAGGACCCTCGATCATGACCTGGCAGTCCTTGTCCCATGCGATCCTTGTCAGTTCGCCGAGGGTTTCGAGCTCGGCAAACTGTGCTTCGTCATTCGCATCGGCAATGGAACCGGGGCGAAGACCGTCGCCGAGGCTGAAGGAGACGTCATAGGCACGGCAGATGTCGCAGATTTCCGAGAAGTGCTCGTAGAGAAAACTCTCCTTGTGGTGATGCAGACACCACTTGGCCATGATCGATCCGCCGCGGCTGACGATGCCGGTCACCCGGTTCGCCGTCATAGGCACCATGTGAAGTCGCACGCCCGCATGAATGGTGAAATAGTCGACACCTTGCTCTGCTTGTTCGATGAGGGTGTCGCGGAAAATTTCCCAGGTAAGATCCTCGGCCACACCGCCGACCTTTTCGAGCGCCTGGTAGATCGGCACGGTGCCGATCGGAACCGGCGAATTGCGGATGATCCACTCTCGGGTGTTGTGAATGTTTCTTCCTGTTGAAAGATCCATCACGGTATCCGCGCCCCAACGGATCGCCCAAACCAACTTGTCGACCTCTTCCGCCATGGAAGAAGTAACGGCTGACGTTCCCATGTTGGCGTTGACCTTCACCAGAAAATTCCGGCCGATGATCATGGGCTCGGTTTCCGGGTGATTGATGTTTGCAGGAATTATCGCGCGGCCTGCGGCCACTTCATCACGCACAAACTCCGGTGTGACGAAATCAGGGATATTCGCACCCCAGTCGTTTCCGTCTCTCTCGGCTGTCGCCTTGCGTTTCTGGTTCTCCCGGATGGCGATGTATTCCATTTCCGGGGTTACGATACCGGCGCGTGCATAAGCAAGCTGCGTGACCGGGCGACCGTCTTTTGCACGCAACGGACGCGAAGTGTTCGGAAATTCAGGCACGAGCCTTGCTTTGGAAACGAAGCCGTTGTCAGCGGGTTGAATGGTGCGTCCGTCATATTCTTCAACGTCGCCCCGCTTCAAAATCCAGTCACGGCGCGTTGCCGCAAGACCGGCAGCAATATCTATGGTCGCATCTGGATCCGTGTAAGGACCGGACGTGTCGTAAACAGTTACCGGTGGTTCTCCTGCTGTCGGATGCAGGCCGATCTCTCGCATGGGAACGCGGATGTCAGTATGAAATTGCCCGGAAACGTATATCTTGCGGGACGCCGGCAGGCTGCCGGTCGTGATGTCGACTGATGGAGTGGTCAAGGTTCTCTCCTAGCGCTGTTTGCTCAGAAAGACCCGTCGTCATGCTTTTGCAGGAAAGGGGAGCTGTTGACCACGAATGGTCGACCGGAAAGCGGCCGCTCTGAATGCTTCCTACGCCAGTATCACCTGGGTCAGGTTCAAAGGGTCGCTTCACTTCGCTTGCGCGATGTCCACCTCTCAGCCCCCTAAGCGGGGCTCCCCTGCAAGGCCGGAGCGTATTGGCTGGAGAATGATTCTGTCAATCGTCTGTGTGCGGACGAGTTCAGCCTCGACAGAAGCCGCGAATAGGCCGACGGATCGGAGGCAGGCTTCACATGGATGCGTTTCTGGTCTCAAGGACGAAGTGCTGAAGGACAGAATTTACGGAAAGTATTCAAGTGATCGGCAACGATCTATCAGGCTGGCAAGCAAGTCTAAATCAGCAGTTCGTTGTCAACATCGCTGAGCAACTTCCAGCTTTCTTCGGCGAGACGCCCGTTTGAATATTCGCGTATTTTGACCAGCACAGGGAACCGGCCGGTTTGAGGGAAAACTAGTTTGATTTCCGCGCCGGGCTTGTCCGCGATTGCGAAGTAACCGGCATAAACGTCGAGATCCGTCAGTGAGGACGCCGCAGGACGCGTGATCGCATTACAGACACTGACGGCAAGCGCAGCATCAACAAAATCGTTGAAGGGAATGTAGTCCTCGCTCGGATGCAGCATGAGCGACATGGCTTCAAAGGAGACGGCTGCATTGTCAGTGCGTGCGTCCACCGAAGCGAGCAGTCGGTCACCCAGTTCCCAGGTTCCTCTCTGGAACTTGGCAAATTCGATTTTGCCGTTGTCCGAAAGGAGTTTGGATTCCGGCAAATCAAACACATCATCAACCGCTTCGGCAGGTAATCCGACGAAAAGTTCAACGTATTCGCCGTCCCGCGAGACGATAATCGTAAGAGAATTGGCCTCGGCGCGAACATAGACCGCTGCGACCAGAGCAAGTACCAGGGCCGCAATGCTGGCCGCCACTGCGGCTTTCAATTTCGTGAATGCCATATCTGCAATTCCAGCGCGGTAATCGAAAAGCGGGAGCGGTGCTCTTTTGGTCAAGCGCCGCTCCGGAAACGATCGTTAAGCGAGCAGGTTTTCGCTCTCGACCTGTGCCCAGATCTGCTCCCAGACCTTTTTGGCCTTGCCGCGCTGCTTCACAGCTTTCGCAGCTTCAAGATTGTCGGTCATGCCGTCACCGCGAACAATGATCAATCCCACCATGCCGAGTGCAGCATGCGGCGTGCAACGGTAACCGTAGATGCCGGGCTGGGTCAGGGTGAGGGAGTATTCCTTGTTGATCTTGCTCTTCCACGGTTCTGCCCCGTCAGGGATCATGCCCTTGATCGACTCAGAGTTATGGCTCTTGTCGGTAGGCTTGAAGAAAATTGTTTCTCCGGGCTCGGAAACCTGAATGAGCGGCAGGAAAATATTGCGCTGTTTCTTGTCTTCCGGGTGCTTGGTCAGCATTTCCACGGTGTGGACCGTTTCCTGAGCCAGAACCACGTTCGTCGAAGCCGCAATGGCGGCCATGCTGATCAAGATCGATCGACGATCCAGTAAAAGGGTCATTTGCCACTTCCATCTTTTTGGTGTGTGCACTAAAAACATGAGTTTATTACTCATATTAAACTGTGCAATCCATAGCCAAAATGTCGCGTACGCATTTGCACTTAAAGGATTTGGCCCTATGCCTGATGTCTCTCGCCGAGTGAGAACCTGTATCCTGGCTGCTCTGTTATTGAGTGTTGCTGCGTGGGGGACGGCGAACGAAGCAAGGGCAATCGCCCCTTCAGGCCTCGAAGACCAGAGTCTGGAAGATATCACCTGTAGAAGAAATCATGTGATCCATCTCTATCAGCAAGCTGAAGACGGAGACCCGCAATCTCAATTTGAGTTGGCGATGGCGCTCGCAGAAGGAAGCTGCGTAGAGCAGGACCCGGAAGAGGCGCTGCACTGGTTGACACGAGCCGCCGACACCCGTCACGCAAGTGCCAGCTACCATCTCGCAGAGATCATCATGCATCACGACACCGGGTCCGAAGGCAATGCACGGGCGCTGAACTATTTCACAATGGCAGCTGAGCAGGGGCATGTCATGGCACAACACCGCCTCGGAGTGTTGAGGCTGTGGAATGCCAGTTCGGAAGAAGATCGCCACCACGGTCTTTATTGGCTGGGGGCTGCTGCGTCATCCGGACATGGATTTTCAGCAGCCTCGCTCGGCATGATTTATGGCAAGGGGATGCACGGTGTCCTGCAGGACACGTGCATGGCGCTTGACTGGTATAGCGCAGCGCAGGAACTACGCTTTCACGACATGGCGGACTTCATCGCCGAGTTTATCGACGTGCACGCCGAAGCCTGCCGCTAGAGCACTCGGAAGCGGCCATATGAGGCAGCCATTGGCGTGCCGGTCCCCTCAGTCCCGCTTTAGCGGGGGATCAGGACAAATTCAGTTCTTTGAAAAAGTCATTGCCCTTGTCATCGACAACAATGAAAGCCGGGAAGTCCTCGACCTCGATTCTCCAGACGGCTTCCATGCCGAGTTCTTCGAATTCGACCACTTCAACTTTCTTGATGCAGTCCTGGGCCAGACGTGCAGCTGGTCCGCCGATGGAGCCGAGGTAAAAGCCGCCATGTGCCTGGCAGGCGCGGCGAACCTGTGCGGACCGGTTGCCCTTGGCCAGCATGACCATTGATCCACCAGCTGCCTGAAACTGGTCGACATAGGCATCCATACGGCCTGCCGTCGTCGGTCCGAAAGAGCCGGAAGGCATGCCTTCAGGTGTCTTTGCCGGTCCGGCATAGTAGACGGGATGGTCTTTGATGTAGTCGGGCAGGGGTTCCCCGGCTTCCAACCTGTCGCGCAGCTTGGAATGGGCAAGATCGCGCGCCACGATCAACGGGCCGGACAACGACAGGCGCGTCTTGATAGGATGTTTGGAGAGTTCTGCCAGGATGTCTGACATCGGCCTCGTCAGATCGACTTTCACCACATTGTCGGACAGGTGATCGTCCGTCACTTCCGGAAGATATTTTTCCGGCTGCATTTCCAGCTGTTCCAGGAAGATACCGTCCTTTGTGATCTTGCCGACGGCTTGCCTGTCGGCGGAACAGGAAACGGCAAGGCCGATCGGCAGTGACGCGCCATGGCGCGGCAATCGGATAACCCGGACATCGTGACAGAAGTATTTGCCGCCGAACTGGGCGCCGACACCGGTTGCCTGAGTCAGCTTGTGTATTTCCTTTTCCAGATCGGTATCTCGGAAGGCGTGGCCGAGTTCTGACCCTTCCGGGGGCAGGTTGTCCAGGTAGCGTGCGGACGCAAGTTTCGCTGTTTTGAGATTCAGCTCAGCTGAGGTGCCGCCAACCACGATGGCCAGATGATAGGGTGGACAGGCTGCAGTGCCGAGCGTCAGGATCTTTTCTTTAAGGAACTCTACCAGACGGTCATGGGTGAGCAGCGAAGGCGTTCCCTGGAAGAGGAAGGTCTTGTTGGCCGAGCCGCCCCCTTTTGCCATGAACAGGAACTTGTAGGCATCTTCGCCCTCCGCGTAGAGCTCAATCTGCGCCGGCATGTTGTTCTTGGTGTTTTTTTCCTCGAACATGGAAATCGGCGCAAGCTGCGAATAGCGCAGGTTCTTTTTGAAATAGGCATCCCGTGCACCTTCACCCAACGCAGCTTCATCTGAGCCGTCGGTCCAGACCCGTCGGCCTTTTTTGCCCATGATAATGGCTGTACCGGTGTCCTGACACATGGGCAGAACACCATGGGAGGCGATATTGGCGTTTTTCAGAAGATCGAATGCGACGAACTTGTCGTTTTCGGTCGCGTCTGGATCGTCGAGAATTTTCTTGAGTTGTTCCAGGTGCCCTGGGCGCAGAAAGTGATTGATGTCCTTGAAAGCTTCTTCAGCCAGCAGGCGAAGGCCTTCCTGTTCCACCACCAGAACCTCTTCGCCGTTGAACTCCGCTGTTTTCACAAAATCGGACGTCAGCTTGCGATAGGGTGTTTCGTCTTTCCCTTGCGGAAAAAGGGCGCTGTGCTGATAGTCGGGAGGCGTAACGGGAGCGTTCATAAGACGGCTTTCCTGATCTGGCTGTTGCCGGCATCAAGGATGCCAGCTTCGCTGGAACGATGAATGCCGTTCTCATACGGCAAAAAGGCCGCGCACGCCAAGTCCTGCTCGCTCGTGATTTGGTTGGACATAAGTCTTGTTTTGGCAAAAGAAGACAACGTAGACTTTTAGGCCTGGCAAGTCGCACGGCAGGAACAAGCGCTTTAAAGCGCTTTTGCTGCGCAGATCTTCACGGAGGAAACATGGCTCGCTTAGGAAAGCTGCTTTCAGGAATTTTGATTGTTCAAGCCGTTGTGTTCGCGACTCCAGTGTCGGTCGCGGCCACAACCATCGATGAGCGCCTAGCGCGTACAGCTGTCTCGCCGGAGGTTGTCGCTCAAAGAACCATGGTCATAAAGGACTATATCAAAGGCCAGAACACCGCTGACGCCGATCTCGTCGCCGGTCTTTTCGCGGAAGACGCTGTTGTAATTGATCCACTTGGCGGCACGCCGATCGTTGGCCGTGACGCCATCAAGTCGTTCTATATCAACGGACCTTTTCTAAAGCCTATCAAATCGGAGTTGGATGGCCAGGTCAGAGTAGCCGGAAATTCTGCCGCATTCGCCTTCAATGCGGTTTCAGATGGCAAACTGATGCATATCATTGATGTAATGGAGTTCAATGAAGCGGGCAAAATCACCAAGATGACTGCGTATTGGTCTAATGCAAACGTTTCACCTGCTCCTCAGGAATGACTGATACTTGCATTCCTGAGAATTGGCAGATGTAAGCAGATGCTGATTTCGCCCGATCAACGAACGGCGGTCAGATCCAGAGTAACGGTCACGGTGTCGCCCACCGTATCGGTGCCGACACCCGTGCCGAGTTGGTAGTCCAGGCGGTTGAGGGTTGCCTTGCCTTCGGCTTTTGCCGTGTCACCGTCAATCTGCAATGTGAAGTCCAGATCAACCGGATGGGAAACGCCTTTGATGGTCACTGTACCGCTGGCGCGGTAGCTGTTTCCTTCGACCAGGGAAACACTGTCGGCCTTGAACTCCGCTGCCGGGAAGCCGGCCACGTCAAACCAATCCTTGTTCGGCAGAGTGCCATCGAACTGCGGATTGCCGGTCGTTGCACTTCCCGGATTGATTTCTGCGGAAATCTTCGCAGCTTCTGGGGCGTTCGGATCGAAATCGATGCTCGCGGTCCAGGTGGCAAAAGTGCCAGTCAGCGCATTACCGGCCTGATTGACCTCAAACCCGAGTGTGCTCTGCGCAGGGTCGACAGTCCAGGTGTCGGCGAACGCATGGCTGGAGAAAGTCGAGATGGCCAATATTGGGAGGGCGTATGCTAATTTTTTCAGAGCCATGTAGTGTTTTCCTAAAGCTATCTATCAGATGTCATTCTTTGCAGGTGCCGTGGACAACATGCGCTTCAGCGTGTCGTCCCGGGCAATGAAATGATGCTTGAGCGCTGCAGCGACATGAACCACGATTAGCGCGATCAACAGATAGGCACCATACTCATGCAATATTTTGAAGAAGCTCTCTGCCTGTTCCTTGGACCCCAGCATTTCAGGAACCGGCAGGTGAGGCACCGGTTGTACATTGAATAGTATGGTCGGAATGCCCCAGGGAGAAGCGGAGACCATGAACCATCCGGTGATCGGCATGGCGAAAATCAATGCATAAAGACCGACGTGACCCAGATGCGCCCCGATTTTCTCAAGCGGGTGCATGCCTTCGGGTAGTTTTGGCGACGGATTGAACAGACGCCAGACCAACCGCAACACGCCAAGTGCCAAGACGACGAAACCAATCGATTTGTGCAGCTGGAACAGCTGAAACGTTGCTGGGTCGGTTGGCGGCAGCGTGGTGAGGTAAAGACCAAATGCGAGCATGCCGATAATCAGGAGTGCCATCGTCCAATGAAAGAGGATGGCTACTTGCCCATACCCTGTCGAAGTGTTGCGCAGCATGGTCTGTTCCCTGGAAGTTGGAAGCCGATCGAGATCGGCTTCCGGGATTTTTTTAGTTGGTCTGACCAGCGGTAAGTGCTTCTGCATGGAAAGTCACGTTCACTTCGTCGCTGACATATGGAACAAACTTGTCCATGCCGAAGTCAGACCGTTTCAGTACAGTCGTAACGGCAAATCCGGCAGCTTCTTTCTTGGCCATGGGATGCTCACCCATTGCAGTGACCTGAACCTGGAGGGTGACCGGCTTGGTGATGTCCCGAATGGTCATGTCGCCGGTGACTTCCAGCTGGTTTTCGCCGGTTTGCTCAACCTTGGTGCTTTTGAAGGTCGCTTTCGGAAATTTTGCAGCGTCAAAGAAGTCGGCGCTCTTCAGGTGGGTGTCACGATCTGCCCAGAAAGTGTCGAGGCTATCGATGTCGATGGTGAACTCGACCGAAGAATTGGACGGTGTTTCCTTGTCGACCAGCAGGTTTCCTTCCCAGTTGCCGAAACGGCCATCCGTGGTGGAATATCCAAGGTGATTGTATGTAAAGGACAAATTGGCGTGAGACTTGTCGAAATCATATGCGACAGGTTCGGCAACGGCGGTGCCGGCCAAAAGAGACAATGCAAGCGCAGAAGCTGCAAAACGGATCATGATCAAACCTCTTTGACTGTTTCAGGAGCGTTCGCTCATGAACGCTGCCAGCCAGATATATGTAAAAAAAACGCGAGCGCTATTTGACTGTCTGTTCGTGTTTGCTGAACAATTCCACGCTCGTCGCGATGGCTGGAATTCGTGCATTCCGTCATTGAAGCCAGAATTAGCCTGTCGATCGTACACAGGAGCACATTCAATACCCTGCAGAGGTTAAACTGTAGGTCGGGTAACTGAAGAATCAATTCAAGTTGAGTACCTTGCCAATATGTAACTTTTTTGCGCGGCGACAAGGCGCTGAAATATTGAAGATAATTGTTGTGTCATCAATCCATCACCAAGCATGTGCATTTGTTTGAACAGTTCCCTCAAGTCCAAAGCGCCATCAGCCAAACATGACTCCAGGCATTGTCTGGAGATGAAGGAGAATCAATCGTGAAACAGGCAGTCATAGTGTGTCACCGGGGGGCGTGCCTTGCCGCGCCGGAAAACACGTTGGCGGCACTTGAAAAGGCCATAGCTATTGGTGCGGATGTGGTCGAGTTCGACGTGAGGCCTTCAAAGGACGGGGTGCTTTACGTCATGCATGACGAGACCGTGGACCGAACCACCGACGGTGCCGGGAGGTTCGCCGATATGACCTCTTTGGAAATCGATCGGCTTGATGCCGGAAGCTGGTTCGGGGCGGAGTTTGTCGGGGAACGAGTCCCGCGCTTCGATACCTTTCTGGATACATGTAAGGGCCGGATCGGAACCTATGTTGAAATCAAGGAAGGCGATCCGGGGGAAATCAGGGACATGTTGGCTGTGCGCGGCATGCTGAACGAAGCCTGGACTTTCTCATTCGATCAAGCCATCCGAGCGGAGGCGCGGGCAAAGGTGCCGGACCTGAGAAGAATGGTCCTGTTCGCGCACGTCGGTTCGGTTGACCGTGCCGTTGCACAAGAAGCGCACATTCTGGAGTTTCATGAGGACTGCTTTGACGAGAATGTTGTCGCCGAAGCCAGGGATGCCGGTTTGGTGACGCAACTGTTTTATGCTGGAACTGATCGCGTCGTGTTCGAGAAGGCCGTGCGATGCGGTATCGAGCAGATGAACATCGACCATGTCGAGGTCTTCAGAGATGTAGAGCGAGGGCTACTGGAACCTGCTGCTTGAATGGGGCGGTGCTCAGATCCATGACAGTCGACTGAAGGGTCCAAGACAGTCGACTGAAAGGTTCGACTTTCCCGTACAGACCTCAGCTTTGACCGACGGGTGAGACCAAGCTTGTCGGTGTTTTCGTCTAATGTTGCACGTTTTCGCCGAATTCAAGTCTTGAGTTTCTGCTGTGGTACGTGATATTGCACGTTTATGTCCAGTGTTTCTTATTTGCCTGAGCAGCGTAGAACCGAGATCCTCGCGACCCTTTCCAGGGGAGAGCCGGTTTCGGCAGCCGAACTTGCGATCAGGTTTTCCGTATCAGAGGACGCAATCCGTCGTGACTTGCGAAAGCTTGCCGCAGAAGGGTTGTGCGAAAAGGTCTACGGTGGAGCGTTGCCGGTATCACCTTCTGCTCAGCCATATTCCAGGCGAGCTGGAGAAGATCAGAGCCGGAAGGAGGCCTTGGCTGATACTGCACTGACATTGCTGAAGCCGCGGCAATGCTTGTTTCTGGATGTTGGCAGCACAAACGCACTACTGGCGAACAAGCTTCCGAACCATCTCGACCTGACGGTCGTTACGAACTCTGTACCAGTGATGGCCCGTTTGATGGATCGACCTGGGATAAGCCTGTTCGCGTTAGGCGGGCCTGTCAGAAGCCAGGCAGGCGGCATGACCGGCGCACAGGCAGTGAGTGATATCGAACGCTATCGTTTTGATCTGGCGTTCCTGGGAACCTGTTCCCTGTGTCCGGATACAGGTGTTACGGCCTTCGATGGTGATGATGCCGAGGTAAAACGAGCGGCCGCCAGAAACAGTGAGAAGGTGGCCGTGATGGTGACTTCGGAAAAGCTCGGGTTGCGACTGCCACACCAGGTTCTTCCCTTGAACCGGATCGACTACCTGGTGTTTGAAAAGGAGATGCAGTCGCAGTCACTTCATCAGTATCAAACAGACCGCAATCGGATACTAACCTCAGGTGCCGAGAGAGAAGACTTGGAGACGGAAGGATGAGCGCGGGCGGTGTAACGTTGCCGACTGACCGGCCAGGGACACGTTTTTCAACGCGGCTCGTGTTTTTTGTGGCGGGATTTATACTCGGGTGCTGGTCGCCGCTGATCCCATTTGTAAAACAGCGGCTTGCCCTGGATGAAGCCGGGTTGGGCCTGTTGCTGCTGTGCCTGGGGATCGGATCGGTTTTGACGATGCCCATGGCAGGTGTTGCCTGCACGCGATTTGGCGCACGGAAGGTTATCTTGTGGGGCGGTTTCGGACTGACGGCTGTCTTTCCGGCCGTGGCAATTGTCGGGTCAACCTGGGTTATGGTGGCTGTGGTCCTATGGATTGGAGTCTTCCTTGGACTTTTGGAAGTCGGCATGAACTCGCATGCTTCTGAAGTGGAACGCGGTTCAAAAAAGCCCCTCATGTCCGGATTTCATGCTCTGTTCAGCGTTGGCGGATTTGCAGGAGCAGGGGGGGCAACTATGTCGCTCGCAGCTGGTGTTACACCAGCCTTCACGGCGTCGCTCGGAGCAATCATTGGTTTTGCGGCAATCGCCGCAGCCTGGCCGTTCTTGCTGAAGAGAGAAATTGATGCGGACACCGGTTCCTTCGCCTTTCCAAAGGGAATTGTCCTGATCATCGCTCTCATGATCGCAACAACGTTTCTGGTCGAAGGTGCAATACTTGACTGGGGTGCTCTGCTTGTCAGCAGCCAGGGGCTCGTTGAAATCGCTGTTGGCGGCTTTGGCTACATGCTGTTTTCGATAGCCATGACGATTGGAAGACTGTTTGGAGATCGGTTTGTCGCGATGGTCGGCAGCCGGCAATCACTGGTCTGGGGCGGCGTGTTGACGATAGCAGGTCTGGTATTGGTGACCTTCGCGCCTCATGTCATCGTTTCGGGTATCGGTTTTATCGCTATCGGCTTCGGTGCGTCAAACATCGTGCCGGTTCTGTTCAGCCTTGCAGGAGCTCAGCGTGACATGCCGTCCGGTCAGGCTATTGCTGCAGTTGCAACCGCCGGGTATGGGGGTATTCTCCTAGGGCCTGCCGCCATCGGAATTGTGGCGGAAGTGTCCAGCTTGCAGGCGGCATTCCTCTTGCTTGCAGTCCTGATGAGCATCATTCCGCTCTTTGCATTCAGGGCAACTGCACGTGTAGTAAGGCCGTGCTGAAAAACCAGATGTGCGGGATCAGGTGCCACTTTCTGAAGTTGCAATGTGATTTGGAATGCTGCGTTGGGAGAGCTTGGGCTTCGTCATCGATGGCACCGATGCAACACGAATAAAGTAAGTCCGAGGCCCATCGGCGCCAGATGATTTTCTGGCAGGTCAACCGGGTTACGAAAACCCGGCTGCCATTATAAAGCAAAGTATTGTTCGAATTCCTTAAACCGACGCATCAAGCAGGCTGGCTTCAGGGAAAAGACACTTGTTTCGAACGGTCTCAGGAACCGTTAAGACGCTCTTGTAGCACTGCGATTTCGTCAGCCAGTGCCTGTGCATGGCGCTGAACGCGATCAAGCGCTACTCGCATGTTGTCGATGTCGGTTGTCGTCTGTTCATCTGCCACGGGCGGTGCACCGCGTCCGACCAGCAACCAGGTCGGGCTGACGTTCAGAACACCTGCAAGCAGCACCAGTTTGTTGGAACGCGGTTCGGAGCGATCGGATTCCCAGCTGTGTAGAGTGGCGGTTTTAATGCCGAGCCTGCGGGCCAGCTGAGCTGTAGACAGGCCTGCGATGTCACGAGCCTTGCAGATACGTTCTCCAAGCGTGTAGTCGCTGCTGCTTGTAGGCATGGCTGCGCTCCCATCATTGCCGGCTGTCTCTGCCACCAAACGAAGGCCTCCCTCCAGTTGGGACGGAGAATTTGTTTCAAATGGATAGGTCATGGCGCGCACACTTGCATGTTCATGCTGTGCACTGCAACAGCTGAGCGCGTATTTGTCGCATTGAGATTGCGCTGCGGCGGGTTTGTGTGAACTAACTGTCAAAAATTACGGTGCGTAATTTAAGTTCTTGACCTGTTCTAGTATTCCCGCTCGAAGAATATACCTGCTTTTGAGGACCCGTCAGCGCCGACTTCGCCCCGTACCTTCAGGCCTCTGTCGAGGTCTATATCGACCTTCACGCGGCTGGATCCCGTGCCTGTTCCCTGTTCGACGCCAAGGTAGATATTGTCATTGATGTACTTTCCGACAGAAACGGACGTACCGCCTTCCTCATCTGTATTGATGTCGATTGCATCTAGGCCGAGCGACTTGCGGATTGTTGCCAACGGTCCGTTGTCGCTACCACCGGTAAGCGTTGCAATTGCAGCGGCAAGGCTGGCCACCTGCGTTGCAGACAGGTTACCGACACTCTTTCCGAACAACAGCAGTGCAAGGACCTCGTCCTGAGGCAGTTCCGGCGAAGAAGTGAAGGCGATCTGCGGATCGTCCGCTTCTCCGCTAACCGTCACGGTGATTGTCGTATCGCTCACCGTTGTGGTGGCAGCGAAATCGATAAGTGGTGTCAGGGAGCCTTCAAACGTGGCGCTGCCGCGGGAAAACACAAGGCGCCTTGTCAGGATGTCCAGCTGACCGCGCTTGAGTGAAAAAGCACCAATGGCTTGCGGGTCGGCGGTTGTTCCGACGATCTTGAGGTTGCCTTGAAGTTCTGCGTCCAGACCTCGTCCACGAATAAAGATCCTGCCAGGTGCGGAGAGAACAATGTCCAGACGCGGTGGGAATGTCTTTTGTTCTGTCTGTGTTTGTCGTTCTCCGCCACCAAGTTCTTCAACCTGCCTCTGGATCGCTTTTGAAGCGTTTACATGTCGAACTTCAACAGGAGGAATGGCGCCGGGAAGGTACTCCGGTATCGAAACATCCGCCTTGTTGATTGTAACCGTCCCGCCGATAAGCGCAGAACTTGAAGTCGAGGCGAGGGGACCGGTTATTTTGAGGTCAGCATCCACTTCGGCGGTCACCAAACCCGGATCGACGTATCTACCTCTGTTGAGCTTGATGGCGAGATTGGCCGGAAATTCGTTTTTCATCCCAACCGTGCCGGCAGCTGACAATGTGCCGCCCGTTGCAAGCTCTCCCGCAATATTGTTCAAGGAGGCCTGATCCTGGGTAACAGCTGCGGTGCCAGAAATGTTTTGGACCGTCAAACCTGTCGATAGGCTGGTGACCTTCAGTCCGGACGGCGTTGCCGTAACCTGATAGGCAGGAGAGGTGGCTGATCCGTTCACTTTGCCTTTCAGAGAAATCGCACCTTCTCCGCGCAAACCTGCTTCAAGCATGGGACGTCTCAGTGCGGCAACCGGAATTGTGCCGTCCAGCGTGATGGCCAGTGGATTGGGCTGCGCAAACCCGACTGTACCGGCTGCAGAAAGATTCAGGCCGTTAGGATCGCTCACCTTTGTGGTTTGTGAGATCTGATTATCTTTCAACGTCCCGGATGATTGCAGACCCAGAACCGCAATTCCGTTGTTTTTCAATTCGGTTGCCGTCAACCCTGCGCCGGTGATCGACCAGGTTGCTTCAGGTGAAGCCGATGTGCCCTTTGCAGCAACATTGCCCGACAGTGTTCCGCCAAGGCCAAGCGAAGGTACAAATGCGTTGGCAAGGTTCAAGGGCACGGACTTTAGTTCCGCAGAAAGGTTCAGGCTATTGCCTGCAGTACCGGAAACTGCCAGAGAACCGCTCCCAAGTTCGAGCTCAAGAGGTTGGATGTTGGCATCACCGTTTGAATACGAAATCGAAGTCGGCTGTTTTAGCCGGCTCGCGATGCCCTGATACCGCATGGCAAGTTCCGAGAGCGAGACAACATAGCTGTCGGTGTCGGGCTGTTTTATCTGTGCGGCAAGGGTCAGGCCGTCTTTTGTTCCCTTGTCGATTTTCACGTCCGCGGAGATTGCCGTGCCACCGTCTTCCGGCTTGGCGAGGATCTTTGCTTCGTGAATGGGCGTTGCATTCGTTAGGAGGTCTGAGACCTCGATATCAGCCGTCAGTGTTTCGGGGCTGAAGGGAGCTGCAACGTTGGCGACCAGTTTCAGGTTGCCGAGGCTCACCGACGGAACATCGATATCCGTACCCGTGATGTCCAGGTCAACTGATTTCTTGTCAGGGTCGGCTTTTATAGTGCCCTGCAGATTGCCGCTGATGTCGGTGAGCAGCAGCGGCGACAATGAAGCAAGATCGGGGGCATCAATTGCCAAATCGCCTTTTAGCGATTCCACGGGCTTGCTCAGGTTTCCAACTGACAGGGAACCCGAAACAGTGTTTCCGGCCAACTTCAGAGAAAGTGGGTTGATGTCGGCTCCACCCTCAGAACTGGTCAGTTCAACATCTATGGCAATCGGTTGACCGTTCAGTGAAGCGGAACTCTTCACCACAGCGGTCGGAGCGTTCAGGTCAGCAGTGGCATCAGCTGAAAACTTCAGATTGTCCAAAGGAGTTCCGGCCAGCATGATTTGCTTTGAAGAGGCATCGGCTTTCACGCTCAAGGCGTCTATCTTGCCCGACGTCTCTGCGGACAACTCCAGGCTTCCCGCAAGCTGAGGATCAGCTTTTGAAAGATCCGCAAGATTTGCCGAAAGGCTCGAAGCCAGGGATGCATCTTGATAGTGAGCTGTTCCAGTAGCGTCGATTGATTCATTTTTCAACGCGAAGCTTTTCAGCGTGATGTCAGTTTGCCCCGCCAATGCAACGTTTGCATCAATCTGACTGCTGCCGGACAGAAGCGCATCGGCCTGGGAAATGCCGGTTTTCAGGTCCTTCGTCACCAAAGCTGCTGTTGCAGTCCCTGTGACATTTACCGGGTCAAGGTCCGTGGAGAAGGAGGCTGAAATGCTGCCACCGAGTTCCCGGCCAGCTAAACCATCAAATTTTGCAAGATCTGCAAGAGAGGCACGACCCTGACCTGATATCTTGTCGGCGGAAAGATCAAAATCTGTCAGCGCCACAATTGCAGCAGGCGTATTGAGCGACAGATCATGGAGACGTATCGACTGTTTGCTGCCATCGGCTGTCCCGGTTCCTTTTAGTGAAAGGTTGCCAGTCAATGGTGCTGTCTGTGGCGTTAGTCCGTCCAGATCGTCGATTGTGAGGTCGATATCGAAGGGTGACGTCAAGACGTCCGGCGTCAGATTGCCTTGTTTTCCTGATGCCTTCAGCAGGATTTTTCCGGTACGCGCCTCTTCGGTTTGAAAGGAATTCAAGGCAATTCGGGTAGACCAATCTGCCGCGGTTTGCTCGCCGGACACGGCGAACTGGAGCTCAAGCGGCCCGAAGGCGACCCTACGCTCACCAATATCCATGCCGACAAGCGCGCCGCCGCCGGCATCCACACTAAGCGCGCCATTCGCGTCGATCAGACCATCGGAAAGCGAGGCATTGGCCTCGAGAGAAACTGTTTGAGTTGTCAGCGTGACGTCAGCTGATCGGGGAGCGAAGGTGCTTGAGAAAGTCGCTGTTCCGGATGCGTCGGTTGTACCAAGCAGGAAAACATTCGCCGCAGGCGGAGCGAGAGGTGCCAGATCTCCATCGAGATCGAATGTCAAAATCCTCTCGGAGGTCTTTTCTTCAATTTGAGCGGAGCCGGTGACAGTATTATGGCCATCAAGCGCCAGGTTGAGTTTGGCTGCCCAGTTGGTCAAAGGGCCATCGCCCTTCAGGCTCAGGTCCACGGCCGGAAGATCGGGAACATCCAGGAGACGTGCAGCGAGGCCACCTCTTGGCTCATTTACAGAAACGTCAAATGCAAGTGTCTCAGCTGCAGGCTCAAATTCAGCGGATGCCTTGAGCGATGCATCAACACCGTCCACTCGATGGATGTCCAAATTTGCCGTGACAAGCGCCGGATCAAGTGCAAACGAACCAGCTCCCGAAGCAGTCAGCGAGACTGGTGCCCCCAGCAAGGGCTCTCCAATATTTACTTCGGTCAGCTTGAGGCTCTCAAGGGAAACGTTCACGGGAAGTGAGACACCTCCGGAGCTTTCGCTTTCTTCCGACGTCGAGGATTGGCTTGCAGGCTGCACAGGAAGACGGGCCAAGTCTATCTGTTCAGCCGAGACCGAGCCTATGTCTAGGTCACCAGAAAAAAGCTTCAGCGGGTTCCACTTCACGGCAATTCCGCCAGCACTCAACCAAGTCCCGTTCTGATCGGCGAGCGCAATCTCCTCGACCGCCAGGTTGAGGGAGAAACTGATGAAAAGCCCCTTTACCTCAATGGTTTGGTTTTCATTGGACGCAAGTGAGCTGACGATGCCGGAGGCAAGGTTTCTGCCGGCAGGAAACTGCAGCGCACCGATGAGCAGCACCGGCACGGCAACGGCAAGAACGAGCAGGAATCCGAAGATCCTCAAAGTGAGATTCAAAAAACGCATCGGCGTTAAAAAGCCTGGCTCAATCCTACATAAAGGGCAAAATCCGGATCGTTCGGTCCCGGATCAAGCGGTACCGCCGCATCAATACGAAGCGGCCCTATGGGAGTAAAATAACGCAAGCCGGCGCCGACGCCCACCTTCAGGCTTTCGGAAAAGTCGGGGATGCTATCTTCGTAGGCGTTGCCGGCGTCAACAAAGCCAACAACTCCAATGGTTTCCGTCATTCTGATCCTGACTTCTCCGGACAGTTCGATTAGTGAACGGCCACCAACCACTTCGCCATCTACTCGAGGGCCGACATTCCGGTATGCATAGCCGCGGATCGAGCCGCCACCGCCGGCAATAAATCTCCTGCTCGCCGGAACAGATTCTACAGAAGGCGCCAGTATGGAACCTGCAGAAACCTTGCCTGCGAGGATGAAGCGCTTTGCCTCGTCCAGTGCGTAATAACTGGAAACCGTTCCTTTCATGAAGCCCATGGCGTTGGAGTTCAATGTATCGTAGGCAGGCTCGGCAAACAGTGCAGCAAAGATACCCTTGGACGGATTGAGTTTGTCATCCCTGTTGTCGAAGGTCAGATCGGCAGGCAGACCGACAAGCAGGTAGTCGTCATTGCCGAATGCATCTTCTTCATTGGCGTAAAAGACCTCAGCGCCCGCGCGGCCTTTGAGCTGCTCCGAGAATTGACGGTTCAGATATGCATCAAAGGTGATCGAGCGGCTTTTGTAAGCATCCGGATTTTCCTGTTTGGCTCCAAGGCTGGTGGAGAAACTCGTCAGCGGTCCGAACACTCCGGGCTTCTCGAATGCGATGCGAGCCGAGTATTCCTGATTTTCCAGGCTCTCTGTTCCGATTCTGCCGATGGAACCTTCCACGGAAAGCAGCTCTCCACGCCCAAAAAGGTTCCGTCTCCTCCAGTAGGCTTCAACGCCGAAACCTTCAATGCTGGACCAGGATGCGCCGGCTCCGATCACATGTCGTTTGCGTTCGCTGACTTCTATCGTGATCGGTAGCGTCCCGTCTGGGCCCGCAATGTCACCTTCAACGAACCGAATGGAAGAGAAAATGCCAAGTTCGTTCAAACGCCTGCGTGCGCGAGCAATATCTTCCGGAGAATAAACCCCACCTTGTGGAAGCATTGCCTGCCGGACCACAAATTCCGGGTCTGTCACTTCAGTTCCATTGACAGAAACAGTCCCAAAACGCGCTTGAGGTCCGGCATCGGCAACCAGAGTGACATCCAGTTTGTTTATGCTGTGATCGGCGGTGATGCGGCGTTCAGCAATTTTTGCTTTCGGATAGCCTCTGCCACGCAGAACCGAGACAATCCGATTTTCGGCAGTCAATATTTTGCCGGACGCAGCAAGCTCGCCCGGAACCAACCCCCAGAAAGACGGGTCGGTAGACAGATCTCCACCATCGGAGGAAATCGCAACTTTGCCAAACGTGAATTCAGGGCCTGGATTTACAAGGATGGAAACCTTGACCGGACGCGTATCTGGCAGGTCACTCTGCTCAAGTGCGGTTTCCAGCGGAATGCCGGCAAGGGAGATATCGACCGTACCGCCGTAGCGACCATCTGCATAAAGTTTTGCCACCAGGCGTTCCCGGTCGGAAAGCGCCCGGGCAATCAATCCGGCTTCTCCCGAAGGCGGTTTGTCCTGTTGCTGAATAAGAAGCGAAGCGCTCTTAAGGTCCTTGGAGAGCTCTTCGCCACCATTCGAAGTGGATAATTCAGCTTCATATGGCGTTGGGTCCGGCACCGCTTCGCCTTGCTCTTCTTCTTCTGAAGAGCCGAAGGGTGACCAGCCAAATATTTCAAATGAATGGGCCGGCAGGGTAGTTAGTGAAAGGAGACAGCAGACCAGTCCGGTTCCCAAGTAGCCTTTGGCAACACCGAACGCGCCGAACCTCTTGTGCGAAGTCGACGTGTAAAATGCGCAAGTACGCTGTTCCGGACCAATGCCGGAAACTGAAGACGGTAGACCCTTCACTTACTGCCGCCTGACGGATTGGCCCAATCGGAAAGCTTCTGAAATTCAAACACCCGATCAGGTTGCTTTGCAGCCCCTACGTAATCCAGCCTAGAGACCCATGGTTAAAGTTCACTAAATCACGATAGACCATGGCACTGGTTTTTACGCAAGGGCTTAAGTTGAATGCCGGTTTTGTCTCATCGGCGGCAGAAGTTAGGTGTTTTCTGCTGGGGCTGAGACTGAAACCGGCAGGGTCCGTTCCGTCTGATTAGAAGAGGGGGTCTTCTTCCGGCAAGCCCATCAGCCGCCTTGCAGCGGTAAGGGTATTCACCATCAGCATGGCGATCGTCATCGGACCAACGCCGCCCGGGACAGGGGTGATCGCGCCAGCGTGTTCCACGGCTTCGTCAAATGCGACATCACCCACCAGTCGTGATTTGCCTTCGCCGCGCTCCGGAGCAGGAATGCGATTGATGCCGACATCGATCACTGTTGCGCCATCCTTAATCCAATCACCCTTGACCATTTCAGGGCGACCAACAGCTGCCACGACGATGTCCGCTGCCCGAACAACATCAGGCAGGTCTTTTGTGCGGCTGTGTGCGATCGTGACAGTGCAGCTTTCCTGAAGCAGCAGGCTGGCCATCGGCTTGCCAACAATATTTGATCGCCCGACAACGACGGCGTTCTTGCCCGACAGCGTGTCACCAAGTGTCCGTTTCAGGAGGACCAGGCTACCTGCAGGGGTGCAGGGAACCAGCGCACTATCGCGTTCGCCGGTGGTCAAGAGCCCGACATTCACTGGGTGAAAGCCGTCGACGTCCTTCTCAGGGCGGATCAGACGCAGAACCTTGCTATCGTCAATGTGACCGGGCAGGGGAAGCTGCACGAGAATGCCGTGCACGTCTGGATCGTTGTTGAGCTGCTCCACCAGTGCAAGAACGTCCTGTTCACTGGTTTCCGCATCAAGGGTATGCTTGACGGAATGAAAGCCACAGGCTTCGGCTGCACGATCTTTGTTGCGGACATAGACCTGGCTCGCCGGATCCTCACCCACCAGAACCACCGCCAGTCCCGGGCGCTTGCCCGTGGTTTCAAGCAGTCTGGCTGCTCGTTGCGTAATCTCTTCGCGGACCGATTCTGCAATGGCCTTGCCATCAATGATTTGAGCCTGGGACATCCCGCTTCCTCATCAGTAGTAGAGTCATCTCATTCGATTTCGGCGACACGCTATAGAATCGGAAGAGCTTTTGAAAACACGGTTTGCGTCTTTTCTTGCTTCGGTTTCGCCATCGCAACGAAAGTTGTGTCCGTTTTGATCTTTCAGAGGGACTCTGCAAAAGCGTTCAATTCTGCGATAGCGCAGACTATGTGATAAAGAGAACTTGCCGGTGCCGGCTCATCGGAAAATGAGCCGGCAGGCGCTAATTTGTCGCGCCAAAGGCCGTTCGGGACACCTTGGAAATATACCTGGAGTGCGCGCACGGCGTCTGGAATATCGGCGAGGTAAGCGTCTCGCTCGATGCCGTTCGAGATTTGGGAAAGAGCTACAGCGGCTTTGATCCATTCGGTTTGCCCCCAAAGGCGAGCGATTGGATCGCGTACGGTGAAATCATCATTGAGAGACATGAAGGCAACGCCGCGGCTTTCATCTATGCCGTAGGTCCAGCCGATGTCATAAAGACGACGGGCGGCAACTAATGCGCCTGCATCACCGCGGTTGTGACCCCAGCGCGCCAAGAGCCAGGCCCATTCGAATTGATGGCCCGGCTCTATGACCTTGCCCTTGTCTCCTGGCATCGGCGACCAATCCAGTGCAAAGAACTCGCGGAGGCCTCCGTTTACCGGATCAATGAACCTGGTCAAAGCAAGTTCTGCCAGTTCGTCGGCCAGATCAGACCAGACAGTGTTGTCGGATGTTTCCTCCCAGGCGAGGCATGCCTCAAAAAGGTGCATGTGCGGGTTGGAGCAAAGCGGCGTTTTGTCCGGATTGGCTTCCCGAAATCCGGCTTCCGGATGTCGATAGTTGTCAAAGAGAAAGTTGATCAGATGGCTCGCGGACTCTATTGCCTGCTCTCGGCGCTCTGGTAGAAATTTTGCAATTTGA
>JBCCVB010000057.1:0-35128 GCA_039195965.1 Pseudomonadota bacterium
GCTATGGATCGTCGCCTTGGTAGGCCATTACCCCACCAACTAGCTAATCCAACGCGGGCCCATCCTTAGGCGATAAATCTTTCCCCCATAGGGCACATACGGTATTAGCAGTCGTTTCCAACTGTTGTTCCGTACCTAAAGGTAGGTTCCCACGCGTTACTCACCCGTCTGCCACTATCCCCGAAGGGATCGTTCGACTTGCATGTGTTAAGCCTGCCGCCAGCGTTCGTTCTGAGCCAGGATCAAACTCTCAGGTTGAATAAAAGTTCAATCACAGGCTGCTTAATCAATCGCTATAAAGCACTCAATGAATTCCAACGCTTCTCAGCGCCAAAATCCAGAATTAACAAGAGCTCAATTAAATCCAATCAACCTAAGTCAATCAGACCCAATCGGCTTCCTTGTCTGAAAGATCAGCGTACCTGCGTAACTCCTTAAAACCTCTCCAAGGCCGAAACCCCGAAAAGATCGCAAGGCCAACGCCGCCTACGCTTCCCTTCCTTCATAACCAAATTGTCAAAGAACAGAGGCACAAAACCTCTCAGGATCAAACCCATCCCTCAAGCGAAAATCAACCCGATACCGAACCTCTAGATCCGGCCCAATCAGACCAATTTTCAGGAATTAAGGTCAAAAAACCTTGCCGCCAGCGACGTTGCCGCCGTCGATGAGCGCGGTTATACGCACCCAAATAACCACCGTCAACAGCTGTTTTGATTTTTTTTGAGAAAAATTTCGAAGCCTTTGCAGCAGTGGATATTAACCATTTGTTAGGTAATGGAGCGCGGCTTGCCGATCACCCGATTGGGGAGTTTCCAAAGCCCATGAGGCGCTGACCCGCATCGACCACGAGCGTATGCCCGCTGGTCTGTCGCGCTTCTACCAGATACTGAACGGCGCCGACAATATCGTCAGGTCCGAGACCCGGCCCGAGAGGCGTCAGCTTCTGGCGGCTGTCAAAGTTCTCCTGAGTCTGATCGCTCGGCAAAACCAGGCCAGGCGCAACCGCATTGACCCTTATACCCTTCGCACCCAGCTCGAATGCCGCAAGACGCGTTGCACCGTCCAATGCGAACTTACCGCAGAAGTAACTGAACCGTTCCGGCGAAGCCGACAACATCTGGGTGTCCAGCATGTTCACGATCGCCCCCTCCGCCGGCAACGGATCCTGGTTGGCAAAAGCCTTCATAAGGAAGACAGGTGCCGCGGCGTTGACGTTCATCAGGAACTGCCAGCTTTCCGGCGTCAGGTCGAAGATGTTGTCGGTATTGAAGGCGGAGGCCGAGTTCACCAGGACTGAGACCGGACCGCCCAGTGCTTTTGCCGTTTCCGCGATGAGCTCGCCGGCAAGCTCAGGCCGACTGAGATCCTTCTGCAGAAGAACTGCCTTCCCGCCTGATGCCAGGACCTCATCATAAAGGTCCTTCGCCCCGCCCACCGATGAGTTGTAATGAAGGCCGAGAGCGTAGCCCTTTTCGGCCAGACCCCAGGCAATAGCTTTGCCCAGACGTTTTCCGGCTCCGGTGACCAATGCAATCTTTTCGGTTGCCATGCTCTTACCTCCCAAGAATTGTCAGGCGTAGTCCTGAAGGTTCAAGACCGGCTGGACGCGCGATACTTCATGACTGCGCACCAGATTGGCCTTTGACATAACCGCCAGTGTCGCGGCACTTGTCTGCGCAACACGGACCTCGTCGCGGAACAGATAGACGGCACCTGTCAACTGAACCGTCACAGGCCATCCGAGTTTGCGCAGTCGGAAGGACTGCAGAATACTGTCGGTCTGATACCGGATCCTGTCAGGCCCGTCCGGCAAGTGCAATGCGAAGCCGAAACCCGGATCGACCCAAAGCCGTTCAACCCCGGCATTGGTCGCCAGGGCTATCCGTTCTCTGAAAAAGGAAAGTTGGTGATCGAAGATTTCTTCAGAAGGCGGCAGATAGTCGGCGGACCGGGCGTTTTCTCCTGGCGTGTAGCACAGGACAACACCTGCCTGGTGGAAGGCGAGTGCCTCGTAAAATGCAGGATCGTCCACCCGCCCTGTCAGATTGACCACGCCCGCGCCTGCCTCCACCAGTGCGACACCCACTTCCGGATGATAGGTTTCGACAGATACCAGGATGTTTTCATCCGCCAGAGCCCTGACCACCGGCCGCATCCTGTCGATTTGCCGCTCTGCCGCCACGATATCGGCGGTTTCACCCGTTGATTCCGCCCCGATATCGACCATGGCGGCACCTTCAAGTGACATTCGCCGTCCGCGATAGAGCGCCGCTTCAAATGTATGGCAGACCGTTTCGCGATACGTACTGTCCGGCGAGAGGTTCAGAACGCCCATCTGATAGGTCCGGTCTTCAAACCGGCGTCCGAACTTGGGGAACTCGAACGTCCGAACCGGCGCTTCCAGCGCCTCGCGGAATTTAAGCCAAAGAGGTAAGAGGCGATCGGCGGTTATCATGAAAGGCAATGCTCCAGGGTGTTCAAACCTGTTGGTCGGACGGTTCGGAGGGAAATAGGAAAATTCTCAACTGTGGCAAGGCCACGTCAGGCGCGCTTGCGCGTGATGCGGATTCCAACACCAGAAGCATCTTCAAAGATGTCCGGTTTGGTGACAGTGACCGTGACTTTTTCAGCCAGCGGATTGGTGAGGACGAACTCTGCGACCGCTTCCGCCCAGTCTTCAACCAGATCGACATGTCCGCCGGAAGCGGCTTTGTTCTGGATGAACTCCACCGCATCAGCGTAGGAAACAAATGTGCCTGTTTCGGTCACCAGCTTGCGATAGCCGGCGACGGTCTGAATCTCGATGTCAAAACGGACCGCTTGATCCCGGCCTTTTTCGCTTTCCAAAATCCCGATCTGTGCAGGGATCAGAAGATTGTCGATCAGAATGGTGTCCTGGCCATCTTCAACGAGGCCGGAGATTTTTTGCTGCGTGTCGGGCATATGTCTACCTGCTAGGGGATTGGTATCCCTTGAAACGATGTCGTCATCTCCAGACCATGGAATGAACGACAGCGTCAAGAAGCAGGCTCGCCGGACAAGCGCCTACTCGGCGGCTTCGCCATATCCTTCCAGCACATCGACTGCCTTGATGACGCCGCGCAATTCCCCAAGCCCTCTCAGACGGCCGATGGCCGGATAACCGGGTGTCGAGTTGCCCGCGAGATCGTTCAAAATGCGGTGACCATGGTCGGGGCGCATGGGAATTCGCTTGCCGGTGCGGTTTTCCAGCTGGCGAAGTGTCTGAATGATGGCGACCATATCTATGTCGCCTTCCAGATGGGCATCTTCATAAAAGCTGCGCGGATCATCCTCGCGGTGCGTTGCGCGCAAGTGTGCAAAATGAATGCGCTCACCGAGGCTCCGGGCAATGGCCGGAAGATCGTTGTCCGGGTGAACACCAAGCGACCCGGTGCAAAGCGTAAAGCCATTTGACGGAGAACTGTGCATCGCAGCGATGCGTTCCAGATCCGCCTGTATACTCGCAATGCGCGGCAAGCCGAATAGCGAACGCGGTGGATCGTCCGGATGAAGCGCCAGAACCGCTCCGGCCTCCTCGATTTCCGGGATCACTGCATCCAGAAAGTTCTGCAGGTTTTGGAACAGTTCCTCGCGGCCGGTCTCCCGATAGGCATCCAATCGAGCCTTGAAACTGTCGAGTGTGTAGCTCTCTTCCGACCCTGGCAGGCCCGCAATGATGTTTGCAGTAAGCCGTTCGCGTTCCGCCTTGGGGCGGTTAGCCAGATAAGCTTCGGCAGCCGTGATGTCTTCCTGGCTATAATCCGATTCAGCACCTTCTCGTTTCAAGATAAACAAATCAAAAGCAGCGTAGGCGGCAAACTCAAAGCGCAGGGCCGTCGCCCCGTCCGGCAGAGCATAATCCAGGTCGGTGCGGGTCCAGTCCAGAACCGGCATGAAGTTATAGCAGATGGTCTTCACGCCTTGGCGGGCGAGTGCGCACGCTGTCTCGACCCAGTTGCGGGCCCAACGCTCCCAGCCCGGAGCACCTGTCTTGATGTCTTCGTGAACGGGTATGCTCTCGGTGACCTCCCAGGTCAGACCAGCGTCTTCAATCATCTGGCGGCGGGCAGCTATCTCCTCTTCCGGCCAGAACGTTCCGTTCGGGATCTCATGCAAGGCGGTCACGATGCCGCTTGCCCCTGTTTGGCGAACGTCTGTCAGAGAAACCGGATCCTGTGGCCCGAACCAACGCCAGCTTTCGATCATCGCAGCTCTTCTTTCTTTTTCTTATGGGGAAGCCACAGCGGGCGTGTAGAGGTAACCGTCGAACTCCGGATCTCCGACGTCCGACAATTCAAGCAGGGTCTGGCGAACATTTTCAAGATGCTGCCACATCGCTTGCCGCGCCGTATCCGAATTCCGGTGCCTGAGAGCCTCCAGAATTACCGCGTGATCGTCCAGCCATTTTTCCCGGTAACTCAGATCGAAAATACGGTCGTGCAGACGGGCCCACATGGAGCTTTCTTCACGCTTCGTCCAGAGATCCTCGACCTGGGCGACCAGAACGCTGTTCTGAGTGGCTTCGGCGATCTGCAAGTGAAACTGACGGTCGGCGAGGTAGTCTTCCTCGCCATGCTCGATAGCCTTGCGTTCAAGCTCGAGGGTCTCGCGAAGCCTCAGGATATCGTTCTTTGTGATGGTGGTTGCTGCAAATCCGGCGATACTGCTTTCAAGAAGCTGACGGGCCTGCAGCAATTCGAACGGTCCGAAATCGGCCTTCGGAACATTCAGCGAAATTTTCTCTCCAGCGGCAACATAACTACCGGAGCCTTTGCGCACGTCCAGATAACCCTCGATTTCCAGAACGATATAGGCTTCGCGGACAAGCGAACGGCTAATTCCCATTTCGAGGGAAATCTGGCGTTCCGTCGGAAATTTGTCGCCGGGCTTGTAACCTTCCTCGGTAATGCGCCTGGCGAGCAGCTCGGCTATTTCCTGATAGCGGCGCTTTGAAACATCGCTGGTCATGAGGCCTTCCTTGCATCCTCATCGCTGGCGGCGATCTGGTGATAATATTCCGCCAGAATATGGAACGCTTTTTTCTTGGTTCTTTTGTCGGCGGCAATCAGCCCTTTGTGATTATAGCCATTTTGAAAGATATTTTGCCGGCGCTCTACCCGGAAATCGTAAAGAATCCAAGGCGACATACCTTTGACGTAGTCGAGTTTGCGCAAGGTGTCGATCTGCCGGTGGTATACTTCAGCCATATAATCTTCACTGAAGAGACCTTTTTTAGGTCCCTTGGCGCCAATCACACCATCCGCGCCGGTCTCCGAGATCACCACCGGTCTGTCCGGGTCCGAGTTCCTGCCGATCGCGGCAAGGTCGTCGAAATTCTCTTCGTACCAGCCATAATATTCATTCAGTCCGATGACATCGATGTGCTTTGCCAGACGATCCTCGATCCGGTTTTGAGCGTGGTTGACCAGACAGGCGGCCGAGGTCAGACGTGTTGGATCGAGCGTCTTGCAGGTATCAGCCAACCCTTGCATGAATTTCAGTCGCGCATCCGTGTCAGGATTCTCGTTGCCGACCGACCAGATGATGACACTGGCCCGGTTCCGATCTCGCTTGATCAGTTCGCGAAGCTGGTTTTCTGCATCCTTGTACGTGGCAGGATTGGCGAAGTCGATCGCCCAGTAAACGGGGATTTCCTCCCAAAGAAGAAAACCAAGTTCATCGGCAATTTCCGCGGCCCGCTCATGATGGGGATAGTGGGCCAGACGCAGGTAATTGCACCCAAGCTCCTTCGCATGAGAGAACCGGCGGCGCAGATCGTCTTCATTGGTGACTTTGCCCAACTCGGCGTCATCCTCGTGTACGGAAATCCCGCGAAGGAACAGGGACCGGCCGTTCAGCAGGATATCTGTGCCACGCCTTTCGACCTGTCGGAAACCGACACGGTCCGTGATCCTGTCAGCTGCAAAACTGACGGAAACATCATAAAGCTTCGGCGAACCGGGACTCCAGAGTTCAGGCTTTGCGGAAAGCTCCACCTGTCCCTTTCCGCTTTCATCGATGGGAACTGTCTGTTCAATGTTCAGCTCGGGGATCGAAAGAATAACGGAGGCTGCAGAAGCGCCGTCAATCTCGACTTCGGCGCGGATGCGGGAATACGTGCCATCAGGTACGAGATAGAGAAAGAAGTCCTTGATGAGGTTAGCCGGCGTTTGGAAAAAGGACACCTCACGGTACAGGCCACCATAATTGAACCAGTCCGTGTTGCGCATCGGCACCCGGTCGCGTGTGCGCGTGTTGTTCACACAGGCCATGATCCAGTTGCGTCCCCGATTGAGCTTACCTGTAAGCTCCACGCAAAACGGCGTTGAAGCGCCGTAATGATTGCCGAGGAATTCGCCGTTGAGAAAGATTTTGCAGTCGTAGCTTGCTGCTCCAAATCTCAGGAACTGTCGCTTGCCTTCCTCAATTTCATCGATGTCGAGCGGCCGCGTATACCAGGAACTGCCTTCAAAGAAGTACCACTTTTCCTTAAGCGTCGCCCAGTTGGAGGGCACCGGTACGGTTTCTCCCATATAGGGATCATAGTCCCATGGCTCCGTCCTGTTTTCAGGCGCCTCCGGCAACATGGAGAACCACTTTTGCCGCAAGCCGGTATCCAGAAGATCGACGCAAAAGGTCCAGTCGCCATCAAGACTTTCAGCCGGCCGGCCGCCCATGAAGATCAGGCCGTCATGATTGAGCGACTGCGTGTTGAAAGGCACGTCGTAGTCTTCGTCATGCAGAGCCTGCAACGCATTGTCCGCGAGATGTGAACGTTCGAGCATCTTTCCGCCTCCGGCAAAGTCGGGAGAGCATTCCGCGCGCTTTCACAAACGGCACGGAATGCTCCAAGCTGGTCATTCAAGCGTTACGGAGCAATATCCTTGATACGCTTGATCAGGTCAGCCACGACCGGTGACTTCTTTGCAGCTTCTTCGTGCATCGGCAGAACGGCTTCGATGAACGGGCCTTTTTCGACTTCGATGAATTTCACACCGAGTTCGTTCTTGGCGGTCTCCACAGCCTTGGCGCTCATGGCATCCCACTGCTCACGGTGGAAGTCCATGGATTCCTTGGCAGCCTTGGTGAGAGCAGCCTTGTGCTCATCGGACAGGTCGTTCCAGGTATTGGACGAAATCATCACGACGGACGGGATCATGGTGTGACCATCGTTGGAATAAACCTTGGACACTTCACCATGGCGTGCTGAAGTCAGAGCCATCGGGTTGTTTTCAGCGCCGTCGACAACACCCTGCTGCAGAGCGCTGTAGAGTTCACCCCAGGCGATCGGGGTCGGGTTGCCGCCAAGCAGTTCAACCATGCGGATGGCCGAGGGGCTCGGCTGAACGCGGATCTTCATGCCTTCAAGGTCTGCCGGAGAGTTGATTTCCTTGTTGGCATAGAAGGAGCGCGCGCCTTCGATGTAGAATGCGATACCGATGAAGCCCTTGTCTTCGGAAGCGGCCAGGATGTCCGCACCGATGTCGCCGCTCAGAACGTCATAATAGTGATCGGCATTGACGAAGATGTAAGGCAGGTTGAGCGCACCGTAGGATTCTTCAAACGCCTCCAGTTCCGAAGCGTTGGAACGCGCCATGTCCAGCGTGCCGTTCTGCATCAGTTCCATCGATTCACGCTGCGTACCAAGCTGGGCGTTGGCATAGATCCGGATCTTCAGATCGCCACCGGTCGCCTCTTCCAGACGCTCGGCCATGAATTCCATGGACTTGTGCAGCGGATGATCTTCCGGATTGTTGTGATTAAGACGCAGGGTCTTGGCATTGGCAGCCGTACCCAGTGCAACAACGCCTGCGGCAAGGACGGCCGCGAGCTTAACGAATTTCGTCATGTCTTCCTCCCAATTGCAGCCTCGGCCACGCGACCTGTGCTCCTCAATGAGCCGGTCACGGCCTCGGGTCTCGCAGCCAATTGCTGCTGCGGATGGCGAATTGTTCGTCCAATTTTCGAAATCAGTCAACCTTTTTTACAAAATTGGTTGACCAATTTAATTTCTTGGCGCAAACCTTAGGCCGTCGAATTCCGCCGACACACCTGCTTGAATGGGTATTCCGGGTCGGCATGGGAGGAACATCGTGACAAACGTTACAAGAGGCGTCGATCTGATCCTGCGCCTCGTCATCACAATCGCTTTCGCCATTCTGGTCGCCTGCGTCATCTGGCAGGTCTTTTCGCGTTATGTGCTTGAAAGCCCGAGCACCGTGACCGATGAAATGGCGCGTTTCCTGTTCATCTGGGTTGCCTTGCTGGGTGGCGCATACACGCTGGGGCAGCGACGCCACCTTGCCATCGATCTCCTGCCGGTGATCACCAAGGGGACCACCCGCCTCCTGGTGAATGCCGGGATCATCACGGCCATCGCAGTCTTTGCGGCGCTGGTAATGATCTACGGTGGTCTGGACCTGGTAAACCGCACGCTTGAAACCGGGCAGGTATCCCCGGCCCTGCGGATGCCCATGGGTCTCGTCTATGTCGCGATCCCGTTCTCAGGATTTTGCATTCTCTACTACTGCCTGACTTTCATGGCCGACCTCTTCCGTGAGGGCCGCGGGCCGAACGATCAGGATGGCGCGCCCAAGGCGGGCGGCCCGCTGGACTAAGGGACTGGGGGAAATTTCATGGATATTCAATCGGTCCTGGTTCTGTTCGGGACGTTCGCGCTGCTCATGATCCTGGGAGTGCCGATCGCCTTTTCGATCGGTCTGGCTGCTTTTGCCACCTTCCTGCTGTTCATGTCCTTCGATCAGTCGGTCTATATTGTCGCCCAGCAAATCGCGTCGGGACTGGACAGTTTCACACTGCTGGCAATCCCGTTCTTCATTCTTGCAGGCAACATCATGAACCGGGGCGGCATCGCGATGCGGCTCATCGAATTCGCCAAGGTTCTGGGCGGCCGGCTTCCCGGAGCACTGGCCCACTGCAACGTCATAGCCAACATGATGTTCGGTTCGATTTCAGGATCAGCGGTTGCGTCCGCAGCTGCGGTTGGCGGCGTCATGGCGCCTTTGCAGAAGAAGGAAGGTTACGACCCGGCTTACAGCGCTGCGGTCAATATCGCGTCCTGTCCGACCGGCCTTCTCATTCCGCCTAGCTCCACATTCATTGTCTACTCGTTGATCACCAACGGCACCTCTGTCGCCGCGTTGTTCGTCGCCGGGTACATCCCGGGCATCCTGATGGGCCTCAGCCTGATGTTGGTGGCAGGTATCATTGCCAAGCGCCGCGGATATCCGGTAGCTCCGCGTCCGAGCGGCAAGGAAGTCGCCGTCAAGGCTGCTGATGCGATGCTTCCGCTTGGACTGATCATCATCGTCATGGGCGGCATAATCGGCGGCATCTTTACCGCGACAGAAGCATCAGCTGTTGCAGTGGTCTACACGCTGTTCCTTGCGGTCATCTGGTATCGTGAGATCACATGGCGCGAACTGCCAAGTATCATCCTGGAAAGTGCGGTGACAACTTCCATCGTCCTTCTGATGATCGGATGTTCCATCGCGATGTCGAAGTCCATGGCTTTTGCCGACATTCCCTATTCCATCTCAGATGCATTGCTGAATCTCTCCGAGAACCCGCTCGTTCTATTGCTGATCATCAATATCGCGCTGCTTGTTGTCGGAACTTTCATGGACATGACACCGGCCCTCCTGATCTTCACACCGATCTTCCTGCCAGTCGTGAAGGATCTCGGCATGGATCCGGTGCATTTCGGCGTGGTCATGACCTTCAACCTGTGCATCGGCATCTGTACTCCGCCGGTCGGGTCTGCGCTCTTTGTCGGTTGTTCCGTCGGCGGCGTGAAGATCGGACAGGTGATCAAACCAATGCTCGGCTTCTATGCCGTGCTTGTCAGCCTGCTTCTGGTGGTCACCTACGTTCCATCGATCAGCCTGTTCCTGCCACGCCTCCTGCTCGGCTACTAGGAGCCATCAATGAAAGCCTTGAACAGCTGGCAATTTGCCGAGCATCTGCGAACCGGGATCGTTCTTGAGGTCGAAGGAAAGCATCGCCTCCAGATCTCGGTTCTGGAAACGTCCCTGATCCGGATCTGCCTTTTGAAAGACGGCGAATATCGCCTCAGCCGCACATGGGCGGTTGCTCCCGGTGGAGACGTTCCCTGGGATGGTCGCTGGCGGGATGCGCTTGCCGGTTTTTCCTGTCCCGATTTCTCGGTCAGGCGAGCAGAAGACAGCGTTATCCTTGAAACGCAAAATATTCGACTGACCATCGGAACCCCGTTGAGCATGACCTGGGAATGCCGCTCGACTCCGCAAGAAGACTGGCGCGAAGTGGCGCGCGACCGGCCGCAAAGCGCCTACATGATCGGGCGGCGTGACCACCGCAAACAGCACTTCCTGCGCCGGTTTCCGGGTGAAAGATATTACGGCCTTGGCGAAAAGAGCGGAGCTCTGGAACGTTCTGGCCGCCGCTATGAAATGCGCAATCTGGACGCAATGGGTTACGACGCCCAGACGACCGACCCACTCTACAAGCATATTCCCTTCACCATCACGGATCGCGGCGCCCTTGGCGCCTACGGGCTCTATTACGACACGCTTGCGCCTTGCTGGTTCGATCTCGGCAATGAAAAAGACAATTACCATCCGCCTTTCCGAGCATTTCGTGCAGAAGACGGGGAACTGGATTTCTATTTCAGTTGGGCACCGTCCGTTCTGGACATCGTCAAGCGTCACCACTGGCTGACCGGAGGCACTGCCTTCATGCCCCGGTGGGGACTTGGCTATTCCGGCTCCTCAATGGCCTATGCAGATGCGGAAAATGCGCAAGAACGCATGGAGGAGTTTCTTCAAAAACTCGAAAACGAAGACATCCCCTGTGACAGTTTCCAGATGTCTTCCGGCTATACTGCCATTGAGGGCAAGCGCTACGTCTTTCACTGGAACACGGACAGGTTTCCAAACGCGGAAGACATGACCGGGAAGTATGCGCAAGCAGGTGTCCATCTCATCGCCAACATCAAACCGGTGCTGCTGGATGATCATCCACTCTATGACGAGGTAAAGAACGCTGGCCTCTTCATACGGGACAGCGAAACCGGAGAACCCGAGCAATCACCCTTTTGGGATGGCAACGGATCGCATCTGGATTTCACCAATCCCGACACCGTTTCCTGGTGGCAGAAGAACCTCGAAGACAAACTGTTTTCCAGAGGGATTCCCCATACCTGGAACGACAACAATGAATATGAGGTCTGGGATGATGAAGCGGTTTGCAGCGGTTTCGGCAATCCCATTCCCGTGAACCTTATCCGCCCGCTTCACAGTCAGCTCATGACCCGTGCATCGCATGACGCGCAAAAGACCAGCGAGCCGGACAAACGGCCGTATCTGATTTCGCGTTGCGCGGCACCAGGCACGCAGCGTTATGCGCAAACATGGACCGGAGACAACTACACTTCCTGGGATACGCTTCGCTGGAACATCCCGATGGGGCTCGGCCTCAGCCTTTCCGGCTTTTACAATATCGGGCACGACGTCGGTGGTTTCGCCGGTCCGCGTCCGGAGCCGGAGCTGTTCCTGCGGTGGGTTCAAAACGGAATTTTCCATCCTCGCCTGACAATTCACTCGTGGAATGACGACGGCACCGCAAACGAAGCGTGGATGTATCCGGAGATCACACCGCTCGTCCGAGACGCCCTGAAGTTTCGCGCCCAACTGATCCCCTACCTTTATACTTTGCTTTATCAGGCGGTGACCGAAGGGGAACCAATCCTGCGTCCGCTCTTCCTGGACTACCCGGACGATCCGAATTGCCGCGATACCGAGTTCGACTTCCTTCTGGGCCGGGATCTTCTTGTCGCGACTGTGGTGGAACAGGGAGCATCGCACCGACAGGTGACGCTTCCGGCAAATGAGGAAGGATGGTGGGCCTTTGACGGCAGTGTCTGGCATCCAGGTGGCGAGACCATCGAGGTTCCGGTTTCGCTGGAGACCATCCCTCTCTTCGTTCGTGGCGGAACTGTACTGCCGCTGGCTGCGGCCAACCTTCGTGCCGATGCCAATGCAGACAGGGAGCGAACCTGGAGAATCTATCCGCAAAACAACAACGGCGCCTCAAGACAGTCTTTCGCCTATGACGACGACGGCGTTACTGTGAACGCACACACAGGCGACCATTGCCTGACAAGATTCGAACTGACACGAAACGATGGAGATGTTCACCTGCATTGGCACCGTTCGGGAGACTGGCAACCGGCCTTCGACACGGTCACAATCTGGCAGGCGGGATCAGCACCACTGACTGTCAACGGACTTCCGGTCACTTCCGGAACAAAAATCGCATTCTAATCCGGCCAGCAACTCATGACTGAACAACCTTCTCACATCCTTTCCCCTACCTATGATCGCAACGACTTGCGCGCCCGGATGCTGCATATCGGCCTTGGGGCTTTTGCCAAGGCTCATGTCCTGGTGTTTCACGATGAAATGCTGCGTCATACAGAAAGCGACTGGGGCGTGATCGCCGCGCGCCTGAATTCAGGCGCGGCTGAACTGACCCAACTTGACCAGGCTGACGGCCTCTATGCTGTCGGAGAAATGTCCGACGATGATCTCACTCTGCGGGAGATCGGCGCGGTGATCAAAACACTGCACCCCGCGCGGGATGGCGCGGATGCGGTGGTGGAGCAGATATCAAGCCCCGAGTTGGCGGTCATCACCCTGACGATCACCGAGAAAGGATACTGCCTGTCCGGTGGTCAACTGGATCTTGGCCACAAGGGCATCGTTGAAGACCTCAAAGGGGTCGATGCGCCCAAGACCGCAATCGGCACGATCGTTGAAGGTCTTCGCCGAAGGAAAGATGCCGGCGGAACGGGATTGACGATCCTTTCCTGCGACAATCTTCCCTCCAACGGCGTGCTGTGCCGTCGGGCGGTTCTCGAATATGCGCGCGCACTCAACGCCGATCTTGCAACCTGGGTTGACGAGAATTGCCGGTTTCCGTGCTCCATGGTCGACCGCATCACACCTGCGATGACCGAACATTCCCACGACCGTCTGAACCAGGCACTTGGTCACCCCGATTCAAACGGGATACTGTGCGAACCGTTCCGTCAGTGGGTTGTCGAAGCCAGTTTTGCAGGTGAAAGGCCCGCCTGGGATCTTGCTGGCGCAGAGTTCGTTGCTGATGTGGCTCCCTTCGAGGAGATGAAACTGCGACTGTTGAACGGATCCCATTCTTTCCTTGCTTATCTTGGGGCCCTGGCTGGCAAGGAAACGATTGCGGAATGCATGATGGATCCGGTGCTTTTGACAGCCGCCAGAAAGTTGATGCTGGATGAGCAGGTGCCGACCCTGGAGGTGCCGGATGGCGTTGAAGTTTCCCGTTACGCCGACACGCTGATCGATCGGTTCGCCAACCGGGCGCTTCATCACAAGACCACGCAGATCGCTACCGATGGCAGCCAGAAGCTGCCCCAAAGACTGCTTGCGTCCATTCGCCAACATCTTGAGGCAGGCCGCCCGTGGCCCCTTTCCGCCCTGGCGGTTGCCGGTTGGATACTCTATTGCCGTGGCGCGTCTGAAACCGGCGCGCCCCTTCCAGTCGACGATCCGCTGTCCGATCAGATTGCCGCTATTGCCGCCCAGTTCGACGGACCGGACTACGTAACCCGGATGCTTTCCTTGAAGACGGTCTTCGGAACCGATCTTCCAGCGTCGCCCGAATTTACCAGCACCGTACAGGATGCCTACAATCGCCTCAGCTCTGACGGTGTCCTCGATGCGCTTTCAACAGCGCTTTAAGGCTGGCAATTTCCGGGTGCGTAGTCGCTGTGATGCTTTGAAGAACCGCAGGGCAGAAGGCATTTGACTGCTTGCTCCAACTTTGAAGTCTGACGCCCCGCGGTACCTGTTCCCACATCAATTCAAGGACATGATTGCTGCCCCTTCCCCTTTCCCCTATCATTGAAACTGATAGACCGTTCGCGACGCGAAAACGGGGCTGATTGGGAGGAGAGCCTCAACATGACAGTGACGCACGAGCCGTGGCTCGTCGCGCTTTCCCTGGTCATGGCATTTCAGGGAAGCTTTGTCGGCCTGAGCCTTGCTGTTCAGGTAAGAAAAGCCGTTGAACCGAGACGGCGCATGCTTCTTGTGGGAGCCGCGCTTACCCTTGCTCTTGCCATCTGGTCCATGCACTTCGTGGGCATGCTGGCCGCCAAGTTCCCGATCGGTGTCGACTTCCTTGTCCTGCCAACCCTGTTGTCATTTCTGGTTTGCGTCCTTGTGGTGGGCGTTGCGGTCTTTACGGCCAGCAACAAACGGCTGACCTCGCTGAGATTGGGGTTGGCTGCTTTCGTGATGGGAGCAGGCATCTGCACCATGCACTATCTCGGCATGTATTCTCTTCACAATTCGCTGCTGCTGGAACACGATCCGGCTTATGTTCTGGCCAGCTTTCTGATCGCATTCAACGCGGCCGGGTTGGCGCTCTGGCTGCTATTCGGCCTCGGCAAGCGTCCGCCTCTGGTGATTTCCGCAGCCGTCATGGGACTTGCCATCTCCGCCATGCATTACACGGCCATGACCGGTATGACCTACTCAACGACAGATACGGCGCGCCGCCTTTCCGCACCTGCCTTCGATCCGGGCATGCTGGCGATTTTCGTGTCGTTTGTCGCCTTTCTGGTCTCGGGTCTGTTTCTTCTGGCCCTTGTTCCAGCACAACAGTCCGATGAGACAGCGGATAGCACCAGCGAACCAATCGACGAAACGGGGGAAGTTGCGGAAATGTCCAACGGGGCGTTGCCTTCCGAACCAGCCCCGGGCGATGCTGCCAAGCGAAGTGCCTCCGGTCTGCAAGCGGCTCCTTCCGCACCAAGGTCATCCGCCCCTGCCGCAAAACGCACTTTGCCGATCGAGCGAGACGGCCAGAAGACCCAGATCGGCATCTCGGAAATCGCCGCCATCCATGCCGACGCACATTACACCAAGCTCTATGATGGCGAGCGGGAATACTTCTGCCCGCTTTCGATCAGCGAAGCCGAGCAGCAACTCGATCCGAAGATATTCAAACGTGTCCACCGCAGCCACATCGTTAATCTGTCCTGCGTCGCCAGTTTCAAGCGTGCAGGCGACGGAGGCGTCCTGGTTCTCGAAGGTGACGAAGCGCAGACCGTACCGGTGAGCCGATCTCGCTGGGGTCGCATTCGAGCAAAGCTGAATGCCCTGACAGAAAGCCCCGAAAACGAAAACCATCCAGCAGCGGCGCAGTAAGTCCTCACACCCCGCATCCCGCAATTTCGACGGTTATGTGCGTCGCGGCATACCGGCTTAAGGCACGCCGTTCGTGCAAATGTAGCCAAATCACCACAACCTATAAGCGAGTACTAATTATCGAGCGCTGAGTCCCTTTCTCGCTCTATTTTCCAATAGGTTACACCAGATACTGGAAAACTTCGCCGCTCGTATTTCATGAAATACGTCAGATTACCTGCCGTATCTCGTGCCCGAAAACCTGTCTTCCGTGCATTCCTGCACGCTTTCGGTGCATGCCGGCTTGAGTGTGCGGCGCATCAATCTTCACGCTTGCAACATGTGACAATCCGTCGCCCAGGCGATGGAACCGCACGTAACAGCCGGATGCACACGCCTTGGACGCAGGAGTGACGATCCGGTGCTCGGTTCGGGTTCGACTGAACCGATAGAGGGAGGAGAGAAACGTGATCCCTGGTGAATTCACCTATCACCGGCCATCAACCGTGGCCGAGGCCGTCGCCATCCTGTCTGATCATGGCGACGAGGCCCGTCCGCTTTCCGGCGGCCATAGCCTCATTCCAATGATGAAGCTGCGTATGGCTGCACCGGAACACCTCGTTGACCTAGGCGGCATCGCCGATCTGAAGGGCATAAGCGAGGGGCCGGGCGTCATCACCATTCGGGCGATGACCACACAGCATGAGCTTATCGAATCGGAGCTTCTGGAAAAGAAACTGCCGATCATCCGCGAGACCTCCCAGCTGATTGCAGATCCGCAGATCCGCTATCTGGGAACGCTTGGCGGCAATGTCGCCAATGGCGATCCGGGCAATGACATGCCCGGACTGATGCAATGCCTGAACGCCTCATATGTTCTGGCCGGGCCGGATGGAGAGCGCGAAGTTGCTGCTCGTGATTTCTATGAAGCGGCTTACTTCACCGCGCTTGCGCCTGAAGAAATTCTGACCGCAGTGAAAATACCCGTGCCGCCGGCAGGTCACGGATATGCCTACGAAAAGCTGAAGCGCAAGGTGGGCGATTACGCGACAGCCGCCGCAGCGGTCATCCTGACCATGAAAGGCGGCACCGTCTCCAGCTGCTCGATCGCTCTGACCAATGTTGCCGACACACCGCTTTACGCCGGCCAGGCCAGCGACATTCTAAACGGCTCGTCGCTGGATGAGAGCACCGTGAAGCAGGCCGTCTCCGCCGCCGAAGCAATCACTGAACCTGCCTCCGATGGCCGGGGGCCCGCTGAATACCGCACCAAGATGGCCGGCATCATGATGCAACGCGCGCTTGCCCGCGCCGCCGAACGCGCATCCGGCTGAATTTGAGACCGAGGGAGAATAAAATGAGCGATATCGATCAAATCCCGGTCTCCGTGACCGTCAACGGCAAGAAAGTGCAGCGCTTTGTCGAACCGCGCACGCTTCTGATCCATTTCCTGCGCGAAGAACTGAACCTCACCGGTCCGCATATCGGTTGCGAGACGTCCCATTGCGGCGCTTGCACCGTGGAGATGAACGGCATGTCAGTGAAGTCCTGCACGTTGTTCGCGGCACAGGCCAACGGGGCGGAACTCACCACCATCGAAGGCCTTGCAAATCCGGACGGCACGTTGTCCGCGCTGCAGGAAGGTTTCCGGCAGATGCACGGCTTGCAATGCGGCTTCTGCACTCCCGGAATGATCACCCGCGCCCACACGCTTTTGAAGGAAAACCCCAATCCGACGGAAGAGGAAATCCGGATGGGTATTTCGGGCAACCTCTGCCGCTGCACCGGTTATCAGAACATCGTCAAAGCCATCCAATACGCCGCGGAACAACTGAACGCAGCTGAAATCAAGGAGGCTGCAGAATGAATGACATGACCCCGACACGGGAACAGCGCGAAGCCGCCCTGGAAGGCATGGGCTGCAAGCGCAAACGCGTTGAAGACATCCGCTTCACACAAGGCAAAGGTCAGTATGTGGACGATCTGAAACTGCCGGGCATGGTGTTCGGCGACTTCGTCCGCTCGCCCTACGCGCATGCCAAAATCACCAAGATCGACGCCTCCGAGGCCTTGAAAATTCCGGGCGTGATTGCTGTCCTGACGGCCGAAGACCTGAAGGGTGTGAATCTGGCCTGGATGCCAACGCTTGCCGGTGACGTGCAGATGGTGCTTGCTGACGGCAAGGTTCTTTACCAGAACCAGGAAGTCGCCTTTGTTGTCGCCGAAAACCGCTACATCGCCGATGACGCGATCCAGCTGGTTGAAGTCGAATACGAAGAGCTGCCGGTCCTGACCGACCCTTTCAAGTCCATGGATCCGGATGCTCCGGTTTTGCGACCCGACCTGGAAGGCAAGACCGAAGGCGCGCATGGACCGCGCAAGCACCACAATCATATCTTCACCTGGGAAGTCGGTGACAAGGACGAAACCTCGAAGGCCTTCTCCGAAGCGGACGTGACCATCAAGGAGATGATCTCCTACCACCGCACCCATCCGTCGCCACTGGAGACCTGTCAGGCCGTCGCTTCCATGGACAAGGTGAAGGGCGAATTGACGGTGTGGGGCACGTTCCAGGCGCCACACGTCATCCGGACTGTTGCCTCGTTGCTTTCCACGATCCCGGAACACAAAATCCACGTGATCGCGCCAGACATCGGTGGTGGTTTCGGCAACAAGGTGGGCGCTTATCCGGGCTATATCTGTGCGATTGTTGCGTCAATCGTGACAGGCGTACCTGTGAAATGGGTCGAGGACCGCATGGAGAACCTCTCCACAACGTCGTTTGCCCGCGACTATCACATGACAACGGAAATCGCCGCGAAAAAGGACGGCACCGTAACCGGGCTTAAAGTCCATGTCCTCGCAGATCATGGCGGTTTTGATGCCTGCGCCGACCCGTCGAAGTGGCCCGCCGGTTTCTTCAACATCGTCACCGGCTCCTACGACTTTCCGGCAGCCCATCTTGAGGTCGACGGTGTTTACACCAACAAGGCTCCGGGAGGCGTTGCCTACCGTTGCTCCTTCCGGGTGACGGAAGCCGCCTACTGCATCGAACGTGCCATGGACATCCTGGCGCAAAAGCTGGACATGGACCCGGCCGATCTTCGCATGAAGAACTTCGTCAAGGCCGACCAGTTCCCGTATCAGTCAGCTCTGGGATGGGAATATGACAGCGGCGACTATCACACCGCCATGCAGAAGGCGATGGACTCCATCGACTACCGGGAGCTGCGTGCCGAGCAGAAGGCGAAGCAGGAAGCATTCAAGCGTGGCGAGACCCGCGAAATCATGGGTATCGGCGTTTCCTTTTTCACTGAAATTGTCGGGGCAGGTCCGTCCAAGAATTGCGATATTCTGGGCGTTGCCATGTTCGACAGTGCGGAAATCCGCGTGCATCCGACAGGATCGGTAATTTCGCGCATGGGAACCAAATCCCAAGGCCAGGGACACGAAACCACCTGGGCTCAGATCATTGCAACGGAGATCGGAATTCCGGCCGCCGACATCATGGTGGAGGAAGGCAATACCGATACGGCACCTTACGGTCTTGGAACCTATGGCTCGCGCTCCACTCCGGTGGCCGGGGCGGCCATTGCGCTCGCGGCCCGCAAGATCCGCAACAAGGCGCAGATGATCGCGGCACACATGCTGGAAGTATCCGAATATGACCTTGAATGGGACATTGACGGTTTCCAGGTGAAGGGCAACCCGCAGGCACGCAAATCCATGAAGGAGATTGCCTGGGCGGCCTATCATGCGCCACCGCCGAACATGGAGCCGGGTCTTGAAGCGGTCAGCTACTACGATCCGCCCAACATGACCTATCCGTTCGGTGCCTATTTCTGTGTCATGGATATCGACGTCGATACCGGCGTTGCCAAGACCCGGCGTTTCTACGCGCTGGATGACTGCGGCACCCGGATCAACCCGATGATCATCGAGGGCCAGGTGCATGGCGGTCTGACGGAAGCCTTTGCGATCGCGATGGGTCAGGAGATCCGTTACGACGAGCTCGGGAATGTACTCGGGGCGTCGTTCATGGACTTCTTCATTCCGACCGCTGTCGAGACCCCGCACTGGGAAACCGACTACACCGAAACGCCGAGCCCGCATCACCCGATCGGCGCGAAGGGTGTCGGCGAAAGCCCTAATGTCGGCGGTGTTCCGGCCTTCTCCAACGCGGTGAACGATGCCTTCCAGTTCCTGGGAAGCACTCATATCCAGATGCCGCATGATGCCTGGCGTATCTGGCAGGCCGCTGAGAACCTCGGCGCTCACAGTTGAGCTGAAAGAACAGATGTCGCGGGCATTGCCCGCGACTCAAGTCTGGGCTCCAGATTGGCACGCAGGCTCAGCCTGCATCATGACCAACAAACATTGTTGCGAAACGGATGAGCAAGACCAAGGAACAACTGGCAAAGGCACTGGTAGAGACCGGTTACGTCGCCGATGAAGGCCTGGCGACCGCTCTGCTGCTGACGGAGATGCTGAACCGGCCGCTGTTGCTGGAAGGGGAAGCGGGTGTCGGCAAGACGGAAGTCGCCAAGGCGCTCGCCAAACTGGAAGGTGCCGATCTCATCCGCCTGCAGTGTTATGAAGGTCTCGACCGGTCCGATGCCATTTACGAATGGAATTACCAACGCCAATTGCTGGCCATAAAGGCGCGCGAAGGCAGTGACGATGATGCCGAGACGGTCGAGGAAGCTGTCTTTTCCGAAAAGTACTTGCTCGAGCGTCCCTTGCTCGCTGCCATCCGGCAAATCACTCCACCCGTTCTGCTGATTGATGAGGTTGACCGGGCAGATGAGGAATTCGAAGCGTTTCTTCTGGAAATCCTATCCGATTACCAGGTCTCGATCCCGGAGCTCGGCACGGTTGAAGCGACCAGTATCCCGCGTGTGATACTGACCTCCAACGGCACACGAGAGCTTTCAGATGCCCTGCGCCGCCGCTGCCTTTATCACTATGTCGACTATCCCAGCGCCGACCGGGAGGCGCGCATTCTGCTTTCCCGTGTCCCCGGACTCGATACTGCGCTGGCGTTACAGATTGCGGAATTGATGGGCAAGCTGCGCAAAGAGGACCTGACCAAGGTTCCGGGAGTGGCAGAAACCATCGACTGGGCAGCAGCCCTGGTCGGATTGGGTGCAAAGAACCTCCCGGAAAGCCGCGAACTTGTCTATGACACGCTCGTCTGTGTTCTAAAAACTCGCGAGGACCAGGCCCGAGTGACGCAGGAGGTCACTGACCGCCTTTTGGGAAAGGTGGCCTGAGTTATGACCGCCGCGCCAATCGACACCCGTGACGATATCGGAACAGCCCTGCGCCTGCGGCTGACCGGTTTCGTTCACTCGCTGCGCGACAGCGGCTTCAAGGTCGGTCTGGCTGAAACAAACGATGCTCTTGCCCTGTTGTGCTCACCATTGTCGAAACGATCGCACAGCCTGAAAAGTGCTTTCCGTGCTCTCTTTTGCGGACGGTTGTCGGACTGGAAAAAATTCGACGAGCTGTTTGACGCCTACTGGTCCGGCAAGGGCGTCAAAACCGGGATCAAGGTCTCCGGCACAAGCTCGAAGAAGAGCATGAAAACCATTCGTGAACTCATGGATGCGCAAGGGACCAGACAGGACACGATTGCCGGAGATGTCGAACGGCAACCAGGAGAAGAAGACGAAGAGACAGGTGACAAACCGTCCGGTCGACGGGAGGGCGCCAGCATTGCCGAAACTCTCGGCTCCGTTGATTTTCGGCATCTGCATGATCCGGAAGCGGTGGCCAAAGCGCATGAACTGGCCGAACGGCTTGCCCGATCCATGCGTGTTCGCCTGACACGCCGAGACCGGCAGAAACGCAAAGGTCCGAGGCTCGACCTCCGTCGGACGATCCGGCACTCCATTTCACATGGTGGAACACCTATTGAACTCATCCGGAAGGGACCACGCGAGCGGCAATTACGGCTGGTCGTTCTTTTGGACGCTTCGGGATCGATGAACAACTACACCGCCGTCTTCACCCGGTTCGTTCACGGCATTCTGGACAATTTCCGCGAGGCGGAGGCTTTTCTGTTCCACACCCGCCTGGTTCATGTGTCCTCGGCACTATCGGAACGCGATGCCGCGCGCGCGCTAGACCGCATGGGGCTGATGGCACAGGGCATCGGCGGCGGCACGAAGATTGGCGAGGCGCTGGCCGACTTCAACCGCTGGCACGCAGCGCGGGTCATTCATTCGCGCACCTGCGTGATGATCCTGTCGGATGGCTACGACACCGGGGCACCAGATGCATTGGCTGACGAGATGGCGAGGTTGCGTCGTCGCTGCAAGCGCATTGTCTGGCTCAACCCGCTGATTGGTTGGGAAGGTTACGAACCGACAGCAGGCGGCATGCAGGCAGCCCTTCCACATGTCGACCTTTTTGCACCGGCCCACAATCTCGACAGCCTGGCTGCACTTGAACCTTATCTCGCCCGTTTGTAACGCCATGGGAGACGTACCGATGAAACACTCCGTTCCCGATACAGCTTCCGACGCAGCGCCGGAACTGACGAGTGACCTGCATCCTCTGATGAACAGGCTGAAAGAAGCCAGTGAACCCTACGCACTGGCTACGGTCGTGCGAACGATCTCGGTCACTGCCGCCAAGGCGGGCGCCAAAGCGATTATTGGCCGTGACGGATCGATTGTCGGTGGCTGGATCGGCGGCGGCTGTGCACGAGCCGCAGTGGTCAAAGCTTCCAAGGCGGCCCTGCTGGACGGAGAACCCCGTCTGATTTCCATCCAGCCCGAAGATCTTCTGGCCGAGCTTGGTGTTCAGCCAGGTGAGGAACGCGAGGGAGTTCAGTTCGCAAAAAACATGTGCCCGAGCCAGGGAACCATGGACATATTCGTCGAACCCGTCTTGCCAAGACCCTCACTGGTCATCTGCGGCGCGAGCCCTGTTGCACTGGCACTCGCGAAACAAGCGCCAACGATCGGTTTTGAGGTCACCGTTGCCGCTCCAGCCGAAGATCTGCCCGCTTTTTCCGCCTGGGAAAAAAGACTGGAGGGTTACGATCTCGGTTCACTCGGAAATGCCGAAACCTACATTCTTGTATCAACGCAGGGGCGCGGCGACCTGTTGGCACTGGAAGCGGCCTTGAAGGTCAATGCCCGTCACATTGGCTTTGTGGGCAGCCGCCGGAAGATCACCTCGCTGAAGGAAAAACTCCGGGAAAAGGGTTTTCAATCCTCGGAGATCGACCGCATCAAGGGTCCCGCAGGGCTCGATCTGGGCGCCATCACGCCAGAGGAAATTGCCCTCTCCATTCTCGCAGAACTTCTACTCATCCGGCGCGGGAATCAGCGCCAGGCCACAATTCATCACGTTTGACAGCTCACCGGAGACAAGACACATGCAAATGACAGACAGCCAACGGATTGAAGCCCCGCGCGAAAAGGTCTGGGAGGCCTTGAACGATCCGGACGTACTCAAGGCTTCCATTCCCGGCTGCGAAGAGCTGACCAAACACTCCGATACGGAGATGGAAGCAAAGGTCAAACTAAAGGTTGGTCCCGTGAAAGCCACTTTCGGCGGAAAGGTGACCTTGAATGATCTGGACCCGCCAAACGGCTACACGATTGACGGCGAAGGTTCTGGCGGCGTGGCAGGCTTCGCTCGTGGCGGTGCCAAGGTTCGTCTTGAAGAAGACGGTCCGGATGCTACCATCCTCTATTACGACGTGGATGCGAAAGTTGGCGGAAAGCTTGCGCAACTCGGAGCGCGCTTGATCGACTCGACTTCCAAGCGTCTTGCCGGAGAATTCTTCACCGCGTTTGCCGAGCAGGTCGCACCGACCGCTCCGGCACCTGAGGAGAATGAGGAAGCCGCCGAAACCAAGAAAGGCTGGCTCGGAGGTCTGTTCGGCGGCAAGAAGGCCGAGGAAACAGCCGAAGAAGCGACAGGTTGAACCAACGCACTCAGGTCAGTTGCAGACTGACCTCGTGTCGTTGCTGAGGGGAGGACAAAATGACACTTCTGAAGACTCCGGTACCGATGGCAAACGCCGTCCGTGAAATCCGTCAGGACCCATCCATGATGCTGGCTCTGGCGACCGGAACTGTTTTGACTGCGTTTCTGGCAACGGTCCATGCATGCTGCATCGGTCTGGCGACCCCGCAGCACCTCGCAGCACTCCTGCAGATTTGCACCACAGCGGGCTGAAGCCCATGAAAGTTGCGGTGTCCGGCGGATTCAGGGCCGCCGGACCGTCCGGGTAGCAACTGCTAACCGGGTATTTTTATGCGGGTGCCTTGATCTTGCGCAGATAAGGCAGAACAGCGTCAAACTCGCCGAATTTGGCTTTCGCATCTTCATCATTCACGCTTGGCGGAATGATCACGTCCTGTCCGATTTCCCAGTTCGCCGGCGTGGCAACACCCTTGGCCGACATCTGAAGAGCGTCGAGCGCACGTACGACTTCAGCGAAGTTTCTGCCGACAGTCATCGGATAGGTCATGGATAGCTTCAGCTGCTTGTCCGGACCGATAATGAAGACCGAGCGTACGGTCGCGCTGTCAGCAGGTGTGCGCCCGTCCGGCAGGTATGCCTCGGCAGGCAGCATGTCGAAAGCTTTGGAAACGGCCAGGCCGTCGTCAGCAATGATTGGGAAATCAGGCGCTGTGCCCGAAACCTTCTCGATATCGAGTTTCCATTTCCGGTGGTCGTCTGCATTATCGACTGAAACACCGATCACCTTGGTTCCGCGCTTCTTCCATTCATTGCTCAGCTGACCCACAACGCCGAATTCGGTGGTGCAGACAGGAGTGAAGTCTTTGGGATGGCTGAACAGGATCGCCCAGCTGTCGCCGATCCAATCGTGAAACTTGATGGGGCCCTGGTCGGTTTCTGCGCTGAAATCCGGAACCGTGTCATTGATACGGAGAGACATTTGAATGAATCCTTTTTAGATTTTTCAAGGGCAGCGGGGAGCATTCATCTGAATGCGAAATAATAGTTAGCCTTCTTTTCCAGAACTACAATGCTTTCGCCAGCAGGTTGTGACCATGAAGGCTGAATTTCGCGTTCAAGTATAAACTCTCCCAGTGACCCCGCACGAGCGGGGCTTGCCGTCATGCTCCCCAGGTGTCACTCAGTTTGTAACCGCCCGGCCATGGGTCGTCCGGGTCCAGCATGTGCTGGTGAATACCCGTCAGCCAGGCACGGCCGCTTATTTCAGGAACGATCCCCTTTCTGTCACCGACAGGCTTTTCAGCCAGAATCTTGCCCGTGAAGGTCGACCCGATAATGGATTTTGCCTCGAATTCCTGTCCGACCGACAGTTGGCCACGAGCTGCCATCAGGGCCATGCGTGCGGAAACGGCGGTACCTGTGGGAGAACGGTCGACCTTTCCAGGCTGGATTGCGACCGCAGACCGGCCTGACAATCCTTTTTGCGTTTCCGACAACGGTCCGCAGAACGCACAGAAGGAGATGTGATCCCAATCCGGATTTTCCGGATGACTGAAGCCCAGCTGCTCATTCGCAGCGTTGGTTATGCGAACGCCCAGGCGGGCAATGTCCTTGGCTTCACTTTCTTCGATCGCAAAGCCCAGCGCTTTCGCGTCGACCACGACGAAACTGTCTCCGCCATAAGCGGTGTCGACAGTCAGGGTTCCCAATCCTTCGACTTCCAGCGGCACTTCCAGCTTGTCGGCAAAACTGGTGACATTCTGAACAAATATCCGTTCCGCCTTGCCGTTCCGGCACTCGGCCTTCACACGAACCAGACCGCCTGGCGCTTCCAGAACCAGTTCCGTAATCGGCTCCTGCATCGGGATGATGCCCCCATCCAGAAGGACAGTGGACACGCAGATGGAATTGGACCCGGACATGGGCGGTGTGTCTTCCGGCTCCATGATGATGAAAGCTGCATCCGCTTCCGGATGCTTTGGGGGAACCAGCAGATTGACATGCCGGAACACGCCACCGCGTGGTTCGTTCAGAACGAAATTGCGCAAGGTTTCATCCCTGGCAATGAAGCTGCGCTGCTCCCACAGCGTTTCGCCTGGAGGAGGAGCGACGCCACCGACGATAACGTCACCGACTTCACCTTCGGCATGACAGGAAATAACGTGAAGTGTTTTGCTGCTGCGCATCTTTCAACCTCAGGAGTATTGAGCGACAGGATCTCCAAGCGCCTCGAAGATCGGGGTGATGCCGAGACCGGGCCGATCTGCTGCGGTCATCCGGCCATTGACGCGCTTCGGAGCGCCTTCCGCAATGTCTACAGTACCGTAGCTGTTGAAGTCGGTTGCAGAGAAAGTGAATTCCGCCGGTGTCGAACGTGCCAGGTGAGCAATTGCTGCGGTGGTGATATCTCCGCCCCAGGTATCCTCGATGGTCATCGGGATCCCGTGCAGGACACAAAGATCACGCATCAACTTGGCCTTGGTCAGTCCGCCAACCTTGGAGATCTTCAGGTTGATGCAGTCCATGGCATCTTCCGCAATCCCGCGAACCAGCATGTTCGGCCCGTCAATCACTTCATCGAGCACGAAAGGCAATCCTGTCCGTCGGCGGATTGAAACGCTTTCTTCGTAAGTCAGGCATGGCTGCTCGACATAGACATCTAGGGAAGCGATGGCCCCAACCACGCGCGCCGCTTCATGCCGCGTCCAGCCGGTGTTGGCATCTGCGACCAGCAGGTCGGACGGTTTCAGAACCGCGCGGGTGGCATGAATACGCTCGATGTCATCGTTGGCATCACCACCGACCTTGAGCTGGAACTTCGTATAGCCTTCCGCTGCATAGCCTTCGATCTTCTTGGCCATGACATCCGGCGCTTCCTGGCTGATCGCCCGGTAAAGCACAACGTCCTCCTGCGCAGCTCCGCCCAGAAGCGTATAGACCGGCTGGCCGGTGGCCTTGCCGAGAAGGTCCCAGCAGGCAATATCGATGGGAGCCTTGGCATAGGGATGACCGCGCAAGGCGGCATCCATGATGCGGTTGATTTCACCGATGTTCAGCGGGTCCTCGCCAATCAGATGCGGGGCGAGTTCCTGCAGTCCGGCGCGGACGCCAAGCGCGAAGCTCGGCAGATAGGCGGAGCCGAGCGGGCAACATTCCGCATACCCCTTCAAGCCTTCGTCAGTAACGATTTCGACCACCGTGCTGTCGAAGACCTCGATAAAATTGCCGTTGGACCAGCTGTAGCGCCCTTCCTTCAGGGGAAGCCCCACCTGAAACACGTTGATCGCAGAAATCTTCATGGAGGTCTCCTTAAAAGCGGCGCGCGGAAAAGGCGCTCATGTTCATTGGTGATGTTGCGTCATTTGCCAGGGCAGCCACGAGTTCTGCTGTCCCAGCCGATTGGGTAAGGCCAAGATGGCCGTGCCCGAAGGCGTAGATGACCCGCCTTTCCTTCGGCGAACGGTCGATCACAGGCAGGCTGTCCGGCATGGAGGGCCGGAACCCCATCCATTGCTTGCCACCATCAGTATTGAGGTCGGGCAGGAAGGTTTTGGCCTTGTTCAGAAGAATGTCCGCCCGCTTGTAATTTGGTGGCAGGTCGAGACCACCGAGTTCGACCGCTCCGCCGACTCGAACCCCGCCATTGATCCTGGTCACGACGAATCCGTGTCCACCGAATGTCAGGTGGGTTCTGAGGTCAAACGCCCCGTCACCAAGCGTCGTGTTGTATCCGCGCTCTGTTTCCAGCGGTATGCGATCCCCGAGCGAACGGGCAAGGTGATGTGACCAGGCACCGGCACATACGACTACTTTTCTTGCAGCAATGTCTCCTTCAGGAGTCTGCAACGAAACAGCGTCTTCACCGGGCTTCAAGGCCATGACTTCCGCATCGCCAACCCGTCCGCCCCTGGCAATGAAGGTCTGCATCAGATGCGACAGCCAGCGCGCGGGATCACAGGTATTCATCCAGTCCGGCGTGAACCCGGCATGGGTAAAGCGCGGATTAATGCCGGGTTGGATGTCCGCAATCGCATCGACGCTTTCCAGCAAATCAAATCGGATGCCATGCTTCTTGCGCTCTTCCCAGGTTTTCAGGCTCGCTCGAAACTCTCCCTCACCTTCATAAAGCTGCAGCTGCCCCTCGCGGCGAAAGAGAGCTTCACCACTCGTGTCATCGATTTGCCGATCCAGCGCGGACTGCGAAAGCTTCATCATGTCAGCCTGCGCCGCCAATGAATGCCTGTAGCGGTCCGGCCAGCTGGCGCGCCAGAAACGCAGCATCCAGGGGGCGATCTTCAGCGCGTAAGCCGGTGGAACCGACAAGGGGCCGAGAGGATCCAGGAGCCATTTTGGCGCCTTGAGCATGATGCCGGGAGTTGCCAGCGGCACGACGTCGGTGAATGCGAAAGCGCCCGCGTTCATTTCCGAGGCCTTGGCGTCGCCGTCGTGCCTGTCGACCACAAGCACGTCATGCCCTTTTGCCTGTAATGCAAGGGCTGTGCTGATGCCGATAATACCGGCGCCAATCACAACGATGTCGTGTTGCGGCGAAGTCATGTTCAAAGTCCTACCAATATGGACGGCAACCAGGTGGCGATTTCAGGGAACAGGATAACAACGACAAGCACCAGCATCTGTGCAACCACGAACGGCAAGACACCCTTGTACATTTGTCCGTATGTCATGCTTCGCGGAGCAATCGATCGAAGATAGAAGATCGAAGGCGCCATCGGCGGTGTCAGATAGGAGGTTTGAATGACGACAAGCACCATCATGGCAAACCAAACCGGATCGATTCCAGATGCGTTGACCACCGGCGTGAAGATCGGAATGAAGATCAGGACGATGGAAACCCAGTCAAGAACGAACCCCGCGAGAAACACCACGAACAGGAAGAAGGCGATGGTGCCTGCATTGCCGTAGCCGATCGACCCGACAGTCTCACGCACCAGAGCGCCGCCGCCAGTAACAGCGAAAATGCTGGTGAACATGGTGCCGCCGGCGACAACCAGCATGATCATCGCCGTGATGCGAAGGGTAACGCCCAAAGCATCGATCAGCAGTTTCGGTGTCAGTTCGCGAAACATCAGAGCAAGAACAACCGTCCCTGCAGCACCAACCGCGGCAGCTTCGGTTGCCGAAGCCGCTCCGGCGAGCAAAGAGCCGAGAACCATGACGATCAACGCAAGCGGCGGCAGCAATGCGGTCAGCGTGATCCGGATCTTGTCGGCCGCCGGGACGGATCGTTCTTCAATCGGCAGTTTGGGTGCATCCGCTGGTTTCAGAATGCTCCGGAGCAACACATAGCCAATGAAAAAGACGACCATTAGCAGGCCCGGCAGGATGGACGCGGCGAACAATTGTCCGATAGACAATTGTGCGATCGAAGCATAGACCACCACGATGACCGACGGTGGAATGATGGTTCCGAGAGATCCACCGGCGCAAATTGTTCCGGCGATCAGATCGTTGCGATATCCGGCTTTCATCATCGCCGGAATAGCCATCAGCCCGACAACGATTTCAACCGCCCCGACGACGCCAGACGCCGCTGCAAAGATCGCACACATGGCAATCGTTGAAAGAGCCAGACCGCCGGGCAATCCCCCCATCCAGAGCTGCAGAGCCTGGAACAGGCGTTTTGCGATGCCTGAACGTTCCAGGATCGCGCCCATGAAAATGAATAGCGGGATGGCGGCCAGCACGAAATTGGATGCCGTCGACAGAAGTGGGCCATATAGCTGAAGAAAAATCAGGTCACCGAAGACCGTGTAGCCGAAGCCGACGGATACGATGATAAGGGCGAAAGCCACCGGAACACCGGCGAACACCAGCGCAAACAGGGCAAGAAACATCAAAACCGGAATCATTGGTCGCTCTCCGCTCCCTCAAGTTCGCCTTCGGAGGAGTCGGGGCGTTTTTGACCGGACAGATACTTCAAGGCTTCGCTGACAAACTGCAGTGCAAAGACAAACAGCCCGAGCGCTATGACGCCGTAGAATGGCCAGACAAGCGGAGCCCAGGGGCTGACACTTTCCACCTCACCGGTCGAGAAGGCTTTCAAGGCCTTTTGAGCCGCGATCCATGCGAACGCAAAAACCAGCGGCGCCATGACCAGAAGATAAATTGCACCGTTCAGGTACTGCTGAAAACGGACAGGCAGCCTTTGTGAAAGGAAATCGATCCGCACATGCGCATCCTTGCGCAGTGCGTAGGCGGCTCCGAGAAGAAAGACGGAACCATTCAGCATGTATGAAATGTCGAATGCCCAAAGGGTTGGCGCGTTGAAAACGTAGCGCGCAACAACTTCATAGAGCATGGCCACAATGAGCACGAAAATAACCAGACGCCCGGCAAGCCCCAGCAAGTCGGACAGGCCATCTATGACCCGGCAAATAAAAATCATCTTTCCCCCCGCCAAGCAGACTGCCGGCTTTCGCCGACAGTCCTAAGGTCTGTTGATCCCGATTACTCGGCGGCATCCCGGACAAGGTAGCCAGAGTTTGCTGCCCAGCTCGCCTGGTAGGCCAGGTAGCTGTCCAGCACGTCCTGCATGCGCCTGTCGCCGGCTTCGATTTTTTCAGATGCTTTTGCACGGGCCCAATCGCGACCTGCTTCGCGGATTTTTTCCGCTTCAGCCGGTACCATGTTGACGATTTTCACCTTGGTCTTGCGGAATTCGTCCATCGCCCGAATGTCCTTGTCACCGAAATGGGTGAAGCTTTCATAGGTGGTGAGCTTTGCGGCTGCGGTGATCAGCGCTTTCAGATCATCAGGCAAGGCATCCCAGGTTTCCTGCTTCACGAACACTTCCCACAGGAATGACGGCTGATGAACGCCCGGCATGATCAGGTAAGGTGCAACCTCGTGGAAGCCTTCGGTAATGTTTGCGCCCGGGGTCGACCACTCAATCGCATCCACACCCTTGCGCTGCAGCAGCGTGTAGATTTCGTTCCCCGGCACAACGGTTGGCACTCCGCCAAACTTTTCCTGCAGAACCGCGGCGAACGCACCAGACGTGCGGTACTTTACGCCCTTGAGATCATCAACGGTTTCGATCTTCACGTTCGAGTGCGCCATGATCTCGGACGTACCGATGCCAACGACCAGCGAATGCAATCCCATCTCCTCGCGGCGGAAGTCCTGAAGCAGTTTCTCGCCGCCACCTTCATAAACCCAGTGCAGGGTTGCCTCGCCTGACATACCGCCCGGGAAACTCGCGAAGATCGCATTGGTCGGGTCCTGATTGACGAGATAGGACGGAGTGGAGTGGCCGGCCTCGACCACACCATCCTGAACAACTTCATACGCCTTGAAGGCCGGTGCCAGAACGCCTGCGCCAAACGGTTTGATACTGACCCGGCCCTGGGTCAGCGTGTCTACATTGTTTGCAAATCGCTCCATGAAATTTTGATAAAAGAACGAACCTTCACCGATAGCGGCGGTCATCTTCCATTCGACGTCAGCAGCGCTTACCGGGGTTGCAATCGCCACGGCGACGACCGCGGCAATGTTCAAAAGCCGTTTCATGTAATTCTCCTCCATTGGAAATCTGCACGGATCCGCCTCTTTTCGGGCGCTTGATGTGCTTGGCTTAAATCCCGTCAGGCAAAACCGGCCGGTCTCGCCTGACGAGTTGAATTTGCCTGTGGTTCAAATGGGATGAGGCAAATTCATCTGATCAGATCGATCGAAAACGCACAGTAATCTGATCCGAAATTGCTTTACGGCTGAAGGTAAGAAGTCTTCACGCTCGTATAGAATTCGGCCGCATAACGTCCCTGCTCGCGGGAACCGAAGCTGGATCCCTTGGTTCCGCCAAACGGTACGTGATAGTCGACCCCGGCTGTCGGAAGGTTGACCATCACCATTCCGGCCTGGGCATTGGCCTTGAAATGGCTCGCATGTTTCAGCGATGTCGTGCAGATGCCAGAACTGAGACCAAACTCGGTGTCGTTGGCAACGTTCAGTGCTTCGTCGTAGTCCTTCACGCGAATGACCGACGCAACCGGGCCGAACACTTCCTCCCGGTTGATGCGCATATCATTCGAGGTTTCGGTCACCAAAGCCGGCGCCATGTAGAACCCTTCGGTTTCCCTGTTGAGACGCTCGCCGCCCTGAACCTTGCCACCCTCCTCGGCTGCAATGTCGACATACGAAAGGTTCTGTTCCAGCTGACGGCCATCAACAACCGGGCCCATCTGGATGCCTGCATCCAGCGCGTTGCCGACTTTCAACGCGGACATTCGCTCTGCGAGCGCAGCGACGAACCGGTCATGAATGCCTTCGGTTACAACAAGACGGGAGCTCGCCGTGCAACGCTGGCCAGTTGAAAAGAAAGCGCCGTTCAGGCTTGCATCGACAGCGACATCCAGATCGGCGTCATCCAGAACCACCATCGGGTTCTTGCCGCCCATTTCCAGCTGGACCTTCTTCAAGCTGGCACCACAAGCTGCCGCGATACCGCGACCGGTCGGTACCGAGCCGGTGAAGGAAATGGCCTTGACCTTGCTGTTTTCAATCAGGCGGGGCCCAAGTTGCGACCCACGCCCCATGACCAGGTTGATCACCCCCTCCGGCAAACCACTGCGTGAGAGGATTTCCACCAGCGCATGCGCACAGCCCGGAACCAGTTCGGCAGGTTTCAGGACCACGGTGTTGCCATAGCAGATCGCAGGAGCGATTTTCCATGCCGGGATCGCTATCGGGAAGTTCCAGGGCGTGATCAGACCGATGACACCAAGCGGTGAGCGCGTGACATCCACCTCGATGCCCGGACGCACAGACGCCAGGATGTCGCCTGCCTGACGCAAAGCTTCACCGGCAAAGAACTTGAAGATCTGTCCTGCACGCGCGGCTTCACCGATACCTTCCGGCAGCGTCTTGCCTTCCTCTCTTGACAGGAGACGGCCCAGCTCTTCCTTGCGGGCCAGTAATTCGGTCCCGACAAGATCAAGCACGTCAAAGCGTTGCTGAGGCGTCGATGCGGCCCATATCGGAGCAGCGCGATGGGCTGCCTCGATCGCCTGGTCCAGCTGTGCGGCATCTCCTCTGGCCGCATGCCCCAGAACGTCACTGATGTCCGACGGGTTCACATTTGGCGTACTTTCGCTGGTTTCTACCCAGCTGCCACCGACAAGGTTCTTGTAGTCCATGACGTCACCCAGTTCAGGAGCGGATACCCAGGCGATAGGGATCCACAGGGTTGAAAATCAGATTGGCATCGGAAGTCACAAAAGCCTGGCCGGTGACGGTCGGAATGACGCCGCCCTCTTCGCCTGGCTGGTAGCTGATCCGATACGTGCTGCCGATTACGCTTTCCTGCACCCAGTCCTGACCCGGTGCCAGAATACCGTCAGCGGCAAGACAGGCGAGCTTTGCCGAACATCCCGTGCCGCAGGGCGAGCGGTCATAGGCACCGCCCGGACAAAGGACGAAGTTGCGGCTGTCGGCAGAGGCATCTTCCGGAGGTCCGAACAGTTCGACATGATCGACCCATGCGCCGTTCGCACCCGTTACTCCGGCTGCTTCCAGAGCCGAGCGGATCTTCATGGTCAGATCAGTCAGGGGAAGAATGTTGGCGGTCTTGAGCGCAATGGGACTTTCCTTGACAAGGAAGAACCAGTTGCCGCCCCAGGCGACATCACCGGTGAACCGGCCTGTGCCTTCCACTTCCAACGTGACGTCCTTGTGCAGACGGTAACTCTCCACATTGACCACAGATACCGTATTGGCATCGTGCAGGAGAACCTCGACAACACCGACGGGCGTTTCGAACTTGTGCCGTCCCGGGTCGATCCGGCCCATATGCGCAAGCGTGACCGCCAGCCCTATGGTCGCGTGACCGCACATGCCGAGGTTCTGCAGATTGTTGAAATAGATCACCGCCGCAATGCAATCATCGCGGGTGGGAGGCAGAAGCAGCGCACCGATAATCGCGTCATGACCGCGCGGCTCCAACACCACTGAGGCGCAGAAATCCATATGCTCCGCTTCCAGCCGTGCAGCACGTTCAGCCAGCGAACCTGAACCGAGATCAGGTCCGCCTTCGATCACGACACGGGTCGGTTCACCCGCTGTATGACTGTCGATTACGCGCATTCGGCAACGACTCCTCCCTGCCGGGACCAGTCGGCGTACCAGTTGTTGAAGAGCTTGTACTGGGCTTCAACATAGTTGCGCTGTGCATCGCTCAGAGCATCGGTTTCGTTGAAGTGCAGGAGATACTCCTCTTCGCCGTTCAACACCATCAGATGCTTGTAGTAGAGGACCAGGTCCGGGCCTTCGTCAAAGCTGGACAGAACACCGAGGGCTTCTTCAAGTTCCTTGGCCTTTTGGCGAGCCTCCGCATGACCTTCGGCAGCCTTTTTACACAGGTTGACCAGATGCAGAACCTGTTTCGGGATCGCGTTGCCGATGCCGGTGATTGCACCGGTTGCACCGCAGTTGACGAAGCCATGGAAGACGGCGGTGTCGACACCGACCATCAGCGTTACCTGATCATCCTGCGACGTGATGTTTTCTGCCGCATAGCGAAGGTCGTCCAGACCGCCGAACTCCTTGAAGCCGATCAGGTTCGGGAAGTCCTTGCGCAGGTCGAAGAAGAGGTCCGCACGGGTGGCAAAGCCATAATACGGGCTGTTGTAGATGACAGCCGGAAGGTTCGGCGCAGCCGCCAGGATTGCGCTGAAGTGATGACGCTGCGCGGTCATCGAAATACCGCGGGACAGAACACGCGGGATCACCATCAGACCATGAGCACCAACCTTGGCGGCGTGAGCCGCGTGCGCAACGGCAGACCTGGTATTGACGGCTCCGGTGCCGACAACGACCGGAACGCCGGCCTTGACCAGGCGCTCAACACCTTCCATGCGCTGTTCGTCCGTCAGTAGCGGCCAGTCGCCCATGGAGCCGCAATAGACAACCGCGGACATGCCGGCTGCGATCAGCTCCTGACCTTTTTTGACAAGTGCATCATAGTCCGGCGTACGGTCCGCCTTGCACGGTGTCATCAGGGCCGGCATGCATCCGGAAAAGATATTCGAGGACATAGTTTACTCCTTCAGGGGCAGGTCCGCTGTGCTGATGTTTCCGCGCCGCGCGGGAGGCCAGGGACCTGATGTCACAAATGTTCGCGCCGATTCAGCGCACGTTTGCAAGAAATTTGCGGGTGTTTTCGGATTCAGCTTCGCCGAAAATCTGTTCAGGCGGACCGATTTCCTCCATCACGCCTTGATGGAAGTACGCCACACGGTCGGAGACATCGCGAGCAAATCCCATCTCATGGGTAACGCAGACCATCGTCATCCCTTCTTCTGCCAGAAGGCGCATCGTGTCGAGCACTTCGCCCACCAGCTCGGGGTCCAGCGCCGAGGTTGCTTCATCGAACAGCATGTAGGACGGCTCCATTGCCAGAGCACGCGCAATCGCCAGCCGTTGCTGCTGGCCGCCGGACAAAGCTCCCGGGTAGACATTCAGCTTGTCGCCAAGGCCGACATGTTTCAGTTGGCTTTCAGCGATCGACTGCGCCTCGGCCTTCGACTTGCCTTTGACGATTTTGGGGGCAAGAGCAACGTTTTCCAAGGCCGTCAGGTGCGGAAAACTGTTCCATTGCTGAAACACCATGCCAAGTTTCTGACGCAGCTTGTTTATGTCCGTTCCTTTGGCGTGAACATCCGTGCCGTCCACGATGACCGACCCTTTCTGGATCGGCTCCAGGCCGTTGATGCAATAAAGCAGGGTCGACTTGCCGGAACCGGACGCGCCGATCACGGAGAGAACTTCGCCCTTCTCGACATCCAGATCGATGCCTTTGAGAACCTGGAGCGCACCGAAGTATTTTTCGAGGCCACGTATCTCGATCATTGGGCCCACCTTTTTTCAAGTTTTGCGGCATAGCGCGAGATCGGGAAGGACAGCGCGAA
>JBCCVB010000058.1:0-34906 GCA_039195965.1 Pseudomonadota bacterium
CGCCGATGGAAACATCACCGTTTGAGGAGATGGTGCCCACTTGAGCAACTTCGTCAGAAGATTTGATCTTCTTGGAGCGCTTTACGAGGTCAGCAACAGCAGCTTCAACAGCCATTTCAACGCCGCGCTTCAGGTCCATCGGGTTCATGCCGGCTGCAACAGCTTTTGCGCCTTCTTTGACGATAGCCTGAGCCAGTACGGTAGCAGTGGTCGTGCCGTCACCAGCGATGTCGTTGGTCTTGGAAGCCACTTCACGCACCATCTGTGCGCCCATGTTTTCGAACTTGTCTTCCAGTTCGATTTCCTTGGCAACGGAAACACCGTCTTTGGTGATGCGCGGTGCGCCGAAGGCTTTGTCGAGAACAACGTTACGGCCTTTCGGGCCGAGGGTTACCTTGACGGCGTTTGCGAGGGTGTCCACGCCTTTGAGCATGCGCTCACGGGCGTCGGAGGAGAATTTTACTTCTTTAGCAGACATGTAGTCGTCTCACTTAAATTGGAATGATGTTGAGATCAGAAGCGGTTCGCTGTGATTAAGCGATCACGCCCATGATGTCGGATTCCTTCATGATCAGGAGGTCTTCACCGTCGATTTTGACTTCGGTGCCGGACCACTTGCCGAACAGGACGCGGTCGCCTGCTTTAACGTCGAGAGCTACGATCTCGCCGTTGTCTTTGCGAGCGCCGGTGCCGACAGCGATGATCTCGCCTTCCTGCGGCTTTTCCTTCGCGGTGTCCGGAATGATGATGCCACCGGCGGTCTTCTCTTCAGAGCCGACGCGGCGAACTACGACACGGTCGTGCAGTGGACGAAATGCCATAAGACTGTTTCCTCTCATGAGCGCGCCCCACGCAATTGGCAGCGCGCGAGACATGATAAATGGGTTGACTTGCACGGGAGGGATCCCTCCCGCAGCTTCTTAGCACTCCCTCAAGGCGAGTGCTAACAGCGCAATCGATTTATGTAGCCGCGCTCTGGTTGTCAATGCTTTATGAGGAGAATTTAATGTCTGCAGACCTGAGGCTGCATTAGCAAGGTAAATACGGCGATGTTAGGGCGAATTTAACCGGTTTTCTTTCTCAAGGCGTCAAGGCAGCATTCGACCTCGTCCAACTGATCTGCGGATGGGGAATCCGTCCGGTAAACGAGATAGCACGGCAGTGGAAACAATTCCTTTCCGATGACCTGCAATTGTCCGCTCTCGAGGTATTCCTCCAGAAGGTACTGTGGGAAAAGTCCGCGTCCGCCGCGTTGCAGCAAGTAGCGAAGTCCCATCAGACAATTGCCGAGGAACAGGTTTTGCTTGAAAGTCGGGTCAACAATTGCCTCGACATGTTGTTGATACTGTCTGCCGAGATCCAGATTGATGAAATGCGGTTCACTGGAAAAGGCCTCTGGGCCCGGCGCTTCGACATACACCAGTTTCTCCGGGCGAAGCTCTCGATAGGAAACTTTGGGCTCTACAGGTTTTTCATGGGTGAGGGCGACATCCAGCATATGACTTGCAACCGCTTCGCCCACATTCGTGATGTGATCAAAATTCAGCGCAAAAACAAGCTTGCCATAAGTTTTTTCCAGATGGATGGCAAGGTCGACCAGTAGCGGGTCCCAGATACTGAGCTGCGCGCCGATCCGCAGCGAGATCCGGTTCGACACTCTGTCGGGAAGTTCTGTAGAGGCAATTTTCCAGAGTGAGATCATTTCCTCGGCGAATGGCCGGAACTCCTGGCCGAATTCCGATAGAACCGTACCACTGGCGCCGCGTTCAAGCACCCGGTTGCCGACGGCATCTTCAAGTGATCGAACCCGTGCGCTCACGGTCGTCTGGGTGACGCCAAGCCTGCGGGCCGCGGAATGAAAGCCACCTGTTTCCAGAACGGCGAGAAAGGCTTCAATCGCTTCGATTTGCATACCGAAAGGTTTTTCACATCACTGTGATGCAATCAATTCATTTTTCATTCCAGTCGGTGCCAATTATGTTTCCCGTCATTCAAAGGGAGGACAGCATGGACGCGAAACATCAACCGACTTGGACAAGTTTCGAAAATGCGAGCAAGGAAGACTTCCTTGCTGTCATGGACTACGAGGACGCTTACAACGCGGCCCTGCCTGACCGGATTCTGGATGCGATCCGGTCGTTGGATGAAGACTGGACGCCCTATCCGGTCAATCGTTACCAGCATTGTCTGCAGGCAGCGACCCGCGCCTACGAGGATGGCGCCGAGGAAGAAATAGTCGTGGCGGCCTTGGTCCACGATGTCGGGGACATTCTTTCACCTTACAATCACGGTGAGCTGTCTGCTGCGATGATGAAGCCGTATGTCAGCGAGAAGTGTCACTGGATACTGACGCATCACTGTGTCTTTCAGGGGTACTATTACAATCACTTTCTAGGTGGTGACCGGCATGCTCGCGAGAAGTACCGTGACAGTCCCTATTGGGAGGACTGCAGGTATTTCTGCCACGAGTACGACCAGAAGGCCTTCGATCCTGATTATCCGACAATGCCGCTTGAATTCTTTGAGCCGATGCTTCGCAGGGTGCTGTCCAAGTCGGAAGGGCACCTGGAACTGCTCGAAACAGCGGAAGATGCAGCTACCGCCTGACAGTCCAAAGAGGCTTGAACAAGAAAAGCCCGCGCAAGCGGGCTTGAGCTTCGTGCCGTGCATCCGCGCCCCGTCAGCACAATTTCACGGCAACGACCTTGGCGTTGGAGGTAACTTTTAATTTGCTTCGGAAATCTCGAAGGGAAGCGTGAAACCGGCCTGATCTTCCTTCACTTCGTCGGTGAAGCTGGCTTCAAGCTGGTATTCCCCTGCCGGCAACCCGCTGAACTCGAATGTCAGCGCTGCGGCGAGTTCTCTTTGTTTGGAACGGCCATTTCCGGCAAAAACAGCGAAATTGTCCTGACCGGCCAATACCTGACCGGACTTGTTGAGCAGTTTGTAGCTCGCCGTAAGTTCGAACGCGAAATCAGCTCCGGTCTCGCGATAACCGTATCCTACGGGTTCTGCGTAGATCGAAAGGGTTTCACCGTTTGAGAAGACGGTATTGGTACGAGGTGTGTACTGTCCGTAGGCGGAGCCGCCGTTTTCCGTGAAAGTTGCCACCAAAAATGCCAGCCCCGAAGCATCCCATGCCTCGTCATAAGCTGCCTGTGCTTGCGCAAAGGCTTCGGAAGGTACTGAGTTGGTCCCGGCTTGGGCGTGTGCGGAAACTGTCCCCGCGATTGTTCCCAAAGCAATGAGAACGGCGGACGCAATCCGCCGAGGTACATGTCTTCCGGTCAGCAATGTCATTTTTCCCCGCACGCCCTTTAATCTTGTCGTTTTTTAGCGATTTCGCCGATATAGACCGACTTTTCCCAATAGACAAGAAAATGTGTGCAATGCGGTAAACGCTAGCCGGTTAAAGGCTACGTGCCGACCAGGATTGACGTTTCCGGTAAATCGTTGACGGGCTGATTTCCAGTGCTGCAGCCGCCATCGCGATATTCCCATCGAAGGCGTCCAGCGCATCTTCAATGATGCGTCGTTCCTGAGCCCAAAGGGGTTCAATTGCACCGAACGGACGACTGGGGGGCGCCATGCGGGAGCGTTCTCGCGACAGATCGATAATCGCATTCGGGCGGGAACTCTGATCCCGGATGACCATCGGCAGCATGTCATAGGTGACAGCCGCACCGTCATTCATCACGACAATCTGCCGGATCGTGTTTTCCAGCTGCCGGACGTTGCCGGGCCAGGAATAGGAAACGATCCTTGCCTCCGCATCTGCGTCAAAGCCCTTGAACCCCCGGCGCTCTTCACGTGTGTAGCGGTCGAGAAACGTTTGTGCGAGTGGCAGGATGTCATCGCGCCGTTCTCGCAAGGGGAGCAAATGGATCGGCAGCACATGAAGACGGTAATAAAGGTCTTCGCGGAAACGACCCGCGGAAATCTCATTGAGAGGATTTCTGTTGGTGGCGCAGATGATGCGGGCATCCACTTTGCGCGTCTGCGTGTCACCCAGACGCTGAAATGTGCCGGTCTGCAGGAACCTGAGCAATTTGCTTTGCAGCATCAGGTCCATTTCGCCGATTTCGTCCAGAAACAGAGTTCCGCCGTCCGCCTGTTCCGCCGCTCCTGCTCTATTGTCGGACGCACCGGTGAAGGCTCCTCTGACGTAACCGAAAATCTCGCTTTCAATGAGGTCGCGCGGTATGGCGGCACAGTTGAGCGTGATGAACTTGTTCGGTTGCCTGTCTGAAAGGTCGTGAACCGCATTGGCGCACAACTCCTTGCCCGTACCGGATTCGCCGGTGATGAAAACCGGAGCCTGCGAGGGGGCCATGCGCGCAATTTGATCGTGGATCTCCCGCATCTGCGAGGAGATTCCGACTAGGCGGGTCAAACCAATTGGATCTCCTGCAGAGGGCGTTGCCGCCGTAAATGCAACAGGCTTCTCCGAAAGTGGAGCACTTTCCGGCACATCGTTTGCCGCGGGAGCTGAAGGGGCGGAGACTGGACGACGCTGTTGCAGTTGGAAAGAGATCTTGGATGCCAGCGCATCAAGAGAGAACGGCTTGGTCAGAAAGTCGTGTGCACCTGCGCGCATGGCACTGACGGCACGCGACACCGATCCCTTGGCGGAAACGGCGATGATCACGGACTTTGGACACCTTACAGCATAGGCTTCAAGGGCCTCGTCGCCGCCAATTGTTTCCAGATCGATGATGAGAATGTCCGTAGACTTGTCCGCCAGGTCCTGCAGGCAGGAACTGGAATCGGTGTACAGGATCGGATCTGTACAGGATGCCGATAACTTGGCGCAGACAGCGGATGTACGAGCAGCCTCAGAAGCAGATGCGTCCAGAACACGTACAATTACAGGCAATGCGTGGCCCTCGTTACTCCCCATTACTGGGTAACTCCCATCGCTCGAACCGGGTCATTCGAAAATCGAAAGATTCTTCGAATTGATAATTCCCGAACAGGGTAAACAAACCGTTGTCAGATGACGCAATTTGCAGTTTTGACAGAGTTGGTTCGAGACGAAGAGGATGTTTTCACAGCATTCCGGCAAGATATCCAACCGCAAAACAGCACAAACCCAATGCGATTGCGGCAGGTAATGGAAGGCGCTGTTCAGAAAGGCTTCTCATGGCTGCCATTGGCCCAAAAAGTGTGCCGGGCTGATTGAGTTTCGTTGATGCGGACAAAGTGTCGGGGGAGGAGCTCTCAAAAGGCGTGAGTTCGGGTAACTGAGACGAGAGGCCACTCAAAAACGGCACTTCGTCTTTTCCTGGAGCAAAATTAGGCAGGGAGAATTGGGCCGTTTTGTCCAGCAGCACTTCCTCAGGATCGAAGCTGAAATCATCAGTCACCTCCTGATTTGCGGAAGCGCCATGCACGGGCGAAACAGTCTGTTCGCTGAACTGGGGCGTATAGCTCCCTTTTGGGATGGTGATGCGTACCGGATCGTTGGCGCCGGAGCCCGCATAATATTTGTCGAGGCGTCGTCTCAGTCGAGCAGCTTCCACCCTGACGATCGGATCTGTGACGGGATTGAAATCTTCAGATCGGCCGAGAGCTTCAACCGCAATCGTGTAACCTTTTATTTTTTCCCGACTTTTGCTCAGTGTCGCATCGACGACAAATTCCAGAAAGGCTCGCAGCTGTGGGGCCGATTGAAACTCCGCACTGGCGAGAGCGTTGTTCAGCGCGGCTTTTATCAGGTCTGCTGAAACTCTGACTTCGGAGGAGCGGTCCGAGACTGGAGCCAAGATAAGCTCCGGTTCGTCCGTGTTTTCGGAAGGTGCCCAGGAGGCGGCCTCGGAATCCGGGTCGCGTTCCTTTGCGCGTTGGGGCAAAGGTCTTCGGGATGAGCGTTCGGCAACATGCATACCAGTCCCCTCTCAGAGGTAACCTGAACAATTGCGCCACGACAAATTTCCCTATGGGAAGTCTAGCGAAGTCACGGGTGCATGCAAAGTCGAAAAGGGACAGGCCCGCAAGGCTGTGGAGTACTGATCTGCGAAATTGTCTTTCGGCTTCTGTTGTGAGATCCGAATAGGTTCAATCGCGCGCATTTATACGACAATGGACGCATAATCGGGGACAAGTCACGGATTCAGCGCCGGAAAGCAGGTTACGGATTCGGAGGCTGCTGTTTCTTAAGGCATGATTAACCGATAACTTTTGATTCGGGTCGGAACATTCAGAGACCATGGGCCGCACAGGGACCATTTTTGTAGCAATATGCATGGCCGTGATAGCGCTGTCGTCCGCGACGGTGCTCATCTTCCAGTTCGGCCGTCCCTTTGGTGAGGCAGTTTCCCTGTCCCTCGCACTGATGTGCACCATGATCCTCGTTCATTTGCTCATAGGTCGCGCGCGGGATCGCGGCGCCGTCAGCGAAGCCGTCGATCGATTGGAAGAGCGGATGGCCGATCTCGATGAGGATGTCGGCAATCTCGAAGGTAGGCTGACAGGGATGGAACACACCATGCCTCGCCGGACCCGGGCAGAAATTGATCCTCTTTTCGCTGAAGTTGAAGTTCTGGGGACACTGGTGAAGCAGATGGCTGAAGCCATGTCGGATCTGGAGACCCGGGTTGAGGATCAGCAGGCGTTGGCGTCTCCGCCGCAGATGCAAAGTTTGCCGCAACAGCCCCAGCCTCAGCCACAATTGCCAGGCTATGCTGCGGACAATCGATCACCGCAGCCAAACCCTCAAAACTTCGGTGCGGTCCAGCCGCAGCCCGCACAGGCACCTGCTCAGCCTGCTCATCCTTACCAAAACTCGCACATGCAGCCACCGGCTGCACATGCCGGTGAGGTCGACCACAATCAGCATCAACCAAATCAGCGTCAGGAAGCCTGGGACAGCAGATACGGTGTGAATGCGCCCACGCGTCCCGATCCCTCCTTCGCACCTGATGCTCATCAGCCATCTGCGCCGGAAGTCAGGCCAGAGCCTCCGATGGCAGCGGGTTTCCCGCACGAGGAAAGACCTGTCCTGCAACCGGAAAGACCGCAGCCGAACATGGCAATGCGGGAACTCATCACATCAGCGCTCAACGCCAACCGGGTGGAACTGCACCTGCAGCCGATCGTGACGTTGCCGCAGCGCCAGGTGAAGTATTACGAGGCCTTTACACGGCTTCGGGACGCCAACGGAAATGCAGTCGAGGCTGCAGCTTTCCTTTCCGAAGCGGTTCAGTCCGGGCAGATCGCCAGGATCGATAACCTGCTTCTGTTTCGGTCCATCCAGGTCATCCGCCGCCTGACGTCGCGCAATCGCAATGCGATTTTGTTTTGCAACATTTCCTCGCTGTCACTGGTGGATGAAACCTTCTTCCCTGGTTTCCTCGAGTTCGTGAAAGCCAATCAGAATTTCGCGGATGTCCTTGTCTTCGAATTCTCGCAAAGCGATGTCGCCGAGATGGGGGCGATGGAGCTGGAAAGTCTGAGCGCGCTCTACGACGTCGGCTTCCGCTTCTCCATTGACCGGATCTCGGACATGAAGATGGACTTCAATTCCCTTGCAGGGCGCGGGTTCAAATTCGGCAAGTTGCATGCGGACTACCTGATCGGGCGCAGAGAGGCCAATCACGGTCATATTCATCCGTCGGACTTCGGCGATCTGTTACATCGCTATGGCATGGAGCTGATCACCGATCATGTCGAGACGGAGTCTCAGGTGCTTGAACTGCTTGACTACGATGTCAAACTTGCGCAGGGCAATCTGTTCTCGCCGCCAAGACCGGTAAGAGCAGAAGTTCTGCAGGGTGCGCCGGCGCCGGGCCCACGTAGAACGGCTGCCGGCTGATTTGGCTTCTCAGGGCCTTGCGCGCAACGCAACCCTGAACCTGCACACTCACCGCCATTTCCGTTGATCAGGTTGTCCTTCATTCGGACAGGTGACGTTTCATGATGAAACGTTCTCCTGGTTCGAAGATCAAAAGGTGACGGTTTCTCTCTCGCGGCTGATGGAATATCTAAACAAAGAAAGGCAGCTGAATCGCTTCTGCCGCCTTTCTCAAATCCAGACAATTGTTTCCCGCTGTTCAGCCCTGTTTTGGGCCAACGGTGACGATGGTCGGCTTTTTCTCTGCCAGCAGTCTTTTTGCAACGCGCTGGACGTCTTCCAGGGTGACAGCTTCGATTTCGCTATTCCTGCGTTCGAAGTAATCGATGCCGAGATCAGCGTTCTGCAAGGCAACAAGCTGACGGGCGATCTTGCCGGAGCTGTCAAATCGCAGCGGGTAGGAGCCGGTGATGAACTGCTTGGCCGACTTGAGCTCGTTCTCGGTCGGCCCTTCCGATGCCATACGCTGGAACTGATCGAGCATGATTTTGACCGTTTCGTCTGCCCGATCTGCTTTTGTTGAGGCAGAGCCGATCAGCAGACCGGTGTGCTGATAGGGAGAAAGCGAAGTGCTGGCACCATAGGAAAGGCCGCGCTTTTCACGCACTTCCTCGTACATCCACGACGTAAAGCTGCCACCACCCAGTATGTGGTTCATCACATAGGCAGCCTGGTAATCGGGATCGTCCCGTGTGATGCCGGGCAGCCCAAGAAGGATGGTGGTTTGAGGGACCGCCAGCTCCCTGTGAACATCTTCACCGAAATTGGGTGCAAGGTCGGCAACCGTGACAAGTTCACCCTTTTCGGGAAGGTTCGAGAACACCTTGTCCAGAAGAGGCTTTAGCGTTTCGGCATTAATCGAACCGACAACGCCAATGGTCAGGCCTGTCCTGGCGATAATCTTTTCGTATTGTGCGCCAAGATCGTCGGGTTGAAGCTCGCTCAGGGTTTCTTCTGTGCCAATCGTTGGCCGGGAGTAGGGGTGAGAGCCGAACATTGCATTGGCAAGGGATCTGCCGGCAATGGCGTCCGGGCTGCTTTGATTGCGTCTTGCCTGCGTCGACAATTGCGTCTTCATGCGCTCGACCGGCGTCTCGTCAAAGCGCGGTTCGTTCACGGCAATTGCCAGAAGTTCGCCTGCCTCGGGCAGGGTCGATGTAAGGGTACGCAAGCTGCCGTAGAACCGGTCCTTGCCGGTACTGAAGCCTATGCCGACAGCAAGTTCTTCCAGGCGCGCCTGAAAGTCTTCGGAGGACAGGTCGCCTGCGCCTTCATCAAGTGTTGCCGCCAGCAGTCGGGTCAGTCCTTCCTTTCCTTCCGGATCCTGAGCTGACCCACCCTCAAAGGAAAAATTCATAGCGACGATCGGCACCGTATGGTCTTCCACGAGCCATGCCTCAATGCCGCCAGGGCTGACAACCTTCTGAATTTCAACCGCTTGCGCCAAACGGGCGAAGCCGAGAAGGGCGACGATTGCCAGGACGGTGACGGGAAGAAACTCCCGGACAAATGTTTTCTGCGCCATGGATCAGGACTTGTCCTTGAGTTCGGAGGTTTCGGTCAGGGTTGCGGCCGGGTCTGTCGGCACTTCCATGCGCAGTTCACCTGTCACGGGAAAGCCGGTCAGATAAGAGCGGGCAACTTCGAGCACGTCTTCAGGGGTGACGGCCTTAACTTGCGCGGGCCAACTCTGAACGTTTTCGATTGTCTGTCCTGTCGTCAGCGCCCCGCCGAAAAGACGAGCCAGGCCTGATTGACTGTCCTGAGCATAGATTGCGCTCGCAATCATGCTGTTTTGAGCTCGCTCTACTTCCTCTTCGCTGACACCCGCATCAAGCAGTTTCGTGAGCTCGATGGTGATCAACCGCTCCATATCCTCAAGAGTGTAGCCGGGGCGCGGTGCGGCGTAGAGCCCGAACCTGCCATCATCCAGAGCGCTTCCCTGGTAATATGCGCCGGCGCCGATGGCGGCCTCACGATCCAGGACGAGGGACTTGTGCAGACGGCTGGTTGGCCCTTCGCCAAGAATGTAGGCCAACACGTCCAGAGCTTCAGGCGTGCGACCGGTGCCGGTCGATTGACTTGGCACAATCCAGGTTTTCGAGACGGTTTCCTGGCGCACGCGCGGATCGGAAACAGCGATACGGCGCTCTCCGGCGAGAGGTGGTTCTGACGGCCTGATACGCTCGCCCGGTTCCGCCCGTCTGGCGATCTTGCCGTAGGTGTCAGCCGCAAGCTTGCGCACTGTTTCCACATCGACATCACCGGCAATCACAACAACCGCGTTGTTGGGAGTATAGAAGCGGTCATAGAACGCGATCGCCGAGTCCTTGTTGAGAGCCTCGATTTCGTTTTGCCAGCCGATGACCGGCGAACCGTAGGGATGATTGACGAAGGTGATGGCATTCAGGGCTTCACGGAGCCTGGATCCGGGTTCGCTGTCAACGCGCATACGCCGTTCTTCAAGCACAACATCCCGCTCGGGGGCCACGACTTCATCCGTGAGGACCAGATTTTCCATTCTGTCTGCCTCAAGTTTCATCATCAACGGAAGATGTTCCTTGGCGACACGCTGGAAGTAAGCCGTGTAGTCCGCGCTCGTGAAGGCGTTTTCCTGTCCGCCGCGTTCAGCGACCATCTTGGAAAATGCGCCGTCGGGATATGTGCTGGTGCCCTTGAACATCAGATGCTCAAGAAAATGCGCAACTCCGGACTGACCTTCCGGTTCGTCCGCCGCGCCGACCTTGTACCAGATCATGTGAGTCACGACCGGTGCGCGGCGATCCGGAATGACGACCACCTGCAGTCCGTTTTCCAGCATGAAGCTTTCAAGGTTGGGCGCGATCACCATGTCGCTTGCAGCAACGGCCTCTGCTCTTGCCGGGTCTGGAGGCAACAGGGAAGTGGTACTGAGAAGAAGGACAGGCAACAGCCATAAACCGGCGGCGCGCCTTAGGTTGGATGGGGTAAATGGATGACACAGTTTCTTGGGTGGGTTCACGTGCAACTCCCGCTTCTGGTCTTGAAACGTAAAAGACCTCCGGACCTAATCTTCCATATAGGAAGCCGGGCCCGAAGGTCTCATTACTTTTTTGTCATGGACGGCCAAGCCGCCGGTTCACTAGTTACAATACGCTGACTGACCTTCGAGACACCTTGGGTCTAGTGGCTTTGAATCATAAACGTCGTGGTTGGTCGGCTTACGCTTCGTTTTCGAAATTGTATCCGGCATCGGTGCATCCGGAGATGGTGTGCTGTAGCCGGAGGGCGGCTCGGTCAGGTAGCGGCGGCTTGCCAGACCGTTTTCGTCAAGACCGGCCTGCTGGGCTTTCAGCTTCTGCAAGCGCTCCCACTCGGCATTCTGCTCCGCGCGGGTCAGAGTTGCACCTTCGGTGATCTCGTTGTCTCTGCGCTCCGCCAGGGGATCGCGGGAGTCGGTCACACCGGTAATCTTGAAGCCGCGCATCTGTTCCGGCGTCAACGGCTCGCTTTGCATGCGGCCGGAGCCGGCATAAAGCGCCTTCAGCTCTCTGTATTGCGGGTTTTCCTGCTGCTGCGGCCAGTTTTCGGAATTGGCGCCAGCAAGGCTTGTTTCCGGTTCAGGAAGCTTCTCCGGCTCTGATGGCATGGCCAGAGGTGCACGGGGCTTGTAGTCGATCGGCTTTTCGTTTGGATCAACCGCTCCAAGGCCCTTCATGACCGAATCCACCAGGGCAACATCCGGTGCCTGGCTTGTTCCGTCTGCAGCCTGACAGGCAGCCAGACCGGCAACGAGTGCCACGACCGCAGAATTCTTTACCCAGCCAACAATCGTCCGCACCACAGCAGACTCCTCAATTTCTTATCTGAAAATGCAGGCGAATCGCCACCCGCAATCCGTCAGCCCAGCCTTAAACCGCTAATTTGCGGCTGAATTAGGACCATTTCGGAAACTGTCATACAGGAGACCGGCGACTCCCGCAACGATCCACACATCTGCAAGGTTGAAGACGTACCAGGAGAAGTTTCCGACGTGAAAATAAACGAAATCCACGACCGCCCCGAGGAACACCCGGTCAATGCCGTTGCCGACCGCGCCTCCGATAACCAGGGCGAGCGATAGGGCGACCAGTTTCGACTGGCATCTTGCAGACCAGATCCAGATGCCGACGGTGACTGCAGCAGTCAGTCCGGCAAGAAGCCAGCGTCCAATGTCGCTGTTCTGCTGAAACAGACCGTAGGAAATACCTCGATTCCAGACCAGGACCAGATCCAGGACCGGCAGTACGGAAATCGGTCCGTTGTTGGCAAGGTCGAAGCCATGAACCAGCCAGATCTTCGTCGCCTGATCGAGAGCAACGCCTATGAGCGCAATCAACAGCACGAAAGGACTGAAACGGCCCCACAGGAGGGGCCGTTTAGCTTGTGGTTCTACGGAACTGCTCTGATTGCTCATGGTCTTTGACCGAATACCCAATCACGCCGCCGCGTGAGTTGAGTCCCATTCGCGCAATGCGGCTGCATCGCGCAGGGTCACGTCCGGATACTCGGCGTCCGTGCCAACCTCGGGCAGGATCTTCCAGGAGCGAGCACACTTTTGTCCTTCAGCCAGGGCCGGAACGACTGCAACACCCTTGGTGTCGTCAAGCGCGAAAGCGCCTTCAGGGGCGGTTTCGGCCGAAAGCGTCAGCTGACTGGTGATCGCGATATCGGCCATGTTCTGACCATCGAGCGCCGACATCAGCTCCGGATCCGTGACATGCACGACCGGATGAGCTTCCAGTGAGGATCCGATGCGCTTTTCCCGCCGCTCAATTTCGAGAGCGCCCGTGATGACGCGGCGGACCGTCTTGATCTTGGCCCACTTGGCAGCAAGAGCTTCGTCCTTCCAGGTGGCAGGAACATCCGGGAACTGCTGCAGGTGCACCGAGGTGCCGTCGCCATAACGCGATACCCAGGTTTCATCCATGGTGAAGGGCAGCATCGGAGCCATCCAGCTGACGAGGCAATTGAACACTTTGTCGATGACAAACAGAGACGCCTTGCGCCTGTTCGATGATGCCGCGTCGCAGTAAAGCGCATCCTTGCGGATGTCGAAATAGAAAGCGGACAGCTCCACGGTCATGAAGGTGAAGAGCTGATGGAAGATCTTCTTGTAGTCGAACTCCCAGTAGGCTTCACGAACCATGACATCAAGTTCCGCCAGACGATGCAGCATCAGGCGTTCCAGCTCGGGCATGTCGGCAACGGCAACTTCTTCGCCCGTTGCATGGGCGAGGGAACCAAGCATCCAACGCAGCGTGTTGCGCAGTTTGCGATAGCTGTCGACGTTCGTCTTGATGATTTCCTGGCCAAGACGCTGGTCTTCCCAATAGTCGGTGGAAGCAACCCAAAGACGCAGGATATCGGCGCCATATTGCTTGATGATGTCCTGAGGGAACACCTGATTACCGAGCGACTTGGACATCTTCCGTCCGTCTTCGGCCATGGTGAAGCCATGGGTCAGAACCGCATCATAAGGCGCGCGGCCACGCGTGCCGCAGCTTTCAAGAAGAGAAGAGTGGAACCAGCCGCGATGCTGGTCGGAGCCTTCCAGATAAAGCACGTAGTCGTCGCCGCCGTTACCCTTGCGTTTCGGGTTCAGGTCATCACGCTTTTCCATGACGAAGGCATGGGTTGATCCGGAATCGAACCAGACATCAAGGATGTCTGTGACCATGTCCCAGTCATCGGTCGAATAGTCGTTGCCGAGGAAACGCTCCTTGGCACCGTCCGCATACCAGGCATCTGCCCCTTCCGCGACGAATGCGTCGTAGATTCGCTGGTTGACCGCCTCGTCCCTGAGGATTTCCGCAGTGTCCTTGTTGATGAACACAGAGATCGGCACGCCCCAGGCGCGCTGGCGGGACAGAACCCAGTCTGGGCGGTTTTCGATCATCGAGCGCAGCCGGTTCTGACCGCTGCCCGGTACGAAACGGGTTTCGTCGATGGCATTGAGCGCACGCGTGCGCAAAGTGTCGCCTTCACCGTCAAGGGTTTTGTCCATATAGACGAACCATTGCGGGGTGTTGCGGAAGATCACCGGCTTCTTGGAGCGCCAGGAATGCGGATAGGAGTGGGTCAGACGGCCAAGTCCGATCAGGTTTCCGCTTTCCTTCAGTTTTTCGATCACAGCCTTGTTGGCTTTGCCCTTCTCACCCTTGTGGGTGATGACCTCACAACCTTCGAAGCCTGGAGCGTCCTTGGTGTAGAAACCATCATCAGCGACTGTAAAGGGGATTGCCGTGTTGATGCCGCGCTCTTCAAGCTCGGCGCGCCTTTCCATCCAGATCTCAAAGTCGTCCGCACCATGACCAGGGGCGGTGTGAACGAACCCGGTTCCGGCGTCATCAGTCACATGATCACCGTCGAGCAGCGGTACATCGAACTCGTAACCGCCCAGATCAAGATCCGCGAGCGGGTGAGCAAGCGTCAGGGTTGCCAGCTCTTCCGAGGTGACGGGACGCACACGCTTGAACTCAGTGATGCGGGCATTCTTGAACACGTCGTCCGCAAGCGCATCGGCCAGAAGGAGCATGTCACCCTGCTGAACCCAGTTGTCGTCAGGGAGTCCCTCCTGGGTTACCTCATAGAGGCTGTAGCCGATGCGCGAAGAGAAGCAAACTGCGCGGTTGCCCGGGATTGTCCACGGCGTGGTCGTCCAGATAACGACGGATGCCTCAAGCAGTTGCTCAACGGCTTCGTGGTCGCTGCCGCCAGCTGTCACGACCGGGAATTTCACCCAGATCATGTCGGACTTGTGATCCTGGTATTCGATCTCGGCTTCGGCAAGCGCCGTTTTTTCAACAACCGACCACATGACCGGCTTTGAGCCGCGATAAAGCTGGCCTGACATTGCGAACTTCATCAGTTCCTGAGCAATGACCGCCTCGCTTTCAAAGCGCATGGTCAGGTACGGATTGTCCCAATCCCCCTCGATCCCAAGGCGCTTGAACTCCTTGCGCTGAACATCGATCCAGTGCTCGGCAAAATCACGGCATTCCTTGCGGAATTCGTTGATCGGCACCTCGTCCTTGTTCTTGCCCTTGGCGCGGTACTGCTCTTCGATCTTCCATTCGATCGGCAAACCATGGCAGTCCCATCCGGGAACATAGTTGCTTTCAAAACCCATCATCTGCATGGAGCGGGTGACAATGTCCTTAAGCGTCTTGTTCAAGGCGTGGCCGATATGGATGTTGCCGTTGGCATAAGGAGGGCCATCGTGCAGAACAAACTTTCTGCGATCCTTGCCTTGTTCGCGCAGTTGCTCGTAGATACCGAGTTTTTCCCAGCGGGCCAGGATTTCGGGTTCCTTCTTCGGAAGGCCGGCGCGCATGGGGAATTCGGTCTGCGGCAGATTGAGCGTTTCGGAATAGTCGCGTTTGGATGTCTCGGTCATCGTAAAGTCGATCCGGTCGTTCGGGCGGCATGCCCGCTATCATATTTCAGGGTATCTGCCGGCCTGTTACCAGGCTGCAGTTTCAAACAGGAAGATCCCGGTCCCTGGCGCCGCGTCGTTCGCGTCAGCCGAGGGCCGGGCTAGTAATTCGCGTAATTGCGATCATCACCGCGCCGATGAATATGAGTGCCTGATTTTGCATGGCAAGGGACATAGCAGCACTTGAGAAGCGAATAAAGGGGCTTATTGAACCCGGCACCCTCAGATGCCGGTCGTAGGAGAATTTTAAAGCCTCGCGGTTAGAAATCCTCACTGAACAGGACACGGAGCCAGTCATGATTGAGGTTTTGCGAGACGGGCGTTGGGCGACCCGGGACCGGCTATTGTCGTCAGGTCGAAACGAAACCTTATCCAGCTGCGGTTGCTGTCAGTTGAGCTGAAATTCTCCGGCGAAAATCTCGTTCAATTCAGGAAATGTTCGAGGTAACCGAATATAGATAACCTTCAGGCATCTTGCGGCAATTGCAGCAACTACGGTGCGGGACCGCAACTCCGGATGATGGAAACTCAAAAGGAACAGCTTGTAGACACGAGCCCGGATAGAGGTATTTGGTCACGCGCCATTCGGTCGGGTGACTGGCTGACCTGGGACAGAATTGGCTTTGCCTGTCTTTGCTCGGGTATCGGGTTTGCTGCCGGCTTTGTCTGGATGCTGATCATTCCCAATACATTCGGTTCGCCCAATGGTACGCTTCTGATGGACTATCTGAGCTTCTGGCTTGCAGGGAAGCAGGCACTGCTCGGGACACCCGAACTGGCCTATATCCCGAGTGAATTCTCAGCCATTCAACACAAACTGTCAGGTACGGATACGGTGTTCGGCTTTTTTTACCCGCCGACATTTCAGCTTATGCAAAGTGTATTTGCCTTGCTGCCATACAAGATCGCTTTCGCAGCATTTGTCGGTCTGACGACCGGAATTTTATGCGTTTCCTGTCGATTGATCACTGGTAGCTGGATGCTGGCGGCTTGCCTTATCCTTGTGCCGGCCTGCGCCAACAATGCCTTTCACGGGCAGAATGCCGCCCTCACGGCCTCGCTTTATGCACTGTTTCTGATTGGAGTGGAACGACACAAAATGGTCTGGGCAGGGATCGCGCTCGGCATCCTGACGATCAAACCCCAACTGGGTGTACTGGTGCCGGTCGCCTTGATCGCAAGTCTCAACTGGAAAACTTTTTTGAGTGCTTCCGTAACCACACTGGTTTTCGCCGGATTGAGTGTGATTGTTCTGGGAATTGGAGTCTGGCAGGCGTTTTGGCTGCAAGCTCCCGTCGCCACCGCGATGATGGAACTTGGCGGTGTGGAATGGATCAAGATGATTTCCACGTACGCCAGCGCCCGCCAGATTGGGCTCGATCATCTACCTTCACTCGCCGTCCAACTTGTCGTCAGCTTCGTGGTGCTTGCCTGTGTATGGATTGCCTGGCGTCGTTCCGACGACATGACCGTGCGTGCGCCGGTGCTGGTTGGTGGCGCTCTCCTGGTAACACCCTTTGCCCTGTCTTATGACCTGACGTTGCTGGTGGTTCCGTGCGCATTTTTGATACGGGAAGGCTTGAAAAACGGCTTCTTGCCTTATGAGAAAGTCTCGCTTGCGGCGGTGATCACGCTGTCTGCGTCAACAAGCCCGTTTGCGATCTGGCTTGGTATTCCCATCGCTCCGTTGCTCCCGCTGGGCATTCTCTTGCTCGGCATGCGGCGGTTGGTGCGAGGCGCCGGCAAGCAGCGCTCATCAAACAGCGTTGATCAGATTTCCGGCACTGTGTCTGTTTGACCGTCGGATTTCTTTTTCCGTTCCCTGTGGGCGATGTAAAGACCGCTGGAGATGATGAGCGCGATACCGACCCAGGTTGGACCATCAGGAAAGTCGGAAAAGACCAGGTATCCAAACAGCGTTGCGCTGACGATCTCAACATATTGCAGCGGTGCGAGCAGACTTGCCGTTCCTCGTTGAAACGCAGCAACCACCAGCCCGTGAGCTGCAAATGAAATCAGGCCAACCATGAAAAGCAATCCAGTCTGCGAACTGGTCGGCCGGACAAATTCCATGTCTCCAACCTGAAAAAACGCACCGACCAGCAGCGCACCACCGAGCAGGAGAGATGCAGAAAGACCGGCGCTGAACTGTATGGTCAGAAGATCATCGGTTACCGGATAAAGCCGATTGATCACCAGGTAGAAGGAAAACAGCACCGCAGTGCAGACCGGCAGCAGGCTGACCCATCCGATTTCGGCAATATTAGGCCGCAGAATGATGATTGCGCCCAGAAGGCCGACCACGATCGCGCCGATCCGGCGGATGCCGACCTGTTCCTTCAGAAGCAGCGCGGCCAGAATGGTCAGGATCATTGGTTCGACGAAGAAGATCGAGATTGCCGTGGCAACCGACATGTACTTCACAGCCGTGAAGAAGCTGAGTGATGCCAGCGCGAGGAGGATACCGCGCAGGTAATTGATCAGCGGCTGCTTTCCCCTCAGCCTCGTGAGCCTGCCGCCAACGAGAGCCAGGACAAAGCAAATCAGAAACTGGAAGAAAAACCTGCCGAACGTTATTTCCAACGCAGGCAAATCTGCCGAAAGATATTTCGCGATGATGTCCATCACCGGAACGATCAGCATCGCCAAAGTCATCAGCAGGATGGCGAGAAGCGAGTTTTGCTCGATGGAGGTTGATGCCGAGGTCCTGGTCACGTTTCGAGATCCAGAAGCTTCAAGTCGATCTCGGACAAGGGTTGCAACGAGGCGAGGGCGGCACTTGCTTCCGCACTGTCCTGATCCATCTGCGCGATCAGGGCTTCAATAGAGTCGAACTTCTCTTCTCCACGGAGATAGGAGATCAGATGAACCCTTAGCTTCCGCCCGTAAAGATCACCGGAATAGTCGAAGAGATGCACCTCGAATTGTGCGGCGCCATTGTCGAAAGTCGGACGGCGGCCATAGCTGGCCACACCGTCATGCCAACCCTCTTCGGTCTTGACCTTGACGGCATAGATGCCATGACGGAGCGGGCAGTTTTCATCAAGGCTCAGATTGGCCGTCGGATAACCCAGATCGCGTCCTCGTTTGTCGCCGTGCTGTACTTCTGCCTCGAAAAACCAGCGATATCCCAAAAGAGAATTGGCATGCGGAATGTCGCCACTTGCCAGGCCGTCGCGAATGCGGGTTGAAGAAATGACCTCGGCCCCCTCGTCCTCCGCCCGCTGGACGATCGTCACGCCAAATCCGTGATTGGCCCCCGCAGCGCGCAGATAGTCAGGCGTGCCCTGGCGCGCTTTGCCGAAATGGAAATCGTATCCGGTAACCGCATGAGAAATGCCGAGCGTGTCGATCAGAATGTCCTGAACGAAAGCATTGGCTTCCATACCTGCAAATTCCTTGGTGAAAGGCAGGATCAGCGCACCGTCCAGGCCGCAGACTTCCAGCATCTCCACTTTCAGGGCAGGCGGTGTAAGCCGGTAAACCGGTTTGGCGGGATTGAAGACCGTGCGCGGATGGGGTTCGAAGCTCATGGCGTAAACCGGATGATGCGTGCCGTGTCCCAGGCCCAAAGCGGCATCAAGAACAGCTCTGTGACCGCGATGCACACCATCGAAATTCCCGATAGCGACAATGCCGCCTTTTAGTTCCTCCGGAAAAGAGCTCAGGTTTTCGATGATCGAAAACTTGGTGGGTTGAGACAGACCCATAAAACAGACCTTCGCGAAACTGGCGGCCGGAACGGCTCGGGGAAAGACGTCAACGGGGCGAATTCGCTTCAAGCGGAACTCACCTGCTGGCGTGGAACCTGCCGTCAAGAACCGCAAAGGTCAAGTTCGGGTTTTCAGGGATATTTCGTAGTTCAGGGTTGATACCGTCAGAGCCCGGATCTGTCCTCATCCCGGCTTGGCACCTTGACCAGGGCCTCGCCTTCAAGCACTACCGTGTCTTCAACGCTGCAGATGCAGGAAAGTCGGGCGCGATTGCCGCGTTCCATCAGCTCTTCCACTGTCACGATCACCTTGACATCATCACCGATTTTCACCGGCGCCTTGAAGTTGAGCGTCTGGGAAAGATAGATCGCTCCCGGACCGGGCAGGCGTGTCCCGAGCACGGCGGAAATCAGGCTGGCGGTATAGAGGCCGTGCGCGATCCGGGTCTTGAACGGTGTGCGCGCTGCAAAGTGTTCGGAAAGGTGAATCGGATTCCGATCACCGGATACTTCTGCAAAGCCGACCACGTCTGAAGAGCTGACATGCTTTACAAGTTCTTCGCTCATTCCGGTTTTCAGATCTTCAAAACACAGTTTTTGCAGTTCGAGCATTGCGAATTCCGCCTAGGGTCATCTTTTTTTGACTCTGACAGACGCTAGGCCTCGTAAGGTTTTCTGGCAATTGTGCTTTGGGCGAACAAAAAAGTGCTTGCTATTAACGGTCTTTTCAGGGGGCGCGGGTAAATTGCTTTGAGTGTGGGGAGGTGAGGACACGTAATGTGTCTCTCTCCTTCAAGGTCATATCGCGTATCCACCGGCCCACGGCCAGGGGCCGCGCAAATTGACAGTATGGAGTAGACTATGGCCCTTGATCTTCAGATGCCGGTCCTCGTGGTCGATGACTACAAGACGATGATTCGCATCATTCGGAACTTGCTGAAACAGCTTGGCTTCGAAGACATCGACGACGCTGCGGACGGCACCGAAGCATTGGAAAAAATGAAACAGCGCCGCTATGGCCTGGTAATTTCCGACTGGAATATGGAGCCGATGACCGGCTACGAACTGCTCAAGCAGGTTCGCGCCGATTCCGGTCTCAGCAAAACGCCTTTCATCATGGTGACGGCGGAATCCAAAACCGAAAACGTCATCGCTGCCAAAAAAGCAGGCGTGAACAACTACATCGTGAAGCCGTTCAACGCTCAGACGTTGAAAGGTAAGATTGAGGCAGTCTTCTCCGACTAAATTCTTGCATCCGGCGGAAAACGCGATCAGCGCTTTTCCGCCGGCGCAAGGCGGACTTTCTTGATCGGCACGGTTTTGCCTTGGGGGCATGCCGGGTCAGTCTGGGTGTATCCGGAAAGTAATTGCGGCGTCTGTTCTTCAGTCCCGCACATCGGAGGGTGCTTTCATTATGGAGAGGCTAGACCTGATGGCCAATATGAAACAGGAAAACGTTGCTCGCGTAATCGATTTCCTGGAAGAAAACAAAAACCGCGACGGCGAAGTTTCTCTGACGGATGTGATGCATCTGGCGGAGGTCATGTCAGGATCCATGTACGATTTCCTGTCGACCGTTCAGCCGGCGGTGACCGAGGAACTGACCTCGATTGCCAAGGAAATCAGGCGCATGAAGGAGGAAATCTCCCAGCTGCGCGCGAATGACATGACCGGCAACAAGATCCCGGATGCCGGGCGTGAGCTGGATGCGATTGTCGAGGCAACGGAAGAAGCCACGAACTCGATCATGGAAGCGGCCGAAGAAATCATGGGGGCCGACACCAGCGACGCTGAAGCCTACCAGGAGCTGGTCAGCAACAAGATGATCGGCATCTTTGAAGCCTGCACGTTCCAGGACATCACGGGTCAGCGCATTTCCAAGGTCGTCTCGACACTGCGTTACATCGATGAACGCGTTTCGTCCTTTATCGAGCATCTTCGCATTCCCGAGGAACTAGATGCCGCGATCGAAGAGAACGAAGAAGAGCGGCGCAAGCGCGAGCTCATTCTCCACGGGCCGCAACACAGCGGCGAAGGTGTCTCTCAGGACGATATCGATGCCCTGCTCGGCGATGCCCAGGCGGATATCGACAAACTGTTCGACTGAAATTCCTGACGTAAGTCAGAAAAAAGGCTGCCGGTTGGCAGCCTTTTTTGTTTGCAGAATTACCACCAGAGCCGGGGCAGGGCGGCGCGCGCCCGCAGGCCCTCTTCCGTCAGACGACGGCGAATGAGATGCTCTTCAGGGGCGTCGCTCGGACCGAAATCGGAAGCGTGAATTCCGGCTGTGATAAACAGGACATCGATGTCCTGAGCAACGGCACCGCGGATGTCGGTGGGCAGACCGTCGCCAATTGCCAGAACGTCTTCCTTGGTAATCTCCTCACCAACGAGACCTTCCAGCCGTTTCATCGCGACTTTGTAAATCGGTGTATGCGGTTTTCCGAGGATTGTCACCTCGCCCCCGAGATCTTCGTAAAGGCGCGCCAATGCCCCTGCGCACCAGACGAGGCGGTCTCCCCGTTCCACAACGATATCGGGATTGGCGCAGATCATCGGCAAATTGCGGTCTGCAAGCTTCTGCAAGCGATCTCTGTAGTCGTCAGGGGTTTCGGTCTCGTCGTCGACAAGTCCGGTGCAGCTGATCGCTTCGGAAATCTCGTCGTCGGTCGTGAAAGTGGCTTCCAGATCCCAGTAGAGCGGCTGATCCCGGTTGGGCCCGATGTGCAGGATTGTCTTGCTACCCTGCGCCACCAGGACTTCACGCGTTACATCGCCTGATGTGACGATGTAGTCATACGCCTCGGTGGGAACGCCCATGTTGGACAGCATTTCACCAACCTGCTTCGCCGGGCGCGGAGCATTGGTGATCAGGACGACCTTGCCGCCTGTTTCTTCCCGATAGGCTCTCAGCGCCTTGTGGGCATCTTCAAATGCGGCAACGCCATTGTGCAGAACTCCCCAGACATCACACAAAATGCCCTTATATGAGGGGGCCAGGGCGTGCAGCCCATCAACAAGAAGCGGTGCAGAAACGGTCATGTCGGGTCACTCGGATAACAAAGGGTCTGGTAAGCTCTGGAAAGAATCGAGACAAACTCGGCGCGGACCATATAGGAAGAGGTCGCGGTGGGAAACCGAGTAGAGGAAGTTTCATGCAAGTCAGGCAACTTGGCGAACAGGTGATCAACCAGATCGCCGCTGGTGAGGTGATCGAACGACCGGCCAGCGTGATCAAGGAACTGGTTGAAAATGCCGTCGATGCCGGTGCGACGAATATCGAGATCGTTACAGCTGCAGGCGGCAAGACATTGATGCGCGTTGCAGATGACGGTGCGGGTATGCGCCAGAACGACCTTCGCCTTGCGATCCGCCGTCACTGCACCTCGAAGATCTCGGACGACGATCTGTTCGATATTCGCACGCTGGGTTTTCGCGGCGAGGCACTGCCGTCAATCGGATCCGTTGCACGGCTGGCGATCCAGACGCGGTACGTCGACGAGGACCATGCCTGGGCAATTGCTGTTGAAGGCGGCAAGGAACAGCCGATTGTTCCAACGGCCAGAACCAAGGGAACCCAGGTGGAGGTTCGAGACCTGTTCTTTGCAACACCAGCGCGCCTGAAGTTTCTGAAATCTGACCGTGCGGAAGCGTCGGCGATCACCGAGATCGTCAAACGTATTGCACTGGCCTATCCGCAAATCGGGTTTTCAATATCCGGGGCGGATCGCCAGGCGCAGAGCTGGCCGGCAGCACGGGGCAGCGAGCCGCATCTTGCACGTATCGCTCAGATCCTGGGACAGGACTTTGTCGACAATGCAATGGAAATCGATGCGGAACGTGAAGGCATCGAATTGACCGGATTTGCCGGTTTGCCGACGCACCATCGTGGCAATGCCCAGCATCAGTTCTTTTTCGTGAATGGCCGTCCGGTCAAGGACAAACTGTTGCTGTCTGGGCTGCGAGGTGCATACGCCGATGTGCTTGTCCGGGACCGGCATCCGGTCGTGGTGCTGTTTATCGATCTCGATCCGGCGCAGGTGGATGTCAACGTGCATCCGGCCAAGGCGGACGTGCGTTTCAGGGATGCCCAGCTCGTACGCGGGCTACTTGTGGGGGCGATCAAGCATGCCCTTGTTCAGTCGGGACACAGGTCATCTACGTCCAATGCAGCGGTAGCGTTGGATGCCATTCGGGCGCAGGGGGCAGGATTTCAGGGAGCGTCATCAGGCAGTTATGCCGCTTCTGGCAATAGTGCGGGCAGTACATCCAGCTATCAGCGTCCGGACCCGGAACCGCAGTGGCGGACGGATGCATTCCGACCGCTGGATGCCGGCCCCAACCACACAAACGGGTTCTCTGAGCAACCGCAATCCGCTTTTCAGGCTCAGAATGGACTTGAGGGCCTCTCGATTCCGTCAGCGGATGCAAGGGCAAACGACGTACCTGTTGAAGCAGAAAAGACGCAATTGCCGCTGGGGGCTGCCCGTGCTCAGGTGCACGAAACCTACATCATTTCGCAAACCGACGATGGCGTTGTCATCGTTGATCAGCATGCTGCGCACGAACGCCTCGTCTATGAACGCCTTAAGGAAGCGTTGGCAAAGAAGGACGTTTCCCGGCAAATTCTCCTGATCCCTGAAATTGTGGAGCTGCCGGAAGAAGATGCCACGCGTCTGGCTGATAGGGCGGAGGATCTGGAGAAGGTCGGCCTGAGCCTTGAAGCCTTTGGTCCCGGCGCAATTGCTGTCAGGGAAACCCCTGCGATCCTGGGCGACATGGATATCCAGGGCATGGTTCGGAATCTCGCGGATGAGCTCGCCGAATGGGACACGGCGGACGGTTTGAAGGAAAAGCTCGATCATGTTGCCGCCACGATGGCATGCCATGGCTCCGTTCGCGCAGGCCGACGCATGCGACCTGAAGAAATGGATGCGTTGCTGCGCGACATGGAAGCAACCCCACTTTCGGGCCAATGCAATCATGGCAGGCCCACTTGGGTGGAGCTGAAACTGTCCGACATAGAAAAGCTGTTTGGCCGCAAGTGATCATTTGTTGATCGGCGGCCGTTTGCGGTGCGTAGCAAGAGCCAGATAAGAACGTAAGGAGCGCGCAATGGCCGAGACCGAAGCAGGAAACAGAGACAATGCGGTGAAGGGCTCCAGGGGCTTCTGGTCCCGGGCCAGGAAATTCCTCTATAGTCTCGTTGCAGTGGTTGCTGTCTTCTATGTCGTGGCAGCGTCATACATGTATCTCAATCAGCGCGGTTTTGTTTTCGTACCCAGTGGCGAGTTGGCAACGCCACAGGAAAAGGGTTTGGAAAACGTCTCGGTTGAAACCGTCGAGATGGCAGACGGAACAGCCATAACCGTCTGGACTGCAGAGGCGACGCAAGCCGGTGCACCGACGGTGCTTTATTTTCATGGCAATTCGGGCAATGTTTCAACGCGTTGGAAAAGGTTTGAACAGATCCTCGACAGCGGTTTCGGCCTCTATGCGCCAAGCCACCGTGGTTATGCAGGCAGTGAAGGCAGTCCATCCGAAGCTGCGATAATCTCCGACGCCCTTGAGCATTTCGACACGGTTGCCGCCACCGGTGCACCGGTCATTGTTCATGGAGAAAGTCTTGGGACCGGTATTGCGACTGCGGTTGCCGCACAGCGCCCGGATGCGGATCTGCTTGTTCTTGAAGCGCCGTATACCGCGCTTGTCGACATGGCTTATGAGCAATATCCCTGGTTACCGGTCAGCTTTCTTATGAAGGACCAGATGCCGACGCGTGAGCGCATCGGCAATGTCGAGGCTCCGGTTCTGATTGTTCATGGCACGGCGGACCGGGTCATCCCGGTCGAGCATGGACGGCGGCTGTTCGAACGCGCCCCCGATCCCAAGGAACTGCTGATCGTTGATGGTGTCGGGCACAGCGATTTGTGGAAGAATGGGCTGTGGCAGGCCGTGCTGAATAAATGGAATGAAAAGGGTGTGGACACCCCGGCCTCATGACATCGGTCTTGAAGCTCAAGACGTTTCAGAATGAAAAAAGCCCCGGGACGAATATCCCGGGGCTTTTTTTTGAGCTGCGCTTCAATCAGAATGTACGCTGCAGGCGGAACGTGCCGTAGATTTCGGACGTATCGCTCAAGCCGGATGCGCTGTTGAAGTCGACGCTACGGTACTGCAGTTCCGGACCCATGATGAAGCCGGAGACAGGTTCCCAAACGATGTTGCCGGTCGCATCCCACTGAGAGAAGTCGTATGCGCTCGTGCCGCCATCCACGTTGTGGTAGCCACCTTCGATGTTTGCCTGGATGGTGCTGGTGAGACCCAGGTTGATGCCGCCGAAGACGTTCCAGGTTTTGGTTGTCTTGGTGCTGCTGCCATTCCATACGGCATCGGTGATGCGGCTGTCCCAGCCGGTGGAGCCGTAGGCGCTTGCGCCATCCGTATAGACGGCCTGCAGGGCGACGCTGCCGCCATTGGCAAGTCCGCCGAAGAGAAATTCGACACCGCCACCGATTGCCCAGCCTAGTTCGTCCTCGGAACCTCCGGTTACGCCATTGTAGGTCGCATTCGGATAGACTTGGTGGATGGCGCCCATGATCTGGGCTTCGCCCCAACCCTGGCTCACGCCAAGAGCCGCGACGAAGTCCGGCATGCGGGTGCCGCCATACGACTGTGTTCCGTTATTAAGACCCAGGCTCGTTTCACGGCCGGAGCGATCTTCAACGGCGATTGTTGCATTGAAGCCGTTGCCGAATGCGAATGTGTAGGCGGCCTGCTCAAGGGTCGCGTCACTGTAGCTCTCGATCTGGGCATTGTAGGAATAGCCGGTGAAGAAGTCGAAGTTCGAGCTGTTACGGCCTGCCAGCAATCCACCCCACTGGATGTATGCCTTGTCCATTGTGAATGACGTATTGTCGTCATTCGTCGCAGTACCATACATTTCAATGAAGCTGCGCAGTGTGCCGAATTCGGTTGCTGTGCGTGCATCGAGGTAAAGGTATCCGCGGGCCCGCCACTGGTAGCCGTCCGTGTCGCGATCACCCCAGGCGTTCGGCGCATCGCCGAAATTGCGAACGCGAAATTCCGTACGAACGCGGCCACCCACACGCAAGCAGGTTTCGGTTCCTGGAATGTAATAGAAGCGCGCGCCATAGGCGTCGCAGATACGAACGTAATCGATGGGCTCGGGCGCTACCGGCAAATCAGCGGCTTGTGCCGGATTGGCGGCGGCGACGAGACCGGCAAGTGCCCCGAGAACAGCAAAACGAGTCATTTGATACTCCGAAAATGCGCAATTACCCCCTCAATCAATATGCAGGTGTTCGCCGCCAATTTGGATATCTAAAACAATCCTAAATTGCTCTTACAGTGCATTTCGCGCGTTATGTTGCGTTTGTGCCACGCAGTATTTTTCCGGATGCTTGAGCTTTTTCAGTCAGTTTTTGCTGGTGACGGTGTCGGTCTATCTCTTCGCCTGGAAGAAGGACTTCAGCAACTGGGCGGCACGGCTTTCGCCAAAACCGGAATAGACTTCGGGAGCATGATGACAGGTCGCCTGGCCGAAGAAGCGAACGCCATGATCCACTGCGCCACCTTTTTCGTCACCTGCTCCGTAGTAGAGTCGGCGGATACGGGCAAAGGAAATGGCAGCGGCACACATTGGGCAAGGCTCCAAAGTTACGTAAAGATCGCAATCCGGGAGGCGCTGGGAGCCGAGTTTTTCGCAGACTGCTCGGATCACAAGAACCTCGGCATGGGCGGTCGGATCGTTTAGCTCCAGGGTCCTGTTGCCGTCACGAGCCAGAACTTCACCATCTCTTACCAGAACCGCGCCCACAGGAACTTCACCGCGCTCAGCGGCCAATTCCGCCTCTTCAAGAGCGACGTCCATGAAAGTTGTCCGGCCTTTGTCTGCGGGTTGCAAAGTCATTTATTTCAGTACGTTGCCAAGAATGTTCAGTGTCGCGGCCGCAAGAATGCAGCCTGTTTTCAGGCGCGCAAAATAGACATTAATCGCGAGCTATGCATTCACAAATGAACGCCTTTGCAGAAATAGGTGACAACAAGCGATTCCCGAAACGTCCTGGCTCTGCTATGACGCGCTCATGACGACAAGAAAAACACCCTCCAAACGCCCCGGTCCCTCAAGAGACCGGAGAGGCGATAATCGGGCATCGGATAAGCGGCGCCCGGCGCCCAAGGGTGCGCGTAAGACAGGTCCGAAGACTGCAGAGAAATCAGCCAAGAAGGCTGAGCCGGTATCGGCAGTCCGCGTTTCCGACGACACGGCTGATCGCGGTGAGCGGATCGCCAAGGTGATGGCGCGTGCCGGACTATGCTCCCGCAGGGAAGCGGAAACATGGGTGGAGAACGGCCGGGTGGAGCTGAATGGCAAGGTCCTGACGACGCCTGCCATCACCGTGACGGCGAACGACAAAGTGCTGGTGGACGGTAAGCCTTTGCCCACCCGTGAACGCACGCGGCTGTGGCTCTATCATAAGCCGCGCGGACTGGTGACCACCAACAAGGACCCGGAAGGCAGGCCGACGGTTTTTGACAGACTGCCCGACGAGCTGCCCCGCGTACTGACGGTCGGGCGGCTGGACATCAATACGGAAGGGCTCTTGTTGCTCACCAACGATGGTGGACTGGCCCGCGTGCTTGAACTTCCTTCCACTGGTTGGCTGCGCCGCTATCGTGTTCGTGCCTTCGGAAAGATTACCCAGGCGGACCTCGACGGCTTGCAGGAAGGCGTCGCCATTGAGGGCGTTCTTTACGGAGCGATCGAAGCAACGCTCGATAAGGAGCAGGGCGGCAACGTTTGGATGACGGTTGGCCTGCGCGAAGGCAAGAACCGTGAAGTCAAGCGTGTTCTGGAACACCTGGGACTGGCGGTGAACCGTCTGATCCGCATCTCCTATGGTCCTTTCCAGCTCATGGATCTGCCGGAAAATGATGTCCGCGAAATTCGTGGCAGGGTCCTGCGCGACCAGCTTGGCGAAGCACTAGCCGAAGAGGCCGGCGCGGATTTCGACGCCCCGATTTTCCACCAGCCCAAACAGGAGGAAGAAAAGAAGGCTTCCACCTCGAAACGTGGTGGCAAGCCGGGAAACCGGGAAGGCAGCCAGGGCAAGTGGCTGACGGCTCGGGAAGGAAAATCCGAGACCGATCGGCGCAAGGCGGCCAAGTCCGATCGTGCGGATGAAAAGAAGGGCAAGCGCAAGAACGCAGGTCCAAGACGGGAAAAAGTCTCTCCACGTTCCCAGTTCCGGATGACCTCCGAACCCAGGTTGCGCAAGGACTACAGCGAGGAAGCCCCGGCGCCGCGGAAACGCCGGATCTGGGGCGAAGACGGCCTGATGGACGACAAGCAACAGGAAAACCGCAACGCGCGCGACCGCAAAGATCGTGGCGGTCCGCCAAGGGGTGGTCGTGGTCCACGCGGTGGTGACCGTTCGTGAGAATTGTTGCCGGACGCTTCAAGGGGGCGGCTCTGGCCGCTCCGAAATCTCAGGGAACACGGCCGACGAGTGATCGCCTCCGCGAGACGATTTTCAATATTCTGGCGCATGGGCTGGACTTTGATCTGGAAGGTCTCAGGGTGCTGGACCTGTTCGCCGGAACCGGCGCGCTTGGCTTTGAAGCGGTCAGTCGCGGGGCGCGTCACTGCACCTTCATAGAAGAAGGGACGGAAGCACGTGGCGTCATCCGGCGCAATATGGAAACGCTCGGATTGAATGGCGCGGCGAAGATTTTCCGCAGGGACGCTACCCGCCTCGGAGCATCCGGGACGATTGAAGCATTCGATCTTGTGTTCGCCGACCCGCCTTATGGCAAAGGGCTTGGCGAAAAGGCCCTGGAATCCGCAGCATCGGGCGAGTGGCTCAAACCCGATGCAGTTTGCGTTCTTGAAGAACGTGCCTCTTCGGAAATTGAAGTACCGGAAGTGTTTGAAGAGCTCGACCGGCGCCAGGCGGGCGACAGCCAGGTGGTTTTCCTCAGATACAATCCGGCGAGCTGACCGAACAGGCGCTAAGCGCCTCCGGGCATCATGATATAGGCGGTTTTCTTGAGCGGCAGGCTGGACCGACTGACCACCAGCTTCGGTGTTTCTGCCTGAACGATCTCATATCCTGCTTCGCTTGCGCGCCCCAGAAATGCCTGGAGGGCACCCGAGAAGTGAAAATGCATTGGAATGACCAATGCCGGGCCAATGCTGTCAAGAACGTCCATGAGACTGTCCAGGCGCAAGGTTGTTGAATTGTCTATGGCCGCAAACACGACATCAATCTGGCCGAGCCGGGTCAGGTCTTCCTGAGTAAGCCGGTGGTGAAGGTGCCCGAGATGGGCAATGCACAGATCACCCACCTCGAAGATAAAAATGGAGTTGCCCAATCTGCGGGTTTCTCCATCCCAGCCTCGAATGTTGGTCTGAATGTTTCGGATGTGCACATCTTCAACCGTCAGATCGTGATCGATGGGCCCGCCTTGCGGGTTCCAGCCATAAAGCAGGTGCTCGATCTCCGGGTCGGGATTGATTGAAAAGTGAGTGCTATGTGCACCGTTCATGGTCGCCACTGTTGGCGGCAGGAAAGGCCGGATACTGTCGTTGTAGTCAGTTGCTATGCGCACGCCCTTGGGCGTTTCCAGCTCAAATGTCGAATGCCCGATGTATCGGATCTGAACTTCACCTGCTGCGAGGGCTGCTTGCCAGACGCGCATTTCACCCGGTGCTGTCTTATAGGGAGCTTCGGCAACAAGTTGACAGACGGCGAATGCCGGAGATGTGAAAACGGACAGGATCGCAATCCAAATGAAAGCAATCACAAAGGGTCCGCTTCGAAAGCTGGTTTTGAAGAAACGTCGTATTGCCAAAACATCTCGATCCATGGCGCCCGATCCCTGTTCTCATCGCATGAAGTTAAGTGTAGGGGGCTGAGCATCCACGGCAAGCGCTACATCTATTGCACTGCGTGAACGAAGCGAAATGCCGGATCGGTCAAGAAAATGGCAACCGGCTCGCGCAGCGGATCTGCGAAGGCGGTTGCCAGAGGTGGGGGCGGGTGGGAGGAAGAACCAGCCCCGAAGAGAATTGTCTAAACCAGATGAAGGCTGACGGGAGCCTTTCCACCCTTGGTAAGAGCATCCGATGCGCCTTCGCTTGAATTGTCGGTGCGCATGGCTTCTGCATGGATCATCTCGCCGGCATATCCGGCTTCCATCGATAGGCTTTGGGGACTGCAAAGGGCAGCTAGAGAAAGCCCGAGCCGGCGCAAGTGCGAGCGCTTGTAGCAATAAACGGCGAGGGCGGCGCGCTGGCTCTCGCTTAGTTGGCTACTTACTTCCGAAACCGCGTTGAATGTCGCCTTGAGCAATCGCTCCAGATGATCATCCGAAACAGGACAGGTTTCAAAATCAATCGAGTCCGATAGCCCCATCGGTCTTCTCCTTAAAAACAAGGAAAAGTATTTAGCTATTTTATTAATGCATTATTAAGCTCGAGAAAGCGTGAAATAAACGAGAGCATCATAGTTAAAAGTGCTCATGCTGAAATTAAGTAAGTGCCTTTGTTTCCTCGAGAACAGCTAATAGCTGTTCTTTGGTTGATGCTCTCAAAGATTCCGCCTGGTCCAAAATCCGTTCCGCTTTCATGAAGTCCAGAACGCGGGTCGTATCGTGAGGGGGGCGAACCAGGATGTCCGGCTGATCGACCTTGAGTTTCTGGTTGGTGATCGTCTGCATGAGGATCTGGGACGAACCAAACAGGGAATCCAGCATGTTGATGTCTTCACGCTCTTTGCGTGGCACCGGGACACCGACGACATCAACGGCGATGATAATGTCACAGCAGTCGCGGAGGCCGTCAAAGGGAAGCGGATTGACGACGCCGCCATCGATCAGAAAACGATCACCGTGCCGGACCGGGCGGAAGAGGGCCGGGATGGCAATCGACGCGGCGACGGCAGGCAAGAGCGGGCCGGATTCGAAATCCACTTCCTGACAGCCATAAAAATCGGTCGCCAGCAATCGTAAGGGAATTTCCAGATCCTCGAATCGATCCGGCAGATATTCCGCAATGAACACTTCCAAAACCCGCAAGGGATCGAACTGTACCGGACCTGAGCGGAACATGTCGGCAAATCGCTTGGGTCGGAGCTGCCATAGCCTGGAAAGAACGCTGTTTTTGTCTGCAAAAATTTCCAGAACAATCTGGCGAATTTCCTGTCCACTGCGACCACTCGCATAGGCCGCGCCAAATATGGCTCCGATCGACGTTCCCGCAATCTTCGTCGGTTTCAAGCCGAGATCATCCAACGCTTCCAAAACGGGAATATGCGCAAGTCCCCGCGCCCCGCCGCCACCGAGAGCCAATCCGATACGCGGCGCTGAAGTTAGACCGGAAGTCATAAAAGTTGCATCCCGTTTGACATACACACTCTGGCACATGGGGGGTGAGAGGCCGTTTGCCAAGCGTCAGGGTGACGCGGACATGCCTCTTCCTGATGTCAGGCAATGGTGAAGGTAACTAGAGGACGAAGTAGAGATCATCGGCCGACTCAGACATCCAGTCGGTTGCCTGGTCGAAAGTCATCGGTTTCGAAATGAGATAACCCTGGATCGAGAAATCTCCCATCATTCTTAACCGATCATATTGGGCTTCAGTCTCCACGCCTTCACACACGATGCCGATGTTGAGTGAGCGGGCAAGGTGAATGAGCTGATTGACCACCGCTTCCTTCTTCGGATCGTCGAGCATTTGCTTGGTGAAGGAACGATCAATCTTCAGTCCGTTTATCGGGAGGTCCGCAACATGAGTGAGAGACGCATAGCCGGTGCCGAAATCATCCAGCTCGATATGAACACCAAGCTCATAAAGCTCTCTGAGCGTGGTCAGGTGACCGGAAGGATTGTCGTTCAGGAAAACCGACTCCAGCACTTCAGCGGTAATTCTGTCCGGGCCGATATCGTATTTCTTCATTCCGGCCTTGAAGTGCTCGACAAGCATGCCCGATGCCAGATGCGAGGGCGAAATGTTCACCGAAACCCTTCCGAACTCAAGGCCGGCATCCAGCCATTGTCTGGCGGCTGCCAGCGATTTGTCGATGACGAGTTCTCCGATAAGCGGAGCAAGGTTGGATTTTTCGACAATAGGCAGGAAATCGCCGGGAGCGACAATGCCCTTTTCCGGATGATCCCAACGGATCAATGCCTCGATACCGGTCACGGTCTGTGAGCGAAGGTTCACCTGCGGCTGGAAGACCAGGAAGAACTGATCGTTCTTGATCGCCTGATTGAGCTCACGCTCAACCCGGGCTTCCGTTTCACTGTCGGCTCTCATGTCAGGCTTATAGAAGGTCAGACGGTCCTTGCCGTTTTCCTTGGACTGGTAAAGTGCCAGATCCGCATTCACGAGCAAGGTGTCAAAGTCTGAAGCATCTTCCGGACACAGGGCGATGCCCATGCTGACGGTGGGCCAGAACCGGTTTCCGCTGAACTCCATCGGCATGCGCATCAGGCGGCGGGCGCGTTCGCACAGTTCGTTCGGATCGGAGTGATGGCTGTCGGCGATGATGACAAACTCGTCACCTCCCCAGCGGTAGGGGGTGCCCAGCCCGCGAGACACTTCCCGAAGCCTGCGGCCCGTTTCTTCAAGACAATGATCGCCGGCAAGGTGGCCGAGTGTGTCGTTGACCCGCTTGAAATTGTCCATGTCGACATGAACGAGGAAGGCAGGTTTATCCTGCCGTGAGAAACGTTCCTTGGCATCCCTTTGACAACCGGCACGATTGGAAAGCTTGGTGAGTGGATCGAAATAGGCAAGGCGTTCCGCTCGAACCTTGGCTTCGCGGGTTTCCGTTTCGCGCTGCACACGTTCAGAAACATCGTTGGCGATGGCGACAAAGAGGCTGCGGTCGTGATCTCTCAGAAGCTGAACCTGCAAATCTACGGGATATTCGCTGCCGTCCTTTCGCCGATGAAGGCTCTCAACTGTGAGGCTTTCTCTTTTGCCATTCAGCAGAGGTTTGACGTTTCTCCGAACTTTCTCCTGGTCATAAACCGGATTGATGTCCCAGATGCTCTGTGCCTTGAGTTCGTCAATGCTGTATCCGAGATTCTTGAGCGCGCATTTGTTCGCATACTCGATCTGGAAGGTTTCAGCGTTCAGAATGTAGATCTCGTTGAGAGATGATTCCAGGATATTGGCAAGCAACTGGCTCTGTCGTTCGGCCTTGAAGCGATCGGTTATGTCATGGATCGTGCCAATGACCTTACGAGCCTTGCCATCAGGCCCCGGCAAAACGTAACCGCGAACATGCAGGTATCGCAGTGTATCGTTTTCGAGTGCCAGGGAGTGTTCGAAGTCAAATTCCCCACAATTGTCAATGGCGTTCTGAACCATTGTCTTGGTCGCCTGAAGCTCGTGAGCCGGAATTTGGGAGTAGACTTTTTCGATGATTTTGGAAGAGGAGAGGTCCGGAGACAGATCCATGATCCGGAAATACTCTTCGGTGCATTGCACCTCGTTCGTTTCAATGTCGCGTTCCCAGCTGCCGACACTGGCAATTCTTTGGGCTTCCAGCAGCTGGACCGCGTTATGCTCCAGCTTTTTCGTATATTCGACAACCTCTGCTTCCAGACGCTCGCGCCGCAGTTGGACCGAGGATTGCAACCTGGCCAGAAGGCGCCGAATGACGAGCCAGGACAGGGAGGCCAGTCCAAAGCCGGCGATCAGCGAAAACAGGGTTCCTTGCAGGAAAGCCCAGACATTTTCAGTGATATTTTTAACGAGGACCAGCTTGATCTGCTGGTTTCTCTTGCCGCTCAGGATCGGCAGGTCCCGGATCATGAAGACCTTGCCGTTCTGTAGATAAAACCTGTTCAGCTCTTCAATGCCGGCCGTTTTGGTGTTCAGCGCGTCGAATTTGAAGCCCGCTGGCGACAGTTCGCCGATCACCTTGTATCTGCTGGCTCCTGAATTCAGGGCGTCCGTGTCGGTGATTTCACAAATCTTGACGATCTGGGCGTTGACGGCGGAGCTCGCGAGCGCAAGAGAACGTTCAATGTCGATGGAAAGCTTCAGATATCCGAGAAGTTGACCTTCCGCGAACCAGGGACGCAATACACTCAGCACAACCTTGTCGTTGTCATCGAGTTCAATTCCGTTCGACTTGCTGAACAAGCTTGCGGGCAAGTCGGCCAGATGGGCGGGATCGGACAATCTGGAGACGGTCGAGCCCTTCGCCTGGTAGAGGAGGTTCTGGTTCGCGGAGTAGATCGCGAACTCGGAAATATCGAGCGCTCCGGACTTCTTGGCAAAAACGCTGTCGGCAACCTTCCTGATCTGCGAAAGGTCTCCGCGCCGGATCGCACCCTGCAGCGCTGAGTTCTCGCTGATGTTGTCTGCGACCTGGTCGAGTGTTTCGGAGCCGAGCGCGCTTTGCTGCATCAGCAGGCGTTCCGCGGTTCCGGCAATCAGGTTCTGAGGTTCATTCAGGTTCCTGTATTCTGAGACAATGTTCTGGACGGTGAGAACGAACACGGTCAGGAACAGGAAGGAAAGAAAAACCATACGAAGCGGTTTTTCGAATTGGGTATCGTCGGCACGCCAGCGGTTGAGGGCCCGATCCAGGAAGGTGTCAAGACGGGTGAGGCGCAGCTTGCCTCTCCTCAGACCACCTTTTTCTCCCAGATTGTTCTTGCCCACTCTTGCACCCATGCCCCGGCAGCCGACGCTGCTTTCCAACCGGCAAGGACGGTTGAGTGTTCGTGTTTTAGCATCCGATGATGGAAAACGACTTCAAACCTGTCTTTGCCAATTTTCTCCATAACTTGAAATTCTTAAATTGTGTTGAATGGCTTTCTTAAGGAGCATTAATATTAA
>JBCCVB010000059.1:0-34619 GCA_039195965.1 Pseudomonadota bacterium
CTTAAATCTATTCACCAAGCTTTTCAATATCGTAAACGAGATGCAGCATTTTCCTGCACCACTGTAAAACTTCACGTCCTTCGGGTCGTGATCCAAACAGCGCCGCCGCTGACAGGCAGGCAACGGACACCTGATTTTGCAGATATGCCAGCGCGCTTGCCTGTTCCTCGCTGATCTCTCTCCCAAACCTCTTTTGAAATGAAATGAGCCGGTACATCACCTCTTTCTGATGATGCGCCTCGAGCTCGGCCAGCTCTCGGGAACTGCCCATCGCACGGCGCAGCTGCCAGTGCCCGGGTGAGTTGATTTCCTCATCCCTGGATAGTCGCTCGAAGATTGCATCGACATAGTCATCGAGATTTTCCGAGCCATCGAACCGGGCGTCAACGCCATCCAGCAGATCAAGCGTCTGTTGGAGCCAGCGGCGGAACAGCTCATAGAAGATCGCTTCCTTCTTCGGAAAGTAGTGATAGAGCGTCCCGATACTGATACCGGCGTTCTTGGCGATCTCGTTGGTTGTTATCTTGTCCGCGGGACCAGCGCTCAACATGGAAAGAGTCGTTTCAAGAATACGCTGCACCTTGTCTTTCGAACGCCGCTGAGTTGCAGCGTTTCGCCGGGCGACGAATTTTTCCTCGGCTATCGGCAAAGCGATTCCTCTCCTGGTTGTTCCTGAGTGCTCAGGCATAGCAATCCAGACACGAAGGGCAAAGATCCTTCCGCTAGAAAAAAGTATGCCTGACAGAGGAACACGTAAATCCGGCCGCAGCAGAGAGATCTGTCCAGCGGTAGGTCAATAACTGAATGAAACGAATTCTGCCAGTTCCCGCCCTTCTTAAAACCTGTTCACGAGCGCAAAACTGCTCGCCAACACACGCCCGGCTTCACCGAATAAAGGGTCAAGTATCTGATATCTTATCTTTAAACGAAAAATGCTCCGCCGGTGAATTCGGCGGAGCATTCTCTTGGTCAGAATTTCAGCGAGTATTTCGCCGAGAATGTCATGCCTGGGCCTTTAACCCAAAACTGATCGTCTTTGTTCAACACGAACGGTGAAGTCGACAGTGAGGAATAAGACTGGTTGAGCACGGGGACATAGTCCGTATTCAGAATGTTTTCGACACCAAACGTGAGTTTCGATTTGGAGTTGATCTGGAAATCGGCAAACGCATCCATGATGAAGTATTCATCCACTGGCTCGAAACCGGCCCCTGCGGTCGTGCTGTCCGGATTACGAGATCCAGAATAGAGACCCTGAAGGCGGAAGGTCGCCCAGTCCCTAGGTGCGTACTCCGCATATGCTGTCAGCTTAAGCGGCGGAATGCGGTCCGAACCGAGATCCGAGTCCACTTTGCCGTCGTTGTTGGTGTCGAATTGGCCGTGCATCCAGGTGGCTGTACCACCCACCGCGATTTGATCGGTTACCTCATAGTTGGCCGTGAATTCGACACCCCAGATTTCTTCCGGAGAACGAACAATGTTCAGGCTCTGGTCATAGGTGACGCCGTTTTCGGATTCGTTATAGAAACCGGTAATCGATGCGTCCCATCTATCGCCAAAGGCCCGCAGACCGATCTCGTAACTGTCGGTCTTCTTGCCCTCGTCCTGCAATGCCGCAACATCGGTGAAGGAATTGTCGTCGCTCAACGTCCGTCCGAGATCACCCAACTGGAACCCTTGAGCGAAACCACCGAACACTGTGAACATTTCATTGATTTCAAACGAACCTGAAATGTTGAAAAGCGGCTCGTTGAACGTAAGTGTGCCACCCTTCACGCTGCGCGGCACAAATGTCGTGGTGTTGAGCGCAGTGTAGTCGGAAATGTCGACAGACAGATGCTCGAAGCGAAGACCACCTGTCAGAGTTGCCCGTTCATCGAGGAACTTGGCACTGAGTTGTGCAAATGGAGCAAAACCGGTCAGTTCATACTCGGGAGCATAAGTGGGGTTGTCGATCGAAACCTGCTGCGTGTTCTCATTGATGAAATCAACACCCCAGACCAGATCGAGCGGGAACGTATCGATCGGCAACGGCGTATCGAACGTTGCACGGGCACCAACTTTTTCAGACTCGGTCTTGTACTGCGGAAACAGGATCGAAAAAGGCGGGAACGGCACAGGCACGTATGCGTTCTGAGAGAACGTTGTCGTGTTGTCGTTATAGTAGGCTTGCAGATCCACGGTGCCGCCCAGGAAGTCGTCATTCAAATAGTTGGCAGACACCGTGATGTTGTCCATCGCGGGCGTGTTTGCGTAAAGACGGCCTTCCGCAGGTGTTGCGCTTGAATTTGTCGGACGATCACCACCTGTCACGGCACCTGACCAGTCACTGTCCTGCCAGAACTGATAACGGTTGACCGACACCTGAATTCGATGGTTTTCATGCTCGTAACCCAGCTTACCGAGCACGTTGTACGCCATGATGTCGTCTTTGCCGCCCTGCGTGCCGTAGGAGTCGGGGGGACGCCGCTGACCGTCAGCATTGTAGCTGGCGCCTGTCTGTTCAAAGCTTCCATTGGCAAGATAGAAGAAACCATTCTTGCTGCCCGTTGCACCCAGTTCGGTTATGTAGCTGAAGGACTCGGTCAGGCTGGAAGGCGAGGCTTTGACGCCGACGCTCATATTGGCATTGAATTCGCCGTCTTCCGGCTTCTTGGTAATGATATTCACCAAGCCGCCAGGCGCGCCGAAACCATAGGCCGCCGTCGCTCCGCGAATAACTTCAACCTGACCGATCGCCGTCGTGCCGATGCTGTTCAATGATCTGCCGTTGGTGATCAGGTTGCTGGATTGCGGGACACCATCAATCAATGTGAGGAAGTTTCGCCCTCTCAGTGTCTGACCGTAATCAGTCATGGATTGCGTTGATGGGCTGAAGCCTGGAACCGTCTTGGATAGAATGTCGCCAATGTTGTTGTTGATTGTGGACTGGCGCTCGATCTGATCTTGCGTAACGACGGATACCGAAACGGTCGCTTCCGAAATCGGCGTTTCGGTACGGGTTGCCGACTTGATCACAATGAGATCCAGAAGCGTCGCGTCCTCAGTGCTGAGTGCGGGTTCTTCTTCCAATGTCAGGTCTTGCGCGAATGCCCCCTGAACAGCCGCTAGAAGCGCGACTGTTACCAAGCCAGAATATTTCAACATGTGCCCTACTGCCCACTTTTTTCAACAATCCTGGCTTTTGGCTTGGATTTTTTTCTCCAAGGCTGTTTATAAATCTTGAATGATAGACGCAACAATTATTGTGAGCATTTACTCGCGTTTTAGAATACTCCGTTGCAAATATGAGACACGGGTGGATTCTTGCTTTTTTTGAATTTTAAAACAGATACTTAACGGAACTCACATCAACCATCTGAAGAAGAAACAGCGCTGAAGGCCGGGATCCAGTCGGCTCAACGCATCTTCAAACAATGTTTGAAATCTTCTTTCAAACAGTCTAAATCAGCTGCAGGATTTGAGGAGAGGTCATGGAGCCGGAAGCAACATCGCAGCGTTTGCTGAAAAATGCTGAAAGACTTATGGCAGCGAAAGGGATCGTTGCTACGTCCGTTCGCGAAATCACCGATGCGTCAGAGGCAAATATTGCTTCGGTGAACTACTACTTCGGCAGCAAAACAGAGCTTCTTCTGGAATTGCTGAAAAACCGGTTCACGCAGTTGGATGCCGAGCTTCTGATGAGGGTGAACGAAGTTGAAGCGAGGTCCGAAAACGGGACATCCAGCGTTCGCGACCTGGTCGGAGCCTACTTCGACGCTCTTGCGCATTTGGGTTTCAATCGTGAGTCCGGGCAGCTTGATCCGTTCATACTCCTCATACAGCGTGCTTCGGCAGAACAGGAAGCAGTGCTGGAAAGAGCTCAGGACTACAGGGCTCCGGGAATATCGAAGCTGAAGAAGCTTCTCGCTGTGTCGGTTCCACCGGAAAGGCAGAAGTACCTCGATGCTCCGGCGCTTCTGGGCATGATGTTCACAGCCTCCGTTGCGGCCATGCCCTCCATGAGCGCGGAAAACAAGGATGACGTTCTGTACTCCGCGATAAGGGAATGTCTGTTTGCCGGGGTTGAGGCCTATATCTCGCGTATTGCCACAATAGACTGACGCTCGCCTATTGAAAAAAGACCCGGCATTTGGCATCACCGGACAATCAGTTCAGCTCGGCTTTTCAAGGCCGATCAACCAAGCAAACGCTAAGCCAATTCCCCGGGAACAGCCAGGCGTCCATCTATGGAGACGACCATGCGCGCATTCCGTTGGGCGGCCATTTTTATGGCCATGGCATCGGGCATCAGCACCGTACAGGCAGAAACAGTGAACATCGAGACGGCAAGAGGGTCCGTCGCCGTTCCTTTTCAGCCTGAAACTATTGCTGTCTTCGACATTGCCGCCATGGATACGTTGAATGCGCTTCAGGTTCCCTTCGCCGGAACACCGGAGCGCGTCTATGTCGACTACCTTGAAAAGGCCGCAGAAGGGACCGAAAAAGTCGGCTCGCTTTTCGAACCGGATTTTGAAGCGGTCAACGCCCTTCAGCCTGATCTCATCGTCGCAGGTGGACGTTCTTCCAAGCAGGTTGAGGCTCTATCCGAATTTGCCCCGACAATTGACATGACGATTTGGGGTGACGGACTGCTGGATCAGGCAAAGTCGCGGCTGACGGCCTATGGCGTTGCTTTCGGAAAAGAAGAAGAAGCAAAGAAACTTGCGCAGGATCTGACCACCGCGGTCGACAACGTCAAGGCGCAAACCGCTGACGCGGGCAAGGCGCTAATTGTCTTGACGAACGGACCGAAAATCAGCGTCTACGGCAAGGACTCGCGCTTCGGCTGGCTGCACACCGAATTGGGCATCGAACCTGTGATCGAAGACGTGAAGGCATCCACACATGGTGAAGCCGTTTCCTTCGAATTCATTCGGGATGCCAATCCTGACTGGCTGATTGTCGTCGACCGCGCGGCGGCCATTGGTGAAGATACGACACTGGCTGCCGAAACGCTCGACAACAAGCTTGTGGCTGAAACCACAGCATGGAAATCAGGTCAGGTCGTCTATCTGGACGCGGCCAAGGTCTATATCGCAGCCGGAGGCTATCAGTCTTTGATGGGCACTCTTCAGGACCTGACCACGGCTTTCGCTAAATCCGAATAACCGGACGCGAGTCACTTGAACCGACCAACCGCGGCCCCACGCATCGCATCGATCCTGTGGCCGATTGTCCTGACGATATCCATTGCCGGACTTGTCCTGGGCAGCCTCGCAACCGGGGCCGCGGACGTTTCGCTGTCTGAACTCTTCGGTGGAGGGGAAGCCGGAGAGTTTCTGGCTGTCTCAAGACTTCCAAGAACACTCGCCGCTATCCTGGCCGGTGCCTCTCTGGCCGTCGCGGGCGTCATCATGCAGATGCTGGTGAGAAATCGGTTTGTTGAACCTGCCACCACTGGAACCGGGGAATGTGCCGCCCTGGGTCTGCTTGCAATGCTCCTGCTGGCACCCGAAGCATCCATCTTTGCAAAAATGGCGATCTCGAGCGTCGCGGCCTTTGCGGGCACAGCGATCTTTCTCGCACTTGTTCAGAAGCTTCCGCCTACTCAACCACTCCTGGTTCCACTGACCGGCATCGTCTACGGCAGCATCATTGCAGCCGTCACCGGCTTCATCGCATATGAAAACGATCTGCTTCAGTATCTTTCCGTGTGGATGAACGGCGAGTTCTCCGGTGTGCTTCAGGGACGCTACGAACTGTTATGGGCCTCCGGCGCAGTTGCGCTCGTTGCCTATCTTTTCGCCGATCAGTTCACGATAGCAGGTTTCGGGAAGGACGCGGCAATCGGGCTCGGGCTGAATTACCGAACCGTGCTGATATCCGGTTTGAGCATTGTTGCCCTTATCACCTCTTTTACTGTCCTTACCGTTGGAATGCTGCCATTTGTGGGCTTGGTCGTCCCCAATATCATCAGCCGGTTTCGAGGTGACAATGCGCGCGCAACGCTGCCGCTCGTCGCACTTATGGGAGGTTTTCTCGTGCTTGCGAGCGACCTCTTCGGCCGCTTGATACGATACCCATATGAGGTTCCCGCCAGCACTGTTTTCGGCGTTCTTGGCGCCGGGGTCTTTTTGTGGCTTCTCTTCGCGAGGCCAGCGCGCCGTGGCTAGGACGTTCATTTTCCTCGGAATTTGCACCGCGCTTTCGATTGTCGCCTTCATGGTGCTCGGCGCAAGAGGCAATTGGGATTTCATACTCTCGTTTCGCGGCATCAAGCTCGCGGCGCTGGTCATAGTGGCAATCGCAATTGCCACCGCCACAATCGTGTTCCAGACGCTGACGAGCAATCGCATTCTGACGCCTTCGATCATGGGCTTCGACGCTCTTTACATTCTCCTGCAAACCACTCTGGTTTTCACCCTGGGCAGCTTCGGATACGTGACGCTCCAACCTGAGATGAAGTTTGCCCTTGAGCTTCTGCTGCTTTCCTCTGCTGCACTGCTGCTATTCGGCACCCTGCTCGGACGGGGAATTCAGGATCTTTTCAGAATGTTGCTCGTCGGCGTGGTTTTCGGTGTGCTCTGCCGCAGTCTGACCAGCCTGTTACAACGGCTCATCGACCCCAACGAGTTTTCCTTTCTGCAAGGATCCCTTTTTGCAAGCTTCAACCGTGTAGACACAAAACTTCTGATGATCGCCGCTCCGCTTGTTCTCGGCAGCTGTGTCCTCGTCTGGCGCAAACGCTACGTTTTGGACGTCATGGCACTCGGCCGCGACCAGGCTATTAATCTGGGTATCAACTACAGGCGTGAGCTGTTGATCGGCCTGACACTCGTAACGGCCCTGGTAGCGACTTCAACGGCCCTTGTCGGCCCAGTTACGTTTTTCGGCCTTCTGGTCAGCGCGATCAGCTACGAGCTTGTCAAAACCCACAATCATGGGCCGGTTTTGATCATTGCAGGCCTGATCTCCATCACGGTTCTCGTTGGCGGCCAGGCGGTGTTTGAACGTGTTCTGGGTATGAGTGCCACACTTAGCATCGTCATCGAATTTCTGGGCGGTCTGGTTTTCCTCTTCCTGATCCTGCGAAAGGTCCGGGCATGATTGAAATAGAAAATGTCACCTTTCATCATGGTCGTTCCCTCATCCTCAAGGATGTCTCACTGACCCTGGAAAAGGGCGGCATTACGGCGCTGATCGGACCCAACGGCGCCGGCAAATCAACGCTGTTCGCGCTCATGGCACGGCTGCTTCCCCTCCAGTCGGGGAGCATCGCCTTCGACGGTATGGACATTCGCCGAACCGCTTCCAGGGATCTGGCAAAGAAACTCGCCATCCTGCGACAGGACACCCATGTCGCTTCCAGGATCTCGGTTCGCGACATGGTGGGTTTCGGCCGCTTTCCGCATCATCAGGGTCGCGCCACCCGGCAGGATCATGAGAAGGTTGCGCGGGCGCTTGAAATTTTTGATCTGACTGATTTGTCGAACCGGTTCATAGACGAACTTTCCGGAGGCCAGCGCCAGCGGGTTCTGGTGGCAATGGCCTATGCCCAGGACACGGAGTATCTGCTCCTGGACGAACCGTTAAACAATCTCGACATGCATTTTGCCCGCAATCTGATGCATCAACTTCGAGACCTTGCCGACAATCACGGCAAGACAATTGTCGTCGTTCTGCATGAGATCAACTACGCTGCGGCACATGCAGACACGATCGTGGCTCTGAAGAACGGTCAGGTGGCCGTCAAGTCAAAGACCGATACCTTCATGACCGAACAGAACCTTGAGCAAGTCTACGACATGCCCGTCAGGATCAGGATGATAGACGGTTTGAAAGTAGCGCTGCACCATGCATGAAAAACGCCGGCTCACAGGCCGGCGTTCTCGTTATCTTGAAGTGTTTCGCTTTCAGTATCGCAACTTGGCGGTAAGTCGGAACGAGCGACCGGGCTCGTAAAGCGGCGTTACGGACTCATATTCGCCACCATACGTTGCGCGATCGGAATAGGTTTCGTCGAAGATGTTGCTGGCCTCTATCCTCAAGCTCAAGAAGTCGAACTGCTCCGGCTTATATTCGGCATAGGCATTCACAATCGTGTAAGGATCAATCTTGTCGAATCCAGCCGATACGAAACCGTCATATTCAAGGGCAGCATCAAGTGTTGCGCCTAGGGTCAAATCGAAACGATCGAACGTATGAGCGATTTCGCCAGATATAATCTGGCCAGTACCTGCCCCGATGTTGATCAGGTAGTAAGACTGCAGTTCAGCATTTGAGAGGCTGAGCCGGGTATCGGCGTATGAGAGCTTCGCAAAGCCACTTCCCCAGTTATAGCCCCCTGCCAGATTGAAGCCCCAACTGCTGAAGTTTACATTGCTGTCACCATCACGATAGTCGCGGAAGCGGGTATTGAAAACGTTACCTTCCGCAAACCAGCCTTCATTCTTATACTTTATGCCTGCGGTCATGTTGTCCGAACGGACAGGCTTCAGGTTGGTGTAGTCCCACGGCCGCCAGTATTCAAAGGTTTCTTCAAGATCAATACCGCCGAAGACGTTTGAATATCCTGCATTAACCGAGAAACCGCCATAGACGTCCACTTCAGCAAACGCGTTTCCACTCAATCCGAAATTATCGAGCGTGGTACCGTCTTTTCCTTCGAAGCGATTACTGTCCGCACGTCCACCAAAGGATAGGTTTACACGTTCAAACGCTTCGACACGAGCCTGGGCATAGGCACCGACATTGGTCAACTTCTCCTGATAGGTTTCGGCGGGATCATAGTAGTCACCAAGCTGCGAAATAAGATCGGCACCGACTGTCAGGGAATTGTTCTCTGTAAACGCAAAAACGTTTTCGACCTTTGCAGTCCAAGTGCTGCCGGACCCCTCACTTCCGTAAGGCTCTGGGACTTTGAAGTCATTTTCACTGTAGCCGATAACGGCTTGTGGGTTCCAAAGCCCCTCCGTGTGGTCCCGATTAAAGTTGATAGAAAAATTCTTACGAGTAATGTCATAGACTCGGGTTATAAAGTTGCCGCCGATACCACCTATATTAGCACGGTAGGGACGTAACGAGTCATCTCGAACCTGTTGCGCACTGATTTCCAGGCGATATCCATTATCTATCTCGACTGCGCCTTTTCCGAGCACACTGTAAAAGTCTGCAGCAGTCCCCGGCACGGTGAAACCGTCACCGTTTTCATAGTCGTCACCATTGGCAAACTTGGCGTATCCTAGTAGCTCAACACGGCCATATTTGCCGTATGCAGCACCGCTTTCCGTGAAAGTATTGCCATTTGTCTCATAGCTGACAGTGGCAAATGCACCGTAGTTCCTATCCTTGATAAGTAGGTCTTGAACATCCACCGTTTCATAAACGATTGAGCCGCCAAGCGCTGCAAATCCAGCATCAGCCGGAGCAACCGCCGGATCAACTCGGACCGATTTCAACATGGCGGGGTCAATGTAGTTCGTATTAGTATGGTGGAAGATACGATTTCCTTGGGGAACGCCATCAATTGAGACCGCAAGGTTGTTTTCATCGATACCGTTCACGAACACTTTCTGCGCAATGGGAATTGCTCCACCGACTGAAATAGATGCGTTGCCGGCAAAAACATCTCGCAAGTTCTGCGGATCGGTTCGCTGAATCTCTTCAAGCGGAATGTAGATAGACTGAGCCCTATCAGCAGCCCCCCCATGCTTGTCGAACCGATCCGGATCATTGGGAAACAGATGGATTGTTTCCAGCGTTGTCTCATCCTGATTGGTTGCTGTGTTTTGTGCGTCTTGAGCGGCTGAGCCCCCCGCCAAAAGCGCCGATTGTATAACTGTGCTCGTAAGCAGCAGCGAAAGACGCACGCGGTCAAGCATGGTCAGGTCCCTTATCTTAGAATTTTTGAATACAGCTGAAATCGGCAGGACAGCCGAAATTGGCGTGTGCCGACCCCCCACAGGCACGGCGTGGGGATTGTATATATGAGAAAATCACTCATGTAAAACACTGTTTGAAATATTGTTTCATACAAAAATGCCAAGTGTTGCAGTCGGGCACCACCGACAGCTACAACAGTTTCTGGTCTGACAGTAAAATGGCGAATTTCAGACGAAATCAGAGCGACTGAATACGATCAACCCGCGACATTCGACAATGACGAGAAGGTCGTCGCCCCCTCGTCTTTGTCCCACTAGCCGGTGCCTGGTCATGTGCCGGAAAAGAGGACGGATCGCCGATTACCGGTATTCCGGGGTCGATCACAATCGCGCAGCATCGACACAAATGCGCAGCAATGGCGGAGTGTGAAAACTTAGCTAGCTGAAAATGCTCCAGGTCAGTGCCACCAGTTCCTCAGCGAGGACCTCGAATGCACTATTCAAACGAGAAAGGCACTCTCATCCGCAAGCTGTTTTCCTTGATGTCACTCGGAAACTTAGGCATGCGCATCGAGCTCACAAGGCGAATGACAGCGTTATCGAGATTGGCATGGCCCGATGTCTTGACCAGGCGCACGTTGGACACACCGCCGTTCCTTGAAATCAGGAACGAGATGCTGACAACGCCGCTTTGTCCACGCCGACGCTTTTTCGCAGCTCGGTTCTTGGCACGCCGCAGTTTGACCTGAACCTTGCCCTTGTAATTGGATCTGGCTTTCGTGCCGCCGTCATTCGTAGTCGCATCCGCCCGGCCATTTGCGTTGGAGCGGGCTGACTTGCTCGTGACACGCTCGCCGCCCTTGCGGGAGTTGATCTCAACGCCTCTCCTTTTAGCCTGCTTGACCGGTTTCTTCTTCTTGACCTTCTGAACTTGCCTCTTGGGTGGTTCCGGCTTCTTGGCTGGCGTCTTCGTCACTTCCTGAAGTGGCTCGGATACCTCTTCCAGTGGCCGGGTTTCCAGTTCAACCGGTTCCTGCATCTCCATCTGTTCAGGCTGAACCGCCTTCGCGATTTCAATGGGCTTCTGTTCTTCTACCGGTTCGCTCTTCAGAGGCTCGGCTACCGGCACCTGACTAGTGACCGCTTCAGGCGCAACAGGTTTTGTAGGCGACACTTCCGGCTCGACTTCCTCAGCCGGCTTTGTCTGTGCTGTCTGAGCCTGTGTTTCTTCGGGTTTGATCTCTTCCTGAATTTCGGTCGCGGTGACAACGTCCGTGGAAGTCACGCCTGCGATCACCGGGGCGGTAACGGCACTGATAACGGGCTTGGCCGTTTCGACTTCCGCAGGTGTTACGGCACTGACCGTGACCGGAGGCTCGACCTTGGCGACTTTCACCGGCTCACGAACCTCTTCCACCATTTCGGTTTCCGGCTCGAGTTCTTCGACCGTTTCTTCAGGCTCCACCTCTTGAACCCGGCTTCCGAGAACAAGGTCCTCTATCGAACCGATAACGGAAACACCGCCACCCTGGGAGGCGGCGACGGACACCTCGTCAGGATTTTTCGCGAAATACGCCGACCCTGCAGCATGGGCAAGGACCGAAATCAGAACTCCGGCTAAGAAAAAGCGAAGAAACTTCATTTTGAGCCCCTTCTTGTAATCAGCACGATGTCCGTTCGTCCTGCAGCCTTGAGGTCTTGAATGACCTTTTCCAGAGCGTCCGCCTTCAAGGTTCCGTCGGCCGCAATCTTCAATGGCTCTCCAGCTTCCTCACCGGCGTCCTGCTCGGCAAGCCAATCAACAACCGTCACCTCGGTCTTACCGGAGAAGGTCTTTCCCTCAGGATCGATGATCAGGGCGCCCGTTGAGCGGATGGTTTCGTCTTCCAGGATGTTCAACGGCGGCTCAATCTGCCGGGCGTCATCCTTTGCGATGGAACCTGCAAACAGGAAAAAAATCAGCATCAAAAACACGACGTTGATCAACGGTATCGTGCTTTCCGCCGGTTCACGTTTATGTTGCTGTCGCATGCGCATGGAAGCGTCTCACAGGCTCGTAAAATTAGTTTCCGGTCACCAGAACGGTCTTCAGGCCGCTCTGCCGCGCCGCGGACATGACATCGACGACATCCTGGACATTGGCCTCAGGCCCCGACCAGATCGCGATGACCATGTTTTCCTTGTTCGTGAGCGTGGCGAACCGCCCGGCCATTTCGGCCTTGCTCATCGGAACGCCGTTCAAGTCAATTTTTTCGGAAGCATGAATGCGAAGATAGGCGGGCTTGATATCAGCACCGCCTCCCCGCCCGCCGCTTGAAACATCCAGCGACTGATAGCGGGTAAAGCTGGACGCAAGCATGAAAAACAGCAGCAAAAGAAAGATGACATCGATCAACGATGTCAGCCCGACAGGCCGCCGCTTTGTTCTGGGTTTAACCTGCATGCCTCGGCTCCGAGAGCTCCAGAGGAACGACCCTTGCAGCGCCGCGCTCGGCAACCGCGCCTGTAAAGAAGGCCGTGACCAACGCATCCATTTCCGACTGCACCGCTTCGATACGGCTGTCGAACCAACCGACAACGGCCGACACGGGAATTGCAACTGCGAGCCCGACAGCTGTCGTCAGCAACGCCACCCAGATGCCGCCGGCAAGCACTGACGGATCAACTGCCGCCCCCGCGCCTTGCATGGCCTGAAAAGCCTCGATCATGCCAAGAACGGTTCCGAGCAGACCGATCAGCGGCGCGGTCTGAGCAATCATGTCCAGCGGCCGAAGATATGCCCGCAAACCGTTGATACGCTGAATGCAAATCCGCTCGACATCTTCCTTCAGAAGTTCCTTGTCAGCATCCGGCTGACTGGCGCCCTTGATCAGCTTCAACATGACATCGGAAAGAACAGACTTGCTTCCGGCAGCCGTGATCTGGGCGTCTTGCTGGCGGCCATCGAGCCACAATCTCAAGGCTTTGCGGGCTCCGGAGAAACGCCCGGCTCCCAGAAGCGCGAACTGCAGGATCTTCGCGGCGATGAGGGCAACTGCAATCACGGACAGAAGAAGCAGAAGCATGACAACAGGGCCACCCTGGTCCACCAGCCCTGCGAGCGGGGACAGAAACGGCGGCAACAAGGACGCAAGTTCAATTGGCATGACAGGTCTCTATAAAATGAAGTCGATTTCGGACCGGGAGGTGATTTTCAGCTTGGACAGGCAATCCGGCATCGGACCGCTGGCAACCTGGCAGGCGCGCACTTCGTTCAACAGCACGCGTGAAATGTCGGAACAGGCTCCCTTGCCGACGTCATATTGACGCACGACGGTTTTTCCCGACGGCATCGCGCCGAAATCAACCGCGGCGTAGCCCGAAACGCCTTCGGACTGATCGAACATGACCAGGTCCAACCCTAGAGCGTCGACGGGAGAAGACATCTGATTGCGGATCACGAAGGTCAACCGGCAGGCATCACCTGCTGTTTCCGCGGTGTTGAGCTGGATCGTTATGGCGTCCGGCGATTGCGCAACGGCTGCCGAGGCAGTCAGGCTGGCTGCCAGAAAAAGGGACGAAATCAAATGTCTTTTCATCTGCGCGCTCTCCCTGTTGAAGTTGAGAACCGGTCAATCCGTGGAGTTTAATCTGCAGATTGCCACTGGAGCTTCAGCTCTTCGCGCCAGGCAAACCGCTCAATGTGGCTGTCGATAACACCTTGCATCCGGGCCATTTTCTGGCCTTCGTCTGCTTCACAGCGGATCGTCAAACAATTTTCGGTAGCCTCCATCCGGCAGAAACCGAATGGGAAAGACACTTCACCCCGAGCGGTATCCCACGTCGCGGGGACCTTGTGAGCAAAGTGCTTGCAAAGTTGCTGGAGATATTTTGAGGCTGAGGCGGTATGCGCCGTCGAAGTGACGATAATCATGCCCTGGCTGTCCGTTCCTTACACCAAAAAGGTGAGCCGGGGGAACCGGCTCACGTAAAAAATCTTGAGTTGTCGTTTCAGAATTTGGCAGTTGCCGTCAAAAAGAAGCTTCTGCCCGGTGAATTTACCGGTGTCACCCGGCTGGTCGTGCTGTAAGTGCCTCGACTATAATAGGTTTCATCAAACAGATTGTTGACCTCTCCGCGAAGCGTGAAATCAGTATTTCCGAGTTTCGGTGCCCACTCGGCAAAGATATTCACCACTTCGTAGCCTGGAAGCGGGTTTTCGTATCCGTTGTCTTCCAGGTCCTGGTTTGAATATTCGAAGGCGATCTCCGCATTCGCGCCAACCGTCAGATCCCAGTCCTCAAACGTGTATCCGGCTCCAAGTGCCAACATGTCCCCGACCGGCACGGCGTTGTTGTAATCACCCGCGAGCGCGATCCGGTCGCCATACTGGACGTCGGTATGCGTGAAGGCGGCAAAAACGTAGGCACTGTTCCAGTCGTAGCGCGCTGAAAGATCGATGCCCTGCGAAACCAGTTCGTCACCATTCAGGCGAATGGAGTTGCGATAGTCCCAGGCGACGGGATTGAACATCTTGATGTAAAAGAGATCCGCACCCAGCGACAATCCGCCATACCGATAGGCGAGCCCAACCTTGGCGTTATGAGCCGTCGTCGGGTCAAGATCCTGCGAATAGGTATAGTCGCGAGCGTGAAAGAGGGCTGTTTCAGCCTGCTCGATACCGCCAAAGACATAAGAGTAACCCGCATTGGCCGTCAGCCCGTCGATGATCTCGTACCCGAGATTGATGTTCGGAGAGAGGCCGAAATTGTCGAAGGTCTGGCCGTCGACAGCCTTGTAGCTCTGAAAATCCGCACGCAGACCGGTCGAAACATCCAGTTTGTCAACGGGTGTCAGCCGGGCCTGCACATAACCGCCCACATTGGTAATGGTTTCGTCCACATTCGTGGAGAACCAGAACCGCTCGATGTCGGCATGATCATGATAGAAGTCTACGCCGGCGGTAACGGTGCCCATGGCGAAATGAAAACTGTTCTGCAGATGACCGCCGAACGATTGCAGATCAGAATTGAAGTCGCCGCTCGGCCTTGTGTAGTAGGCTTCGCTCGGCCGCTCCAGCTTGTTGCGGTTGTAGTAGAGCAAGACTTCCGGATCGAAGTAACCGCTTGCCCCTTCCAGCGTGTATTTAAACGTCGTCGTCACACGCTCATAAAGGTTGTTGTTAAAGTCAGAGCTCACCAGCCCCATGTTGGTGCGAAGGCGGCGATACCCTTTGTCACGATAGTATTCGCCGGAAAGCTCGAACCGGTGCCCTTCCTGGCTCTGATAAGAAAGCTTGCCGAGACCGTTCCAAAGGTCTGTAGCCGTACCCGCTTCCGTAAATCCGTCACCGTCATCGTAGTCCTGACCCTCGGCGCGGGTGAGAGTGCCAAGGTATTCAAATCCCTGATCGGCACCATACGCAGCACCGGTTCCGGTGAGCGTCATGGAATTGGTGTCATAGCCGAACGAGACCAGCGCTCCGAGCTTTTGACCTTCTTTCAACATGTCGACCGCATCAACGGTTTCAAACCTTGCGCTGCCGCCCAGGGCACCTGGTCCATCATCCGCAGGAGCAACGCCGTCATTGATACTGACAGATTTCAGGAACATCGGATTGATGCCGACATTGCCGTTGTGGTGCCAGACATTGTTTTTCTGACGCGCCCCGTCAATGGTGATGTTGAGCTTGGACTGGTCGATGCCGTGAACGTAGAATTTCTGGGAAGCCGGGCTTCCGCCTGCCGTCGTCACCGACGGTGTGTTTTGGAACAGCTGCTTCAGGTCAACGGGTTGTCTCTGCTCGATGTCTTCCCGGCTGATATCGACACTTGTTTCAAGTGTTTCGAACCGTTCCGCTTCGGTGTCTTCGATGATGATTTTGTCCAATTCCTGGGCATCTTGAGCCGAAGCTGCCTGTGGAATGAGTGCAAGTGTACTGACTGACGCCAGGACGGCCGCGTGTCTTGCAAATCCGCGTTTCATATTTAACCCCAACCATAACCGGTCCAGCCGCGGCGGCCCCACGCCACGCCGGACAGACATAAACTTGACTTAAAAGTTCATGTATTTGATAAGGAGAATGCCGCGCGGGGACAATTCCGAAAGCGTTTGCCAGTCGCTCAAACTCTTTTGCGAAATGTGATCCAGAGCCAAAGCTGTCCGATTTTCATGGATTGCTTAGCCAAGAACCCAGGCAATGCACCTTTCAAAAAATGTGAAGAACTCAAACCGGCATGTTCGTACAATCCGACCATCACAATCATTATGTGACCAAAGAAGACCTCATGATCAGGGACAGCGGTCGACCTGTGCGCTGGTTGGGTCCTTCGCTCGATACAGATGACGATGTATTGCGGGGAGCGATCGGTTTCGAGAACATCGAGGACGGCCTGTCGATCCATTATTCGAATGCCGAAGACCTTCACGATCTCAAGATTGAATCTGAAACCGGCCCCCGCCTAGGCGTTTTCCTTTTCCTTGAAGGAAGCGTCGATGCATCCATTGGCGACTTCAAAATCCCGATGCCGGTTTACGATGCCGAGCAGCGGCACTGGTTGCCGGTCGCAACGTTTTTCTCCCAGAAGCATAAGGAAAAGTTTGTCAGACAGGCACGCAAGGGCGGCCGCCTCAAGAAAGTGACGATTGCCATCTCTCATGAATGGTTTCTCTCTCATCTCGACCTGTCCGACCCAGGCTTCAGTGCTTTCAAGGAGTTTGCAGAAGAACATCTCGCCAATCTCAGCTGGACGCCGAGCGCACACGCAATTGGTCTTGTGGAGCAAATTATCGGCGCACCGAGAAAATCACCGTTCCAGCACAGGCTTTACATCACGGCACGCGTTTACGGTCTGCTGGAGGAAGCGTTCCAGTATTTTACCGAGCACCGTGTCGAACGTCATGCAAAGTCCGGGTCGGGACAGGACAGACAAAAACTGCACGCAATTGAGCATTACCTGAGCGGGGAGCGCGGTCACTGGGTGACTGCCGACGAACTTGCAAAGAGCACCGGCATGAGCGCCAACTCTCTGCAACGCTTGTTGTCGCGTACCTATGGGCTGTCGACGTCGCGTTTCATACGGCGGTTTATGCTCGAGAAAGCGCGCGAAGCGCTTGAGAGGGATGCTCTCACGATAGCCGAGGCCGCACATATCGCCGGTTATTCCTCGCCTGCAAATTTTTCAACCGCCTTCAAGCGGGAGTTCGGCCTGTCACCGAAACAGGTCACGCGATGAACATCCGGCAACTTGCGAAATACGAACTTCGCGCATGTTTCAGACCGCGCGCACAGAATTCAAGGGGACTGCAGTGACAAGCAACAATCAGCCGGAGAACGGCAAGCATGACCATTTCAATCAAGCGGAGCAGCGCGTCTCCGTATCCGAAATCGGCCTTTCGCCCGCTGAACAAGCCGTTCTCAATTCGCTGAGACTGTTTTGCATGAGCTATGCCAATCCCGGTTACCATGCCTGGGAAGAAGCTTTTGAAAGTTGCGCAAAAACATTTGGTCCGGAAGAAGGTTCGAAAATCGGACTTGCCGTCATGAATGCAATGCGTTCCTTGCGCCAGACCCGAATGACCTGCTTCAGCTTTACGAACCCGGGCTGCCCGTGCTGCCGGCACAAACTTGCCAAACACGAGCATCAGTTCATGTCCCTGCTGAAGGCGGTGCAGGACGGCGACGGCCTGGCCCGCCAGGCAAATGCCGTCATCTTGTGCGAAGGCGTGAGCAGCAACAAGTTCCTGACACATATGGAGGAACTGGCCGGTCACCTAAGCGCGCTTGCCCCTGGAAGAGAGAAGAGCGCAAGTACCGCACCGAGACAGAGAATGAAATTCAGCGGTTAGTGCCTGGAAATCGTTTTACGCAGCCAGGCAGACAACGGGCAGAAGACTGCTGTCACATATGATCGCAAATTCTGTCCAGCCACCCTTTTCGATAGGCACTTTGATAGGCGGGATTTGAGTCAAGCATAAAGGCCGACCTGCAATTGTAACGCCGGGCGATTTCCTGGCACTCTTCGAATGTCCAGTCCTTGCGCTCGCGCTCCATGTGACCGCAGACACGGTTCAACCAGCCGTATCGATGTGCCGCATTGTAGGCCTGTCTCGCCTGAAGACGAAACTCCTTGCGCGTGCGAAAAGACCTCGCAATTTCCTGCACATTTTCATACGACCACTTGCGTCGACCTGCCATCACAGCTGCCTGGATACCGGTTGGAAAACACAATACTGACTAAAAGCTTAGCTTCTGAAGTTACATCAAGTCCAGCGACAGCCCCTTGATTCCGCTCAATGCGCCTGAGGCTTGCTTTCCCCGCGAAATCTCTTGAGCATGAAGTTGACGAACTCGCGCGCCGCGGCGGTGCGATGTTTTGAAGGGGGAAACACTGCGTAGATACCGCCTTTAGGCAAGGACCAATCTTGCATCATGGTCACCAGCGCTCCGGACTGCAGTTCGTCGTGGGCAACGAAGTCCGGCATGATGGAAAAGGCGGTTCCAGACAGGATTACCTGTTTCGCGGCAAGGGTGACGTCAACCGAGACGGCAACATTCTGTATGGAAACGGCACGGTCCTCGCCTTCGCGATCGAAAGTCCATGACCTTGGATGCGTCAAGGCCTTGTTCTCGACAAAAGGCAGGCTTTCGAGGGCTTTCAGGTCCTTTACCTTGCCAAAGCGCTCCACAAATTCCGGAGTACATAGCGGCAACTGATCGAAATCACTCAGCTTTCGTGCGAGGTAGCTGGAATCTTTCAGCCAACCGGTTCTGAAAGAGATATCGAACTGGGATTCCACAAGGTCGAATTTGGTATCGCTGAAGACAAGTTCGACATGCACGTCCGGATAGATCGCGGTAAATTCAGCTGCGACACCTGAAACATAGGCCAGCCCGAAATCGACAGGTGCGGTTACGCGCAGAACACCGCGCGGAGTGTCGTTTGCGTCCCGGATGGCTTCATAGGCTTCCTTGGCCTGTCCCACCGCACTGCTGGCGACCTCATAAAACTGCCTGCCTGTATCGGTCAGGTTCATCTGGCGCGATGTACGCAGAACAAGACTGGCCGATACCTCATCTTCAAGCATCTGCAATTGCTTGCTGACAACTGCCTTGCTGACGCCAAGACGCCTGGCTGCCGCTGTAATCGAGCCCTCTTCGATCACCGCCACAAAATACTCCAAGCGCTTCAGATTCGGCCCCTTGCCCATCTCTCTTCCATCTTCGAGGACGAAACGCCCCCCGTTCTTTTTATGATCGGTCACGTCCAGGCGTGACAGCATCCATTTTGAATTTAACCTGCTCCATATAGCAACAAATCAGCCCGGACGTGCCGGGCTGATAAATGTCATTCGCAAAGAGGCAGCGCTTTGCAGCTCAGGGCCACTTCATTTCGCCTTCAAGAACCTTGGCGCTCAGGCCGAGATCCGTGACATTCGGAAAATCCGGGTAGGCAGTTGTCATTTCCTTCACAAGGGCTTCCGATCCCTCAACCTTTGCGGAAGCAGCCTCAAACGCTTTCACATATTCCTCTGTGAAGTTCACAGCGGTGAGGTCTTCCTGCGTTTCACCGAGATAATGTCCGGGCACAATGCGCTCAGCGCCAAGGCTCCGGATTACCCCAAGGGTCTTGTACCAGTTGTCCCGGTCTTTCTGGGTCTGGGCATCGGCAACCCAGACATGGAGGTTCTCATAAAGCACCACTCCGCCGAGAACTGTTTTTTCGGTAGGAATCCAAAGGAAGGTGTGCTTGGGATCATGACCGTCGAGCCCGACGATTTCCACCTTCTCACCGTCAACGGTGAAACCGTTGCTGGAGATCTCGGCCGGCACGATAACCTTCGAAGGGGCGTTTTCTGCCAGAATTGGCCCCCAATAGCCGATTTTCTTGTCTTTGGTTGCATTGATATGGGCGATAGTGGACGGGCTGGCGACGACTTCAGCCTCAGGATACGCTTCGGTCAGGACATCCAGACCGAAATAGAAATCCGGATCTCCGTGGCTGATGTAGATAGTCTTGAGGTTCTTGCCGCTGTCCTGAACCATCTTCAGAACTTTTTGCGCGTTGGCCTTGTCGAACTGCGCGTCAACGAGAATTGCTTCGTTCGGCCCCGAAATCAGGCTTGAAGTAACCGGGAAAAGTGCGTCTTCGCCCGGATTGAAGACTTCAACAGTGAGGTCGGCCGCGGTGGCCAATGCAGAAGACAACGACAAGGCGGCGGCGGCCGTTAGTGTTCTGATATATGAGTTCATGACATTTCCTTTCTGGGGAGGACGGCTTGGACAGCCGGTTTTGGTCCTTCGCATTGCTCAGAGTTTCTCCATGAGCGCCGCAAAGAAGGGCTGAGGCGGCCTTCAGGCCGCAAGATTCAGGATGGTTTCCGGTTTTTTGAAGAAGCGGGAGATATCGACAGAAACTCGACGCCCGTCCTGGTCAAGGATCAGGACCGGGACGCCTCCGGCGCCAACGGAAGCCATGGCATGCGTTGCCTGACGCGCCAGCTCTGCCGCGGCATCACGCAGCTCAGGAGAGCCAAGCCTGTCCTCGGCTTGGTTCCTGTCGATTCCTTGTCTGACGAGCGCTGCAACCACATGCTCCCGATCGGCGGCAGACCTTCCGTCAACATAACGGGCCTTCTGCAAGGACGCGGCCAGCGACATTTCAGCCTCGGCACCCATGCCGTGTACGAGCGCAGCTGCCTGAGCCGTCAGCCCCGATTCCAGGAGCTCCGACTTCGATCCCAAAACGTTGTCTCTGTATTGTTGTGTGAAGGGTTGAGCGGTGAGCGATGCAATGCGCTGATCATAGCTCCATGCCATGTCAGCGAACCCTTCGGCCATTCGATGTGTATTTGCTCCCTGGAACAGGTACCTGTGCAACACCTCTACCTTGTGGGAACTCTCTAAAAGGGCGGTGAAGACAGGATGCGCGCCGTAGCACCAGCCGCAATAGGTGTCGTAGACGATGGTGAAACGTGTCACTTCGGCTTTCCTCAACATTCGAACATGCTGGGAAACTAGGGTCGATTCAAACTCAACAAAAGACTGACAAATGAAACGATATGTAAGCTAAAAGCGAACAATTAAATTGAAAGATTGAAAAACTACCGCCCAAGAGAATCCTGTCAATTACACTAAATAAATCAAGGCACTACGAAATCTGTCAGCCACTCAACAAGCGAATAGGCAGTGACCAATATGCTCGTGCAAACTGAACAAGACACGATACTTCGCTTCACAAGGAAGAACCTTGCAATACGTCAGTCTTCGCAACTCTGAAGCACGCGACGCTCGTTGAAGCAGATCTTTCGCTTGTTGCCTTGATGGCGGCTCAGGAAGACTTCACGACACCATCGCGAACCCAACCGTCAAAAACGTCCAGCACCGCGTCGACAAAAACCTGATCGTTGATATGCCCGTCAATCTCATCCATCGGCACGCGTCCGGGAAAAACGCTTCGAGCTTCCTCGATGAACGCCTGAAGCCCTTCCGGATCGTGGGCTTCCTGGCCCTCCCGATCCCACTCTTCAATGCCGCCCAAAGGAAGCAGAAACCGGACTTCCCCCTTGGCTGCTTCCAACCGGTCAGCAAGCTCATGAACCCATTTCCGGCGTTCATCGGCGTTGAACACCGAACTTTTGATCAGGCGATTGTGCTCATGGTACGGCCTGTCGGCATATTGTTCCGGAATTGTCTGCCACCCGGCAAAGTCGACAAGATCCAGCGCACCTGGCGCTACCAATTGCGGAATACCGCCCTTCCCGGCATTGGTTAGCCGGTCATCGCCGCTGCTGACCAGAGAGCCGGCGAGCATGTTTCCGAATTCCTGAAGACAGAAATCCATGACACAGCAAAATGCCCCCTGTCTGGCCAGGCTTTCAAAAGCCATTCCCCCCATACCGGTTGAATGAAAGACGGCAACCTCGAAGCCGCGTTCTTCAAGGGCAGGCTTAAGGCTTTTCATGTATTTCAGGCAGCTTGATCCGAGAGACGTCATGCCAACCAGCGGACGCCCCGTATCCTGCGATTGAGCTGCCTTTGCAGCACCAAGCACAGCACCCGCAGCTTGAGACAAAGATGACTTGCAGATGGAATTGAGGCCGTAAAGTCCGCCGGCCCACAAGATCATCTGAATGTCCGGTGCGAGGCGATCCGGAGCAATCAGAGGGGAGAAGCTAACCGTCGAAACGATGAATTTTGGCACACCGAGGGGCAGGGCCTGGGCGCAATCCAACGCAAGGTCCGTCCCCATGGTTCCGCCGAGCGATATCATGCCGTCGAACCGGCCAGCCTGCCAGTTTTCGGCAACAAGCCGGGCAGCACCGCGCGCCATGATCTGAAAGGCCCTGTTCTCATCGCCAAGTGCGATCACCTCCTCGATCGTCATGCCCCCGGCTTCCGCCACCTGATGCTTGGAAATGTCCGTCGGATTTTCCGGATCGCCGAGAACGCTCACATCCATTGTCACGACTTTGCCGCCCTGTTCCTCAATGCAGGACTGAATGAATTCCAGTTCGGCATTCTTGGTGTCATAGGTGCCGATGGACAGGATGGTTTTGGTCATCGCGATACCTCAAGCGTGTGAAGAGAAGAGCCCGTGCGGGCAGACATGTAGATTTCGGTCAGGGCGATTGCCTGGGCGATCATCCGGCTGTTGCGGACCCGACCGTTCGGCTCCTCCAATCGGGAGATGTTCCAGCCAACATAGGTCACGGCCCTGAGCGCCAGAAAGAGATCAAGCGCCGTAACATTCAGCGGCCTGAACGCCTGATAGCCTTGCAAAAGTGCGTCTTTCAGTTCGGGATAATCCGGCTCGCCCATATTCTTTAAAAGCGCCGTTGCCACGTCGAACAGGCGAAACCCATAGCCGCTGTCATCAAAATCGATCAGGTGCAGAGACACGCCATCGACCATGATGTTTTCCCTGACCGCATCTGCGTGGATCAGCCCGTAGTCCAGCTTCACCTCCAGGCGCTCAAGGTCTTCGTGCGATGTTTCTCGAAATGCACGCAGCGACTGCCTTTCAGCTGCCGTCAGCTCCGGGTTCTCCCAGAAGCTTCCCCAAAGCGGATCAGAACCGACAAGGCCCTGCCTGTTCCAGCTGGCGCGAACAAAGCCGTCCGGCGGGCTCCACGCGTCGGAAATCCGGTGCAGCTGCGCAAGCGTTTGGCCGATCTGGCGAAACACTCCTGGGCGGTCCGGATGCGTCAGAGGCTCGGATGTTTTCCCCAAGGGCGCACCCGTCAACCAGGTCAGCACGTCAATCTGGTAGTCATCGACACGGTGAAAGAGCGACCCGTTTGCAGACGCAATCGGCCTCGGCACACTCAATCCCGCACGGCTGAGCTCTGCCATCCAGGACAACTCCGACTGAAGCTCCGCATCGGTTCTCAGGCCCTTTCGATGGATGCGAAGCGCGAATGAGCCATCCTTCGCAATCACCTTGAAAACCCGGTTTTCCCGTTCTGCCGCAAGAGTGATCTGACAGTCTTCCAAACCCCAAAGGGTGCAGGCTTTTACAAGGAGACTATCCATGGTGAAGCGGTGTCGATGCCAGCACATCGTCCAGGGTGTCGAACAGAAGATCGGCATGCTCTGTCGCAAATGGCATCGGCGGCCGGATCTTGAGCGTGTTCTTGTGACGTCCGAGCTTGCTCAGGATGATCCCGCGGCGACGCATTTCATTGACGACCCTATCAGTGAATTCGGCAGCAGGCTCCTTGGTCACCGGATCGAGCACCATTTCCGCTCCAAATATCAGACCGGAACCGCGCCTATCTCCGATGAAGTCGTATTTCCGAGCCAACCCCTGAAGACGCGACTGAGCGTAATTGCCGACGGCTCGAGCGTTCGACAAAAGGTCTTTGTCTTCCAATTCATCCAGCACCGCCATGGCAGCCGCACAGGAAACCGGGTTACCACCGAACGTATTGAAATATCGGAATGAATTGCGAAAGGCCGACATGACATCAGGGGAAGTCACGACACCGCCGACCGGGTGACCATTGGCCATTGGCTTTCCCAACGTGACAACATCAGGAACAACCGCATGGCGTTGGTGACCCCACATATGAGTTCCAATCCGGCCAAATCCCGGCTGCACTTCATCGGCAATGAAGATGCCACCTTCTTTTCTGACAAGGTCGATCGCCGGTTTCAACCATCCTTCGGGAAGACTTGGAAAGCCTTCATTGACGAAGAACGGACACAGGATCAGACCGGCAAAACCGTGTTCGGTTTTTTTCAGGGTTTCAATCTGCTCTGAAATAGCTTCGGCAAAGGCTTGTGCGTGCGCCATGCCTGCCGTGCCACCCAGTGGCCGGTAACTGTCCGGCGCCGGAACGAAGCGCACCCAGTCACCTTTGCCAACACCCGGCACATTGCTTCTCGACAATTGGGAAACCAGCGAAGTGTTGCCGTGGTAGGTGAAATCCGAGGCGATAATACCGCGTCTGCCCGTCACTGCCTCGGCCATGCGCAAGGCGATGTCATTCGCTTCCGATCCGGTACAGGTCAAAATGGCCGTGGAGAGCGGATCGTCGAATGTTCCGGTCAGGCGCTCGACATACTCCAGAATGCCTTCATGCAGATATCTGGTGTGCGTGTTCAGCGTGGCCGCTTGCCCGGAGATTGCTTCGACTACACGCGGATTGCAGTGTCCGACATGGGGAACGTTGTTATAGCAGTCCAGATACCTGCGGCCATCCGCATCCCAGAGCCAGACCCCCTCCCCCTTCACGATATGAACCGGCTCGTCATAGAAGGTCGATACGTTCGGGCCCAGCAAACGAGCGCGCCGATCAAGCAGTTTCGAATTCCCGGTCGGATGGTGAACGGTCATCTCGATCTCCTTGCTATAACTGGATCCAGGCGGTCTTCAGATCGACATATTTGTCCAGCGCATGCAGAGATTTATCGTGCCCATTGCCCGACTGCTTGACACCGCCAAGCGGAACGGTCAGGTCGGATCCACCATATGTATTCACGTGAATCACCCCTGAACGGACTTCGGAGATCATCCGGTGAGCACGGCTGAGATTGGCGGTCCACACCCCCGCCGCCAGGCCATATTGCGTGCTGTTGGCTATCCGGACGGCATCCGCCTCATCCTTGAACGCGGTCACCGCCAGAACCGGTCCGAACACCTCTTGCTGGGCAATCGTGTCGGTCGGCTTTACGCTGGTCATCACCGTCGGCTGCATGTAGTAGCCGCCGGTTTCCTGGAGAATTCGGCTCCCGCCTGTCCGGCGCTCCGCACCTTCCTGTTCCGCCGTAGTCACAAACCGGAGGTCCGCTTCCAGCTGAGGCAGGCTGTGAACGGCTCCGATCTGGGTGTTCATGTCGAGCGGGTCTCCGACCTTGAACGCTTCTGCGTGTGAACAGATCTCCGTCACGAACTCGTCAAGGATATCTTCCTGGACCAGAAGTCTGGATCCGGCGACACAGACCTGGCCCGAGTTGCGGAAAATACCAGCGGCGGAGACTTTGGCAGCGTGAGCAAGGTCCGGCACATCGTTGAAAACAATGTTTGGCGACTTGCCGCCAAGCTCCAGGTAGCAGCGTTTCAGGTTGGACGCGGCGGCATAGTTCAAAAGCCGGCGGCCGGTTGCCCCAGAACCGGTGAAAACCAGTATGTCGACATCCATCGACAACGCCAAAGCCTCGCCGACAACCGCACCTGCCCCTGTGACCACGTTGAAGACGCCATCGGGCAAGCCTGCCTCGGATGCAAGTTCCGCCACTTTCAGCAGCGACAAGGAAGCGGACTCAGCAGGTTTCAGGACCAGGGAGTTCCCGGCGGCCAATGCCGGTGCAATCTTCCAGGCACCGATCATCAATGGAAAGTTCCACGGCACAATCGCACCAACCACCCCGACAGGCGCATGATGCACCAGGCCAAGAACATTCTCGGCAGTTGGCGCAATCTGGCCATAAACCTTATCGATGGCTTCCGCGTAGTACCGGAAGGTAGCTGCCGCCGATAGCGCCTCGGCCTTGTAGGCCATGTTGATTTCGGTGCCATTGTCACGAATGCCGAGTACTGTCAGTTTCAGGGCATCGCGCTCAATCAAATCCGCAAGCTTGAGCAGGACTTTCTTGCGGTGGGAAGGCGCTGCCTTGGACCAACGACCATCCTCGAAAGCCTTGCGTGCTGATGCGATCGCCTGATCCATGTCGGCAGGAGTTCCGGCTGCCAGATTGGCAAAAGGTTTGCCGTCAATCGGAGAGATCACATCCAGAGTTTCTCCTGAAAGCGATGCAACGGATTGTCCGTCGCAAAAATGACCCCGTTCGCCGACTGTTTCATGACGCAACGCATCAATGGCTGCCTGGTCAAACATAGTACCCTTACCCTTGCTGTGTAGACATGTCGGAGGAGCCTTCCTCACGTTGCTGCTTGCGCGCTTTTTGTTCGTGAATCACGGCACGGACATGCAGAACCAGAATGCCGATGATCAGGAGGAACAGGATTGCGGCTATGGGGCGGTCGATGAAATCCAGTGGGGACTTCACGCGCGCCATGGCGCTGCGCAGTTTCACCTCCATGATGCCGCCAAGCACCATTCCAAGGATGATCGGCACAATCGGCAGGTTGAGCCGTTTGAGGATCAAACCGAACACCCCGAATGCAGACGCAATCGCGCAATCGGTCACCGAATTGCGCAGCGAATAGACACCGACAAAGGAGAGCGTCAGGATCATCACGCCAAGGAACCGGGTCGGGATCTGAATGATCTTCAGAAGCAGGTTCGTTGAGAACAGCAGGAACACCAGCACGATCACGTTCAGAACGATCAGCGCAAGGTAAAGCGCAACGACGAAGTCAAGCTGGCCCTGGAACAACTGAGGTCCCGGTATGACATTGTGAACGTAGAAGACGGACAGCATCATGGCCGTCAGAGCTTCACCGGGAATGCCCAGCGCCAGAAGCGGGATCATTGCCGCGCCGGGCACCGCATTGTTCGCAGCTTCCGATGCCACCAGGCCTTCCGGCGACCCCTTGCCGAACAGGTCCGGTTTTTTTGAGGTTTTCTGCGCGTAGGTATAGGACAGGAACTGGGCGGTGAACTCTCCAACACCCGGTATCATGCCCATCAGGACACCAAGACCTGAAGAGACGGATGCGACCCGCTTGAACTGGAACAGGTCCTTCAGTCCGGCAAAGAGGTTGCCGTCGACATTTGCCGAACCCGGCTTATGTTCCTTGTCCACCAGCAAAAGCAGAGCCTGCGAGATCGCGAACAGGCCAAGCACGACGACGATCAAGTCGATACCCGATGCCAGCCAACTCTGATCGAACGTGAAACGCTTGGTGTATTTGGCTGGTTCCAGGCCGATTGTGCTGATGAAGATGCCGAAACAGGCAAGCATGCCGGCGGCAAAGACCTGGCCGCGATGAGCCACGACCACCAGGATGATACCCATTAGGGCCGCCAGAAATATTTCACGGCTGCCGAAATGCGGCGCGATCATTGCCAGTACAGGCGAGAGCACGATCAGGCATACAACAGAGAAGATGCCGCCGAAGAACGATGCCGAATACGCAAGCGACAACGCACGATGACCCCGGCCATCCTTTGTCATCGGATACCCGTCATAGGTCGTCAGGGCGTTGACGGCGGTGCCCGGCGTATTGATCAGGATCGCAGGGATTGCTCCGCCGTACATGGAGGAGCCGTAGACGCCAAGCAAAAGGGTCAGACCGACAATCGGTTCGAACGCAAACGTGGCCGGGAGTAGGATTGCGATTGCAACGGCAGCTCCGACTCCCGGGATCGCACCGATGATGACGCCTCCGATTGAGCCGATGGCCAGGGCCACAAGCACTTCCCATTGTGCAAGCAGCGTCAGTCCTGAAAAAAAGGTTTCCATGGGCGCCTCACAGGTACGTTAGTGCAAAGGCGCGGATACCATCCGGCAGCGCTTCATAGATGCGCCCGGCTGGGATCTTGACCTGAAGAAATGCGCGAAAGATGATCGCAACCGCAATTGCAAACCCCACTGCCGACAGGAGATTCACAATCCGGGTTTCACCGATCCTGATCGTCAGAAACACAGTGAAGAGCACGGTCGACGGCAAGTATCCCAACTGGGGAACAAGCACTACGTAGGCTAGGAAATACAGCACGAATTCCAGCGAGCTGACCCAGAAAGCAACTTCCTTCCAGCGTCCCAGAATGCGCGGCGAACAGATCGAACCGATGAAATGCAGACAGGCGAAGATCGCCATTCCGACCAGTGAGACGGCCGGCCAGAATCTCGGTTGCGCATACCAATTGGTTCGCTTTAGCCAGGCCGTTTCCGAGTAAAGCTGCGACAACAGAAAGAGTGAAAACGCAAGGAACACGATCGCGAAGACGATATCGCCCGGACGGCGATAGCGCCGGAACAGTTCCTGCAATGTCTTGATATGTGCCACGACTGCCCTCCACAATCGCCAGGCGGCCCCAAGAGGCGCCGCCTGGAGGCAAGATCCTACTGCTCGTTGATCTCGGAGATCTTCCCGATGGCAGCTGTGTCGGATTCGATCTGCGCCTTCGACGCGTCAGCGTCCTGCCAATAGATCAAAACCCCGGTCTCGCCGATCAGGTTCTGCGCCTTGTCCTTTTTCAGCGCAGCCTGTGCGGCGGCAGCAATCTTGTCGCGCGCTTCCTGTGGCACGTCCTTGTGCACGAACAGGCCATTCCAGAGAGCGACAGACAATTCCGGATTGATTTCCTGAACGGTCGGGACGTCCGGCGTCAGAGATGTGCGTTCTTTGCCGACACTCGCCAGCACCTTGATGTCGGACAGGCACGGCAGAACCTGCTGGATGGTCGTGTTGATCACGTCGACATCGCCGGACGCCAGCGTGTTGCAGGTCAACTCGTCAAACGCGGCTTCACTTGCAAAGTCGAAACCGGAAGTCTTTGCAGCGGCGAAAGTGATCTGGGTCGGCGGCAGGAACGATCCGAAGTGACCAAGAGCAACATCATTCGACTTGGCATATTCCGCCAGTTCTTCCCATGAGCTGTAAGGAGCGTTTGCGCCGGTGGCGATCACGAACGGGTAAGTCATGAAGATCCCGATCGGCTCGAACGGGTTTGGCGACAATTCGGGAATTCCGATTTGCGGACCACCAATCGGAACGTCGGTCACGAAGGAGCCGATCGTGTAACCGTCTGCCGGAGCAGTTGCCACTTCAACAGCACCCGGGAAAGGTCCGCCACCGCCGCCGGGTTTGTTCACGACCGCAGCCGGAACCCCGTACATTTCCTGAAACTCATCGGCAATCAGCCGGGTCAGAACATCTTCCAAATCCCCCGGAGGCCAGGGAACAATGAAGGAGACCGGTTTTTCCGGATAGTCGGCAAGTGCAGCCGTAACGCTCATCAAGCTTGCCGCTGTAAGGGCAATCGCGTGCTTTTTCATTTCGAAGTCCCTCATCTGATGGTGATCCGTCAACCTTTTCGGCTGATCTCAGCTATTTTTTATTTGCGTTGTTAAATGTTGTCATATTAAATAATAGCCTGTCAACCTCCAATCAAACGGCGGATAGAACAATGTCACACTCAAAAACGGTTCAAATAATGAACCAGAGGTATCAAATAAATATTGTTTCATTTGAAACTATCTGTCAAGATAAATGCACTTTGACGACCGTGGGCGCTTCGCCCCGGACCTGAAAACCGCATTTGAAACGGACCTGAATCCCGATGGGAACGATCACCAAGGCGCTTAACCTGCTGAACTACTTTTCTCCAAGCCATCCGGAAATCGGCCTGACCGAGTTCCGCACGCTTTCGGGGCAAGACAAGGCCACGGTACATCGTCACCTCATCGAGCTTGCCGCAAATGGCTTCCTGGAACAAAACCCGATCTCGAAAGGCTATCGCCTCGGCCCTGCAATCCTGCGACTTGCAGCGGTTCGCGAGCGTCTGTTTCCCGCCCGTTCGCTTGTTGCTCCCTTGGTAGAGCGGCTGGCATCGAACCTGGGAGAGCTGGTTCATGTCTCCCTGCGCGAAGGCGACCACCTATCGCCGCTCTGTCATCACGATGCCCTGATCCACGGAACCAGGGTGTATTTCGATGAAGCCGAGTTGCTTCCGCTCCATGCCACAGCCTCCGGTCTGGCGATGCTTGCCTTCGGTCCGGACCACCTGCTGTCGGACCTTCTTGCCGACCCGCTGGAGGCATCGACCCAGTTCACGATCACCGATCCGGACGAGTTGAAGCAAACCGTCGAAAAGGTCCAGAGCGAGGGCGTCGCCTTCATCGATCAGGGGTTTGAACTGCACGTCTCTTCCTTTGGCGTCCCGGTCTTTGGCGACTTGAAGGAAGCGGTCGGCACCATGGCCGTGGCTGTTCCCACTGCTCGAATGACGGACGAACTGAAGCGGAAAATACCCGTAGCGCTCATCGAAGCAGCCACAGAGGTCACGGAAGAACTTGGCGGCACGGTTCCCCCTCACCTGAGAAGGATCTGGCTCAATGCAGCATGATGCTGAAGCCCTCGTACTCGACTTTGGCGGCGTGGTGACACGTACGCTTTTTGAAACTCACGACCTGACGGAACGCGCGCTTGGTCTGCCGGCCGGTACTTTGACCTGGAAAGGCCCGTTCGATCCGAACACCGACCCCCTTTGGCGCTCCATGCAGGCAGAGGAAATCTCCGAGCGGGATTACTGGCGCATCCGGACCGAGGAGGTCGCCGGATTGACCGGACGCCCCTGGACCGCAATGTCCGATTTTGTGAAGGCGGCGCGCGGAGCAGATCCGGACGCCGTCATGCGTCCGGAAGCCCTTGCAGCTATCGAAACCGCCCGTAGTGCCGGCAAGAAGCTTGCGATCCTGTCCAACGAACTGGATCTCTTCTATGGCGTCGAGTTCCGCGACAAACTCGCCTTCCTGAAGGACTTCGACGTTATCGTTGACGCCACATATACAAAAATCCTGAAGCCCGATCCCCGCGCCTACCAGCTTTGCCTTGAGGAACTGGACCTGCCCGCGTCAGCCTGTGTCTTTGTCGACGATCAGGCACGCAACATCACAGGTGCCGCGGCGGTGGGCATGCGCACAGTTCACTTCGACGTTCTGAACCCGGCTGCGTCCTACACCGACGCGCTGACCCAGCTTGGCCTCGCGGCCTAATTTGAGGAGACTTGTCATGAAGGACTCAAACTTCCTGAAGGAAAACAACGCGCGGCATGTCTGGCATCCAATGGCCCATCCGGCGGACAGCCAGACCAACCTGCCGACGATCCTGACCGAAGCAAGGGACGTCCACATTACCGACGTGAACGGACACGAGGTGATAGACGCGGTCGGCGGTCTCTGGAACGTCAATCTCGGCTATTCATGCGAACCGGTGAAACAAGCCATTCGCGATCAGTTGGACGCTCTGCCTTATTACTCGCTGTTCCGCGGAACGACCAACGACAAGGCTATCGAACTTTCCTATGAGCTCGCCCAGTTCTTTGCCCCTGATGGTCTCAGCCGGGCGTTTTTCACATCAGGCGGATCGGATTCGGTCGAAGTCGCCCTGAAGCTTGCCCGCCAATATCATCGCATTCGCGGTGAAGCCTCCCGGACGAAATTCATCAGCCTCAAGAAAGGCTACCACGGCACGCATTTCGGTGGCGCGAGTGTCAACGGCAACGCCAAGTTCCGCAATGCCTACGAGCCTCTGATGCCCGGCTGCTTTCACATTCCGGCCCCTTACACCTATCGCAATCCCTTTAACGAGAGTGATCCCGAAAAGCTGGCACAGCTGTGTGCGGCTGCGTTGAAAGACGAAATCGCGTTCCAGGGACCCAACACAATTGCCGCTTTCATCATGGAGCCGGTTCTTGGCGCTGGCGGCGTCATGCCACCACATCCGAGTTTCATGCCTCTGGTTCGCGAAATCTGTTCCAAGAATGGCATCCTGCTCATTTCCGACGAGGTCATCACTGCTTTCGGGCGCACCGGCTCGGAAAGCGGCGCACGCCACTGGGGCGTCAAACCCGACCTGATGTGCACGGCCAAGGCTATCACCAACGGCTATTTCCCGTTCGGCGCGGTCATGATCGCTGATCACGTGGCTGACGTTTTTGAAGCCGACCGCACAGGCACCGCATCGGTCGACACCGGCTACACCTATTCCGGCCACCCTGTCGGCGCTGCTGCAGCCCTCGCAGCCCTTGCGGAGATAAAGGCGCAAAAGGTTCATGAGAACGCGGCAAAACGCGGCAAGCAGCTTCTTGGCGGTTTGAAGGGTCTTCAGGAAAGGTTCGAGGTGATCGGCGACGTAAGAGGTGAAGGCCTGATGTGCGCGCTTGAACTTGTATCGGACCGGGCCACCAAGGAGCCGGTTGGCAAAGACATACCCATGAAGCTGCAGCAAGCAGCCTATGACGATGGCGCCATGGTTCGTGTATCCGGCAACAACGTGATTTTCTCACCGCCTCTCGTGGTGACGGAGGACCATGTCGACAAGATACTGGCGGCCACCGAAACAGGGTTGAGCGCCCTTTGATCCAATGCGGTCCGGCGCTACGTTGCGCCGGGCCAGCCTTTCAAAGATTCTGAAAGTCGTCGAGGATATCAAGTAGCTGGTTCAGCTTTTCCCGGCCGATAACCTTTTCGATGTGGGCGACAATCGCCTGGGCTTCTTCCAAATTGTCATAGATGATTTTCCGGCCCGCGTCGGTGATCGCCACCGTCTGTTTCCGGCGGTCCTTGTCATCGGCGTTTCGGGTCACCAGTCCCTTTTCGCTGAGTGTCTGGACAATACGCGTCTGGCTGGGAAGCAACAGACAGGCCCGCTCAGCGAGAGTCGACGCATCAAGCGGTCCGAACTCCTCGAGCACTCGCAGGATCCGCCACTGCTGTTCGGTGATACCGGTGTCGGCGAGCATTTCCCGGATCGGTCCCATAACCTTTTCGCGCGCACGAATGAGGGCGATGGGAATGGACCGTTTTGTTGGCGGCAGCTTGCGGACGGTCGGGGTTTCTGGAGTTTCAGTCATTCTTAGCTCTTAGCGAATCCAAACTTTATTTCACACAAAAAGTTTGACATTTTCGACTCCATATATTTAACATAGCAAATATTGTGTTGTTAAGGAAATGCCATGCCGCACATAACACTGGAATACTCAGCCAACTTGCAAGAGCGGGTCGACATCCAAGGATTGTGTGAGCGCTTGCGTGAAGAAGCGGCAACAATCGCCGCCTTTCCGATGCCCGGCATTCGCGTCCGGGCCCTGAAAGCGGATTTCTACAGCATTGCAGATGGTGCTTCGAAGCACGGCTTCGTTGACATATCTGTCCGCCTGCGTGCCGGACGGCCGCAGGAGGTGAAAGCAGACGCAGCACAAAGACTGTTTGACGCTGCAAAAGCGTTCCTGGAACCCGTCCTGGCGACGAGTTCTCTGGCTCTGTCCCTGGAAATGCGGGACATCGATCCGGATCTTTCGCCCAAGACAGGAACCATTCGCGACCATTTGGGAGAAGCCTGACCAATGTCCGACCTTGAAAACAACATCCAAAAACTGAACAGCTATCTGGAACGTTTCCGGACGGGCGGCATTTTGAACCGGATCGGCGGAGAGTCGGTTCCGGCACAATCTGGAGAGACCTTTCAATCCCATTCGCCGGTGGACGAGAGCCTGATCTGCAATGTGGCCAAAGGTGGCGCTGCCGATATCGACGCGGCTGCAAGAGCGGCAAAGGAAGCCTTTCCGGCGTGGCGTGACATGCCGGCAGCGGAACGCAAGAAAATCCTGCACCGCATCGCCGACAAGATTGTCGAACGGGCAGAGGAAATAGCTCTCTGTGAATGCTGGGACACGGGCCAGGCGTTGCGTTTCATGTCAAAGGCCGCATTGCGTGGTGCCGAAAACTTCCGTTTCTTTGCAGACAAGGCAACCGCTGCAAGAGATGGCCAGGCTCTGCCCTCTCCCACCCTGATGAACGTCACCACCCGCGTTCCGATCGGCCCGGTCGGGGTCATCACGCCTTGGAACACACCATTTATGTTGTCAACGTGGAAGATCGCGCCAGCCCTCGCAGCCGGCTGCACGGTCGTTCACAAACCGGCGGAGTTTTCGCCGTTGACCGCGCGAATCCTCGCTGAAATCGCTGAAGAAGCAGGTTTGCCGAAAGGCGTGTGGAACCTGGTCAACGGTTTTGGCGAGGACGCCGGCAAAGCACTGACCGAGCATCCTGATATCAAGGCAATCGCTTTCGTCGGCGAAAGCCGCACAGGCTCGATGATCATGAAGCAGGGCGCTGACACGTTGAAACGCGTGCATTTCGAACTTGGCGGGAAAAACCCTGTCATTGTGTTCAATGACGCGCATCTTGACCGTGCGCTCGACGCGGCGATTTTCATGATTTATTCGCTCAACGGCGAACGTTGCACTTCCTCGTCACGCCTCCTGGTGCAGGACACGATAGCGGAAGAGTTCGAGGCAAAGCTCATTGAACGGGTCAACAACATAAGGGTCGGACATCCGCTCGATCCAAAAACCGAAATCGGACCGCTCATTCACAAGACCCATTTTGACAAGGTCACCGGTTACTTCGAGACAGCCAGGCAGAACGGAGCGACGGTTGCCGCAGGTGGCACACGGGTCGGCGAAGAAGGTTATTTCGTCCGCCCGACCCTGTTTACCGGGGCAAACAACCAGATGAACATTGCCCAGGAGGAAATCTTCGGTCCGGTTCTGACCAGCATTCGCTTCGGATCGGAAGAAGAGGCGCTTCAGATAGCAAATGACGTTCCGTATGGTCTGACCGGTTACGTCTGGACCAAC
>JBCCVB010000060.1:0-33288 GCA_039195965.1 Pseudomonadota bacterium
GTTTTTTACGGCGACACCATTTTGTATTTTGCCAATGACAAGATTTCAGGGCGAGGCAATTGGGAGTGGGCAAGTCGGGCCTGTGACAAAGTCCCTGCTTAGCGCCTGGGGCGAAGACGTCGGTGTGGACATTGTCAATCAGATCAAGGGCTGGAATCGTAATAAGTCGCTAGATGGAGAGTCTACGACTTACGCGTTTGGCAAGGCTCGCTAAGTTGGGGTCTCGGTTCGAATGAACAAAGATCTGTTTTCTGTCGAACAAAAAGTCGTTGTCGTAACGGGGGCTGCACGCGGTAACGGATTGGCAATTGCAAACGGTTTCAGGCGCTATGCTGCTAGGGTCGTGGCAGTCGACATACTTGAGTGCGATGTGCCGAAGGACGATCAGGGATTGTATATCCCGATGGATCTTACGCAGCCCGAGGCTGATAGAGTCGTGTTGCAAAAATCACTCAATCAATACGGACGCGTAGATGTGCTTGTGAACAACGCAGGCATCAGCATGGCAGGAGAAGATCCATACTCTGACAAAATATGGAACGACACACTGGAAGTGAATTTGAACGCCGCCGCACGGCTTTGCCGTTCGGTCGCAAGACAGATGGTAAAACAACGTTCAGGCGGCTCAATAATTAACATTACAAGTCTTGGAGCTGAACGTGGATTTCCAGACAATCCCGCGTATCAGGTTTCGAAATCGGCACTCAAGCAACTAAGCCGTGCCATGGCACGGGACTTTGGAAAACACGGGGTTCGAATCAACAACGTTTGCCCTGGCTATATCAAGACCGAAATGACCAAAAAAAGTTATTCCGATCCGCAATTGTCTCAACACCGTATCGAGAGGATGATGCTTCCTCGTTGGGGTGAGCCGGATGATTTGTCTGGACCGTGCTTGTTTTTGGCTTCCGAGGCTGCTGCATACATTACCGGGATAGACCTTCCCGTCGACGGCGGATGGTTGGCCAAGGGGCTTTAACAGCGCGCTTGTCGACACCTCTCGAGCAGAATGCCATCAAGCATTCTGCTCGAGCCAGACGTTCATCTTGTTATGAAAATCTGCCAAAGATCTTCTCTTTTGTGTGTAGATCTTTTTCTGTCGGACTTTGAGTCCGGCTTGTTCGTTCGCGAGGGTGGAGGCTGCAAGACTGAAGGTCTTGTCCAAATCACTCGCGGACTTCACCTCAACGCAACGGTCTGCCAGTTCAAACGACCTATAGAGACCTTCGACCTTGTGATGGGTGCTAATTCCTATGGTCGGCGTGCCGAGACCAAGGGGAACCAAGTTTGCGTGAAAACGCATGGCAATGACAACGGCGGCATGTCGGTATAGATCAAAACCTGCTGACCAGGCCTCTCCTTGGAGATAAGGAGCAACTCCGACCCTGGTTCGTCGTTGTAGGTCATCCATAAATGACATGGTTTGGCTGATGATTGCCAAGTCGGAATGAATATGGGGAACAAATACACAGCCGAGGCCTTGATCGTTTCTCAGAAGCTCGGACAGGCCGGATGCAAACTTCCTGCAAAAGTCTTTCAGACCTTTGTCCACGCGTTCACTTGCTTGGAAGCGTTTTTCAGGCATGTCTCCTGCAAGGTTTACTATAACAAAACGATCACAGTTCTGGGGTATGCATGCATGTTCATGGTGATCGGGGAGACAGAAAAGCCCCCCGTCAGAGATAACCTCGAATTTTTGAGCAAACTCTTTTCCGATGTGATCACGCACAAAATTGATGCTTTCATCGTCTCTAACCGAGAAAAGTCGTTTGTCGCTGGCCATAAGCTTGTCAAGAAACCCGCGGCATTTGCTCATGGCATTGGGAGAAACACCCCTGGTTGCGTCGACTCCAAGGCCGTAAAAGCAAACTGGCCTTTCAATTAAGTCAAAAAAATCCGGCTTGGCATCGACATAAGTTCCCGTCGGAGTGTCTTCACGCCACATTTGCAGCAGACTGTCGCCGCCGACAATTATTGCATCATACTTGTTTGCGTCCTTTACGAATGAACTGTCAAAGCGACGAGTTTTCCAATGAATGAATTCTCGTATTTCCAGTTTGTCGTAAGATAAACAAGCGTCTAAATCTTCAGCTCGCGTACGATACGCTCCGTCATGCATCGCATTATCGCCAATATTGCCAATAAACGAAGCAATATGGAGAACCTTCAGTTGAGATGTCATTCGAAAAATTCCGGGCTGGGTTTCAGGAGCCGTTCGGACGCAGACGGTCAAGTTTAGCCTGAGGGTCGCATGTCTCAAGCCAGCGGCTAAGATCACTCTGCAATGTTGGAACTATTGCTTCTGCTGATTTTTCAACAGGCATCCGATAGTACTTAACTGAGCGGGTCCAGGGCGAGTTCTGTTGCCCAAGTAGTGTTACGCCATGCGGAGGGCCGAAACGCCAACAGGGAACATCGACTGCGCCTGCAATATCCGCGACACTGGTATTGGAAGAAATTATGAGGTCGCAGCAAGCCGACAAAGCGGCGGCCGCTTCCAGATCGTCCATCAGGTTGATGTCGCTCCAATTCAAGAGCTCGATGCCTAAGGAATGTCGAACCCAGTCAATTTCCTTTGCAATTGCAGCGTACTGAAGATTTACGAAGGTTGCGTCCGGCGTTTGGAGAATGGGTGAAAACTGCTTGATATCCAGGTACCATCTGGCGCGCCAAGCTTCCAATTGTCCCGATCTCCAGGCGACACCAATTACTGGTTTGGAAGAATGGTCCTTGATCCGGCCAGCATATTCATTTGCCAGATCCAAATCTATCTTGATAGTTGGGTGTTGGGCTTTGGAAAAGTCTGAAATCTCTTGTCTAAAGTGTATCGCAAGGTCGGCAAAACTGATCTGAAAGTCAAAGTCCTCATTGGTTGCTTCAAGCGTTTCAACATTTGTCGTTTGATGACGAACTTCTATCTTGGGGAAACTTCGTCTCATCAGTGAGATACACTTGACCGGAGGCTCAAATATGACCTGCCCGGCCATCGCGGATAACTCGTCCAACATCGTTGAATGTCGGAATGCATCACCCAAGCCTTGATCGTTCCAAACCATAATGGTCTTGCCGGCGAGGTCTTCACCACCCCATCTGGGTTTTGTGAATTTTCTTCGAAGTGTGGTGGTGTTGTTATCTTCGAAGCGGGCGCTGTGAAACTTCCACCCCTCAGACAGGCGCCCTTGGGCAAGATAGACAAGAGATAGGTTCCATTCGGTCGCTCCTGCAGGGTTTTTGCTGCATTTGACCGCTTCTTCCAATGTCTCGGCAGCTTCTTGAAATCGGCCAAGAGAGTGAAGCGTTACGCCGAGCGTGACCAGGCGATTTGAGTCTCCCGGTGCATCCTTAACTGCAAATTCCGCATATGGGAGAGCCCTAACCAGATCTCCGTACTTGAACATAAGTCGGGCAATCTCGTGTTGGACGTCTGCGTTTTCAGGAAATTTATCCAAAGCAACTGCCAGCTCAGCCCCTGAAATTTTGTAGTCTTTCATTTCAAGGCGGCTTCTTGCTCGTTCAACATAGTTGAATGCAGTGTCAGGTAGCAAACTCACTGCCTTGTTGAAGAATAATATGGATTTCTCATATTCTTTTGCGTTTCTTAGAAGTAGTCCGTAGTTCTGATAAACGTCTGGAAAATTTGGGTAGTTCGTCAGTAGGTTCTGAAATACTTCTTCAGCTTGTTCCCATTCGTCCAGGTTCGTTAAGGCAATTCCCTTGATATTCAGTGCTTCTCTTTCGATCGGATTGAGTTGCAAAGCTTTATTGCAGACTGCCAGAAGACTCTCAGGATCAGTACCGACATCCATCATTGCCCGTGCCAGATTGGCATAAAACGGTGATTGGTTCGGATTTGACGCTATTGCTTTCTGGATGTACTCAACCGCTCGCTTCGGAAAACCCTGCTGCCTGTAAGTCACGCCCAGCAGGTGCAGTGCATCCGGATTACTTGGAGCTTTCTTGAGAACTTGCTTGTAGCAGCGCTGCGCTTTTTCGATTTCGCCGGATTGTTGGTAGGCGAGACCTTTCAAGAGTTTCTCGCGGACCGGATTTTGAGCGGTTTGCGTTGCCATCTTTTTCTCAACATTCAAGGAATCACGCTGGACAGAATAGCAGGACGACATTCAGATCACAGGCGCAACGGATGCATTCGACAAATCGCTTGGGGATTGCCGAGCATTTATGAATAAATGGTACTTCGCTAGATCACATGGACCATCGATCTAAGCCGGCTCGAAGCTTCTCAATACCAATTGAGTGGATACGGTCGATCCTAGACGCTTTTGAGCTCCTCGAACTCGATGAATTGTTGGCGAACAATGATCGATAAGTCCCAACAACAAACCCCGTGAATGGTTGAGAACTTGTTTGTTGAGCGTGCTTTTCGGATGCCCTCCTAGGTGAGGGCACGTGTGTTGTCTCAAACCCCGCCGGTTGATAGGCTTTGCATGCGAAGCGCTTTTGTGTGGAGGGGAAACGGATGCGGTATTGCAACGGGTCGGCCACAAACAGCTCTGTATCAGCCTTGGCCTGCATCGGAAGGTTCATTCTTGGTATCTTGGCCGGTTTCTTGTTAGCCGGTAATTCATCCTGGGCGCAAACAGCGGGCGAAATCGAGCTCGACGGTAACATGGTCGCGGTTGAAGAACGGTCCATCAAGTGTGACGGCAAACCGGATGACTTTCCTGACTACATCAGTACCGAGCGGCTGGTAAATTGCGATTCAGGCAAGATCGTCACCTTTGTCGACAGGCCGGATCTCGGACGCATGATCCAGTTCACCATCAAACCCGGCGACAAACAGCTTTTCGATGGCACGCGAGCGGAATTGGCCGACACGCGCATTTCAACAAACGGAGAGGAAGCCTGGTACCGGATTTCAACTCTGGTCCCGGACGACTTCCCGATCGGCTCGCCGCATCGGCTTGTTCTGGCCCAGTGGCACGAACTGGATCAGCCCGGGAAACCATTTCATCGGCCTCCGCTGTCCCATCGCCTCTGGGGGAAGAGATTTGCCGTTGAACTGTTCAACAAACAGATCATCGAAAAGCTGGGCGACGAGCATGACGGCGAGATCTTGTTCATGGCCCCGCAGCTGGAGCCGGGGGTGCTGCATGAGTTCGTCTACAAAATCGGCTGGGCGCCGGACGAAACAGGCGAGATAAAGGCCTGGCGGCGAAAGTGCGATGTGCTCAAGCCTGATGACTGCAAGGCCGAGTGGAGCTCATTCATTCAGTACAACGGCTCCACCGGTTACGAGAACGACGCGATCAAGGGCTACTATTTCAAGTTCGGGCTCTATACGACCACAAAGTTCGATACGGCATTTACCGCCTATCACGCCGGGTATCGCCGCGGAAATACGGCCACCGATCTCGGACTGCATGACCCGGTGTTCAAGTGATCCTGAGATCGGGTGGAGCAAACGCGTGTGAACAGGTCCTATGTCCGTGAAGACCGGCGCACGGGAACTGCACACAATGACAAGTGGTGCTGAGGTGAAAACTTGCGTACAGTTCACGCGGGGGAATGCTGGCCACCTTGCCGGGCATTATCCCGCTTGGGGTGGCTCGCGTATTAGCAGCCTCAGGGAGGTTATCCATGCCAAGATATATCGTAACAGGAAATTATACTGCTTCAGCCATGCAGGCGATGGTTGCCAGTCCAAGCGACCGTGAAACGGCCGTTCGCGCCATTGTCGAAGCTGTCGGCGGCAAGCTGGAGAGCTTTCATATTACGACAGGCGATACTGATTTTTTAGCTCAAGTTACCGCAAACAACACGACTGATCTGATTGCCGGATTAATGGCGACAGGGGCAAGTGGCGCGGTCTGCAATCTCAAGACCGTCCAGGCTTTTACATCCGAAGAATTTGTCGCGATGCAAAGGAAGGCGGGAGAGGTCGCGAAATCCTTCAAGGCTCCCTGAGTGACACGAATGAGGGCGTCAAGGCGGAGTTCCTATCGCCTTGACGAACCATGAAGTGCCAATCCTGATCCGTTGGCTTAGGCATCAGGCCAGAGGGAACTTGGTTTTCAGGGGGGAGTTATTGATTTCAAAGAAAAAATGGTGGGCGATACTGGGATTGAACCAGTGACCCCTCCCGTGTGAAGGGAGTGCTCTCCCGCTGAGCTAATCGCCCGAAGAACCGGATTGCGGCTGTCTAGAAGATCGCACTTCGGTTGACAAGGGTGATTGAGAATTATCCCCTTGTCTGGTTCCGGTCAGGCGATGGCTTTGTTGACATCGTTGATGGCAGCGGCGAGCTCGTCAAAGTGCGAGATGATCTTGTCCGGTCCAAGCTCGGTTACCGGAACAGGCGTATAGCCGAAATCCACCGCAATAACCGGAATGCCGGCATTTCGAGCAGCGTCGATATCCGTGCCGCTGTCGCCGATCATGATGGAGCCGTCGATGGTTCCTCCAGCGCGCTGAATAGCGCCATGGATTGGGTCTGCATGCGGCTTGGAAACTGAAAATGTATCCCCGCCGACGATCGAGTCGAAATGTCTGGTCAGGTCCAGTTCCTCCAGAAGAGGCAGGGTAAGGCGTTCCGCCTTGTTGGTGCAGACCGCAAGCTTCCAGCCTTCCTTTCTGAACATTTCCAGAGCGGAAACAACTCCATCGAAGGGTTTGGTATGAACGGCAATATTGGCCGCGTAATGCTCCAGAAAACGCTCAAAGAGAGGCGCAATGGTTTCTTCGGTCCAGTGAATGCCGTTGAAATCAAGCGCACGCTGAATGAGCACCTTGGCGCCCATACCGACCATGTGGGCGATGTCCTTCTCGGGGATCGCCGAATAACCTGCTTCCGTCATCACTACATTGAGCGTGGCAACAAGGTCTTCCATGGAAGAAACAAGCGTACCGTCCAGATCAAATACGAGAACCGACATTAAACCCTCAGCCATTGGCAATTTCAGGAAAGACAAACCGGCCTTTTTTCACGAATACCGGTTTTCCGCAAACACCAGAATCCCTTTGCCTAAACACATAAAGAGGAAGCTGCAAGCTTTGCAGAGGCAAATGGTTCCGATTTGAAGGCGAACACACATCAGAGTTTGTAAGCGGTTCTGAGACCGCCCCAGTGGCGTCCTTGAACGATGATTGGAGCGTCGACTTCCTTCATCCAGACAATGTTTCCGCCGCCCATGTCGCGAGCGTAAGACTGGATCAGGAAGGGGCGGGTATTGCGGGCGGCGCTGAGGCCGGCCCGGTCGTCAAAGATCCGTTTGTTCCGGCAATTGGCCGTGTTCCATGCCGGATCATCAGGCCGTTGCGGTTTCGAATAAATCAGGTTGTGCACCGGAAGATAGCCATTCCGGTCGACCGTGGCGCAAAAGGTCATGCCCTGAAACTGGCAGTTGGCAAGAACGTCTTCCTGTATTTCCGGCAAGATCCTTTCCAGCTCACCCAGAGCCCGGGTTGAAACTTGCTGAGGATTCGTTTCAGCCAACGGTTGATAGTCGGTATCGAAGAGGTCGTCCTGGGAAAGCCGTCCCTCTGAAAGCAGGCGTTCCATAGCCTCCGCAACTTTCACAGCAGCGTTCTGCGCACACTCCACTTCCTGGGCGTGAGAGGAGTGGATGGAAGCGATTTTCTTTATCAGTGCTTCAAGAAAGTTCTCGTCCGGATCCACAAAGCAGCAATGACACCCAAAGTCGGAAACCGCGACAACCTTGATTTCGCAAATGCCGACACCCTGCAGGTCGACAGTTGCATTACTGCCTGGCCCAAGTGTGTTTTCATTCTCCGGCTTCAACAGAAGGCCGCCTTCTGAAATGTCATGCGTTTCGAAACGGGTAGCGACGGAGCCGGTGGAGACGGTTCCGGTAAGCTTGGCAGGCAGACGGTCATGCTGGCGCCGGTCTCCAAGTTCCGTTTGCCGTATCATCATGGTGAAACGAGCCTGAAGCGACTTGGTCGCGGCGCTCATTTCAGCGCCTGTTTTGCGCGCCCTTGTTCCACCTTCTTCGGCCGCAACAGCAGATTCCGAAATGGTCTTCGCGCATTGAACCACCTGTTGAACAAAGCTGGCTGTCTGATTTGCCTGATCACCTATGCGGCTGGTTGTTTCAACCTGGGTCTGCACGGCATCTTCCACGGCTGCAAAGCTCGGTCTTACTTTGCTAATGACATCAATGATTTTGGCGACTGAACCAAGGTTTTGCTCAGCCGATTGGTTGAGCCGGTCGATGTTGGCAACGATTTGTTCAGTTGCCGATTGGGTTTCCACCGAAAGCGTTTTAACCTCGCTGGCGACGACCGAAAAACCCTTTCCCGCTTCGCCTGCTCTTGCCGCTTCGATAGTGGCATTTAACGCCAAAAGGTTTGTCTGTTTGGCGATGTCCGAAATCAGACTGACCACGTTGGCAATGTCATCGATAGCGCTCTTGAGTTCCAGAACCCCATTGTTGACCTGATCCGCAACATCACGGGCCTCCAGGGCCAATTCATTGGAAATGCCTACCTGTTTGCCGATTTCACTGCTCGACGTGGACAGTTCCTGTATGGACGTTGCCAGGCCCGAGGCATTTTCGTCCGCCAGTGCGGCCTGTTCCGCAAGGGAGTGACTGTCGTTCCGGATCGTTTCCAGCCTTTCCAGCTGGGTGTCCAGGCGGTCATGAACCTTCTCGGCCGCAAGATTGATGGTCCTTGCCGCAACTTGAAGATCGTCCTCGAGACTGTCCAGCACAAAGCTCATGCGATCCTGCGATGACGGCTCATCTGCAGAGTGTCGATCCGGGCTTTTGTCTTCCTCAAGGGGAGGAGAGTTCTTTGCGGTGCTTGTTGCTGTTTTTTCTTGCCGCGTATTTAGTCGAAAAAGGTTCATCGGATTTTGCGCTTTCCAAACCTTGGGCAATTTCAAGAAGTATCCGGGCGCAATCTAAAATGATGGTTAACGAATTCATGGAACCTGAGGGAAACTCTGGTTTCCACCCGCGAATGAGGAATGTCACTGGACCGGCGGTCACTGCCCATGTTAAGCACCCGGCTGCTGAAACGAGATGATCGGTACTGTCTGCCTGATCGGGTGGTGACCGGAGAAATGAGCGATGAGCGATCAATTCAAAAAAGAAGCCGCAGAACGCGCCGCAGAGGATGTCTCATCAGGTATGCGTCTGGGGATCGGAACAGGGTCAACGGCCGAGTTTTTTGTGCACGCGCTCGCCAAACGGGTGAAGGACGGCCTCGATGTTATCGGGGTGCCGACGTCTGAGCGCACAAGGGAACTGGCGTCGGAGCTCGGTATTCGACTTACGACACTCGATCAATTGCCGAAGCTCGATCTGACGGTCGACGGCGCGGATGAGCTGGATCCCAGTCTGGCGCTCATCAAAGGTGGTGGTGGTGCTCTTTTGCGCGAGAAGATCGTCGCTTGTGCCTCCGAGCGTATGATCGTGATTGCCGACGGCAGCAAGGAAGTGGAGACGCTTGGGCGTTTCCCGTTGCCAGTAGAGGTCAATCCATTCGGACTAGAGGCAACCAGGCTTGCGATTCTGGATGTCCTGAGTGAGCTGAATCTCCCTCAAACACTGGTCTTGAGAGGCGGCGCCGAAGCGCCATTCGTCACCGATGGCGGTCACTATATTTTGGACGCGCATCTGGAAGCGATTGCCGACGTCAAAACCCTGGGTTCGCGTCTGGTCGCAATTCCGGGTGTCGTTGAGCACGGTCTCTTCATCGAAATCGCAACAAAAGCTTACGTGGCCGGCACAGATGGGGTAAAGACCGTTTTGCCCATCTAAATGGTATGAATTTGGCTTTCCAGGCATCAATGGAAGCCGCCTAGGAGTAGAAAAATGAAACTTATCAAAACGTTCCAGCGGGCAGCTGTATTGGGCGCGGCCATTGTTACCGCAGGTTTCCTGACATCGGCCGCTATGGCGCAGGATATTTCAGAAAGCCACCTTGCTGCGGCCAAGAAGGTTGCCGTGGCAACAAAGGTACTTGAACCATTCGACGATATTCTTCCGATCCTTGCCGAGCAGACCCGGACCGCTTTCATTCAGTCGGACCCGACCCGCGCCGAAGAGGTCATTGAAATAACACAGAACGTCGCGCTGAAGCTGGCACCGCGCCGCTCGGAGCTGAACAGTCTGGTTTACAATGCCTGGGCGCAGAGCTTCTCGGAAGCTGAACTGAACCAGCTTGCGGAATTCTACAACACCGAGCTCGGCCAGAAACTGACCAGCACCATTCCTGCAATCACACAGTACTCCGTTGGTGCTGCGCGTGAATGGCAGGACAAGATCTCCACCGAAATGGTGACGATGGTCCAGGAAGAGCTCGCCAAGAAAAACGACGCTCAGTGAGTTTGAGTGGTCCCACGAGCGCGAAAGCGCGAGGGTACACGAACTGAACACAAACTTTTGAGGCCGGAAAAGATCCGGCTTCGGGGCCGCGTCAGCGGCCCAATTCTTATGCACAGGCGGAGTCCTATCGGTCCCGCCGGCCACATTCTTATTTCCGATGGGCTTGCATGAAACCCGTGACAGCTTATGTGCGGGGCTGGTTCACATCACCATCGGGCAAATACGAGGCGGAGATAGAGGCGACAATGGCGGACTATGATTACGATCTTTTTGTGATTGGCGGAGGTTCCGGTGGTGTTCGTGCAGCGCGGATCGCGGCAACACACGGGGCGCGTGTCGGAATTGCTGAGGAATACAGATACGGCGGCACCTGCGTCATTCGCGGTTGCGTGCCCAAGAAGCTATTTGTCTACGCCTCCAAGTTCTCGGAAGAATTCGAAGATGCTGAGGGTTTCGGCTGGTCGGTAGGCGAGCGTAACTTCTCCTGGAAGAAGCTGGTGGCGGCAAAGGATCAGGAAATAACCCGCCTTGAAGGCCTTTACCGGCGTAACCTGGAGCGGACCGACGTCGAGGCATTCGACAGCCGCGCAGTGATTGAGGATGCTCATACGGTGCGTCTCCTTTCCACAGGTCAGACGATTTCCGCCAAATACATCCTTGTGGCGGTTGGAGCGTCACCCAATGTCGACACTTCCATCCCGGGTGTGGAACACGTCATCACTTCCAACGAAGCTTTCCATATGGAGGAACTGCCGAACAGTGTCGTGGTTGCCGGTGGCGGTTACATCGCGGTCGAGTTCGCAGGCATCTTCAATGGTCTTGGCGTTGACACCACGTTGATCTATCGCGGTGAGGAGATCTTGCGCGGGTTCGACATGGATCTGCGGACGACAGTGCGTCACGAAATGGAAAAGAAAGGTATCAAGGTTATTCTTGGAGATACCTTCACGGAAATTGAGAAAAAGGCCGACGGTGCACTGGTAGGTCATACCAAGGGTGGCAAAGCGCTTGCCGCCGAGCAGATCATGTTTGCCATAGGCAGAAACCCGCACACGAAGGGTCTCGGGTTGGAAAATGCCGGTGTCGAAACGGATGGTTCAGGAGCCATCAAGGTCAGTGCCGACTCCAAAACCAGCGTTGACTCCATTTATGCTGTCGGCGACGTGACCAACCGCGCCAACCTGACACCTGTTGCGATCCGGGAAGGGCATGCTTTTGCCGATACCGTGTTCGGGAACAAGCCATGGACAGTTGACCACAGCCTGATTGCGACCGCGGTATTCTCTCAGCCGGAGATGGGAACCGTTGGCCTGACACAAGAACAGGCGCTGGAGAGGACCCCAAATCTCGACATCTACAAATCCACTTTCAGGCCGATGAAGCATACGTTGTCCGGAAGGGATGAGAAGATGCTTATGAAGATGATCGTGGATGCCGATACTCAAAAGGTGCTTGGTGTGCACGTTGTCGGACCAGATGCAGGTGAGCTTGCGCAAATCCTTGGCGTTACCCTGCAGATGGGCGCGACCAAAGCTGACTTTGACCGCACAATTGCAGTTCACCCAACTGCCGCCGAAGAGTTGGTAACAATGCGCGAGCCGACCGAGCAATTGCGCGGATAACCAGGGTTCGAAAAGTCACCTCAGTAAGCCGTCGAATGCAGCATCGCGTTCGGCGGCTTTGTTTTGTCTGGCTTCAGCCGCCGTGTGCACGGCGCTGGGAAGTCTCGGGCATTTGAGCAAGCAATTTGGGCGTGGTTCGAGGCTGGTGAAGATCCGAGTAGAAAGACACCTTCCCGCGTCCCATGACTTTGGATTGATAAAGAGCCTGATCGGAACGGTCGACAAGGATTTCGGGTGTTGCCCCGTCGCTTGGTGCACGGGCAATGCCGACGCTAAGTCCGACGTTTACCGCATCCTTTTCCGAAAGAGTAATTGGGGCGCTGACACCTGCAACCAATGTTCTGCTCAATCTGGTCAGGTGCGCCCTGTTGATGGGGCCGTTGTAAATTATCATGAATTCGTCACCACCAACGCGGCAGACCAATCCTTGATCTGCGATAGCGTCTTTCATTCGTGTAGCAACGGTCTTGAGCACCTGGTCGCCTGCAGCGTGACCAAATGTGTCGTTTACCGGCTTAAAGTTGTCCAGGTCGCAATGTAGGACGGCAAAAGGTCTTGCAGGAAGTGCGTGAACGGAAGTCTCCAGCATCCGGTTGAAGTGAAGTCTGTTGGAAAGGCCGGACAGGCTGTCGTGCAGTGCAAGATACCGGTTCTGCCTTTCACTTGACTGAAGCGATGTCGTCAGCTGACCAATCCTCCAGGCGATGCCGAATGCAAGGGCCGCAAGAGCTATGCTCAATACGGCAATGACGGGAATGATGGTTGGCCAGATGGACGAGCTGATTGTCTTGCTGTCCCACTGGAAAATGCCGATCGGATCACCGAACTGGTCGAGAACCGGGTGGTAGGGCCCGCTTTCCCGCTCACCGGGCCCGCTCACAAAGGAAAGCGCAGAAAAGTTCAGTTGCCTGTTGAGCCGCTTGAGCAGCTTGCCTTCGATGTATCTCGCCGACAGCAGGATTGTGGGAGGTCCGTCCGGCAGCGTGACTTCGTGTTTGTCGGGCACAATCGGCATGGCGCCGTAGAGGGCGGGTCTGCCATCGATTTGGAGAAAGCCCATGATTGCGTATTCGCTCTGATCAATGCCGCGCAAAGACCGGTGGCCAAATCCGCCTGGGACGCGAACACGATTACGCCGGTACATGATCTTCAGCTTGTCGACGATAACCTCCAATCCTGGAGTTTCCGCTACCGGCCTCTCAATGATGTGCGTGTAATCCTCAAAGGTTTCGGCAAGAACTTTATCGCCTCCAGATATCAGCATCACCTTGCTGAGTTGGTGCTCGGACCAGAGGTCATCAAATGTTCGGCGTACGAATTCAGGCTCGAAGTGACGGACCAGATTTTGCACTGAGTGGTCGGAGGAGGTGACATTGATCTGGTCTCGAACGATCGCGCGCAATCTGTCGGAAAGCGTGCTGCGAAACAGACGCTCTTCGTTGGCTATGGCTTGCTGGGTTGAGGCGCGCGAGGCAATGAAACCAACAAAAACCAATGAAATGGAGGTGACGGCAATCAGGAGACCGGCAAGTAGAAACGCAAGGCGAGAGATATGTTGTCGCGGCTTTTTCGCGTTTTCGTAAATATATCCCTGATATCTATCGCTCAAGTTGAGTTCTCGTGTAGTTTATCGAATCGAAAGACGACATAAGTCAGTAATATGATGATAATAATAGGAGTGGATAGCTTAATGGATTGTATTAATATTACAAAATGTGAAGTGTTATCTCTGGGTTGTGCGAATTATATATTTGTAAATTGTAATTCTGACGATGGTTGAGAAGTATGCGAACTGGACTTTAACTGTTCGCTTTCAGTTGATCGTTGTGGCTTTCAGCCCTGAACCAAGGTCTTGATCTGCGGCAAATTCGTATGCATTGCGCCCGTTTTCCTTGGCGCGATAAAGGGCCATATCCGCCATTCGGATAAGCTCCCGCTCACTTGAGCCGCAGTCGGGAGCTGTTGCAATTCCAACGCTAATGCCGATGGTTACCTTTTCTCCGCCGCCAGTTTCGATGGGGCGCGATGTTGCGGCCAGAATCTGTTCTGCCAAGGTTTCCAATTCAGAACTTTCGTCAAACTTTGTCACCAGGATTAGGAACTCATCACCACCTATCCGACTGACCGTACCGGAATTGTCGACAAGCGTTCGAAGCCGATCACTTACACAGCAAAGTACCCTGTCACCGACCTCGTGACCGTGGGTGTCGTTCACCGGTTTGAACCTGTCCAGATCGCATGCAAAAATCGCGAACCTTTTGTCCGGCAGGTTGTCCAGGCAATATGAGAGACAGTCATGAAAGTGGTGTCTGTTTGGAAGGCCTGTCAGCGGATCATGGCGCGCGAAATGGCGGTTCTTTCGTTCGCTTTCCTCCAAAGAGGCAGACAATCGGCTGATCTTGTTGGCAGCGGCAAATGCGACCACGGCGATGAGAGTTGCCATCAGGATGATCAGGGGCAGGGTGGTGACCCAGATTTCCCGGCCCGGCTTGGCATGGTCCCATCGGAAGTAACCGAAAATCTCACCATCCTCGGATCTGATCAGATGATTTGTCGGATGTTCGCGCGCTGGAGCGCCCTGAAAAAAACGAAAATCACCGAAAGACAGCTGTTCGTTGAGTTCAGCGGCCCAGTCATCGTTGAAATAGATCGCGTTGACCAGAACAGAGGGATATTCCTGATCCAGCGAGACCTCTCCTTCATCCGGAAGGATCGGCACGGCACTCAGAAACGCATGCGTTCCGTCGATGATCGCAAAGTCGAAAACGGCGATATCAAGCAACGAGGATTGCGGCATGTACCACTGAGCAAAGGCTGAGGTTGCAGCCTCCTGTCTTTCAATGAAAGCTTGGCGTGATTTTTCCGCGATGCGTCTGATTGGATTGGTCGGAGCCAGTTGCCGCGCACTGAAATGTGCTTCGTCCTCGATCGCCTGGGCAACCAGCTTGCCATTCGTGTCGACGATGAAAGTTCTGTCCAGGCCGAATTCTTCCCAGATGAATTCCATCAAGTCCTTTTCAATGAAGGTTTGGTTGAGCGGTTGCTGGACGGCTTCGAATGTCTTGTCCCATTGCGCAATGGATATCTGGTCGCGGGCGACCTCGCGATGCGTGTCGTTCAGCGTCCTGGCCAGGCGCAGCTGCTCACTCTCCAGTGCGCGCCGGTCTCCTTCGCGCCAGGCTGTGTGTGCAATGAATGTCAGAGAGGCGGTGCAAAGGACGATCAGAAGGGCGGCAAGTCCGTAGACCCACAAGGTAATCTTCCGGCCGGTGCCGGGTTTTGTCCCACCAAGACCCGCTTCATTCGTTTCACTTCTTTTATTGCCGCGCAAAGTGCCACCCGTTTCTGCAAAACAAAAAGGTGTTAAGCCCGGGAGGCTTAACACCGTGTTCCTGTCGGGGGAGCAGCCAGCTGAAAGCTAGCTCAAATTGCCGAGAGCCTTAACAAACAGTTCAATTTCTTCTTCAGTATTGAACGCATGAAGTGAGGCGCGCACGACGGCATCCAGTCCGCGCTGGGGCAAGTCGATGCGCGCGGAACCCGCGTTGCTGATCGACACATTTATCCGGGCTGCAGCCAGTCGCTCCTTGGTTTGTTCAGGAGGCTCACCGTCCATGGTGAAGGTGACGATTCCACCCTTGCGAGCGCCCTTGTCATGCAGAGATACGCCGGAAAGGCCGGAGAGTTCGGACCGCATTTGAGCTCCCAATGCGCAGACCCGGGCACCGATCCGCTCCATCCCAAATCCGATAGAGTAGGTCACCGCAACACCAAGACCGATCTGGCCCGCAACATAACGTTCCCAGGTTTCAAATCTTTGTGCGTGCGGCACAAGCTCATAGGAAGTCTCGTCAATCCAGTTTGCTGACTGGAGGTCGACGAAGGGCGGATCGAGCTGATCCAGAACCGCGTCGCTGACATAAAGAAAGCCGGTTCCGCGCGGACCACGCAGATATTTGCGGCCAGTACCGGACAGCATTTGACATCCGATGTCATTCACATTTACCGGGATCTGTCCGGCTGACTGGCAGGCGTCGAGGAGATAAAGGACGCCGGCAGCCCGCGCGATCTCTCCCACATCCTCTGCCGGATTGATCAGACCCGAGAAAGTCGGGACGTGAGTAAGCGCCACCAGGCGTGTCTTGGGGGTGATTGTCGCTTTGAGTGCTTTGAGGTCGATCTGTCCGCTCTCATCATCCTCTACAACGTCGATCTCGATGCCCTTGCGGCGTTTCATCTGCAGAAAGGCAACATAGTTGGAAACATACTCCGCCCGACCGGTCACGATGCGATCGCCCTCGCGGAAATCTATACCGTAAAAAGCCATGTCCCAGGCACGGGTGGCGTTCTCGATATAGGCAATCTCATGAGGCTTGCAGCCGACGAGCGCTCCCAGTCCGGAATAAAAAGCGTCCATTTCGGCCTTGGCTGCTGCGGCCGCCTCGTAGCCGCCCAGTCGTGCTTCCAGATCGAGATGGTTCTTTACGGCGTCCAGCACCGGTGTTGGCGCAAGGCCCGTTCCGGCATTGTTAAAGTGCACCACCTGGCTTACACCGGGAGTGTCCTCCCGCAGAAGTGAGACGTCTTGTTGTGAGAGGGAAGGGACAATCATGGCAACTCCCGGGTTTCAATTCGCCAAATCTACAGAATCAAGATCTGCACCCAATGACGATCACTTATTTTGGATACGGCTCCCTCGTCAATGTTGACACTGTTCCTGCGAACACGCAGGTGACACCCGGAAGGCTCAGCGGATGGGTTCGGGAGTGGCGTGTTTGCGGGATGGGAAACGACGGACAGGGACGGTGTGCGCTAACTGTTCGCGAAGACAAAGAAACTGAGATCTGGGGCGTGCTGGCGACAGAGCCTCGTGAGCGGCTGGGTGAGTTGGAACAGCGCGAAAAACGATACCGCAAAGTGGAAAAGGTCGGGCCCGCATTTCGTTGTGAAGCCGAAGGCAGTCAGGGACCGGACGGATTGTTTCTCTTCAAGGCATTGCCGGAACATCACCGTTGGGGTTCCGAGACCCATCCGATCCTGCAAAGTTATCTCGACTGTGTTCTCGCAGGTTTCTTTCGGGTTTGGGGAGAACGTGGGATCCACCATTTTCTCGAAACCACGGATGGCTGGCACGTCCCCGTTCTGCAAGACCGTAACTGTCCTCGCTATCCGAGAAGTATTCAGCTGCAAACGGATCTGGCCGACTTGATTGATCACAGTTTGAAGCAGCTGGGAGTTGGCTACATCGAACCTGGTACCTGACGAGGTGTTACCGGGCTCTCGGGTTTCAGGCCAGCAGGGATTGCAGGCCGTTTCCTGCCAAATAGGCAATCCCGGCTGCCAGCATCCCGATTGCAGTTGTTTCCAGGCCGCATACAAACCAGTTCCGTTGGGACCAGCGTGACCTTGCCGAACCGATGGCAAAAAAGGCGATCGCTGTAAGTGCCGTTGCTAGCGTTGCACTCTCGTTGAAAAGCAGAATGAACGGGGCAAGTGGGATCAAGCCGAAAAGCAGAAATGAGAGAAATGTGTAGATTGCAGCTTTGACCGGCGAGCGGTTGGAGTCGTACAAGCCGTACTCTGCCTGCATCATTGTTTCGATCCATGTCGCCCGATTTGACGTGACAAGCTGAACCAGAGACTCCAGATCCTCGCCGCTGAAACCCTTCGCCTTGAATATCTGACGGATCTCTTCCCGCTCACCTTCCGGAACCAGGGTAATGTGCTTGTCTTCGATGTCTTTCAGCCGGTCGTAATCTTCTTTCTCGGACTTTGAGCCGGTGTAATTTGCCGCTGCCATTGAAAATCCGGCGGCCAGAAGATTGGCGATCCCCATGATCAGAATTATATTGGTGTGAAGGGTCGCACCGACGGCACCTGCGACAATCGCAAACGTTGTTACGGCCCCATCAATGCCACCGTAGATCCAGTCGCGTAGATAACTTGCCTTGGGTTCGAGTGATAATCTTGAGGCAATATCTTCGGGGCGGTGGCTGTGTTCCAAATCAGATGTCGACATATCGATGTTTCGCTTCTTGTTCGAAATAGATAAAAAAACGAGCATTTCTGCGAGGTAACGTCTGAGAGAGGCTAACATATCGATGTGTTGGTTGCGATCATTTGTCCATCGGTATGTGCTAACTGGGTTTTGGAGCATAATTGGCAGAATGACCTGTGGCATTGCCAGCCATTGGCGTGTATAAGGCCGCACGTTTGCTCTAATCGCGCAGGCGGAAACGAACGAAAATGTCGCGGACCGCGCAGTTGGCGATGTGAAATGAACTTGCGGGTCCAGTAGGAGTAGGAAGAATGGCGGAGAAGTGGAGCCCGGACAGCTGGAGATCGAAACCGATCTTGCAGGTGCCGGAATACCCGGATCAAGAGGCTTTGGCGAGTGTTGAGCAGCGCCTTGCAACTTATCCGCCGCTGGTTTTTGCAGGTGAAGCACGTGCGCTGAAATCTCAGCTTGCCGACGTGGCAGCCGGAAACGGTTTCCTCCTGCAGGGAGGCGACTGCGCAGAAAGTTTCGCAGAACATCATCCGGATCACATTCGTGACTTTTTCCGGGTGTTCCTGCAGATGGCGGTTGTTCTGACATACGCAGCCAGCCAGCCTGTGGTGAAGGTTGGCCGCATTGCGGGTCAGTTTGCAAAGCCTCGCTCCTCAAATATCGAGAAGAAGGACGATGTCGAACTGCCGAGCTACCGCGGTGACATCATCAATGACATCAATTTCACCTCGGACAGCCGGATTCCGGACCCGAACCGCATGGCGATGGCCTATCGCCAGTCCGCGGCCACGTTGAACCTTCTGCGCGCTTTCGCTCAGGGAGGTTTCGCAAACCTTGATCAGGTGCATCAGTGGATGCTCGGTTTCATTACCGACAGCCCGCAAGGCCACCGTTACAAGGAACTGGCCGACCGGATTACCGAGGCTTTGAACTTCATGCGTGCCTGCGGTGTTGATGCCGACAGCGTTCCGCAATTGCGTTCAACCGATTTCTTCACCAGCCACGAAGCATTGCTTCTCGGTTATGAAGAGGCGCTGACCCGTGTCGATTCCACATCCGGCGACTGGTACGCAACATCCGGTCATATGATCTGGATCGGAGACCGTACGCGTCAACCTGATCATGCGCATGTGGAATTCTTCCGGGGTATCAAGAACCCGATCGGACTGAAGTGCGGTCCGTCGCTTTCACCTGATGGCTTGCTCGAGCTGATCGACGCGCTCAACCCGGACAACGAGCCGGGACGCTTGACCCTGATCGCACGCTTTGGTGCGGACAAGGTCTTCGATCACCTGCCACAGCTGGTTCGTGCTGTTGAGCGCGAAGGCAGAAGCGTTGTCTGGTCTTGTGACCCGATGCATGGCAACACAATCACGGCCGGTGGCTACAAGACCCGTCCGTTCGACCGGATTCTGAAGGAAGTCGAAGCATTCTTCGCGGTTCATCGCGCTGAAGGCACCCATGCTGGTGGCATTCATGTAGAGATGACCGGCCGGAACGTCACCGAGTGCACTGGCGGTGCGCGGGCACTGACGGCCGAGCAGCTCGGGGACCGCTACCACACGCATTGTGACCCGCGTCTGAACGCGGATCAGGCGTTGGAGCTGGCTTTCCTGATTGCTGAAAATCTGAAGAAAGAACGCGATGGACGCCAGGCAGAGCCGATTGCTGCCAGCGCGTAAAGATTGAGCGCACTTACGTTGCGTTAACTTAAAGGGCGGCTTTTGCCGCCCTTTTTGCATCTCCGGTCCGATTTTCTGCAAAAACCGAGTATCTGGTAAGCCTCGTTTAACGCTCCTTGCCTATGTCAAAACCATAGGCAATTTGACGGAGGAGTTGGAACGTTGCGCCAGAAGTGGGATCTTTCGAAGGTTTCTTGCCTGATTGCGGAAGACAATCCACACATGCGTGCGATCTTGCGGTCCGTCTTGTCCGGTTTCGGCATTCGCTCGGTATACGAAGCGAGCGATGGCGCTGAGGCACTTGAACTCGTGGTCGACCGAAAGCCGGACATAGTCTTGTGCGACTGGGTCATGAGCCCCTTCGGAGGCAACGAATTTCTCAGGATCCTGCGCGGTGACAGGGATCTGGTAATCAGCACGACCCCGGTCCTCGTTGTGACAGCCCATGCCAAGCGGGCAACCATTATTGAAGCCATTGAAATCGGCATCCATGGCTTCGTCGCAAAGCCGATTGCACCAGCCATTCTCTACCGCCATATCGGCGAAGTCCTGGAACGTCAGGAACTGCAGGGCCGCTCGAAGGGCATCATGGGTCCAGGTCAACAGGCTCCGGTTAGAAAACTGGACATCACCGACGTCTCCAGCATGATGCCGGATCAGGGCTCCGGCGAACCGGACTCCGAAGAAAGCGCTCTCGCTCTGCTTTAGGGCAAATCATCGAAATTTGAGGATTGTCACCCAAGGACCGGTCCTCGGACCTGTTGTCCTCGATTTGTGCGATTGCAACATCCATGTCATGCCGCTACATCAGGAGGCAATGACATTTCCAGGTTCTGCTTCCATGATAACTAATCGTTTCAGACTGGCTGTAGCACAGCTAAATCCGACCGTTGGCGACATTGCCGGAAATGCGGATCTTGTCCGCAAGGCCAGGCAGGAAGCCGCAGGGAAGGGGGCAGACCTGGTTCTGACCTCCGAACTGGTGCTCGCAGGATATCTTCCGGAGGACCTCGTCCTGAAGCCGGCCTTCGTCCGTCGCTGCATGGAGGCTGCCCAATCACTTGCCGCCGAGACTGCCGACGGTGGTCCCGGTCTCGTGGTTGGAACACCTTGGAAGGGCGAGACGGGAGAGGTTTTTAACGCGGTTGTGCTGCTCGACCAGGGAGAAGTTCGTTCCGTTCGCTACAAGTACGACCTTCCCAACTACAGCGTATTTGACGAAAAACGCGTATTTGCTGCCGGCCCGCTGCCCGGTCCGGTCGATTTCCGGGGCGTGCGCATAGGCTTGCCGATCTGTGAAGACATCTGGAACGATGAAGTCTGCGAGTGTCTGGAGGAAACCGGCGCTGAGCTGCTTCTCGTACCGAACGGCTCTCCCTATTGGGAAAACCGTGCCGAGGAGCGCCTGCAGGTGGTTGTCTCCAGGGTCGTGCAAACAGGCCTGCCACTTGTCTACTGCAACCAGTTGGGCGGTCAGGACGAGTTGGTTTTCGATGGCGGCTCATTCGCGTTGCAGTCGGACCGGACGTTGGCGTTCCAGCTGCCGCAATTCGAAACGGCAATCGGCATCAGCGACTGGAAGCGGGATGGCGACACATGGATCTGCGAGAGCGGAGAAGTTGCCAAACTTCCTGATCTGGACGAGGCAAACTGGCGTGCCTGTGTCATGGGGCTCGGTGACTACGTCAACAAGAATGGCTTCCCAGGTGTCGTGTTGGGTCTTTCCGGTGGCATTGATTCTGCGATTTGTGCGGCGATGGCTGTCGACGCCCTCGGCGCGGACAAGGTACATGCCATCATGCTGCCCTTTCGCTACACGTCCGAGGAAAGCATCAAGGACGCTGCGGAATGCGCAAAGGCACTTGGCATTCGCTATGACACGGTTCCTATATCAGAGCCGGTTGAAGGCTTTGCCAGCGCGCTTGGAGAGCTTTTCGAAGGCACGAAGGAAGACACCACCGAGGAGAACCTGCAGTCACGTGCGCGCGGCGTGATCCTGATGGCGGTTTCCAACAAGTTCGGCCGTATGGTCATGACGACCGGGAACAAATCCGAAATGTCGGTCGGTTACGCGACGCTTTACGGAGACATGAACGGCGGCTTCAACCCGATCAAAGATCTCTACAAGACGCAGGTCTATCATCTGGCCGCATGGCGAAATGCCAACAGACCGGAAGGCCTGCTTGGGCCGTCCGGTGATGTGATCCCTTCGAACATCATCACAAAGGTTCCGACGGCGGAGCTGCGTGAAAATCAGACCGACCAGGATTCGCTGCCGCCTTATGACGTGCTCGACGATATCCTGAGGTGCCTCGTCGAAGAGGAGATGTCCGTCAGCGAGATCGAAAAACGCGGTCATGACAGATCATTGATTCACAGGATCGAACATCTTCTGTATATTGCCGAATATAAACGCCGGCAGGCACCTCCAGGCGTGAAAATTACAGAGCGAAACTTCGGCAAGGACCGCCGATATCCCATTACAAACCGGTTCCGGGATCGTTCCTGACGCTCTTGCGGAGCCGTTTCCTCTCCATTCCCATTCCGGGTAAACGGCTTCGTCCGCATGAGCTATTTTGTATTCTTGCGCGAAAACGCGCGCTGGCTTGCTGCCAGTTATCTGCTGTCGGTTTTTTCCGGCTTCGGCCAGACCTTTTTCATTTCGCTGTCCGCAGGAGATCTCCGGGCGGAATTCGGCCTCAGTCATGGTGAACTGGGGATGCTTTACATGCTGGCAACGCTCGGCAGTGCTTTGACGTTGCCCTATGTCGGCCGAAGCCTGGACCATTTTCCGGTTCAGCGGATTGCTGCGGTGGTCATGTTCGGCCTGGCCCTGTTTTGCCTTGCCATGGCCAATACGTTTTCAGTCTGGATGATTGCCGTAACCTTTTACGGGCTTCGGCTGTGCGGCCAGGGCATGATGGGGCATACTTCGCTAACCGCCGCCGGGCGCTGGTTCTCCGCTCAACGGGGAAGGGCGGTTTCGATTGCGATTTTAGGGTTCCCAACCGCGGAAGCTTTGTTTCCTCTGGCTTTCGTAACCCTCAGCGCAGCATTTGGCTGGCGTGGTGCCTGGAACATTTCGGCACTGGTGCTGATCGTGGTCGCGATGCCCGTTCTGTTGACACTACTGGCGAAAGACCGGGTTCCAAGTGCAACGGAAGTAGCGGCGGAAAAGACCGAAGGTCGCCAATGGACGCGGGGAGAAGTCCTGCGGGATCCGCGGTTCTGGCTGGTATCGCTAGGGGTCAACGCCCCGGCCTTCATCGGAACAGCAATCTTCTTTCACCAGGTGTATCTGGTGGAACTGCGCGGCTGGTCTCTCGAAGTATTCGCCAGCGGGTTTGTCGTCATGGCCGCCGGGGTTGTTTGCGCTTCGCTTGTGATTGGTCCCCTGATTGACCGGTTCTCGGCGCGGCATCTGCTTCCATTCGCGATCCTGCCTCTGTCCCTCGGCTGCCTCGTTCTGGCAACGTTTCACGCGCAATTTGCCGCTTTCGTTTTCATGGCGCTGGTCGGCATCTCCAATGGTTTCAACGGGACACTTGTAGGCGCTCTGTGGCCGGAAGTTTATGGCACGAGATATATGGGCGCGATACGCGCTGTCGCCTTCGCATTCATGGTCTTTGCCTCTGCCGCCGGCCCCGGCCTGGTAGGATGGCTGATCGACCTGGGTGTATCCTTTGATATCCAGGTGTTGACGATGGGCGGATATTGCCTGTTGTTCAGTGGTGTCCTGTTGCTGACGGCGCGTGCTTACCGCGCCTGACAACAAACTTTGGCTTGTGCGCAGTTTGGGGTTGCCGAGAAGCTGATCCCCGGCTAACTCAACCCCATGACTGTTACTGTTCGCTTCGCGCCGTCGCCGACCGGCCATATTCACATCGGCAACAGCCGTCCCGCACTTTACAACTGGCTTTTCGCACAAAAGTCGGGTGGGCGGTTCATTTTGCGTTTCGACGACACCGATCTGGAGCGTTCGAAACAAGAATATGCAGAGTCGATTGAACGCGACTTGCGCTGGCTCGGTATTGAACCGGATGTCATCGAGCGGCAATCGGCGCGCGTCGCAAGCTATGATGCAGCTGCGCAGAAGCTAAAGGACGCCGGTCTTCTTTATCCATGCTACGAAACGCCGGAAGAACTGGAGCGTCGCCGGTCGCGGCAGCGGGCGCTGGGGCGTCCACCCGTGTACGACCGCGCAGGTCTCAAGCAAACCGCGGAAGAGCGAGCTGCCTTCGAAGCCGAGGGCCGCAAGGCGCATTGGCGGTTCGTGCTGCCAAATCACGATGGTGACCCGTTTGAGACCAAAAGAACGGACGTGACGTGGACGGACTTGTGCCGCGGCGATCAGGCGGTCGACCTGGCATCGCTGTCTGATCCGGTGCTCATTCGTGCTGACGGCACCTATCTCTACACACTGCCGTCGATCGTTGACGACATTGATATGGGTGTCACTCATGTGATCCGGGGTGAAGATCACGTGGCCAACACGGGTGTGCAAATCGCCATTTTTCAAGCTCTTGGAGCCAAGGCCCCTATCTTCGGTCACCACAATCTCCTGACCACCAGGGATGGCGAAGGGTTGTCGAAGCGCAAGGGGGCGCTGTCGATAGGGTCTTTGCGGGAGGTTGGGCTTGAGCCAATGTCCGTGGCGTCGCTCGCTGTTCTGACCGGGACAAGTCAAGCGGTCGAACCGATGCCGACGATGGCCGCGCTGGTCGAAAAATTCGACCTGACGAGCGTTTCAAAGTCGTCCGCGAAGTTCGATCCGGATGAGCTGAAGACACTGAATGCGCGTCTCGTTCACGAGCTTTCTTTCGATGCTGTCAAGGATCGCCTTGAGGACCTCGGGATTACCGCAGGAGCGGAGTTCTGGGAAACGGTTCGTGGCAATTGTGAAACCGTGGCGGATGCGAAAGGTTATTGGCAGGTGATCGAAGGCCCGGTTGACAGCCGCATTGAGGATGAAGACAGGGAATTCGTCTCCAAAGCTGGTGACTTTCTGCCGGATGGTGACGTCACATCGGAAACCTGGGGTGTCTGGACATCCGCACTCAAGTCGGAGACAGGTCGCAAGGGACGTGGACTGTTCATGCCTTTGCGCCGTGTTCTGACCGGCATGGATCACGGTCCGGACATGAAGGCGATGCTGCCCCTTATTGGGCGACAAAAAATTCTGGACCGACTACCCTGACCGGAGTTTCGCGCGAAGGCGCAGGGCGAAAGCCCTGACCATCCCGTTTGAATAGGGGCGACGTGGAGGCAGCTTCCACTTCGCCTGATTTTGTCAGGTCACGGGTCGTGAGCAATGGAAATCCGTCTTCAGACAGACGTTCTTGCTTGAGACCGTCTGGTTCCTGGCCGATCCTCTTGGCAACAAGGCTCAACGATGCCGTGACATCGAAGCCCTTTTCTAGATTCAGCAGGGTGTCCGGATCTGCAAAGAACGGCAATTGTGCTTTGTTCAGTGGCAATCTGGAAAGCGGCGAGGGCGTATTGGTTTCTTCCTGAAAAGTGCCGCCACGGCTCGGCTGCAGCGAACTTCGGGGAACCCCTGCACTGATATCTGAAAAGAAAACCCGATCATCGGACGCCGTGTTGAGTTCAGACCAGGCAGAACGGTTCCTTGATTGCCGTGTCAGACGGCAACTGCACCCTTCGACATATTCCGACTTGTAGCGATAGGCATAAGGCTGTTCGGAATAGAGGTTTCCGGCAAGAGAGAGCATCTGTGATTGATCGCCGCCCGGGTTTTTGTAGACGAAGAGCTCCGTCGGCGCTGCCGGACATATTTCCGAGCATCGGGCTTCGTCATTCACGAACTGGTTTTTGCCGGCCTTGAAGCTGACTGGAAAGAAGTAACCGTCACAGGTCCGAACGCACACGGTTCTGAAAGTACCCCCTGAAGGGATCTTCAGACGCCGGGGTCTGTCGTTCGATCTGGAGCGAACAGCAGAGATCTCCCGGTCACCCGTTTTGGCAGAAACCTGCTCGACATTTTGCTGGGGGGTGAACAGGCGTTGAAAGAAGGAGCGGGGCTTTTCGCCCGTATTGCCATTGTTTGCCTTTGCCTGACGTGATGAGGCAGGGGCATTGCACTTCTGGCTGTCGATCGCGCGTCTGACCTGACGGATCCGTTTGGTGTTCTTGGCCGATCCGCCACCTGCCTTGGCCAATTGGCGCTCGATTGCAGCCAGATTGGACTTCATGCGTTTGATTTTGCCATTTAGGCCCTGGCACTTGGCGGATTTGGTGGTCGAACAGTTGAAGTATTTTGCATCGCGAGCTGCTGCGCTAATGGCTTTCTGCTGTTGCTTCTTGGCGGTGGACCATTTCTTTGCTGCGGGGGATTGCGATCCAGAACCGGATTCAAGCTTGCGCAACTCGGACTTGAGGGCAGAGCAACTGGCGGCATGAGCTGTCGCCGCAGGCAGCAGAATGACTGCGCACACGCCAACGGTGCGTAATAGACTGACAGACTTGCCTGGCTTGCAAAGCCTCATCGTTCAACCCCCACAGCGTATGCCCCACGCCGCTCCGGCAGTCAGCCGGTGTTTGTACTATCGCTGTTGGCTTCATCCTTAGCAATGAAAGCTCTGACGTTAGGTTAATGCTGAGGTTGCTCCACCCATTGGTTCACTCAGGGTGGAAGTTGCTGGCGGCCTTGTTCAGTCGTTCGAAAATTTCTGAAAGAGCCCCATTCTGTTCATCCGTGAGCGCGTCCTCCAGTTCCTTGCTGTAGGCGAGGGCCTTCGGAACCAGCTCAGAGTAAACCTCACTTCCTTTCGCGCTCAGCTTCAACATCTGTTCTCTCAGATCGTCCGGGTTTTTCTCCCGCTCGACGAAACCTCTGGTTTCCAATGCCGCGACTGCCCGGCTGACCTTTGTTTTGTGCATGGAAGTGGCTGTCCCGATGTCGCGCGCAGTCATGGCTTCGTGCTCGCCCAACGTCGCTAACAATCGCCATTCGGGAATTCCGATTCCGTATTGATCTGCATAGATTTGTGAAAAAGAGCGACTGACTGTTTCCGCCAGGTGAACAAGCCTGTATGGCAGAAACTGGTTCAGCTTCAGGACCGTTCTGTCATCTTTGGACGTAAGCGTTTGAAGGGGTTGGGAAACTGGGTCATTCGACATGTGCGGTTTGCTGCCTCGAAGGATTCGTGGGTCCGAAAGGGGACGCAGATGAAACTTGCCGTGATCCGGCCATTTTCTAAGTCTAACAAGTATAGCTTACTGATGTTCTCTTGAAAGATCGCATGTGCTGCTTTGGAAAATTGACGTGTGAACAATCAAGATTATCAGAGAGCTTGTCGACGAAAAGACGTCTACTCGCGAAAATTGACGACCTATCTGTTGATAAGGAAGCAATAGTTAAGGAATTGCAGACGGTGCGTTTGCGAATCACCGATGGAAGCTGAGACGCTGTCGCCAACAGAATGTTGGCGTGAAACCGGTCAGGATAGACCGCCAAAAGCAAGCTGGGAGCTTGCGCGAAAGCGAGGCCGCTATGGTTGAGATCTTAAACACCTCCGAGGCCGTGCCGGGAGAAAACGAACGGTTCGAGGAGCTGGGACGCGGTTGTTATGCCTACAGCGCCGACGGATGCTCGAACACGGGCGTGATCATTGGTGAACGAGGCATCCTGATTGTCGACGGTCAGGCAACGCCTTACCATGCCGAAAAGGTGCTCAAGAAAATCCGCGATATCACCGACAAGCCGGTGAAGCAGGTGGTCCTCACACATTTCCACGCCGAAAACACTCTTGGCTCCTGGACTTTTGAACCGGGTGAAGTGATCTCTTCTGATCTGACCCGCCGAATGATCGAGACACGGGGCATTGAAGACATTCATGTCTCGAGGGAACGCTTCAAAGCGCTTTTTGCCGACCTGTCTGCAATTCCGGCTGTTTGCGCTCCGACCATGACAATTGCTTCTTCCATGACCATTGATCTGGGTGGTCGGGAAGTTCGGCTGATGCATCTTGGACGCGGTCACACAATGGGTGACCTGGTTGTTTGGGTGCCTGACAGCTCGGTGATTTTTGCTGGCGATCTGGTTCAGAGCACAACGGCCCCTTATTGCGGCGATGCGCATCTTGCCGATTGGCCTCGCGCGCTGGATCGCATTTCCGCATTTCGACCAAACGCTCTGATGCCGGGTAAGGGTCAGTCTGTCATCGGCGCGCCTGCAGTCACGACAGCTATCGAGAACACGAGGGACTTTGTAACGACCTTGCGGGATGCCGCTGCCGCCTGTGTCGAGCAGAGCCTGGGCCTGAAAGACACTTTCAATGCGGTTGGCGATGCGCTGGCATCTCAATTCGGCTCAAAGGTGGACTTCGAATTTCATCTCCCATTCAACGTGGCTCGCGCCTATGACGAGGCTTTGGGATTAGACCAGCCTCAGGTCTGGACCCGTGAACGTTGTGCAGATCTGCTGGACGCACTGGCTGGTATCGTCGCAGCCAGCGTTCCGATTGAGGAAATTGCAGATCAGGAAGAAGAGGAGTTGCCGGTCTCCGAAGAGGAGCTGCAAGACGAAGAAGAGCTGGAAGCCTCGGCGGTAGAAGATGAAGAGCTGGAGGTTTCAACTGAATCCAGTGATCTCGTCTCTGACAGCGACTTCGCCGCATCTCTGGGAATGCCGATCGATGATGACGCGGAAGAAGGCGAAGCGCTCGACCTTTCAACCGACGACATCGTTGAAGCTGAAGACGATGACGCTGAAGAGGCGTCCTCTGAGACTGACGACGAAAAACAGGACGGCGATGAAAAGGTCCTGGAAGAAGTGCGCTAACACTTCGGCTTCTATCCTCCTTTGATCGAGAAGTTTGAACGCGCGCCATTTTGGCGCGCGTTTTGTTTTGCGGATTGCTTGATCACGAAACCGTAATGCCCCACATGTCACTCGTTTCAATCTCTCCAAGAGGCCTTGACCTTATGCGTTTCCTGACCGCCGCCGCACTGACCCTCGTTTTGACCCTTCAAGGGGCAGGGGCAGCTTTGTCGGCAGATGAACCCGACCTGATCTTCAAGAAATCGACCGTTTGGAAGTTTCTGACACCAGACCACAAGCTGGCGACCTACGCGATCGATGATCCGCTGGTGGAAGGCGTTTCCTGCCACTTCACCGTACCTGAGAAGGGGGGAGTGTCTGGTTGGCTCGGTGTCGCGGAGGAAGTTTCGGATGTTTCGCTGGCTTGCCGACAGGTTGGACCCGTCACGATCAAGGAAAAATTCGAGCAAGGCGAAGAAATGTTCCAGCAACGCCGCTCGTTTATGTTCAAGAAAATGCAGATCGTGCGTGGCTGTGACGCCAAGCGCAATGTACTTGTCTATCTCGTCTATTCGGACAAGTTGATCGAAGGCAGCCCTAAAAACTCGACATCAACCGTGCCGCTCATGCCTTGGGGCGATCAACAGCCACCCAAATGTGCTGATTATGTTGAGGAATAGCCTGCAGGCTTGAATGGAGTCGGCATTGCCGGACAGAATGGCTTTGAGAGGCGCGGAACCTTACTCCGCGTCCAGAGTTTCCAGGTGTCTTGCGACCGGTAGATCTTCGTCGGCACAAAAATGCTTGTAGAGCATGGCCATGATATCTTTGACCGGTTCGCTGGCGAGACGGTAGTAGATCGTCGTTCCCTCGCGACGGGTCGATACAAGCCCCTGAGCGCGTAACAAGGCAAGTTGCTGGGAAACGGTTGGCATGCGCATTCCGGTCGCTTCGGCAAGTTCGCTGACACAGCGTTCCTCTTCAAGCACCAGGCACATCAGCAGAAGGCGCGGCGCGGATGCCATCATCTTCAAGAATTCCGCTGCGGATTCTGCTTTTTCTTCAAGCGCTTTATAGTCCATTTGGAAACCTTGCCAAACTAACCTGGAAACTGCAAGCTTGAGCACTGACCTCAGCTTTTAAGTCTCATTTATATCCGGCTGGCGACTGTGACAATGATATTTCCATTGCCACATCCGGTTCCGGTTAACAGGCACACGCTTTTTTGCTGCATTTCCTGGCCGAAAGCCTTGGTTCCATCAGTGATGGCGATAAGCGCTGCAAACGGGCCACCAAGAACGATGGCGAGAAAGATAAGAACAAAAATGCGGTTCAACATGGGGCTCTCCTGATGGCAATCCGTATCGATTGCCTGGAGATTACGGCTGCGGCCTTGAACCCATGCTGAGTACCCCGTTCAGCTAGCGTTCAGTTATCTAAACAGGTAGAAAAACACATAAATTTCAGTAGTTTGGATGGCTAAAGATTTTCCGTCATCGCTGTTCTGAGGGCTTTCAGAAGGACTTCATCCCGTCCGTAAATGTCCTTTCTGAAGTGTGTCGACCCATCCTTGTTCATCCAGGCGGTCAGATAAGTAAGGTGCACTTCGATAGGAACCTCAGGCTTGACGACCTTCCGGTCTCCGCTGTCCCGGATCTGTTCCCATTGCCCGGGGGCTGGGTTCAAATGTTCCAGCAGAACATCAGCAAGCGCAAATGGATCGGAAGCGCGAATACAGCCATGGCTGAACGCGCGTTCTGAGCGTGCAAACAGTGATTTGGAGGGTGTGTCGTGAATGTAAATGTTGAATTCGTTCGGGAACATGAACTTGATCCGACCGAGGGCATTGCGCTTTCCGGGGTCCTGACGCAGGCGGAACGGAAAGTTCTTTCCTGAATAGCTGTCCCAGGCAATCCGCGTGGCGGCAATCTCATTGCCGTCCTGAAAGACCCGAATGTTCTGGTGGCTGAGCGCTGAGGGATTGTTCTTCAGCTTCGGCAGATATTCTTTCGTTGCAATGGAATAGGGCACGTTCCAGTAAGGGTTTATTTCGACGTATTCCATCTGGTCGGAAAAGACCGGCGTGGCATGGTAGGGCTTTCCGACAACAACACGGGTTGTGTGAATGGTCTTGCCGTCCCTCACGACCTTGAGATTTTGATCGGCTAGGTTCACGAAAACGTAGAACTCGCCGAGATTGTCACGCATCCAGCGACGGCGCTCCATGTTGAGTTCCATCTGGATGAGCTTTTCCTCGATTGGCATATTCAATCGGGCGAGTGTGTTCTTGCCGATCACTCCGTCAGTTTCCAGGCCGTGATATTCCTGAAAGACCTTGACTGCCTCGACAAGTGTCCCGTCGTAGACATCACCGGTGTGATCTGCGGCGCCGGGGATGTCTTCCTCTATCAGCCGCTCACGCAACACGGCGATCCTGGGATCGGACATGTCCGGTTTGAGCACCTCTCCATCCGGTACCGTCGTAAATCCTCCTTCGGCAGCTTTCGCCCTGTATTGCTCCAGCCGTCTTTTCAGGCGGGCGTAATTGTCCGAACGGGGGGCAAGGCCTTCCAGGAAAGCGCTGAAATCAGTCGACAGTTCAGCGTTCTCGAACAGCATTTCAGGTGCCGGACGGTTGGGGAACAGATTGAGGGCCTTGTTGATTTTGTTGGGCTGAACCCGACCCGAGGAAAGATGCGTTGCGTAACGAAGGAACTGAAGGGAGAGCTCCAGATCAAACTGTGCCCATTCTTCCGGGGTCTGAGCGGTTTCCGAAAGTTGAACCAGTCGAATTGGGCCGTAGTTGCTGGGGTTGAGGGCATGATCATTGGCTTCGGCCATGGCGGCGATCGCCAGATGCGCGTTTTCTCTTAGTCCGCTCTCATCGAACCAGATGGGGGCAAAGGCACGTTCACCATAGTAACGCTCCAGTCCCGATGGGACATCTGGGGACATGGAAGCCTGAATTGCCTGTCCGATCAGCGTTTGAGGTTCGGGATAGGTGGTGTCGGAACCGGACTGAACTGTGCCGCTCTCGGTCGTCGTGGTTTGCGCATTTGCAAACTGCAGACCCGAGACGGATGTCGGTCCTGCCAAGGAGAGCAAGACAGCAATTGTGGACGTAAAACCGATAGACCGAAATTTCCTCACGCGAAAATCCCCCCAAATGATTCCCAGCACGGCAAGTGTAAAGCATGCATTGCGCCGCGCAAACGCAACGATGGCGGCCTTTCAGTCGCTCGGTACAATTGCAGCCTTGACCGCATTCCATTTTCCGGTCCATAAAGCCGCCATGATGACGGCCACACGGAACATCATTTCGATCACCATTATTTGCAGCTAGCGACACCGCTGGCTGTGGCCGTTCCCTCTTGGCATAAAATCTCCTGAGACGGATCGCCCGGTCAGCCGGCCAGGAGACCGTTTGACATGAGCGCCGCTGAGACTGAGAAATCCGGCACGAACAAGGGCTTGAAGCTCACCAATACATTGACGCGTGAGAAGGAAGACTTCCGCGCGATCGATGATAAGAATGTGCGTCTCTATGTCTGCGGACCCACAGTTTATGACTTCGCGCATATCGGCAACGCACGACCGGTTATCGTCTTTGACGTTCTCTACCGGCTTCTGAGCCACCTGTATGGCAAGGAAAACGTGACTTACGTTCGCAACATCACGGATGTGGATGACAAGATCAATGCGCGTGCATTGAGGGACTATCCGGATCTGCCACTCAATGATGCCATCGCGAAAGTGACCCAGAAAACCGCGGATCAGTTTCATAAGGACATCAAGTCTCTTGGTGTGCTGGAACCGAGCCACGAACCCAGGGCGACCCAGCATATCGAAGGCATGATCGAGATGATCAAGGTCCTGATCGAAAAGGGCCATGCCTATGTTGCGGGCGGCGAAGTTCTTTTCGACACGGTTTCCATGCCTGACTATGGCGGTCTGTCGAAACGCAAGCTCGACGAACAGAAGGCAGGAGCCCGCATCGCGGTTGACGACCACAAGAAGAACCCCGGTGACTTCGTCCTCTGGAAGCTGTCTTCCGACGAGGAGCCGGGTTGGGAAAGCCCATGGGGACGTGGCCGTCCGGGCTGGCACATTGAGTGCTCCGTGATGAGCGAGCATCACCTGGGGAAAGTATTCGACATTCATGGTGGCGGTTTGGACCTGATCTTTCCGCACCATGAAAACGAGATCGCCCAGTCTCGCTGCGCCCATGGCACGTCCAATATGGCCAACTACTGGCTTCATAACGGCTTTTTGCAGGTCGAAGGCAAGAAGATGTCCAAGTCTGAGGGCAACTTCTTCACCATTCAGGAGCTTCTGGAAAAGGATAACTTCGGCGGCCGTGAATGGCCGGGTGAAGTGCTTCGGATGGCCATGCTGATGACCAATTACCGAGAGCCGATCGACTTCTCCAAGCGCAAGTTGGAAGAGGCGGAAAACCTCTTGGCAAAGTGGCCGGAACCGATTGAAACCGATGCCGAACCGTCAAGCGATGTGGTTGAAGCGTTGAAAGACGATCTCAATACCGCCGGCGCCATTCAGGCGCTGCATGCGCTTGCGATCGAAGCCGCCAAGGACCCGGAAAGATTACCGGTCTATTCAGCCACGGCTGCGTTGATGGGGCTTCATCCGGTCGTCGCGGATCTTTCAGATGTCAATGAAGGAGATATCCAGTCAGCCATCAACAGCCGTCTTGAAGCGCTCAAGGGCAAGGATTGGGCGAAAGCTGACGAAATTCGCGCTGAACTGACGTCTCAAGGAATTCTTCTAAAGGATTCAAAAGATTCAGAAACAGGAGAGCGGATTACGACCTGGGAGCTTAAACGCTGATGCACAAGGCAGCGGTTATGTCTAATTACCAATA
>JBCCVB010000061.1:0-33234 GCA_039195965.1 Pseudomonadota bacterium
GAACTATTAAGTATTTCTATCAATTTTCAGTCAGAGGGGCTTTAATACCCTGAAGGATTGGTGCGCCAGTTGATTGTCATTGCACGCTATGGGTGTTGTTGGATGTAACCTGTCAACAGTTCCTGGCTTTAAGAACCATTCGCTCAATGCCATTGAAGTGTTCAGGAGCTGGCAATCAGTCTTGCGGTCGGACCGATACGCGTGCGGGAATTGACTGAATTTTGCGGGCAATCTCAGTGACGCTTGGGATTTCTTTGGATTTGTAATAATGCGTACCTGCCGTAAGGTGAGCTCTACTCCGTAGCCCGGGAATGAGAGCCGATCTGTCAGTTTTCATCTGCAGTTTCGGCGAAACAGGCGGCAGAAACTGAACTGCCGCAGATTGAGACAAAGGCATGGCGGCAATGGCGTCATCTCCTAACACTCGTTTGGACATTTCTGATTGGTTCATCGAATGTGCTTTGCTTGAACGTCCGATCGGCGAGACCGTGATCGCATTCGCAGACAAACTGCAGGACCTAGGATTTTCCGTAGAAAGGATCAATTGCTCCACGTTTCAATCGCATCAGATCATGGGGGCCGTCGACACAACGTGGGAACAGGATACCGGCCGATGCGAAACGATCTTTGTTCCCAAGTCCGTGCTTGTCAGACCGGACAATATCGAAAGACCCGTCGGTACCATGGCCCGGGGGACCTCGGATTTCGAGCACTATCGTCTTACGGATCCCAGGGAACGATCCAGATTTCCGGTGCTGCAAGAGCTTTTTGAGAAAGGATATACCGACTACATTCTTCTGAAGCAGACCTACGGTCGCCAATTGATCTGGTTGGATCTCGCTCCGGATGCCGAAGGCGTCTACGGGTCGTTTGCCACAAAGAAAAGCGGTGGCTTTTCCGACTCGGAAATCGAAAGTCTCAGGTCGTTCTGGCGCCCCTTTGCGCTGTTTCTCAAAACGACAACGGAAGAAATGCTCGCCGCCAAACTGCTGGAAGCCTATGTCGGTAACTTGCCGGCGCAGAATATCTTGTCCGGAATGACCGAGCGCGGCGACGGCAACAGAATAAAATGCGCGCTGTGGTACAGCGACCTGAGAGGGTCGACGAGACTTTCGGCCAGCTTGCCTTCCGACAAGTATCTTGAGTTGTTGAACAACTATTTCGACTGTACGGCAGGATCCGTGATCGAGCATGGCGGAGAAGTTCTGAAGCTGATCGGCGACGGTGTAATGTCCATTTTTCCGGTTGAAGACGGAAACGAAACGAAAGCGTGCTCCTTGGCCTTGTCAGCGGCGCGGGCATCCTTGTCCAAGGCGGCGAAGCTTCATGGCAGTCACCCGGAGGTAACGGCGGAATTTTCCTTCGGCATTGGCCTGCATGTGGGCGAGGTGATCCTCGGAAATGTCGGGACGGAAAACCGCCTGGACATGACCGTGACCGGTCATTCGGCGAACCAGGTTACACGTATCGAGGCACTTACCAAGCTGTTGGGTCTTTCGGTGCTCGCCTCGCCGCAGTTCTTCGGCGCGCGTCCAAAGGAGCTCACATCCGTCGGCAATTATCCGGTGCCCGATTTTGGCGGGATGACCGAAATTTTCTCGCTGATTGCAAAATGACGCTTTTCCGCTGTCGCCGGTATTGAGCGCCTTTTCCATTCCTTGTTGCCGATGACTCAGAGCGGCCCTCGGCGGGGCGCGTCTTTATCTGCGCGCGATGGCGTCAGGTTCTGCCATTTGTGTCGAGGTCGATCAACCAATCTTTGAGAAGCGGCTACTCGTTTACAGAGAATGTCGACAGGTTCAGATCGCCACTCCAGCGCCAGGCTCCTAGAAACGGTTCTGAAAGGGTGCGTCTGCCGTGTTTTTCCCAGGACGGATGATGGATGAGCAAGCCGGGCGGGTAACGCCGGTAATCACCGTCACCCAAAACCCATTCCGCCTCTCCAGAAATCACGAAGTAGGTTTCTTCACCGGAATGACTCGAGATGGGATAATCCGTATGGGGTTCAGAGATGAGAAGACCGACACGGACGTCATTGTCATGAACATGTCCGTCAGGACCCAGGAGTTCCGTGGTGAACAACCGGGAAGAGATCTCCTTGGACAGACCGCTGCCTTCCCATTGTTCCCAGTCGAGCAGGGGAGTGCAGTCCAAAACGAGATTCGCCAAGTCGACCGCATCCGGCAACCCGCATGCCTTTTCTAACAGGCGCTGTGGTTTGAGTTGAGATGTTCGGCCGACAATAGGTCTGGATGCAGCTTGCCGAAGCCTGGTTGAGGCAAGGTCGGCTCCGGGCCGTCCCTCACCGGAAAACACGTCGGCGAGAGCAGCGAGCAGAAGTTTGAAGCGTGCATGCGTCTCAGATCTCAAGAGTTCGTTCACTCAAACAGTTCCTGTCGCGAGAAAAGTGTTTCAGCATTCATAGAACGCCAATTTCGAGCAAAAGCAAAGACAGGCGTGATGGGCCTTTCGGTGCTCGCCTCGCCACAGTTCTTCAGCATGCGTCTGAGAGAGCTCACTTCCATCGGCGAGCATCCTGTGCCCGATTTTGGCGGAATGACCGAGATTTTCTCGCTGGTCGCGAACTGTGTCTATGCTGTTTTTCACCGCCGTGAGTACCTCTTCATATAGTCCTCGAATAACACACCCTCGAACGCCCGCATCTGCACGCCACGTTTCAGTTGTTTTTTGAAACAGGTTTGCGCGGTCTACTACCGTACTCGGACTTCCTGTTGGCTCAGTAGATGCCTGGCGCTCATCGGATCTTTCGGAGCTGTCTCCATTCTAGTTGTTGCGATGAAGGCGCACCTGGGCGTCGCAGCTTCGACAGCAGCCTAAGGAATTCAGTGTGTGAAACAAGGAAAGGGCGGCTGGGTAACACCCTTTTTGATTGAGGTTATGTTTTCTGAATAACAAAAGGCCCGTCGCGTCGAAGGATCTTTGATTCATTTTCCCCTTTCAGTGAATTTGGGGCCCTTGAAGATACGCACCGGATTGCCGCGTTCCAGCTGCTTGTGCATCATGTTTTGAGCTGCCTTTTCTCTGGCCTGCATCTCCTGATGCCTGAGGAAGAACCTGTCGGACAGTCGCTCCAGCGCCACCTGACGGTTTCGGTGCTGCGAGCGTTCGTCGGTGGACACTGCTGAAATTCCGGATGGAAGATGGGTTATCCGGACACCGCTATCCGTAGTGTTTTGATGTTGCCCACCGGGGCCGCCGGAACGAAAGGTCTCGATCCTAAGATCGCCTCTTTGCGGATTTTCTTCAGGCGCCTCCACTGTGGCGACCGCATAAACGCCGATAAACCAGTTCTGCCTTTTGTGGTTCGGCCGGAAGGGGCTGGCGCAGATCCATTGAACAGTTCCCATCCAGCGCCTGGCGAATTGCTCCGCGCAGTTTCCCGTCAGGGTCACAAGTGCTGAAGCGGGCTCTTTCCCGCACTCGTTTTCGGGAAAGGTGACGGTGAACCGCAATCCGGATTCGGGGGCTTCTCGCTCCAGACGCTGCACAACAAGAGCAACGGCACGCCTGCATTCGCGAGGTCCGTCACCGCTTGTCACCAACAGACGAGATCTCTCATTCTGGCTCATCGCATTGCCCTCCGCTCAGCCAACCGGCGACGCTTGTTCTGCCGGGCACCTTCAAGATCGTCTGGAACTGCCTTCTTGAAGGTCAACAGTGGTTTCAGGCTTGCGACCGGTGTCGCCAGGCCCGCGATTTGCAGCTCTTTCAGCACGGTTGCAGGGTCCTTGTAGGCACCGGGAGCTTCTTCGATCAGAAGCTGACGGTCCTCGCAGATCACCATGCCGCCAAAGGAGGTGCGGGTGAGATTTTCCCGTTCGGACTTCGTAACACCAGCGCGCCCGCTCATTGAACGACGGTCGTATTTTCGTCCGCTGCCATGGGCTAGAGAGGCAAGGGCCCCCGGTTTGTTCCTGGCGGGTTTCAAGAGAAAGCTCAAGGCATCGCGGGAACCTGCGAGGGGGACGAGTGGAAGGTCAGCCTTCGCCGCGCCTTTCCTGTGCAGATACGCGCCGGAAACGCGTTCGATCAGGTTGTGTGGAGCGTCTGAAATCAGACGGACCTCGCAACGCAGTTGCTCAGCTGCACGCTCAGCAATGAGCACCCGGTTGAGACTTGCCCATCGGACAGCCAGATTGTGAGCTTCGAGATAGGTCAGGCCAATGTCACTCTTATCGCGCAGTCCGGAAAAGTGGTCCTGAACCGACGAAAACACCGACATGCCGAGGGAACGGGAGCCGGAGTGCACCAGCAGGACCAGATCTCCAGGCGAAAGATCAGCCTTGGACAGCGCCTCTGCATCCGTGACCGTCTCAACAGTTTGCAGTTCGCAGAAGTGATTTCCACCGCCGATGGACCCGAGCGCCTGCGGATGCAGGTTGTCCGGAAGTCCCGCGTTGCGCAACCTCGCTTGAGGATCGCCGTCCCATGGCCCCTCGAGCGCGCGCAATCTCCTAGCTGCCTTGTCGAGCCTTAATTTTCGAGACTTTAGGCTCAGAGCAAATAGCGACATTCCGCAGCCGATATCGTTGCCGATAAGCTGCGGATAGATGCGATCGGCCAGAACAGCGCTGCCGACAGGACCGTATTTTCCCGGATGCAGATCAGGGAAAGCAGCGATGCTGATAACACCGTTTAATGCTGCTGCAAATTCAAGCTGATCTTCTGCTGCTCCTTCGATCCAGGAGCGGTCGGAGTAGAATTTTCGGATAGGCGCGGTGCCGCTCGGCAGCGCGTCGCCTTCCAAACTGGAAGTGCCCATGTTGGGTACCTTTTTGAAAACGGGTAAGGCATCAGGTGCAAGTCAGACTTGCCCTGGTTTTCCTCAGCCGCACCGCACATGCGGGTTAGCGAAGGGGTGCCGCCTCTTGGGGCGTGCGGTGCATGATCGTCATGTCCGGGATCCCGTTTTCAAAAAACTGTTTGCCGCTTCTGGAGCAGCTGCCAGCCAAGTAGGGTGTTTCAGCCACATTCGCAAGCGTAACCAGGCAACCAGACTGTGGTTGCTAGAAAGTGTTGCTGCTCGGCAACGGCTCAATGGAAGCGCTGGGCTGTTATTCCTCAATGACAAACGAAATGCCGAATGTGCATCTCACGCCATCAAGTTCGCCCGGCCATTTGGTGACATTCAAGGTGGCTTCGCCCTTGGAGGACTTGTGAACCAGTTCATGCATGTAACCCGGCTTGCCCGAGGCGAGCACCTTGTTGTCGTGCTCTACAAGTGCCTCAGCGGTGTCGGCCCAGGGGAGTTCGCTGTCTTTCTTGCCGACAACGGAGCCTCCGGCAAATTCGTTGATTGTGTTGTTGCCAAATATGTAAACGCCGTCTTCGTTTTTCGCCCAGAAGATGACCGGAAATGAATTCGTGATGTGCAATTCTGCGGATTTCATAAATCATTCCTCCCTGTGACATGTGCCGACCTCGGGTGGACAAGACCTGTCCAGAAACAAGTACCTAGAGAGGAAAGGCGAGGCAGCAAGACAAAGGGGGAGAGGCTCTGGTTCTTTCAAACAAAGACGGGCGCGCAACATGTGCGCGCCCGGTGCAGCAAGTTCGGATCAGTTCGGTTTCTTGGGGGCGGATTGAAACCGAAACCGATCTCTGACCGGAAGCCTTAGAGATCCTTGGCGGCGGTGTTGCGGATCTGCTTCCAGTTCTTTGCTGCCTTTGTGATGGTTCCGGCTTCATCCTTCTGGAATTCACGGAAGATCTCTTCGTTCAGGAAGAGGTACAGCTTGTCATCAACGATCGCTGCGTATTGCGGGTCGCCGTCAAATTTCTTGCCGACGGAAACGCCGAACGTGCAGAAGCCACCATTTTGCGGCAGATAGGCCGCCGGATTGGCAGAGAACTTGTCCATCGTTTCCTTGGAGGCAAAGTAGTAGGCGACACCATCGTGAACGGCTGTGTGACGGGCCGTGCCGTCGATGCGGTTACCCAAATTGACAAAGGCAACGGGATCAACCCCATGCAGGCCGAGCGGGGCACCGGCAGCGGTGAGGCCGCTTGAGGTGTTGTACTCGTCTGCAGAGAAAGCCGGGTTGGACATGCTCGCCATGCTCAACAGTGCGGCGGCTACGAGGGTTTTGGTCAGGGGCATTGAAATTCTCCTTGTTCGGGACTTGGTGAAAGCTGCTGGCCTGGTGACCAGCTGCATATACCTTGCGTCCGGACATTCGTTTTATCCATGCGCGAAAATCCTCCAGAATTTGCAGATCGTCCGGATGGGCGCACAAAAAAACACCGGCCAATGGCCGGTGTTTTTTGAGTGCTCGCAGATGATCTACGGCGGCGCGACTGGTTGAAGTTGAATCAGGCTGCCTGTGCTTCAGCTATTTCCGATTTGTGAAGCGAAACAACGGTCAGGACCGCGAGGGCATTCACGATGTAGTAGGCAAAATCAATTCCCGAAAAACCGAGAACAAAGGGAGCTGCCAGGAAAACGACACCGACGGCGAAGTCGACAATAAGATGAAACGAATAGGGCACTACGCGAATGAGACCCGTTTCATGGTCGGTCAGCACGGTCAGGATCAAGGCGGCGATCCCGGTGCTGACAGACAGCCAGACAGCCAGAGGGTTCGACTGACCAAGATTGAGCAGCATGGGAAGTGCAATCAGGCCCAGGGCGACGGGGTAGTCCAGATAGGCATGAATGGTTTTGGTGACGAAGCGGATGTTCATTTCTTAACTCCTCGGGTTTGAGTGACAGGAGGCCGTTGCCTCTCGAGGAGAAAGATGTTCCGTTCACTCCGTTTGATCTATGCACGAAAGTCCCTGAAAATTGACTGATCGTCCGGGAGGCTTGCGTGTTGGGGATTTCACGCACAAAACTCTGCTATCCGCCTTGGTATTGATGGAACAGCATGAAACACGATGCACTGAGTCAGATCCTGGATGCGCTGAAACTGCGCGGGTCGATCTACTTTCACACCAACTTCTCGCCGCCCTGGGCTGTACAGGTGCCGGCCTTCGGGAATGTGGCCCGATTTCATATGGCCATGCGCGGTTCCTGCTGGTTGGTGGTCGAGGGACATGCCAAACCCATCTACCTCGCCACGGGTGATTTGGTTGTCATCCCGCATGGCGCTGCGCATGTTCTGTGTGACGAACTTGGGCGCGAGGCGACCTCCGTGGACCAGGTGCTGCAGCAGACCGGTTACAACGGCGAAGGCGCTCTCTATTTCGGTGGCCCGGAAGAAGAACAGAGTTGCAAGCTGTTCTGTGGCCATTTCGAGTTTGAAGACGGATCCGTACATCCGATCCTAAAGGCGCTGCCGAACGTCATCCATGTTCCGAACACCCAGACCATGAATGCATTCTGGCTTGAGGCGGTGATGCGCTTTGTGGCGAGCGAGGTACGTGCGACCATGCCGGGATCCGACGCGATCATTCACCGGCTGACAGAGATCATCTTCATTCAGGTGGTGCGCACGTTCGTGGATCAGGAAGGCGACAACGCCGGGTGCCTGGCAGCGGTCCTCAATCCGAAACTGGGGCGCAGCATGTCGCAGATCCACCTGGCGCCGGAAAAACCCTGGACGGTGGAAACGCTCGCTCGTGAGGCAGGCATGTCGCGCACGGTCTTCGCTGAACGCTTCACGGATCTCGTCGGCATGACCCCGCTTGCCTACGTCACCCATTGGCGGATGGAGCAGGCACGGCGTGAAATCAGGGATACGGATCTGCCGCTGATAGATATCGCCGAGAACATCGGTTACAACTCGGAGGCCGCCTTCAACCGGGCTTTCAAGCGGCAATTTGATCAGACACCGGGGCAGTTGAGACGTAAGGGAGCAAGTTTGCCGGCGGAGCAGTGACGCATATCATCCTGTCAGGTTTGGTGTTTGCTGAGCTTCGCGGTACGCGTGCCGACACCCAATATTCTTTCATTGCGTTCGTTGTTGCATACAAAAAGGGCGGCAAACGCCGCCCTTCGAGATCGTGTGTTTAGAAGTCTTAGCCGACGATGCCGTTCAGTGTTGCGCTTGGGCGCATGACGGCGTCGACCTTGGCCTGCGGCGCGTGATAGTAGCCGCCGGTATCGGCCGGTGAACCCTGAACACCGTTGAGTTCACCGACGATCTTGTCTTCGTTGGAAGACAGGGCTTCGGCGATTGGCGTGAACTGAGCTTTCAGGTCCGCGTCATCATCCTGTGCCGCCAGCGCCTGTGCCCAGTAAAGGGCGATATAGAAGTGGCTGCCGCGGTTATCCAGGCCGCCGACCTTACGAGCGGGGGACTTGTCGTTGTCCAGCAGTCCTTCAATTGCCTTGTCGAGCGCATCGGCAAGAACCTGAGCCTTCTTGTTGCCCTTGACGTTGGCAAGATGCTCCAGCGATGCGCCGAGGGCGCAGAACTCGCCGAGAGAATCCCAACGCAGGTAGTTTTCTTCCTGCAGCTGCTGCACGTGCTTTGGCGCAGAGCCGCCGGCACCGGTTTCGAACAGGCCGCCACCATTCATCAGAGGCACGATGGAAAGCATCTTCGCAGACGTGCCGACTTCAAGGATCGGATAGAGGTCGGTCAGGTAGTCACGCAGAACGTTGCCGGTGATGGAGATGGTGTCTTCACCGCGGGCAATACGCTCGGTGGAGTACTTTGCAGCGTCGGTCGGAGCCATGATCTGCAGATCGAGACCGGAAGTGTCGTGCTCCGGCAGGTAAGCCTTGACCTTCTTGATCAGTTCCGCGTCATGGGCACGGTCTTCGTTGAGCCAGAAGATGCCCGGCATGCCGGACAGGCGCGCGCGGGTAACACCCAGCTTGACCCAGTCGCGGATCGGCGCGTCCTTGGTGCGGCATGCACGCCAGATGTCGCCTTCTTCCACCTCATGCTCAAGCAACGTGTTGCCGGCTTCGTCGACGATGCGGATTGTGCCGTCGGCAGGTGCCTTGAAGGTCTGCGGGTGCGAGCCGTATTCCTCGGCTTTTTGAGCCATAAGACCAACATTCGGCACGGTGCCCATCTTGGCAGGGTCCAGTGCACCATTTTCACGGCAGAAATCGATGACGGCGGAATAGACGCCAGCATAGGATGAATCCGGAATGACGCACTTTGCGTCGGCTTCCTTGCCGTCCGGACCCCAGCCCTTGCCGCCGGCACGGATCAGTGCCGGCATGGATGCGTCGATGATCACATCGGAAGAGACATGAAGGTTGGTGATGCCCTTGTCGGAATTCACCATGTACATGGCCGGTCCGTTGTCCAGGGCTGCCTTGATATCGGCTTCGACTTCTTCTTTCTTGCCGGCCGGCAGCGTCGCGACTTTCGCTTCCAGATCACCGATGCCGAGATCCGGATTGACACCGAGTTCCGCAAAAGTGGCCGCATGCTTTTCAAAGACGTCCTTCAGGAAAACTTTGACGCAGTGACCGAAGATGATCGGGTCGGAGACCTTCATCATGGTGGCCTTCATGTGCAGCGAAAACAGAATGCCCTGATCCTTCGCGTCCTGGATTTCCTTTTCCAGGAATGCGGAAAGGGCCTTCACGCTCATGTAGGTGGCGTCGATGACGTCGCCTTCTTCCAGCGGCCAGTCAGACTTGAGGACGGTGAGGTCACCACCTTTGGCGTCGAATTCGATCTTGGCGGTTCCGGTGGATTCTGCCGGAACGGTCAGCGACTTCTCGTTGGAACGGAAGTCGTTCTCGCCCATTGTGGCAACGTGGGTCTTGGAGGAAGATACCCATTCACCCATGCGGTGCGGGTTTTTCTTGGCATATTCCTTGACGGCCTTTGGCGCGCGGCGGTCAGAGTTGCCCTCACGCAGAACAGGGTTCACTGCAGAACCCTTGATTGCGTCGTATTTCGCTTTGACGGTCTTTTCTTCTTCCGTCTTCGGTTCTGCCGGGTATTCGGGAAGCTTGTAGCCCTGGGACTGCAGTTCCTTGATGGCTGCGTTCAGCTGTGGCTGGGATGCGGAGATGTTCGGAAGTTTGATGACGTTTGCATCCGGCTGCTTCACCATCTGACCGAGCTCGGCCAGGTCGTCGGACTGCTTCTGCTCATCAGTCAGGTATTCCGGGAAATTTGCCAGTATACGGCCTGCAAGAGAAATGTCCTTTGTTCCGATGGTCAGTCCTGCTGCCTTGGTGAAGGAGCGGATGATGGGCAGGAACGAGGCACTTGCCAGTTCCGGTGCTTCGTCGACCTTGGTGTAGATGATATCGGCCATAACTCTCACATTTCCTAGCGTTCGAAGTGTGGTCGGTGAGGGCAGGGAGGCGCCCCCGGATGGGAATTTGTGATGCGTATACATTTGTACGCAATCAAATGCCAGCCCTTCAAAGGACGTATCGGCAGGAAGTTGAAGGCGTTTTAGCAAACGCGGGGGAAAAGGCAATTGGGGAGGTGGGGCTCAGGCGTGGGAAACGCGCCTGAAAGGTCAGCCTGATCGAAAAGCGCAATCCCGATTGGGACGATCTCTATTCAAAGCTTTCAAAACTCGGTTGTCATCCCGGACGCAGCGAAGCGGAGGTCCGGGATCCAGTATGCGGTTGAGTTTCGAACCAGGCTTCTGTGTTCAGTGATTACTGGATCCCTGCCTGCGCAGGGATGACAAGACAGGAGTGCGGGGCATCATTCGGTTAGCTTCGCTTCCAAACTGCTCGAAAAGCTAACCGGGTATTGGTCGTCAAACAGTTGTGATCACGGACGCCTCGGAATGGAGACCCGGGTTTCAGTACGCTGTTGCGTTTCGAAATAGGTCTCTGCGTTTTGTGATTATTGGATACTACTACTTTCGTGAGAGTTACAATCTGAGGTAGTGTTTGTCTTCTTCAGTTTCGTGTTGAAAGGCAAATGTGCATCTCGATCAGCAGTATTTCGTCTACATTCTAGCCAGCGGCCTCGGCGGGACGCTCTATGTGGGTGTTACCAATAACCTGATTAAACGTATATTCGAGCACCGCGATGGAAGAGGCAGTGAGTTCACCGCAAAATATGGTGTTCATCAACTGGTGTATTTCGAGGTTCACGAGGAAGTCGAACACGCAATTCTACGGGAGAAACGGATCAAGCGCTGGAAACGGGCCTGGAAGGTCAATCTGATCGAAGAGCGCAATCCCAATTGGGACGATCTCTATTCAAAGCTTGCTTAGCTTGAATTGTCATCCCGGACGCAGCGAAGCGGAGATCCGGGATCCAGTAATCGGCTACCCATCGGATCGGGTCTCTGATGTTCCGATTATTCCAAGCCTGATTTCACTCGGATAACAAGACTGGCTAGAATGAGTGTGAAGCCCTCTGCTTGCCAGATACGGAGACCTGACTTGATCGACACCCAAAAACTGGACGATCTGTTCTGGTGGATGCTCGACGGGGCACGGCCGAGTGCGGATGCGCGAGAGATTGTTACAGGGATTTGCGACCGGCTGGTGGCTGCCGGTGTGCCGGTCGAGAGGTTTGCGCTTTTTATTTATACCCTCCATCCCAACCTTCAGGGCCGACGGATACGCTGGCTTTCAGGCGAGGGCGTCGACATGTCGGATGCCGATATGGCCGCGTTTGACGGTGCTGAGTACCACGACAATCCGCTGCCGACGGTTCTGAAAACCGGCGAGATGCTTCGGCGCAGGCTGTGCGATCCGGACTGTCCGGACGACTTTCTCATACTCAGGCAATTTCGCGAGGAGGGGATCACGGACTACGTGGTCCAGCCGCTCTTTTTCACCACCGGAGAAACCCATCTCGTCAGCTGGGCGACCAGGGCGGAAGGTGGTTTTGACGACAAAATGATGGAGGCGCTGGAGCGAATCCGCTTGCCGCTGGCAAGGCTCACAGAAACCTACATGCTGCGACTGAACGCTGCCAATCTTCTGTCGGCATATGTCGGTCGTGACAGCGGTTATCGCATTCTGTCAGGCCGGGTTCACCGCGGCGATATTGAAGAAATTTCCGCCTGTGTTGTCTTTGCGGACCTGGTTGCGTTTACGCGCTTTTCCAATTCGGCAACGGCCCAACAGGTTCTTGCGCGCCTCAACCGGTTCTATGACTGTCTGGTGCCGCCAATTGTCGAGGAAGGCGGCGAAATACTGAAGTTCATGGGAGATGGCCTTCTTGCCATCTTTCCGATCACGGAAGAAGTTGGCGAGAAGGCTGCCTGCGAACGTGCGCTTGACGCCTTGGCGAAAGCCTCCGGAGGGCGGGATGAACCCGTCTTCTCCGATAGTTCACCGCCATTCCGCGCGGCTGTCCATATCGGGCCTCTGCAATACGGGAACATCGGGGCATCCGATCGACTGGACTTCACCGCAATTGGCCCGACGGTCAATCTGGCTGCCCGGCTATTGTCCTCGGCAGTCCTGGTCAATGGCCAAACCGTCGTGTCCGAAAGGGTCGCCGATCTTGTTGGAGTTTCCAGAGATAAGGGAACGCTGTTCGAACTCAAGGGGTTTGACAGAACGCAAGCCATCATTCCCGTGCGAGAAATGCCGAAGACCTGATCACTGGGTCTGGTGAACAGGGAAATCCGCTTCAAGCAACTTTTCAATCCCGCAAGAAACAGCTACACCCCAGCTTCATGAGCAAGAATGCAAAAATCAGAGAAGAAGCCCGCGCGATCACGGCAAAGCCGCCAGCGGTGATCCTGTGCGAGCCTCAGCTTGGCGAAAACATCGGCACCGCGGCCCGGGCCATGGCCAATTTCGGTCTGGTGGATCTCAGGATTGTCAATCCGCGCGATGGATGGCCGAGCGAGAAGGCGCGTGCTGCCGCCAGCCGGGCCGATCACGTCATCGACAAGGTGCAGGTGTTCGAGAGCGTTGAAGACGCCATCGCGGACCTGCAATTCGTTTTTGCGACGACTGCGCGCTCCCGTGAAGTTCCAAAGCCTGTGCGCGGACCGGATGAAGCTGCCAGGAAAGCTGTCGAACTTGGTGAGAAGGGAAGCGCCACCGGCTATCTCTTTGGGCGTGAGCGCTGGGGCCTCAACAATGAGGAAGTTGCGCTTGCCGACGAGATTGTGACGCTGCCTGTTGATCCCGACTTTGCATCGCTCAACATCGCACAGGCAGTGCTTGTATGTTCCTATGAGTGGCGCAAGACTGCGTCTTCGGGGGCCTTGCCGTTTATCTTGTCGGAGGAAGAGCATCCGCCCGCGCAGAAAGATGACCTCTTGCGTTTCTTCGAGCACCTTGAAGGCGCGCTCGACAAGGCAACGTTTTTCCGTCCACCTGAGCGGCGACCGCATATGGTCCGGACGTTGCGCAATATCTTTCAGAAGGCGGAGCTTACCGAGCAGGAAGTGCGGGCCCTGCGAGGTGTCGTCGCCTCGCTGGAGAAACGTGAAACCCGTCCGCGCAAGGAGCGTGGCGCACCTGACAATCAGGAGTGAGGCGACATGACGAGCTCATCAAGACCGGTTCTGATATTCGATTCTGGTCTGGGTGGGCTTACGGTTCTGCGCGAGGCCCGGTATCTGCTGCCTTATGAGCCGTTGCTCTATGTTGCCGATGATGCAGCGTTTCCGATCGGTCGATGGCAGGAAGGTGAACTGAAAACCCGTCTGCTGTCGCTCTTTGAAGAACTCATTGGAACCTATAAGCCGAAGGCGGTCGTGATTGCCTGCAACACCGCCTTTACCCTGGCTGGAGAAGCACTGCGTGCGGCCCATCGGGATGTTCCGTTCGTCGGCACTGTTCCGGCAATCAAGCCGGCTGCGGAACAGACGTCTTCGGGTTTGATTTCGGTTTTGGCGACGCCAGGAACCGTTCGGCGCACCTATACACGCAGCCTCATCGACAGTTTTGCCAGCCAATGCCATGTGCGACTGGTCGGGTCCGATGCGCTGGCCGAGCTTGCCGAAAAACATCTTCGAGGAGAGGACGTCTCCGACGAGGAGCTGGGGCAGGAAATTTCAGGGTGCTTTCTGGAACAGGATGGCAGGCGCACGGACGTTGTGGTGCTAGCCTGTACACATTATCCCTTCCTGGCCAACCGTTTTCGCAAGATCGCTCCCTGGCCGGTCGATTGGCTGGACCCGGCAGAAGCTATCGCTCGTCAGTTGGTGCGAGTTCTGGAAAACAAAGAGGCAAGGGCCCCAACGGAGGCGCAGGATGAAGCGCTGTTTACGTCCAATCCGCAAGACCGCGGGCTGGAAAGGCTTCTTGCAGGATTTGGCCTGCACTTGATCAAGCGCTAGGCGGCGAGACTTTTCACCACCAGACCATCGTCTGATCTCTTCGCGGCCAGCTTGAGCTGCATGATCTCGTCATTGAGTTTGTCGGGATGGACGGTCATGCCCTTTGGCAGGCTCAGAATTGAAATGGAGCATTGCAAGAGCGGAAACTGTCTTGTCGTTCCGAAACGGTCCTGCGCTTCAATGTAGCCGCGTTCCCTGTGTTCAGGTTCGTAGAAGCTCTCCACATCCAGCCGGAAGGCCCGCTTCAGCGCCAGCATGCGCGCCGCGGCGTCCGTTTGATCGGTATTGTGGAACCCTGCGAAAAAGTCGTCTCCGCCGATATGGCCGAAAAATGTGCCGGTGCCGGAAATGTGCCGCTGCAGCAATTCGCTGAACAGAATGATAGCCCGGTCACCCTGACGGAAACCGTAGGTGTCATTGAACGGCTTGAAGTTGTCGAAGTCCAGGTAGCACAAGTGGCGGTCCTGTGAGCTCCGCTTTGCCATATCGGAGATGAAGCGGGTGATGGCGCCGTTGCCCGGCAGCCGCGTCAGCGGATTCTGGTCCTGCGCTTCCTGCAGTCTTTTCTCGTGGATGATCTTAAGAAGAGACGTTGCGGACAGAAAGCCTGCATAGCGGAAGTTCTCGGTGATGATGATGCCATCCGAATTGATCGAGGAGGCAAAGGTGACCAGCAACATGTCGGCGTTGGAATCGATGTCGGCGATCGGGCAGGCGCGCACGAAGGAGCGAAGCGGGAAATCAAGAGCCGCTTTTGCGTCAGCGTCATCCTGTCCACCTGCATAAAGATAAGCCTTCAGGTCGCGCTCATGGATAAGGCCTCGTGGCTCGCGATTGGCATCCAGAACCGGGATGACATTGCCGTCCTGATTGTGCACCACCATGTCAAGCAGTTCGTTCATCGACGCGTCGAAGCGAATGGTTGGCAAATCCATGAGCTCGTTGCGGATACGGTCCTGTTCCTCGCGTCGCTTCTGACCGGTTCCCGGCGCACGGACATGATCGTAAAAGAGTTTCGCGCTGGTCGCCTTCTGGAATGGCTGAGCGATGAAGAAACCCTGGACGAGATCACAGCCCGCCTCCCGGCACGCCTTGAACTCTCTTTCTGTTTCAACACCTTCAGCAACAACGCGCGCACCCAGAACGTGCGCAAGGTTGGCTACCGTCGTCACGAACAACTTGCGCCTGGGGTCGCAATCGACACCGTTCAGGAAGAAGCGGTCGATCTTGACATAGTCGGGTGAGACATCATGCAGAAGCTTCAGTTCCGAGGAGCCACGGCCAAAGTCGTCCAGGGCGACCAGAAAGCCGAACTGCCTGAGATCACTGATCGCATGATGTGTGACGTCAGTGAATGTCTGGCGCTGGCGTTCGGAAAACTCCAGGCAAATCTGGTTGACCTGCAGACCTGTTTCACAGACCAGGGTGTTGAGGTTCATTCGAGGATCGTTTTCCTGGCCGAGATCCCTGCCGTCCAATTTGAAGTAGAGTTTGGTTCCCTGAGCAATTCTCAGGTCTTTGAACCTTTGCAGCGCCTTACGCAGAAGATTGCATTCTAGTTCCGGCAGAAATCCGTTATCGAATGCTGCATCTATCAATTTCCCCGCAGAGCAATCGACAGCACTGTCGGCGGTACGGATGGTGGCTTCATAGCCATAGACAACACCGGTTCCAATATCCACGATCGGCTGAAGCGCGTAGTCGAGCAATTCAAGAATTTGATCAGGCGAGCGCCATCGAATGTCGGAGGCCTCCGCGTCACTCCCCAAAGCTGCAGTACAATTTGCTGACATGCCTGATCCTATTCACCGCCTGCGGCTTCCAAACGACTGGTTTGTGATGGGGTCTCATATTCACTACCGCCACTGCTATTATTCGCTATGGTTGTAACGGCGATTGCATAGTGAAAAGCTGCAATTAAAAATTTCTAAATGTATGCATTATTTTCCGCGCTTTGTGAACGCTAGGTCATTTCATGCGGCGATTTGTGCAAGGAGAATGAAAGATTAGGCAAGAGCAACGCCAGCAAATAGGTGTTTTCCCGTATCTAATTTTGGTGTCATTGCGCTGAAAAAGACGACTAAATTATTCGTAGAAGACCTGCGCCCTTCGGCAGTTATGTTTTGGATTGCAGTCTAATTCCTTGATTTTTTGGCATGTTCTTTATGGTTTTGTGCAATTCACTCAAAACTTAAACAATAAGCTGCTCGTTTTCAGTTTCTCTCTCACTGGTTGCCGTAACGGGCTTTTTTTTGTGTCTTCAGACCGGCGAAACGAATCGGTTTTGGGAAAAACCTTGGAATCACGGGGCAATTTGAGTGCCTGGAACAATGAACCAGCTCCCAGGAAGCCAGCCTGGATCTGACTTGGTCAGACGGCACCGCTGATTTCCGGTCAGCAGTCAGGGCGAAGATCGTTGTTAGATTGAGGTTTTCCGGCGTTTCAGCCGCGCCCGGCGTTGACTTTTGGAAAGGCAGACGGTATGTCCGCGCGGTCCGGCGGGCTTTTTGTCTTCCGGATCTACGCACCCGTGGGCATTCAGCCGGCGCCGTCTAGCTGGGTCCCTGTCGATCCGATCCATTCGTTTGCGCGAATGGTGACGATAAAGGAGGGCGCGTTTCCTTTTTAGAAAAACAACGCGAATTCAAAGGAAACCGCGATATGTCTAAGCGCCATAGCGTTAAGTACAAAATTGACCGCCGGATGGGCGAAAACATCTGGGGTCGTCCGAAGAGCCCGGCCAACAAGCGTGAATACGGCCCGGGTCAGCACGGTCAGCGCCGTAAAGGCAAACTGTCCGACTTCGGTATTCAGCTCCGCGCAAAGCAGAAGCTGAAAGGCTACTACGGCAACATTTCCGAAAAGCAGTTCCGCAAGGTCTATGCAGAAGCTTCTCGTCTGAAGGGCGATACTTCTGAAAACCTGATCGGTCTGCTGGAGCGTCGTCTCGACGCGATCATCTACCGCGCCAAGTTTGTCCCGACCGTGTTTGCTGCTCGTCAGTTCATCAACCACGGCCACATCAAGGTCAACGGCAAGCGCGTGAACATCCCGAGCTATCAGCTGCGTCCGGGCGATGTCGTTGAAGTTCGTGAAAAGTCCAAGCAGCTCGCTCTGGTTCTGGAAGCTGTCCAGTCCGCCGAGCGTGATGTGCCGGATTATGTCGATGTCGACCACGGAAAAATGACCGCAACTTACTCCCGTATTCCGGGCTTCTCCGATGTACCGTACCCGGTGCAGATGGAACCGAACCTGGTGGTCGAGTTCTATTCGCGGTAATTTGCCGCCGAATACAGTTCTCGGAAGGGCCCGCCGTTTGGCGGGCCTTTTCTTTTTGTCCAATTGCTCAGGTCTGCGGGATCGAACTGTTTTTAACGAATCCGGTCCCGCACTAATGTCGCTTTACCACTCGGCGACTGATCCATCCTCATGACGCCAGACCGGGTTGCGCCAACGGTGACCGGTCTTGGCCCGCTCTTTCACATATTCCTCGTCGATTTCGACACCGAGCCCAGGACCATCCGGAATGCTGACAAATCCGTCCTCGTAACCGAAGACATCCTTGTTAGAGATATAGTCGAGGATGTCGTTGGAAGAATTGTAGTGAATGCCGAGCGACTGTTCCTGAATGAAGGCATTGTGCGACACCGCGTCGACCTGAAGACAGGCCGCAAGGGCAACCGGACCAAGAGGGCAGTGAGGGGCAAGGGCAACGTCATAGGCCTCGGCCATGGTTGCAATCTTCCTGCATTCGGTGATGCCACCGGCATGGGACAGGTCGGGTTGAATGACATCGACGTAGCCGTCCTGTAGTACCGACTTGAAATCCCAGCGGGAATAGAGCCGCTCACCGAGAGCAATCGGCGTCGCAGTATGATTGACAATGTCCCTGAGAGCTTCCTTGTTTTCCGACAGGACCGGCTCTTCGATGAACATCAACCGATATTGCTCTAGTTCCTTGGCCAGAACCTTTGCCATCGGCTTTTGAACGCGGCCGTGAAAATCAACACCAATGCCAAGGTCGTAGCCGACGGCCTCGCGAATGGTCGCAATCGTTGCGACGGCTGCGTCGATTTTCGCGTTGCTGTCTACGATCTGCATTTCCTCGCAACCGTTCAGCTTGATCGCCTTGAAGCCGCGCTGCATGACGTCCTTGGCATTTTGGGCGACATCAGAAGGACGATCGCCACCGATCCAGGAGTAGACTTTGATCTTGTCGCGGCATTTCCCGCCCAGGAGAGCATGAACCGGCAGACCCGCGGCCTTGCCCTTGATGTCCCAAAGAGCCTGGTCAATACCCGAGATTGCCGACATATGGACGCCGCCGCCACGGTAAAACCCGCCGCGATACATGACATTCCAATGATCTTCGATCAGTCGCGGATCCTTGCCGATCAGATAGTCACTCAGTTCGTGAACCATGGCCTCAACCGCGAGCGCCTTGCCCTCAAGAACCGGTTCCCCCCAGCCTGTAATTCCTTCATCGGTTTCCATTTTCAAAAAGCACCAGCGCGGCGGAACGATGTAGGTGGTCAGTTTGGTGATCTTCATGTGACTGGGTCCGATGTTTGCAGTGAAGGCGCCAGGAACGGGGAAGTTTCACCTCGCCCTGGTGGCTGGCGCTTTCCGCTTCGCTCAAGCGGAATGACAACCAAAATTCGCACAGCAGCCAAAGACCTCTCAATCCTCTGACGCGTTAGCTTTTTCAGACAAGTTCAGCGTTGCCGAGAAGGTGCAAGGGCTGGCAAGAACGATTGCTGCTCCAGACAGGAAACAGGTGCCTGGAAATCGCAAAACGCGAAAAAAGCTTTGGAAGTGCGAACACCTGCTATGACTAGTCTTGGTGTGTGACCAGCGCAAGATCTGTTTCAATTAATGAAGAACAGTTTCAAATATTGAAACTCGCACGAATATAATTTGGCTTCTGCGAGTTGCGAGCACCTGCGTGCTGTCACCGGAAAACGGTCATCGTGCCGTCTTCTTGCTGCACCAGCACACAAGCTGCCCCCGGAGCATCGTCGGGACAGATCGCAACAGTTCCGTTCAAAAGGTGCTGATATTCAAGCACTGTAAAGGGCCGTTGCCAGAGCCATTCCCGGTTTTCGACCGAATTGACGTCGGCCTCTGGCAATACATCATCGGTTAGACCGAAGAAATAAAGGTCAAAGCCGCGATCGGAAACAGCCTGTCGGGACAGGTAGCGCATGCCGAGTTCCTCGCGGCAGCGTTTCAGATCCGTTTCGATATCGTCGGTTCTAAGCGTGATCAGGCCGATCTGCGCGCCGCCGCCGAGTGGGAGCTTCCGGTCGCCAGCGCGTGTCAGCGGCTTTCCCTGGAAGCTGTGTTGTATCAGCTCAATTACGTAGCCTTCCGGGTCCGCCAGATGGCTCATATAGGCGATGTCACGAAACTGATGCGGCGCAGTTATCGACAGCCCCAAATCGGAGAGTTGGGTGTAAGCGATATCCAGATCCGGAACGGTGAGCGCAATCTTCCAGTAACGGTCGTTTTGCCTGTGATGGTAGACGCCGGCTTTATTGGACGGTTCCAGAACAAGGCAAGCACCAGGGTCGCCGAACCCGACTGCTGTTGCGCCATCAAACTCGATCCGGTGCATTCCCAGAATGTTGCAGTAGAAATCAGCAAGTTTCTCCGGGTCGCGGACCTTCAGGGACAGAGCAGTCAGGCGAGCTTTTGTCATACTGGTTATCCTTGAGCTTCAAACCGGTCTTCGCGCAACAGGGCCGAGCCGTCGTTCTGGAGAACCCAGTGTTCCTTGGTGATGATGCCATGGGCCTTGTTCATGCTCCAGGCCGCGGAAACAACAACCTCGTTGTCATTCAACTTGTCGACTTTTGCGTCCCTGTAAGCCACTTCAGCAAATCCCTGATCGATAAGGTTGGCCCAGAAGGCTTGAATGGCATCACGGCCTCGGAATTCGCCGAAAGGCGTTGCAACCATAAGTGCGTCTTCTTCGTAACAGGCAGCGCACCCGGCGGCATCGCCTGCATTGAACGCGGCCTTCCATTGCGCCAGTTTTTCAAGGGCAGCGGTTTCGATCTTCGATGTCATGTTCAACTCTTTCAGTGCGTCTTCGATGAACTCATTTTTTGAGAAAACAGCATTGAGAACAAGATTGATTGTTTAGTAAAACTGTTTAGCATTGCTACACAATGACACCAAACACCAACGACCTTTTGATTTTCTTGAGTGTTGCCGAAACGCGCAGCATCACCACAGCTGCCCGGCAGAGCGGGTTGACCAAATCCGCTGTCAGCCAGGCGCTGAAACGTATCGAAGATGCAGTTGGGGCAAAGGTTCTTTTCAGAACGACCCGCTCCATGTCCCTGACCGACACCGGGTCGCGATTGCTGCCGCACTGCCAATCCTTGCGTCAGGTGCAGCGGGATCTGGACGAGACGCTGGCGCAGGCAGGCAAGGACCTGCAACGCACACTCACCGTGACAGCACCTCATGCGCTTTGCCAATCGTTGCTGGTGCCGGTTCTTTCAAGGTTTCTCGGGGAGGGGAGAGGGCGCGTAAGACTGGTGGCGGAAGATGTGCCGATCAACCTTGTGGAACACCAAATCGACCTGGCAATCCGGGTCGGTGGATCCGCACCGCAATCAGCTCGTATCTCACGCATTGGCTCTTTGCATGAAAGCATCTTCGCTGGACGAAAACTGATCGAAGTGAAAGGAGGGCTGCCTGAAAGGCTTGAAGACCTTCAACACTGGCCACATGTCGCCAATGACTGGCAGGGTGATCCCGTCACCTACATCACAGACGCTGGCGAACAGCTGCGCGTGCCTCCCCAGGTACGCAGCAACACCGTTCTGGGGGTGCGCGACTTTTTGGAAGCTGATGTCGGTGTCGGCCTGCTGCCTGACATGTTGGCCGAACAGAGCAAAAAGCTGGTGCGGATTGCACCAGTATCGATTTCACCAATCTATGCCGTGCACCAGCACGGGAGGACACCTCCAAGTCAGATGAAGGAAGTCGTTGCGGCCCTCAGGCTGGCTCTGAAACGGTAAACTCCATACCGGCTTGCGTGATGGCAGCGACTTGTGAGCCTCCGTAACGGAAGGTTGCCTGAGGGAGCGGATGTCAGCCCTCGGTGCTCGCCTCTTCCTTCAAGAGTGGTTGCAAGGAGCCAAAACCAACGGTCGGAATGTTCCGGCGTTCGTTTTCGGGGAGTTTCTCTGCCGTCTGTCGCAACGCCTTTTGCAGAACTGTTATGAGTGCATTCGCTGCCGTGCGAACTTCGGCCTGTGCCTCATCTAGAGCTGAAAGGTCAAGTACTGCAGCGGTCAGGACTTCATGCTGGTGTTCGCGCGCCTGGCGCAGTTGCCGAGCAGATTTCAATATGGTGCGCCGGTCTTCTCTTAACGTCTGTTTGAACGCTGCCTTCAGTGCGGGAGAAGGCTCCGTTTCACTCAGCTGGGTTATCCTGTCGAAGACGCGATCACGCACATAATTTGTGAAGACAAATGCCCCGAGAGCGATGTTCATCATCAGCGAAACGCTCAACAGCAAAACGGCAAGACGCAGAGGTTTCGACGTCATTGCAGTCCTCCTCCCAATGCAAGGGTCAATAGGGCGCCGGTATTTGCTCCGGCCGGTACAAGAATTGCGGCGGCTGCCCCGCTGGCACCGGCGAGTGTCCCGAAGCCAATAAGCTGCCTGATCGGCAGCAGGTGCCATAGCGCAGAACCTTCTCGCCGAGTTTCCAGGGCGGCTTGAACCTTTGCAACTACGGCGCTTTCACTCATCTCAACCGAGCTGGCGGTGCCAAGCATTGTGTCGAAACGAGCAGCTTCCTGCCACAGAGAGTGAGCTTCCGGGTCGGTTGCAATTAGTCGTCTTGCGGTGCTGCGGATGTCATCAGGCCATCGATCGAGGTTTGAACCCCATGTCAGAAGCCCTGTATCGAATTCCTGAAGCGTCATGTTAGGCTCCTGTAACTTTCGCGCAGTGTTCTACGAGCCCTCACGAGGAGCTGCTCGACCGCGCCTTCCGAAATGCCAAGAATTTCAGCGATCTCGAAGTTGGATTTCTCCTGTTGGGTGGACAGGATGATTGCCAGGCGCTGCCTGTCCGGTAGACGGGAGATGGCCGAGCGCATGGCCTTAAGCTGTTGCTGGTCGTCAAGGACCTGTTCCACCGTCGCGGTGTGGTCCTGAAAGTCCTGACCTTCTTCGATCGGGTCCTCCGGACGGCGGCCGGTTGCGCGCCGACTGTCGATGGTGCGATTGACCGCCAGGCGATAGAGCCATGTTGAGGCTCTTGCAGCGCCGGGTTGCCACTTCGAAGAGTGTTTCCAGACACGCCAGAATACGTCCTGAACGATTTCGTCGGCATCGGCGCTGGTGCAGCCATAACGCTGCGCGACGGCGTGAAGACGCGGTGCATGGCGTTGCACCAGGCGATTGAAGGCAGTCTGACTGCCTTCTCCCGCTGCCTTGAGCAAGGCATCGTCATCATCGGGGTCGATTCGTGCCATCGTGACGAGCTTACCGTGGCTCCCGTCTCACTGAAACTGCGCCCGTAATTGCTGCCGGCGTTCATCGGTTATCTTTTTGTATTCTGCCATCTGAACAGGATCCAGAATGGCGCTCAGCTGAGCTTCGGTTCTGGCACGCGACTCGCCGATCGGGCCGCGGACTTTCATCAATTGAGATAGCGTCGGTTTCTTGCCTCGTTCAAATCCGGCGTCCTTCAGGATCTGCAATCTCTCGTGAATGCCTGCTTCTATGACGGGACGTGCTGCCTGCTTTTGTGCTTCGGTCAGATTGAGGCGCGCGATTGTTTCCTGCATCTGTGCCTGGTCGAACTGCTGAGCGGAGACGGTTGGTGCAGCAGCGAAAACAAGCGTAAGGGCCAAAGCTGCAATGCCGAATGTCTGTTTCATCTGAAATTGCCTTGAAATTGTTTGGAAGGGTGTGGTGTTGATGAGATCCTGCAAATGCCGCGGACGGATTTTGCAGAGTTTCTTTGGTCCATTGATTACCAGGTGCGCCCGCGGAACCCGGTTCCACTACGGCTGACACCCTGTCCGCGTTGTGCCGTCACGGTGCCGGATGCGGTTGCACCGTTGCGCAGCGTGCGGCTCCAGTCTCTGGAACAACCGGCCCCTTGGTTGCAGCTGCCGTTGACTGTCGCGCTGCCACCATATGCGCCCTGCGCGTTGAAAGAGCGAGAGGCATGACCAGGTGCGGTGTGGGTGTTTGCCTGCACGGAGCCGCCATAGGGGCCGTAGCGGTAATACGCACTGTCGGCGAGCGCTGAAGCGGGAATTGCCAGTGCAATGACAGTGGCGGCCAGAACGGGGAGGCGAAGCATCGTGATGGGTCTTTCTATTGGTGTTTCAATCGTCCCGAAACTAACCGGGACACACCTTTCACGACGCCGATGGAATGACCCTACGCGGAACACGGAAAAAAAACAGCTCCTTTGAAAACTCGCCGAACATCTGGATTTCCGGCCTTTCTTCTTGGCCTCTACCGGACAATCCGCTATGTCAGCGCGAAGATCGCATCTCCCAGGATAATACCGAGGCCTGCTGCATGAATGATATTGCCGACAGTACCGACATCGACGTTCCGGCGCTCTTGCGCAACGCGCCGTCGAGTGTCGAATTCAAGAAGCTGCGCAAGCGGCTGCTGAGGCAAGCGCGCGAGGCAATCAGCGACTTCGGAATGTTACCGAACGGCGCATCTCAGGAAAACAGAGCGAAATGGCTGGTCTGCCTTTCCGGCGGCAAGGACAGCTACACTTTGCTGGCTGTCCTGATGGAGTTGAAATGGCGCGGACTTTTGCCGGTCGATCTGGTTGCCTGCAATCTGGACCAGGCGCAACCGGGTTTTCCTACGGATGTGTTGCCGAAGTTCTTTGAAGAAAACGGCATCGAACACCTCATTATCCGTGAGGACACCTATTCGATCGTCACTGACAAGATTCCTGCAAACCGTACCTATTGCTCACTGTGTTCGCGTCTGCGCCGGGGTATTTTGTACCGGGTTGCGCGGGAGCAGGGCTGCGAGGCGATCGTGCTGGGGCACCACCGGGACGATATCCTGGAAACCTTTTTCATGAACCTCTTCCATGGCGGCCGTCTTGCCTCCATGCCGCCGAAGCTGATCAATGATGATGGTGATCTGCTGGTATTGCGGCCGTTGGCGTACTCGTCGGAAAACGATATCGAGAAGTTCTCAACCGGTATGCAATTCCCGATTATTCCCTGCAATCTATGCGGATCGCAGGACGGGCTGCAGCGTGAAGAAGTCAAACGCATGCTGCAGGGGTGGGAAAAGGAATCGCCTGGTCGCCTAGGCGTTATGGCCCGTGCGCTGGGCCATGCCAGGCCGTCGCATCTGCTGGACCGATCGCTCTACGATTTCGTCAATTTGCGTCCTGCGGATGGGGAAGGGAAGTCTGACGGAGGTGAGGCCGAGGAGCCTTGCGGTGCAAGCCTCGCGATGACGGCAAAACTGTTTGCGGCGGAATAGCAATCTAGATTTGGTCAAAGCGCCACCAAGCGGGAATGCGAGATTGGCGTTCGCATGTCAGTTGCCACTGAAGAGGCCTCTGAGCCAGTTTTCGACCGTTTGCACAGCCGGGCTCTGCGAAGGGGCTCTCTCGCGATGGATCAGGTAGTGGTTCTGCCCTGACGGTATTCGTGTCCCGAACGGAATCGCTAATCGTCCTGCCTCTGCTAACCGCATCGCGATGCGTTCCAGCACCAGGGCGGCCCCCCCTTTTGCTGCCGCTAATTCCACGGCTGCCAAAGTTGTGTCGACGGTAACACCCTTGGTGTTGTCGGGTCTTTCTTGTTCCAGTGCCTCAAAAAAATGCGGCCAGTGATCATCAAATCCAAGGATGTGAATGAGGGGCAGTCCGGACAGATCGTCAGGTGATTTCAGTTTTTTCGCGATATCGGGATGACAGACCGGTACGATAAATTCGGTCCCGAACGGTTCGGCTTGGCATCCGGGCCAGGTTCCCGCACCTAAGCGAATTTCGATATCAATGCCGGTCTCAAGAACTGTGTCCGCCCAGATCGCGGATAACAGCCGGATGTCCAGATCAGGTTGAGTTTTCTGAAACTCGGCAAGAGCGGGTGCGATGATCAGTACGGCTTCTGATATCGGTGCTCGAATGGTGACGGTTCCCGAGCTCTGGCTGCCGAACAGCCCCTCCGTGGACACCGCCAGATCCTGCAATGCCTTGCGGACCGGTTGCAGGTATGCCCGACCGCTTTCCGTCAATTCCACCTTGCGGGTGGTGCGATCGAACAGCACATGACCAAGCCGGGTCTCCAATGAACTGATGTGGTTGCTGACTGCCGCTTGAGTAAGGCCAAGTTCGGCTCCGGCTGCCGTGAAACTGCCAAGGCGGCTCGCGGCTTCGAAGCTTCTGAGCCAAAGAAGATTTGGGAGCGATTTCATGGCATCTAATTCATAAAAAAAACGGGGTAATGTCCATATATTATATCGTTTCTCTTTCGTTTTGTTCGAGCGCACAGTGAAGGGTAACTGCAATCCGCTTCAGGGAGGTGCTCATCATGCGTGTCGGATTTATCGGGCTTGGAAATGTCGGTGGCAAACTGGCCGGCAGCATTTTGCGAAACGGGTATGAGCTGGCGGTTCACGATCTGGATCAGGAGCTTGTCGACAGTTTCGTTGCGAAGGGCGCGGCGCGTGGTGAAAGCCCGAAGCAACTCGCTGAAACCTGCGATGTCGTGATCACCTGCCTGCCGAGCCCCGCCGCGTGTTCTGCAGTCGTTGAAGGCCCTGGCGGTGTCTTGGAAGGCATTGGACCCGGCAAGATCTGGGCGGAAATGTCGACGACCGATGCTGGCGAGACCCGGCGTCTTGCGGACCTCGTTCTTGCCAAGGGGGCAGAGGCGATTGAGTGCCCGGTTTCTGGTGGCTGTCACCGGGCTGCGACTGGCAACATCTCGATTTTCGCCGGCTGTACTCGGGAAACATTTGAAAGAGCACTGCCGTTCCTGACGGTGCTGGGCCGAAGGGTTCTTCATACAGGGGATATCGGTTCCGCAGCGGTGCTGAAAGTGGTGACCAATTATCTGGCAACCGCCAACCTTGTATCGCTGGCCGAAGCTCTCGTGACCTGTAAAGCCGCTGGAATGGATCTCAACACATCCTACGAAGCGATCCGCATTTCCTCCGGTAACTCCTTTGTTCACGAGACGGAAAGCCAGGTAATTCTGAACGGATCGCGAGACATCTCCTTCACTATGGATCTCGTTGCAAAGGATATCGGGTTGTTCCAGAGTATCGCGGAAGCGCATGAGGTTTCGCTCGAACTGTCGCCGTTGCTCAACCGGATCTTTGAAGACGCCATAGAGCGTTATGGCCCGCGCGAACTCTCACCCAACATCATCAGGCGACTTGAAGACGCGACCGGAATGGACGTTCGTGCTCCAGGCTTTCCTTCGGAAATGCTGGACGACGAGCCCGAAGAGCCTGGATATGAAGTTGTTCCGAAACAGCGTTTCGAAGCGGCTGCAGAGTGAAGGTGACAGGCTCATGATGGAAAAACGTGCATTCTATATCGGTGGTGAATGGGTCGAACCGTCAGAGGCGAACGACCTTCACGTCATCAATCCGGCGACCGAAAAAGCTGTTGCCGTAATATCGCTTGGTGGTGCTGCCGATGTGGATCGCGCAACTCAATCCGCGATAAAAGCTTTTGCGACATGGTCGCAGACGACTGTTGATGAGCGTGCCGCGCTTCTTGAGCGGATCATCGGCATTTATCAACGCAGATCCGGCGAAATGGATGAAGTCATAAGCACGGAAATGGGGGCGCCGATCAAGTTTGCTCGGGAAGAACAGACGCCATCGGGAACCGGTCATCTGCAGGCGACACTCGAAGCGCTGAAGGCGCACAAGTTCGAACGCCCGAGCCCTCGTGGAGGCAGTTTGCTGCGGGATGAGCCGATCGGCGTGTGCGGTCTTATCACGCCCTGGAATTGGCCCATCAACCAGATCGCAGCCAAGGTGGCTCCCGCCCTGGCTGCCGGTTGCACCATGGTTCTGAAGCCGAGTGAAATCGCACCGCTTTCAGCACTGCTCTTCGCCGAAATTCTTGATGAGGCCGGCTGCCCAGCCGGTGTCTTCAATCTTGTGAACGGCGACGGTCCGGGCGTCGGCGAGGCAATGTCACAGCATCCTGGTATCGATATGATGTCATTTACGGGCTCCACCCGTGCCGGTGTTTCCGTCACGCGGAATGCAGCTGAAACAGTCAAGCGGGTTGCGCTGGAACTTGGCGGCAAGTCTCCGAACCTGCTATTTGCCGATGCCGACCTGGAGACTGCGGTTCGGTTTTCCGTCGAAAGCTGCTTTTCCAACTCCGGTCAGTCCTGTGACGCACCCACCCGTCTTCTGGTCGAGCGAAGCGCCTATGATCAGGTTGTCGATCTGGCGGGCCGAATTGCAGAAGAAGTCAAGGCGGGTGATCCCACCAAAGAGGGCGACCATATCGGCCCGGTGATCAGCGAGCTGCAATATGAGCGCATCCAGGGGCATATCGAGCGCGGTATTGCCGATGGTGCCCGGCTTGTCATAGGCGGGGCTGGAAAGCCTGAAGGTCTGGAAACAGGCTATTTCGTCAAGCCGACGATTTTCTCGAATGTCACCAACGAGATGCATATCGCCCGCAACGAGATATTCGGGCCCGTGCTGGCGATCATTCCATTTGATAATGAGGAAGAGGCGGTCGAGATCGCGAACGACACTCCATACGGTCTTGCTGCATATATCCAGACGGGTGATCCGGACCGGGCGAACCGTGTTTCCAGAAAACTGCGCGCCGGCAGCGTCTATATCAACGGCGCAATCCCGGACTGGGACGTTCCCTTCGGCGGCTACAAGCAATCAGGCAATGGCCGGGAATACGGCCAGTTCGGCCTGGAGGATTTCCTGGAGTTGAAGTCGATTACCGGTTAGGGGATCCGACCGGTCTCTCCGGCTGTTCACTTCCCAAACCAGTCTGACCATGCGCCCCAATCGTCGATGAGATCGGCAATGATTGCGTAGCCGCTGCCGTCGCAATGCATCCGGTCGCCGCGTGTTAGGCTGTTCATGTAGTCCCGGTTGGAAAGAAGCGGCGACTGTATGTCCAGATAAGAAACGCCAAGAGAATTTGCCGCCTCGGAATAACGCCGGTTGAGGGAAATCGCGGTTTCTTGCGAAAAGTCGATCTCCAGTCCTTCACTGGGGTGCATTGGTGAGCAGGCAACATTTGCGGGCGGTACACCTACCCACAGAACGGGATAGGTTTGCGCAGCCTCGCTCACTATCTGAACCGCGTTGCCGACCGAGGCCTCTTCCTCTACCTGGCGGCCTGCACCTTTAACCTGTGCAACGTCGTTGATACCGAACTGAAAGACGATGCGGTTGTCTGCGCCCTCCGGAAACCGCGGGCGACACTCCTGTTGCCACCTTTCCTTGATCTCGTCTGTTGTCGCTCCGCGAATACCCAGGTCGTAGAAGGTCAGTCTGAAATCTCTGGAGAACCTCTTTTCGCACAGACGCCCGATCCAGCCGAGGCAGCGTTCATCGCCTGATCCGTTGATGTAGCTGTCGCCGACGAAGCAAATTCGCAAATCACGCATGAGGACTCCCGTTTCAGGCACGCAACCGAGTCGTGCATTTGCACTTCATCAAATAAAGCAGATTTGAAACCCTGACTTCCAGCCTTTGTTGGTGGATTTGCTCCCTATGTTCGGCAGCCCGGAAACCGGGTTTGGCATTGAAACTTGTCGTTCTGCGGGGAGCAGAAGGAAATGGTCTTGTTGAAATGAATTAAGTATTCCAAAATTGTGTGTAATGGAATTTTGATTCCATAATGCAACCTCAATTACCTGAGCCCTTTTTTCGGTTGGCGTAATCAGGCCGAGGACGCGTTGGATTCTCCCATTCGGCCGAAACAGGAACTCACGAAAGGACCGCTATGTCGTCTCTTGGTACGATTCAAGAAAACGAACGCTTGGTTCAGTTGTCGCCCGTCGTGTTTCTTTTCCTTTGGGCAAGCGGTTTTGTCTTCCTGAAGATTGGATTGGAATATGCAGACCCACTAACGTTTCTTTCGTTGCGTTACCTCTGTGTTGTCGGACTGTTGCTTCCGTTGGTGTTGTGGATAAGGCCTAAATTTCCTTCCACAAAACGAGGTTGGTCAGGTGTGATTTGCGTCGGTCTGTTTCTGCAAACAGGATACTTTACTTTTACTTATTTGAGTTTGCGACATGGATTGTCGGCCGGAGTCGTTGCACTCATTACATGTCAACAACCTATTCTCGTCGGGATGCTTGCGCCTGCAGTTGCAGGGGAACGGGTGACCCCTGTCAGATGGGTTGGACTCATCCTCGGCGTAACCGGTGCATCAATCGTTATCGTTGCCAATTTCAGCACCCAAGTATCATCGGCAACCGGTGTTGCGTTTGGGATGGCGGCTCTCATGTCGATCACTTGCAGCACCCTCACAGAAAAACGTTTGGCTACTGCTGCGCATCCGGTGGCAACGAATATTGTGCAGTATTCGATCGGTCTGATTGTCACCGCACCGCTAGCTTATTTTCTGGAGCCAATGCGCATCGCATGGTCCTGGCAATTCACTGTTTCGCTTGTTTATCTCGTTTTTGGGGCTTCGTTGCTTGCGATTACGTTGCTGCTTGCAATGATCCGTCGGGATGAAGCCACCCGCGTCTCGGCATTGTTCTTTCTCGTTCCTCCGACAACGGCCTTGCTAGCCTATGTCTTCGTGGGTGAAACACTGGCTTGGATTTCCCTTCCGGGGATGGTGCTTGCCGCCGCCGGAATTTACCTTGTCTCAAGGAAAGTCTGAACTTTTTGCCAATCGGGTAACTGGCTGTTCCGATCTTGTTTCACTCTTTAGACCTGCTCCCTTCGCAGAGAAAGATTACCCAAAGACTGCCATTTTCCGAAAAATGACGGCACAATAGCGGGATTGAAAATCGAGCGGAAAATCGTTGCTTTACTCTGTTTTCATTGATTGGCGAAGATTTCCCTGAACAGGACGGGAGACCGGTGATGCCAGCATATCGGACGTCGGTCCAACCCACTCAAAGCTATGCACGCGGCGTGGTTCTGGTGGCGCTTGGCATGGCCGTGTCCTCGACAATCGGTCTTGGTGTACGGTCCATCGACCAGGCAACTCCCTGGCAGATCCTGATGTACAGGTCACTCGGGACAGTCGGCTTTATTGCGGCTGTGTTGATAGTGAGAAATGCTGCTGAATTTTCGGCTTCGATCAGGCAGCTCAAGTTACCGGCCATCGTAGGTGGACTGGGTTTGATGCTCGCCTCATGCGGCGTGATTGTTGCTTTTCACCATACCACTGTTGCCAATGCTTTTTTCCTGGTTGCGACAGCTCCCTTTTTTGCTGCTCTGCTGGGAGCTGCTTTTCTTGCCGAGAAGGTGCGACCGGAAGCCTGGATTGCCATTTTGCTCGGTCTGGTTGGCGTGGCAATCATGGTTGGAGATGGGCTGTCTCGCGGCAATATCTGGGGCAATGTTGCCGGGTTGATTGCAGCGTTCGGGCTGGCCCTGTTTGCCGTTGCATTGAGGTGGAGCCGCTCCACTGATTTGCTTGTATTGGCGCTTGCGGGTGGTGGACTGACATTCGTGGTGGCCGCGACAGCGACGATTGTGAGCGGTGTAGGGTTTTCGGTTACTGTGCCTGACCTTGTCATCAGTCTGGCTATGGGAGCTTTTCAGCTTGGTTGTGCACTTTTGTTGATCACGGCTGGGTCAACCTCGGTGCCGGCGGCGGAAATCGCATTGCTCGGATTGGTCGAGATAGTTTTGGCGCCCATCTGGGTGTGGCTGGTTTTCGGAGAGAATGTCGGGCTTTTGACGCTCCTGGGAGGTGCAACGGTTATGTGTGCGCTCCTGTTTGATACGGTTTCAGGCATGCGTCCGGTCCGCGGGAAATAGGCTTTGAATAGAGCGCCAATGCTTCACCAGTAGCGGACAGTATGGTTTTCTGACATGAATTATCCAGGAGGCAGGACAATCATAAGGATAGCGATCAAGTCTGACGAACCGGCGGTTCGGAACTGCGCTGAAAGAGCCTATGAGCGCTATGTAGCTGCAATTGGCCGAAAACCCGCGCCGATGGTGGCTGATTTTGAAGCGCAGATCGAAGCAGGATTGATCCATGCCGCATTCGATGAGAGCGGCTTGCTGCTCGGGTTTATCGTTTTCTTTCCAAAAGACGATCACATGTTCCTGGAAAATGTTGCAGTCGATCCTTCCGCCGCGGGCAGTGGTGTCGGGAAACAGCTGATCAGGTATTGCGAAGAAGCAGCGCGTCGCGAAGGGTTTGGAAGCGTCAGGCTCTACACGAACGAAAAGATGAACGAGAACCTTGCCATCTATCCGCATCTCGGCTTTGTGGAAACGGAACGCCGGTCTGAGGACGGCTTCAACCGTGTCTATTTCGAAAAACGATTGATTTGATCGTCTGTGTGAAAGTTATCAATTGGTCAAAATACGCTCTCACTCGTTGAGAACCGTAAGCCTGCCGCACCAAAGATGAAGTCAAACGGATCTGCGAATTGCCAATGGACTTCAAGTCGGTTGAAACGCGACATGGAATTTTTCTGAATTTTCTCGTATATTACGTAAGGTAAATTTGTTGTTTGATTGGCATTTGTCCAGCGATTTCAGTTTCACCGTACAGTTTGTTTTTACAAATACCTGTCGGAAAACCAGGCGGTTGGCGCCATGCTTCGATGATTTATTATTTTGGCGAGTTCAGGCTGGATACGTCGCGCGAAGAGCTTTTCCGCGATACGGAGCCGATTGATGTCGAGCCACTTGCCCTAAGTCTCCTGAAGCTGCTGATAGAAAATCGGTCCAGACTTGTTCACAAGGACGAGATTTTTGAAGTCGTCTGGAATGACCGGATCGTATCGGAATCAGCACTTTCCACCTGTATCAAGTCGGCGCGCCGTGCAGTGGAAGACACCGGCACCAAACAGTCTGTGATCAAGACCGTTCACGGCAAGGGCTTTCGCTGGGCTGCACCCGTTCGCGCAGATTGTGCCAGGGTTGAAGCCTCCCACACCATTTTGGATGATCTTGATGAGAAGGATGGAAGGTGGATCGAAGCGTCTCGCCGCCCGACGGTTGCCATCCTGCCGTTCGATGTCCTGGGAAACGACCCGGCTGCCGCCACGTTGGCGCAGGCAATCCCGCACGAGCTGATCGCTGAAATATCGCGTTTGCGCTGGATTGCGGTGATCGCACGCGGTTCAACCTTCCGGTTCAATTCTGCTCAGGCCAATCTCTCCGAAATACGCGACAAGCTCGGGACGCGCTATTGCCTGACGGGATGTGTCGAGATGGCAGGCCGGCAGGCCAACATCAGCGTTGAATTGTCGGAAACCGCAGATGGTGACGTGATCTGGGCGGATTTCTACAAGGCTCCGATTGAACGTGTGCATGAAGTGCGCGAGACAATCGTCGCGCAGGTGATCTTTGCAATTGAGGTTCAGATACCGCTCAGCGAAGCCGCAAAGGCTCGATTGAGATCTCCGGACAACATAGACGTTTGGGCGGCCTATCACCTGGGGCTGCAGTCCTTGTATCATTTCGACAAGAACGAGAATGACAGGGCGATCGCGATGTTCGACAAGGCCATCGCCCTTGAACCCGGTTTTGCCCGGGCACACGCGGCAAGATCCTTTGCCCATTTCAAGACTGCTTTCATGAATTACTCCGCTGATCGCGAAACCGCGGTGTCCACGGCACGGCACGCGGCGGAAAGGGCGATCGAACTGGATCCAATGGATCCTTTCGCCAATTTCAGCATGGGGCGTAAAGCCCTTGCGCAAAACTCGGGCTGAGCGAGGTTGACCGCTTCAACCAGCTCTGAGCTCCATCCAGGTCGCCCACCAACCAAAGCGAACGCCCCATGCTGAAATTGGCGAAAGGATCCATTGGATCCAGTTCGATCGCCCTTTCCGCCGCGTGCCGTGCCGTGGACACCGCGGTTTCGCGATCAGCGGAGTAATTC
>JBCCVB010000062.1:0-32434 GCA_039195965.1 Pseudomonadota bacterium
CCGACCGATCGTCTTAAAGCCCATTCGGGCATAGAACGGTTCAGCCTCTGGATCTGAATCTACGCCCACCCTGGTCAATCCACTCGATTTCGCTTTGGCGAACAGCTCACCGAACAGTATTCGGCCGATGCTTTGCCCCTGCCACTCCGGGTCCACGAAGCAGACTTCAAGCTCCCCGATGGCCTTATCCTGTTCCATCGACAGACGAATGCACCCTACCAGCTGACCATCTGTCGCCTCTGCGACCCAGAAATCATCGTCTTCAATCCAGCTGTCTCGGACCCGCAACTCTTCGGCGCAGGCCTGCATGAACGCATCGTCATAACCGTTGGATTGCTTGGAGCGCATGCAAAGATCCGTCAACTCGTCTTTGTCACGCAAGCGTGCTGTTCGAACCGTAAATTCCTTCGTCATCCTGGAAACTATCCCTGTTTGAGCAAATCCACGAAGATGTCCTCAAGTGACGACTGATCGGTCTGCAGATCCTGAAACCGCACACCGGCCTTGGCAAGATCCGTCAAAAGCGAAGTGATGCCGGTACGCTCCGCATGAGTGTCATAGGTATAGGTCAGGCTGGTGCCGTCGTCTTCGAGTATCAGATGATACTGAGACAGACCGTCAGGTATGCGAGCCAACGGTACGGTCAAACTCAAGGTCAGGAGCTTGCGGCCAAGCTTGCGCATCAGCTCGGCTTTTTCCTCAACAAGAATGATCTCGCCATTATTGATGACGCCGACCCTGTCGGCCATCTCTTCGGCTTCTTCAATGTAGTGAGTGGTCAGAATGATCGTGACCCCCTGACTTTTCAATTCCCCGACGATGCGCCACATGTCATGACGCAGCTCTACGTCAACGCCGGCGGTCGGCTCATCCAGAAACAGGATCTTCGGTTCATGCGCCAGCGCCTTGGCGACCAGCAACCTGCGCTTCATACCACCGGACAACGCCATGATCGGGTTGGTACGCTTTTCCCAAAGCGTCAGGTCCTTCAGGATGCGTTCCACCAGAGCAGGATCAGGCTTCAGCCCGAAGAGCCCCCGGCTGAGAGCCACCGTGTCTCCGACAATTTCAAACGGAGCCGTCGGCATTTCCTGTGGCACGAGGCCAATCAACTGACGTGCGGCCCTGTATTCCTTCAAAGCGTCATGTCCACCGACAGAAATGCTGCCCGACGTTGGGCGCACCAATCCGCAAATTGTACTGATCAAGGTCGTTTTACCGGCTCCGTTGGGACCGAGCAGAGCAAAGACTTCGCCTTCCTGAATATCCAATGACACGGATTTGAGTGCCTGGAAGCCACCTTCATAGGTTTTTTCCAGGTTCCTGACAGACAATATCGGAGCCATGAAGTTCCAACCGATTCAAAAAATGGAGTGATTTGACCAGACGGCCAAATAAGCGAGCCACAGTCGCATGTGGGCAGACAACCCGCAAGATACAAGCCCGATGGATTGTTGAAATCCGATGTCGGGAAACTCTGCCCGGAACCCGATTGTTTCGTCATGAGAAACACTGCGTCTGCGGCTCACGATATAGGTTTTCCGCGTGGCACCGCTATTTTTCGGACAACAACACGTTCGATGAAGGGAAACCACAATGTCTATCCGTCCGGTCACGCATATCGGCAAGACGCAGCCCACGCTGGAAGGCGCTGGCGTCAAGTTGGAAAGAGTGTTCGGCTTCCAGGATCCGGAAATGCTGGACCCGTTCCTGCTTCTCGACGACTTTCGCAATGAACGCCCTGAAGACTACCTTTCCGGCTTTCCATGGCACCCCCATAGGGGCATTGAAACGATCACCTATGTGCTTGCCGGAACCGTTGAGCACGGCGACAGCCTCGGCAATGCCGGAAACCTCGGCGCGGGAGACGTGCAATGGATGACTGCCGGCCGCGGTATCATGCATCAGGAAATGCCAAAGGGAGACGAAAACGGCCGCATGCATGGCTTTCAGCTCTGGGCCAATCTTCCCTCCTCTCTCAAGATGACCGAGCCTCGATATCAGGACGTTGGGTCGAGAGATATACCGGTAGTTGTTGACGATGACGGTGCATCAGCTCGGATTATCTGCGGAGAATTCTGGGGCAAGCAAGGTCCGGTGGACGGTATCGCAGCCGACCCTCAATATCTCGACATCCATGTGCCCGCCGGACAGAAAAAGCGTTTCAAGGTGGACACTTACAAACAGACCTTCGCCTATATCTTCGAAGGTTCGGGGGTGTTCGAAGGCGCTTCTGATCCCTTTGGCGTTCTGACGGAAAAAGAGTTCGGCGGAGAAGAGCTGAAATTCCGAGACCAGACCGGCAACCGGTCTCTGGTCATATTCGGGTCCGGTGACGAGATCGTCGTTCAGGCCGGTGAAAACGGCATCCGCTTTCTCCTGGTCTCCGGCGCACCGATCAAGGAACCCGTCGCCTGGCATGGCCCGATTGTCATGAACAGCCGAGAGGAGCTCGTTCAGGCATTCAACGAGCTGCAAAAGGGCACCTTTATTCGCTGAACCCTTGGCAGACACGCACACTGACGGGTCACGGCATCCATGCCGTGACCTTGCTATTCTTTTACAACCTCTGCCTTGTAACTTTCACAATGTCTGGCTAGGGCTGTCTGGAACTCAAACGACTGGACAGCCATGCCTCTCATTCTCCGCCCGGCCACAATCGAAGACGCTCCCATTCTCACCGACATACTCCACCGCTCAAAAGCGTCATGGGGCTATCCGGACGACAAGATGGCGGAGTTTCGCGAACATTGGAGCATTTCCGAAGCGACGCTCAAATCGCTTCACGTGACAGTTGCCGAGATAAACGGGGTGCCGGTTGGATTTTCCGGTCTGACCCCCGAGGACAACGACACGCTTCTCGTCGACTTTCTCTTCGTTGCTCCTGAGGCACAACGGCAAGGTGTCGGGGATTTGTTACTGGTGCGCGCTGAAGATCATGCGCGTGAGAACAATCTTTCCCGGCTCTATCTGGAATCGGATGCCAACGCCGGTCCCTTTTATGAAAAGCGCGGTTTTCGGACGTTGACGACCCGACCGAGCGAGATGTCTCCGGGCAACGACATTCCGATGATGGAAAAAGTCCTGCCGCCCTCGGTTCACAAGATCTCCTCGATCGACGTTTCTCTGTCTGAGGCTCCCTGGGCCTTCGAAGTGGAAAACGCAGAGGCGATTGCAGAACATTTTGAAGAAGCGAAAAAACGCATCGCTCTCCTTTGGAACGGACGCACCTTGAAACTGACAGGTTTCGCGTTCGAACACGGTGTGTTCAAAGGCACTTGCAAGGAATGTGCGTTCGCAGCCTTTCTTGCATGGCGGGACTGGGGGGCTCCGGACAGCTCGGCATTCAACCTTTTTGGCTCCGCGATCATCCGCTCCAACGATGATGCACTTTTGTTCGGTGTAATGTCCGAACGCACGGCAACCGCAGGTCTCATCTACCCACCTGGCGGCAACCTGGATCCGACGGACAGAACCGAGGATGGCAAGGTGGACGTGGTCGGCGCAATCTGCCGTGAGCTTGAGGAAGAAACCGGACTGACCGCAGATGACTGTCGTTCTGGCGACTTTCTGGTTGCCTTCGACGGACCGAGGATTTCAATCTCACGGATCTTCGATGTAGACGAGAAAGCAGAAGAATTGCGCGAGAGGATCATGCGGTTCTCCATGGCCAGTGAAGAGCAGGAACTATCCGACATTCGCATCATTCGATCCGTCGAAGATCTGAAAGATCCGGCGATTGTTCCCTACGCCCGCGCGATCGGAAAATACCTGCTGTCGTGAGTTGCTTTTCGCACCATGACGATGACAACTTTTTGTTCACTATGAAAGAACACTAATCACTGGCAGGAGCTGACTTAAAATGCAAAAGTCCGCTCACTCCGGAAATCGCCTCCGAATGAATCGCCAGGGAGAGAATAATATGAGCCGCCGCTACGCGATCTTGGATGTCTTCACGAATAAGTCCCTCGCCGGTAATCCACTGGCTGTGGTGTTGGACTCCGAGGGGCTGAGTGACGAGCAGATGCAGAAGATTGCAGGCGAGTTCAATCTTTCCGAAACGGTGTTCGTTTTCCCTCCCGAAAACCCCGGCCAGACTGCCAGCATGCGCATATTCACGCCAAAGCTGGAACTGCCGTTTGCCGGTCACCCGACCGTGGGCACCGCTATCTTGATGGCAACGGAGCGCTTTGGCGATATTTCCGGAGAACAGGATGCGGTGGTGGTTCTAAAGCAGCAGATCGGAACCGTACGCTGCGCTGTGATCTTGCGCGAAAATGCGGCCGCCTTTGCCGAGTTCGACGTGCCCAGTCTGCCGGAGCCTGCCGGTCCGACGCACAATGTCGAGCTGATTGCCGCCGCCCTTGACCTCGAGCCCTCCGATATCGGGTTTGAGAACCACGCCCCGTCACGGTTTCAGGTTGGCCCTCCCTTCAATTTTGTTCCGGTGCGCGATCTGGATGCGCTCGCCCGGGCGAAACCGGTTGCGGCCATGTGGAAAGCCGGTTTTGGCAAGGATCTGCACAACGACGCATATGTTTATTGCCGCGAGACCCGCTCTCATGACAGCGCCTTTCATGCACGCCTGTTCGCCCCTGAAATGGGCATCCCGGAAGACCCGGCTACCGGATCAGCCGCAGCCGCCTTTGCCGGTGTCGTGCACTTTTATGATGGGCTGACCGCAGGAACTCATCACATTCGTATCGAACAGGGATTTGAGATGGGACGTCCTTCCCTGATTGACCTGGAAATCGACATCGAAAATGGCGGCATGCATGCTGTGCGGATCGGCGGACAGGCAACGATCGTCGCACGAGGTGAGCTCTACGTCTGATTGGGCAAAGGTACTGTTTGCCTTCAGGCGGTCTCGTCTTCCTCTTTTTCCGCATCGCTGCCACCAAACAGCGACGGCGTGATCACGGATGCAATGACCAGCACACCGCCTATAATCATTCCGGGCGTCAGTTCCTCACCCAGGAAGATGGCGGCATTGATAAAGGTGAAGACCACCGACAGCACGAACAACAGCGCTGCTGTGACGGTCGAGACGCCGGCCATGGCCTCATACCAGAGGTAATAGCCAATCGCTGTCGGAAACACGGCCAGAAACACCAGCCACATCATGTCGGCGGCCGTTGGTTCGAATGGGAACAGGAAAAATCCGGGCGTCAGGACAACCGCACTGACCAGCAGGATCTGAAACAACAGCTGCAGCCGCTCCATCGGATTGCTGGTGTTCTGCACCGATTGCGTGCTGCCGATAATAAAAATGGCCCAGGTAAATCCTGCGACGACCATCATGATATCGCCGAACAGTCCGGTCGCTCCAGCATCGAAATCGTGCCTGACAGTCAGGATAACGCCTGCCATTACCAGGACTGTGGCGATCACGTCTATCCTGCGCACGCGCTCGATGCCAGCGCTCGCCAGCATGAGCAACACGAAGAAGGGCGCGGTGTTTTCGAGCACCATCCCGTTTGTCGCGCTGGTCTGCTCAAGGCCGACATGAAAGAAGATGTAGTTGAAGACAAATCCGGCGATCGCCAGAAGCTTGTACTTGTCAAAGCGGAAGGGAAAAACCGGCTGCCCCTGCGCCTTCAGGATCAGGAACAATATGACGCTTGCGATCCATAGACGAAGGACCGCTATCTGCAGACCGTGAAGATCGCTCGTCAGGAAACGGGCAATGACACTGTGGGTCCCGAACAACAGAGCAGCCAGAACCCCATACCCAAGCGCCCGTCTTGAAGATGTAACATCCATCTTTGGATGCTACCGGACGAAACGCGATCCGACAACGTAAACGATCAGGCATTGAGAATTGCCACCTGGCAACCAGGGTCGGCCTGTCACGGACCCGTCGGTCACTCTGCCTCGCCCGCGGGTTCCTTTGACGATTTGGCATCGACAAGCCCTGGCAGGATTACGGCTGCAACAATCAAGCCGGCCCCAATCAGCATGTCCTGTGTCACCTGCTCGTCCAGAGCGAAGTAGGCAAAAACGAATGTGAACACGACGGACAACACGACCAACAGCGATGCAGTGACCGTGGATACGCCCGCCATGGCTTCATACCAGGCGTAGTACCCCAGTGCCGTTGAAAACACGCCCAGCGCAATCAAAACGGAAATATCCATTGGGTCTACAGTGAGTGGAAAAAGCGCGAGCGACGGTGTCAGAACAAGCCCGCACGGAAGCAGTATCTTCAGGAGAACCGCCATTCGATCCATCGTCGACTTGGTTTGTTTTACCGAGGCCGTACTGCCGATGGTGAACATGGCCCAACTGAGGCCCGCAGCCAGTTCCCAAAGGTCGCCAATCTGGCCGGACGTACCAAACTCAAAATCGTGCCTGACGGTAAAGTACACTCCGGTCAGAGCCATGACGGTCGCCACACCATCCGACCAGCGAACCTTTTCAATGCGTGCAACCACCAGAAGCAAAAGCACAAAGAAAGGTGCCGTGTTTTCCAGAACCATTGCATTTGTTGCGCTGGCCTTTTCCAGACCGGTATGGAACGTGATGTAATTCAGAGTGAAGCCGGCAATGGCCAGATATTGATAACGGCTATAAGGAAGGAAGCTGAATTTGTGGCCTGCCAGTTTCAAAAGGCAATAGATAACACCGCAGGCGATCCAAAGCCGAAACACTGCAATCTGCAGACCGTGCATGTCTGCAGTCAGGTACCTCACGAAGACGGCATTCAGTCCCATCAGAAATGCAGCAATAAAGCCGAAACAAAGCGAAATGAAATAAAGTCGTTTCATGACAAGAGCCAGCCTAGCGGCTAGCCCTGTCGTCGGCAATCGTGACCCTCCGACCGTTGCGAACCGAACCACGGCGCGGATGCTCGTAGCACCGCACCGTGGAGGTGATGCGGAGATCCAAATCTTATTCGGCAGCGTCGGCAGGTGCCTGTGGCGCGGTCTTCGCCCAGGCGGGCAATCCTTCGAGCCTGCGCAGCCAGTTCTGCACGTTGGGAAACTCCTGTAGCGGCACCTGAGACTGTGGGTGAAGCGCCAGAGCGGAATGACTGCCAACGGCAAAGTCCGCGACGGTCACGTCGTTTCCAAGCACATAGTCCCTGCCGTTCAGATGTTCATCGAGAACGGCTGCAAAACGACGGAAATTCTGCTGACCCGTTTCGATTTTCTCAGGGTCGGCAACTCCCATGCCGAATGCCGGCTTTGCCACGGTTTCCCAAACGATGTCGCCAAGAGCACGGTTGAAATGCTGAACTTCCCATGATTGCCATCGCAGAACTTCAATCCGATCCCGTTTGCTGGAAGGACAGAAACTCTCTGCACCCTGACGATCGCTCAAATAGATCATGATCGGATTGGCTTCCCACAATCGGAAATCACCATCGACAAGAACCGGGACCTTCACATTCGGGTTGATCTCCCGGAAGGCATCGGTCTGGTGCTCGCCCGTCATGATGTTGAACTTCCGAATATCAGTCTCCCCTTCCAGTCCAAGGTGATGAACAACTGCAAGGACCCGGCGGCTGTTTGGGGACAAGTCGGTTACATAAAGTTCCATCGTCAGCTCTCCTGTTTCCGGCACGCTTGGACATTTCCAGTGCGGGCAAAGTCGAGTTCCACCTCTTGGGAGACTCTTTACTCAACCATTTAGTTGACTATAATGAAATAGAATGATAGTCAACCAAAAGGTTCACTTTATGAATGTGCAGCAAATGCCCCAACTCGATGCCACATTTTCCGCTCTGAGCGACGGCACTCGCCGGGCCATCGTTTCCCGGCTTGCGGATGGCGAAGCAACGCTTTCGGACCTTGCCGAACCTTTCGACATGTCATTGACGGCAGTGTCCAAGCACCTGCGCGTGCTTTCCGATGCCGGGCTCGTTGACATCGAGAAACGCGGACGCACGCGCCATTGCCGTTTGCGCGGCGCTCCGATCAAGGAAGCTGTCGACTGGCTAAGCAAGTACGAAACCTTCTGGATGGACAGGTTCGATGCCCTCGCCCGCCATTTAGCAAAGGATGACTCGGAAAAATGACCGCACAGCAACCCGTCAGGGAATTTCTGAAATCCGGCCCTGGTCAAGAGCCGGTCATTGTTGAAGGGCTATTCAGGGCCGAGGCCGCGCGTGTCTTCAGGGCATTCACCGAACCCGACGAAGTCAGCTCCTGGTTTATTCCGAAAGCTGGTGGCCTTGTCGCCGTCGACATTGACCTGAAGGTCGGTGGGAAATGGTGCTTCGTCATTGAAAAGACGCAGGAAAAGCAAATCCATTTTGAAGGCGAATACCTGGTGATAGATGCCCCGAACCGGCTCGAGTTCAGCTGGCGTCACGTTCAGGAATTTGCGGACGGAACGCGCGAAGCCACCGACTCTTCGAAAGTTGCCGTCACTTTCACGCAAATGGGCAAGGCAACGGAAGTGAAGCTTCGTCATGAAGCCATCAAGACCGAGGACGCGCGCCGGGGGGTCGGCGGTGGTTGGGACGGTTGCTTCGGCCGGCTTGCAGCGTTCGTTGCGGACTAATTCCAATTCGAGAGGAGGAAGACCATGTCATCTCCAACATTCGTCAGCCGGGAACAGTGGCTCGGTGCCCGCAAGGCACTGCTCGCCCGAGAAAAGGCCTTCACAAAGGAACGGGACCAGCTTTCTGCAGCTCGGCGCGAACTGCCGATGGTGCTGGTCGAAAAGGACTATGTCTTCGACACGGAGAACGGTCGGAAATCGCTTTCAGACCTCTTCGGACCTCATCCGCAACTGGTTGTCTATCACTTCATGTTTGGAGACACCTGGCAAGAAGGGTGTCCAAGCTGCTCTTTCTGGGCGGACAATTACGAACGCCTTGACGCCCATCTGGCCGCGCGTGACACAGCGCTGCTGGCAATCTCAAATGCGCCGCTCGAAAAACTTCTGGCCTATAGAAAGCGTCTCGGCTGGACCTTCGAGTGGGTCTCCACCAACGGCAACGGTTTTAATGTGGACTACGGCGTCACTTTCCCGGGCAAGGAAGACCCGACGGGACGCGGTTACAATTATTCCGGAAAGGTCTTCAGCGAGGAACTGCCCGGTGTCAGCACGTTCCTGAAACTCGATGACGGTCGCATCGGACACAGTTATTCCACCTATGGACGCGGCCTGGACATTCTAAACATGGCCTACAATCTGCTCGACCTCACACCCATGGGACGTCATGAGGAAGACCTCTCTTATCCGATGGCCTGGGTCAGGCGCCGGGACATGTACGGGGCTGAGGGATAAATCTGTTTCAGAAGTCTCAATCCATTGAAGCCTTATGAAGGAGGCGCGGATCAGGTCGATGCAGAGCACCTTGCGGGCGCTTTCCTGATCCGCTCTTCCACTTTCTTTTCGGACACAACCTGCCCCATCACATAAAGCCAATGCTCATATGAGCGTCGGGCTTCAGCTCGGCCTCTTTCATCAACGCTGAAACGATCTCTTGCGTTGAAGGCTTCGTATTGAACCGCATTTGCCTTTTGACAACGGAAAAGTCTCCAGGCGTCAGGTTGCGCAAGCGCACGACTTCCGACGGCGCATCCATCCCAAAGAACTTGCGAAAGGCGTGAGACAAGCCGGCTCGGTCAAGCGGCTTCAGTTCCAGCTTGAAATCAAACCGTCGAAGAGTTGCCGCATCCAGCTTTGACGCAAAGTTGGTTGCCGCCAAAACCGGTTGATCGTGACGATCGAGCCAGGAAAGCAGCTCATTGACTTGTCCGGCCTCCCAGTTCGCACTCGCCGACGCACGGTCAAACATCAGACTGTCCGCCTCATCGAAAAACAGAACGCCTTGTTCCTGCCGCGCATCCGCGAAAGCTTCCGCAATGTTGCGCTCAGTACCGCCTACCCACTTGGACAGGAGATCAGAGGCACGTTTGGTCAGCAGAGGCTTGTCCAGTCGCGCGGCAAAGTGCTGGGCAAAGGCCGTCTTGCCAGTGCCAGGAGGACCACTAAGCAACAGCGAGACATCGCTGTAATCGCACGCGGCAATGCTCTCCAGCACCGAGCCCAAGGGAGGCTCGGTGTTGTAGAGGTCCAGATCAATCTCCTGTGGATACTCGTTCGGCAACTCCCCACCACGAAGCGTCTTTACAAGCGCAAGTGCAACCTGGTCGACCTTTCCACCGCCGGCCAGCTTTGAAGCCTTGGCTGCATTACGCAAGATCGTCGTCGTCTCGGCTGCACTTTCGACAAGCCCCGCGACTTCCCTTGAAAAGACGACCTTCTCATCACGGCAGATTCTCTGCGCAATACGCTGTCGCGCTTTTCGCGAAGGATAGTCCAGTTTGAGCACGTAGCTCATCCGGCGCAGGATCGCGTCATCCATGTTGCCGAGTGCATTGGTCGTCCAAATGACCGGAACCGGGTTGCTTTCAAGCATTCTGTTGACGAACACCTTGCTGCCGTCCCGGCGCATCATCCAGTCGCCGGTGCTGCGCTGTGCATCGCCGATGAAGTCTTCCATTTCATCGAACAGAATGACGGCTTCCTTCTTGTCTTCAAGAACCCGCTGAGCCAGCATAAGTGCACTGACGCGATCGTATCGTGTCGGCTCTTCGCCATCATCATCAACTTCACCGACGGCATGAAGACGTAAGTCTGCTTGCCGGCAGAGCACACGAGCCAGTTCCGTTTTGCCGGTGCCGGGGGGACCGTATATGAGAACATTGATCCCCTTGGCACGCGATTTGACAGCACCTTCAATCAGACTTGCAATAAACTGCGCATCCGTTACTTCGGCGAAATCCTCCATGGACAAGCCGGTCTCGTGGCGCGGACCGATCAGGGCATCAACGAACGCCTCGCCATGACTTGGAGCGCGATCCAGCAGTTTTTCCAGGTTCCATTTGATATCGACCGACACCGCACCGGAGCGACATGCCTGAAAACCGATCAGACCCAATCGAAAAACCGGACTGCGTCTGACAAAGCGCATGGCATCGTGGGCTGAAACGCCGCAAAGTTCAGCGAGCATGACAGGCAGGTCGATACCCTTTCTCGTCACGACTTCAGACAGGCTTTGCAGTTTCGGCATTCGATCGCAGCCGATGAGCAAAGCCAGCAAGGTGCTGTTTTCGACATCCAGTCCAAGAAGTTCGGCCAGCGTATCCGAAATCTCCATGACATAAGGCACAGGTGCTTCGGACAGTCGCCAGCGCTGAAGTGCTTGCAGCAAGCAGTCCCAGTCGTTCGCGTCACGTTTAAAGATACCCAGGTCGAGCCAGGTCAAATTGTCGAGTGCCCAGCCCTTCAGCGCCATCGCCAAAGGGGCATCTTCGGAAAGCCCGCGGCTCACATGGAGCAGCATGGCTTTCACCATCTGATATTCGTTCATGAGGGTCCCATGTCCCAGGTCGGGTCGGCATAAAGCGCTTTCGCTCAATGCAAAATCCCGATGAGTTGTTCAATTGTTTTGGGGGTCGCGCGGTCGAGTTTGAAACTGTCTCAACCGCTGCACATGGGATGTGCCTACGGCAGAGACTTGAAAACGACGAAGCGTAGACCCGGTTGGGTGTCTCTATTCAGCAATGGATTTCTCCTTTGCGCCCAAACAAGGCGCATGATGGCAAACGCTTACCGACTGACGCTTTCATTTTCAACCAGCAATACCAAAACCGATGCAAAACAGAAACATAGTTGCAAATTCACCACAGCCATTGTTGAGAACAACTTGCTTCAAAAGCGAGGTAGGAAGGAGTGAGGTCGCAGCGGTTCGGTCATTTGGCTGGCGACTAGCCACGATCCAGTTGCAGGAGGCCCGTGTTCCCGTCCACTTTGACGCTACACTCGCCGCGAAATTCAACATTGAGACCGCGGACAGGTATTCTAACCCAAGACCCCACTTGCAAGTATCAACATCCTGCCGTATGAACAGAACCCGTTAACCCTCGGGTCACGCATTTGCGTCACCTTGGAGGGTATCAGGATACGACGACCAAAGGCCAAAGACAGACCCATGATCGCGGCACGCGGCATTACTGGTTCTTCTCTCGACGCGCTGGCGAAGCGCGGCGGCCTCATCCTACTTGGCGATCTCCTCCTTCTTAGATGCCCCTGAGCGTCGGCTGATCCGCGTTGTGACTGGCGGAACGGACACTTAGGGGAGATACTTCAAAAAACGCATCGCAAAATCGGATCGCGCGTCGCCTCTATTGCATTTCCATCAGGCCGCAGATCCAAGCCAGGGACGAAACAAAAAATGACTGCCACTTCCGAGAAGGACCAGATCCGCATCTTCGACACCACTTTGCGCGACGGTGAACAATCGCCCGGCGCGTCCATGACGCTGGAAGAGAAGCTGCAGATTGCCGAAATTCTGGACGACATGGGTGTCGACATCATTGAAGCCGGATTTCCAATCGCTTCCAATGGCGACTTTGAAGCGGTAAGTGAAATCGCCAAACGCTCACGAAACTCGGTAATCGCAGGATTGGCCCGTGCCATCCATGCCGACATCGACCGCTGCGGCGAAGCTGTGAAACACGCCGAAAAAGGCCGCATCCACACCTTCGTCTCCACCTCCCCGATCCACCTGAAATTCCAGATGAACAAGACGGAAGAACAGGTTCTGGATATCATCACCGATACGGTGACCCGTTCGCGCAACCTGATCGATGACGTCGAATGGTCTGCGATGGATGCCACGCGCACACCGATCGAGTATCTGTGCCGCTGCGTGGAAGCTGCCATCAATTGCGGGGCAACAACCATCAACCTGCCGGACACCGTCGGCTATGCAACGCCGGACGAGTACAAGTCCATGTTCGAGCAGATCCGCGAACGGGTACCGAACAGCGACCAGGCAATCTTTTCAGTTCATTGTCATGATGACCTGGGTCTGGCAGTTGCCAATTCATTGGCTGGTGTCGAGGGCGGCGCCCGCCAGATCGAATGCACGATCAACGGTCTCGGCGAACGTGCGGGCAACGCGTCTTTGGAAGAGATCGTGATGGCAATCCGCACACGCGGTGACGTCCTGCCTTACGAAACACGGATCGACCCGCAATACCTGGTACGTGCCTCCAAGATGGTCGCCGGCGCTTCCGGTTTCGCCGTTCAGTACAACAAGGCGATTGTCGGCAAGAACGCCTTCGCCCATGAAAGCGGCATCCACCAGGATGGCATGCTGAAGAACGCCGAGACCTACGAGATCATGCGTCCGGAAGACGTCGGCGTGAAGGCCACCTCGCTGGTGATGGGCAAACACTCCGGTCGTCATGCGTTCCGCGACAAGCTGCGCGAACTGGGCTTTGAGCTGGGCGACAATGCCTTGCAGGACGCCTTCCGCCGGTTCAAAGACCTGGCCGACCGCAAGAAGCACGTCTACGACGAAGACATCGAAGCGCTGGTTGAGGACGAGATCAACATCCTGGGCGAAAGCACCAAGGTTATTGCTCTGACCGTTATCGCCGGTACGGGCGGGCCGCAGAAAGCGATCCTGACCATGGATGTCAATGGTCAGCACATCACCAAGGAAGCAACGGGCGACGGTCCGGTCGACGCGACGTTCAACGCAATCAAGTCCATCGTGCCGCATGAAGCAACCTTGTCGCTGTATCAGGTCCACGCCGTGACCGAAGGCACCGACGCGCAGGCTGAAGTGTCCGTACGGCTGGAAGCAGAGGGCCGCATCGCAACCGGCAAGGGTGCCGATACCGATACCCTGGTCGCATCTGCGCGCGCCTATGTCTCGGCCATGAACAAGTTGGCCCTGCGTCAGCAGACCAGCAATCCGGGCGCACTGCAGGCCGTCTGAACAGAACCTGAGCTTGCCGAAACAGTAAAGGGCCGCATCTTGCGGCCCTTTTTTTGAAAGCTCGATGGGATCAAGCCCGGAACTCCGCCCGAATTGCGGATGTCATCGCTTCAACACTTTCAGAATGTGCCTTGTCAGAAACTCCCAGAACCAGTTTTGAAACCGGCGCCGGGCCAAATCCGTCCACGTCACCCAGAACCCTTATCCTGTCATTCAGGGAAGAGCGTCCGAGCAATCCGACAGCAACTCCCGCCTCCACCGCCGCAATGACACCGGCAACGCTCTGGCTGGAATAGACAACCCGATAGGACCGGTCCATTCGCTCCAGCGAACGAAGCGCAGCATCCCGCCACCAGCAGGCATGGTCGAAGAGAGCAACCGGCAACGGATCCACCGAGCTGAAATCGCGTACCGCGGAGGCGGCCCAGCATGTCGGATCTTCAAGAAGCAGTTCCTCACCCGCCGAAGGAACCTCGACTTCATAGACGGCCAGATCGAGCTGTCCTTTGGCCAGGGCTTCGGGAAAACCCGCGCTCAGCGCACAGGTCACTTCAAGCTCGACTAGGGGGTGGGACTGTGTGAAAGCTCCGACAATCCGGGCAAGCCGGTCGCGGCCGTGATCGTCTGGCAGCCCCAGTCGCAGTTTCCCGCTCAAGCCGTCAGAAGCGATTTCCCGCAAGGTACTGTCCAACCGCTCGGTAACGGTTCGAGCAACCGGCAACAGGCGCTCCCCAGTCTCCGTCAAAACGACGCCACGGCCGTGCCGTTCGAAAACCTTGCGACCCAATACCTCTTCCAGGCGTTTGATCTGAATACTTGCAGCCGATTGCGATCGGAAAATCCGCTCTGCACCGTCGGTGACACTGCCGGCATCGGCAACCGCAATAAACGTCCTCAGAAGATCGCTGTCGAGATGATCCATTCGATTTTCAGATTGCTGATATTTGCACTATTCGTTTCATTTATATCACCGCGTCTCCTAACCTTCAACGCAGGACAGGAGACGCAAATGACCGATCACACAGGTGCAGAAACCGCAAAATCAAGACTTCCACTGATTGCGATCACCGTAGAGCTCTTGCTGGCAGTTCTGGTGTGGATCTGGCCGGAACATGCATTCCGGGCCGTCTCCTTTGCCGTTTGGGGTTTGGTTGAAGTCTCCCCGTTGGTGATCCCGGGTATTTTCCTTGCGGCCTGGATCGTATCGAGTGGAGCCGATTCTCGCATCGCCGGTGCGTTCAGGCGCCGGACACTTCATGCAGTGATTGCAGCTTCACTCATCGGCGCAATCACGCCGGTCTGTGGTGTCACCGTTCTGCCGCTCATGGCAGGTCTTCTGGCCGCCGGAGTGCCTCTGGCACCCATCATGGCCTTTTGGTTGTCTTCTCCCGTTACCGATCCGGCGATGCTTGCAACAACGGCTGCAACTCTTGGAACCTCGTTCGCGCTTGGTAAGACATTGGCGGCATTCGGGATGGGAGCGTTCGGAGGATTGGCAACAGCAGCATTTGCCAATCGTGACTGGTCCCTGGATGCCCTCAGGGACAATCGGCTGGCGACGCAACTCAGTAAGGACAGTTGTGGTTGCGCAAAGACCTTCAACTGGCGCATTTGGAACGACCCGGTGCGGATTGATCGCTTCCGCAAGCAGTTGTTTGCAACTACCCGTCTCATCGTCATCTGCCTGCTTCCGGCATTTACAATGGAATATGTCCTGAACACAGCCCTGACACCGGGATCGCTCACCGGATTCATGGGCAAGGACAATTGGTGGTCTATTCCTGCAGCTGTCTTCGTAGGTGCTCCTGCGTATATCGACGGCTATGCCGCTTTGCCTCTGACGCGCGGATTGATCGATCAGGGGATGTCACAAGGAGCTGCGTTGGCGTTTCTCGTTTCAGGAGGCGTGGTAAGTATCTGGGGTGCTCTCGCGATTTTTCCGGTCCTGAAGCTCAAACCATTTGTGCTGTTTCTTTCGCTGGCGCTCGCAGGCTCTCTTTTGGCCGGCTACATATTCGAATGGGTGATGCGATGATCGTACCCGGAGAAACTTCCGACATGGTTCTTTGCAAGCGTTTGTCGCCCATCCGAAGGTCAGAGCTGCTTCTGATCCAGGAATTCGTCAAACTCGCTTCGGTCGACACGATAAAATGTGCATGGGCAACCATGTTTCTCCATTTCCAACCAATAGCGCAGCCCCGCCTTCTCCATTACGCGCAGCGACGCACTGTGTTCTGAAATTGCATATGCCAGAAGATGATCCTGGTCGGTCTCCCGAAAAAACCACCGGACCAGGGCCGTGGCAATTTCAGTTGCATAACCCCTGCCCCATGCCGCCTTTTTCAAACTGTAGCCGAGCTCAAATCCCGCAGGGTCCTTCTGCCAGGAAAAGCCCGCGCGCCCAACAAATTCCCCGTCGAGAGTTTCGAGCTTCCATTTGCTGATGCCCAACTGTCGGTGCGACTGCACGTAGTTGTTCAACCGCTCCCGGACTTCCTCCGGCGCCATCGGCATCGGCCCGGGGGAATGATAGCGATTGACTTCAGGGTCGGAGTGGAGATCCAGAAGCAATGGAAAATCTGCTTCTTCAAATGGCAAGACCTGCAGCCGGTCTGTCTTCAGAAGGATTTCTGGCAATTCAGCTTTGTCCAAAAAAGCGGGCCGTGCGGTGACACGGCCCATAGAAAGGTCTCTGGTATGCTGTCACTCCAGAGTAATTGTCTAAGCACTCATCAGGTAAGACTGCATCGAGGGACTGAGCAGCTGAAACAGATCAGCCTGCATGCCTTCAATCACCTTGCTCTCCCGATGATAGAAACCCGTTTCCTGTACGACGTCCCGCATATCCCTGTTATCGGTGCGAACAACGGCGACGAGATGAGAAAAATAGGTGTTTTTGAAGAACCAGTCCGCCAAAGCCGAACACAGGTTCTTCGCAAGGTTTCTGTCCTGCTCCAACACCTCTTTCAAGAGACAGTAATTCAGGCTGATTTCAGAGGTTTCGCTCACCGGAGTAAAACCGGCCCAGCCGAGAAAGCGGCCGTCTTCGGCCACGGCCTTCCATTTGGCAAAACCGAGATCGGCCTGGTTCTGCATTGCGGACCTGACCAGTTCGGTCGCATCGGCGATGGTACAGTTTGTAGAATATTCAGTGCATTGGTTGCCGTAGGGATCTGCGTGAAGTTCTTTAACGAGATTAATATCGGTTGGAGAAAAGGGAACAAGCTGAACTGAGTCGCATTCGAGAAATATCGTCTGCACCGTGATCCTCCCATGCAATTGGATTTAGTCCGGCTGCGGAAAGAAGCTTTCTGCTCCCTTCTTTTCACGCGCCAGACTTAAAACCCAGAATTGTGCCAACCCGAAGGCAGGCGCGAGTATAAGAATAAAAGTGGCGAAAATATATTCGTATTACCAACAAGTTATGGTGATACTGTGCGCTGCACCGCACATCCCACAGGTTGACTTGTTATTGATTGCTCAGTCAATAAATCTCCTTCAGATTGATTTCAGCTGACGGATCAACCCGTTGCCAGTTAGCCATCTGATTACGAAACCAGGTCTCCTGCCGCTTGGCATACTGCCGCGTTGCAACAGTCAGCTTGTGGATGGTTTGCTCCAAATCGTATTCACCGCTTAGATAGGCACCGATTTCGGCGACACCAATGGCTCGCATCGCCGGCAGCTTGGGAGATAGTTCCTTTGCCAAAAGAGCCTGCACTTCCTGCTGTCCTTCTTCGGCCAGCATGTGTCTTGCTCGCAGGGCAATCCGCTCATGCAGCCAGGGACGCGGCGGCGCCAACACGATTCGCGTGCAGTCTTCAGCTGCAAGCGATGGTGCGGATTGCTGCTCACGCTGCCAGGTCGCAAGTGGTTTGCCTGTCGCAAGAACAACTTCAAGCGCACGCGCAAGGCGTTGCGGATCGTTCAGCCCTTCCGCGGCCTCGCTATCGCCTGCATCCTTCAATGCGGCCTTGAGACCTTCCAAACCTGCCTGATCGCCAAGCGATCTCGCCCTTTCCCGAACTTCGTCCGGGATCTCCGGCAGTTCGGCAAAGCCTTCTGTAAGCCCCTTGAAATAAAGACCAGTTCCGCCGACCAAGATGGGCAATTGCCCGCGCGACCACGCAGCTTCGAGCTCCTCGGTAACCAACCGCAACCAGGCTCCTGTCGAGAAGGCTCTTGAAGACGGCAGAACACCATAAAGACGATGGGGGACTTCGGCCTCCTCTTCAGCGCTTGGGCGGGCGCTCACCAGCCGGAGGTCTTCATAAAGCTGCATAGAATCGGCATTAATGATGACGCCATTGCGCGCTTTGGCCAGTTTCAGCGCCAAAGCAGACTTGCCGCTCGCCGTTGGGCCCGCTATCAGGATGGCTCGATTACCTTCCGTTCGCTCCTTCACGCTTTGCAGGGAATCATTCATGTCTCTTGTCGCCACTCTGGTATCTACCCCGACTGCACCTGCTGTCGACGCGGAATTGGTACGCCGGGCAGAAGATGCCCTCGGTGTCACGGGAGCATCAAGAATACTCAATCCCGGCGTTGCAGCCGATATCCGCTTTGAGGGGCCGAATGCAAGCGCTGCGGACACGCTTTTGCGGGAAATTGTCGGAAACGCACCCGCAGACGTCTTCGTTCAGCCGGTTGAGGGACGGCGCAAGCGTCTGCTGATCGCCGACATGGATTCCACCATGATCAGGCAGGAGTGCATCGATGAACTTGCGGCCGAACTGGGTTTGAAGGATCGAATCTCCGACATCACCGAACGGGCAATGCGTGGAGAAATCGAGTTTGAACCGGCCTTGCGGGAGCGTGTCTCTCTTCTGGCAGGCTTGCCTGTTTCATCAATCGACGTTGTCTTGAGCAACCGGATTTCCCTGATGCCGGGGGGGCGAACCCTGGTGCAGACAATGAAGGCAAACGGTGCCTATTGCGCCCTGGTCTCCGGCGGTTTCACGCATTTCACCAGCGCGGTTGCCGACATGATCGGCTTTGATGAAAACCAGGCCAACACTCTTCTTGAAACAGACAGCAAACTTTCAGGCAAAGTAGGCGAACCGATCCTCGGGCGGGAAGCAAAGCGTGAACGCCTTGAGACCCTGGTCGCCGAACAAGGTCTTACCTTTGACGAAACGCTTGCCGTTGGCGATGGCGCCAATGATCTTGCGATGATAGAACGCTCGGGCGCGGGGGTTGCCTATCGCGCCAAACCGGCTGTGGCGGCAGCGGCTGATTTCCGCGTCGATCACGGTGACCTGACTGCCCTGCTCTATCTTCAGGGCTATGCCGAAGAAGACTTTGTACTCAGCTGACGTGTGACCCGTCTCTTTGGATCGGGCCACGCATCAGTGCATTGATCGTCAAGACATTGCCGGGATCGCGCTGCCCAGTGGCGTCAGTGCGTAGAGAAGTCCAGCACCGATAGCCATCGTCAGGATGACTGCCAGGAAGGCCACGATCATCGGAAGCCTGAAGATCGACCGCAGAAGGATGACTTCCGTCAGGCTGGCACCTGCACTACCGATGATAAGCGCCATAACCGCCCCCAGCGACATTCCCTTTGCCGCCAATGCAGCAGACAGCGGGATGACGGCTTCGGCACGAATGTAGAGCGGGATTCCGATTATCGCGGCGACTGGTATCGCCGTCAGTTTGTCACTGCCGGCATACCGTGTGATCAGATCCGTCGGCATGAAGCCGTAGATGAAAGACCCGATCGCGATACCGCCGAGAAGATAGGGCAACACGGTCCGAAAATCTTTCCAGGTTGCTTTCCAGATGCGCAACCACCGGCTTTCCGGTTTGACCGCGCCGCTGCAGGAACTACCACAGCCGCTTGAGCTCGGGACCTCATAGGCAGAGGCCTCCACGTGGCGCTCAAACCCGAGTGCCTCAAGCAAAGCACCCGCAACCACTGAAACCACCATGGCAATCAGGAAGTAGACGACGGCAACCTTTATGCCGAACGTCACGGCAAACAATCCGATGATCACCGGGTTCAACAGCGGACTGGAAAAGAGGAAAACCATCATTGGTCCAAAACCGGCGCGTGCTCGCAACAACCCTTTTAGAAATGGGATTGTCGAACATGAGCAAAACGGAGTGATCGCTCCCATCAATGCGGCGACAACATAACCCCGACCGTTTCTTGAACTGAGGACGGCCTGAATTCGCTCTGGAGAGACGTACTCCTGCAACACGCCGACACCATAGCTGATCAGCAGGAACAGTGCGGTCAGTTCCACTGCAAGGAACACAAACATTCCCCCCGCCTCTGCGAGGGCGGACGACATTTCGGCAGACATGAGGAACCCTTTCAAATCTATATTACCGGTTTTTTCGAAATATTGATTCCCGATGCAGATGTCAATATATTACCGGTAATATCGAAATATAAATTCAAGGCGGCACACACATGGAATTCGAAGAAGTTGCGAGGGTCCTAAAGGACCTTGGGCACCCGCTCAGGCTGAAAATCTTCAAAAGGCTGGTTAAAGCCGGATTTGATGGCTTGCCCGTAGGCGTCTTGCGTGAGGACCTCGACATTCCACATTCGTCCATGACTCACCACGTTGCGGCCCTGGTCGACGCGGGTCTAATTCATCAACAGCGTGAGGGGCGCGTCCTTCGCTGCGTACCGCAATACGGTCGCCTGTGGGACGTTATCGCGTTCCTGCAAAGCGAGTGTTGTCTTGACGAGCGGCAGCGGCACTCGCCCAAGGCTGAACCAAGTTAAGCAGACGCCAGCACAAATGAAAAAGGCGCCCTTAAAGGGCGCCTTCTCATTCACGGTCGCAATCCAGTTGCGGGTTATTCGTCCTCGATCCTCACGGGAACGAAACGCACGTCGCCGGTCGGATTGGCAAGCAGCAGAAGCGCCGAACGACGACCATCTTCCTTGAGCTTCTTGATTTCCGCTTCAACGTCGGCCGGAGTTTCAACCGGCTCCTGAGCGACTTCCTTGATTACATCACCAACGGTGACCCGCTTTTCTTCCGCCGAAGAACCAGGCATCACTTCAGTGACGACAACGCCCGTGACGTCTTCATCGATGGAGAACTGCTCGCGCAGGGCATCGTCAAGTTCCGCCAGCATCATGCCGAGAACTTCGCTCTTTTCAGCAGGCTCTTCTTCAGGCTCGCCTTCGGTCGTTGCACTGGCTTCAGTTGCTGCATTTTCTTCAAGACGTTCAAGGGTCACGCTGATGGTGACTTCCTCGCCCTTGCGCAGAACAATGACTTCAACTTCCTTGCCGATTGCCGTCTCGGCAACCATGCGAGGGAGTTCGCGCATTTCTTCCACATCGCGGCCATCAAACTTGATGATGACATCACCAGCTTCGATCTTGGCCTTGGCGGCAGGACCGTCTTCCGTGACACCGGCAACGAGCGCGCCCATGGCTTCATCCATGGCCAGGCTTTCTGCAATCTCGTCGGTCACTTCCTGAATGCGCACGCCTAGCCAGCCGCGGCGGGTTTCGCCGAACTCACGAAGCTGATCGATGACCCGCATTGCAGTTTTTGCCGGAATGGCAAAGCCGATACCGATCGAGCCACCGGACGGTGAAATGATCGCGGTGTTGATGCCGATCACGTTGCCCTGCATGTCGAACAACGGTCCACCGGAGTTCCCACGGTTGATGGAGGCATCGGTCTGAATGAAATTGTCATAGGGTCCGGAATTGATGTCCCGGTTACGGGCAGAAACGATACCAACGGTAACCGTTCCACCGAGGCCGAACGGATTGCCGATCGCCATGACCCAGTCACCGACACGGATGGAATCTGAGTTGCCGAAATTGACATCCTTGAGCGGTGTTTCCGGCTCGACCTTCAGAACCGCAAGGTCGGTCTTTTCATCTGTTCCGATGATTTCCGCCTTGAGCTTGGTACCGTCATTGAAGTTGGCCGTGATCTCGTCCGCACCTTCAATCACGTGATTGTTGGTGATGATGATGCCTTCCTTGCCATCAATGACAAATCCGGAACCAAGTGATTGGACGCGGCGTGGCGCCTGCTCGTTATCACGATTTTGGCGATTGAAGAACTCTTCGAAAAATTCCTGAAACGGTGATCCGTCCGGCACCTGCGGCATGGGAACGGAACGTCGGCCCTGAACAGTCTGGGCAGTCGAAATGTTTACAACGGCATCAGCAAGATTTTCCGCCAGATCGGCAACGGACACAGGTCCCTGTGCTTGAGCGGTCTGAACAGGCTGAAAAGCTACCATTCCGCCAAGTACGATGCCCGCTGCCGCAAAGGCGATACGGGACATTCGACGGCGAACAAAAATTGGAGCCATAGGGCTTTCTCCTCATCCCAGCCGGTTGAACTGTCGTTCGGGACTTGAGCCCAAATTCAAACAGTCGATGGGGTTCATAAGTCTTGTAGTCAGAATATAGAACGGGCGGGAGATTTTTGCGCCTCCCGCCCGAAAACTTTTCGTTATCCGCGTATGATCCACACAAGAAACAGTCCGATCGCAGCTACAACCAGACCGGTGGTGCGCAAGGTCTTGTCCGGAGTTTCTAGGGCGCTGCGCATGATGGACTTCATGCCACCTGGCACCAGTGCGTAAAGCACTCCCTCAAGAACCAGAACCAGACCAAACGCGGTCACCAAGTCATTCATTGAGCGGCAAGCGAAGGTGCTCCGGTTGAAATACCGGATCCACCGTTGTCATTGCCATTCGCCGGAGGCGTCACTCCTGCCGGATCCTTGAAGAAGCGGAAGAAGCTGGAGTCCGGAGACAGAACCAGGCTGGTGTCGCCTGACTGCAACCCGGCTTCATATGCCTGCATGGACCGGTAGAAAGCAAAGAACTCTGGATCTTCTCCGAATGCTTCGGCAAAGATCTTGTTCCGCTCGGCATCACCGTCACCACGGATGATTTCAGCATCACGCTTTGCTTCAGCTTCGATAACCGTTGCATCACGATCCGCACGGGAACGGATACGGCGGGACTGTTCTTCACCCTGCGCCCGGATCTCGGTCGCTTCACGCTGACGTTCCGTCTGCATGCGGGCGTAAATCGCCTGGGAGTTGGCATCCGGAAGGTCCGCGCGGCGGATCTTCACGTCAACCACCTCAATGCCGAGTTCCTTCGCGTTGGCGCTGACGTCGTTACGGATCGCGTCCATCACACCAGAACGGTCATCACGCACCAGGGCAACGAAGCTCGTCCGGCCAAGCTCGGACCGCAGCGAGGATTGCAACAGCGTCGACAGGCGGCGGTTGGCCGTCTGAACGTTCTGAACACGCTGGTAGAACAGAACCGGATCGGAGATCTTGTAACGGGCAAAGGCGTCCACAACCAGTCGCTTCTTGTCCGAGGAAATCGGCTCCAGAGGCGGCATGTTCAGGTTGAGAACACGCTTGTCCAGGTAAACGACATTCTGGACGAACGGGATCTTGAAGTAGAAGCCCGACTCGGTTTTGGGCTGTTCGATGATCTTACCGAACTGCAGCACGAGTGCCTGTTGCGTCGGATGCACGACATAGACCGACAGGTAGCCGACAACCGCGATCGCGACGAGGACAATAGCAAGAAAACCGCTACGCATGATCAGTTTCCTCCTGTCCGTGCAGCAGGCGCAGTGCCGCGTCCGCCAAAGTCATTCAGCGGCAGGAACGGCAGAACGCCGGAGCCCGAGGTGTCGCTGTCGATGATGATCTTGTTGTTGGAGCCCAAAACTTTTTCCAGGGTTTCGAGATACAGACGCTCGCGGGTCACGTCCGGAGCGTTTTTGTACTGTTCATAGATCTTGGTGAAACGCTGGGACTGACCGGTTGCTTCAGCAACGGTCTGGTCCTTGTAGCCGTTTGCGGCTTCGAGAACGCGAGCCGCCTGACCACGTGCTTCCGGTACGATCCGGTTCGCATAAGACTGCGCCTCGTTACGGATACGCTCCTGGTCGGCACGCGCTGCCTGCACGTCCCGGAAGGCGTCGATAACCTGCGCAGGCGGGTCAACCCGCTGCATCTGCACTTCGGCGATTTCGATACCAGCCTTATAGGAATCGAGCGTCTTCTGCATCAGGGAAGCAACATCGTTCTGAATGGATACGCGGTTTTCGGTCAGAATTGCATCGATGTTTGAGCCACCGACCACTTCACGCATAGCACTTTCTGCAACGGCTTTGACCGTTGCGTCAGGGTCCTGAATGTTGAACAGGTAGTCCGTGATACCGTCTGTGGTGTTCTGGACACGCCACAGCACCTTGAAGCCGACATCGACGATGTTTTCATCACCGGTCAGCATCAGGCTTTCTTCAGGAATGTCGCGCGCACGCACCGCTCCGGATGTGGAGTAGCTCTCTTCAACGCCGACAGTGGTTTCACGCTGCAGCTCAACCTTCGGCTTGTGAACTTCACCGATCGGATAAGGCAGATTGTAGTTGAAACCAGGAGAGGTCAGACCGACAACCTTGCCGAGCACGAGCTCAACGCCGCGCTCGCCTTCATCAACAGTGTAGATACCTGTGAACAGCCAGCCAACGACACCGATGCAAATGATGATGAGGATGCCGATGAAACCAAGGCCACCGCCACCACCACCAGGAAGAACGGTTTTCATCCGATCCTGAGTACGCTTCAAAAGTTCTTCAAGATCCGGCGGATTGCCACCACCGCCCCTGTTCGGGCCACCGCCCCAGGGACCGTTGTTGTTTCCGCCACCGCCGCCCCATGGGCCGCCATTGTTTCCGCCACCCTTCCAGGGGCCACCGCCACCTGACTGATTGCTCCAAGGCATCAAAACTTCCTTCTTTGATATCCGGCACCCGCCGGACCAGGGCATTTCAAACTTTCAACGCCCGTTCTGACTCACCGTTGGTTATAGGGAGGTTACCGATCGCTTTCAACGAAAAGACCAGCGCACAGCCCTTGTAAAACCTGTATTTTTTCCCGTGCCGCAGGTGGGGTTTAATTGCGGCAGAGTCAAGGCACTACCGTTACGGCCTGATTACATATGGTTAATGCGCTTCAGAACCGGCGCGAACCATATCGATATGGGGAATTCCATCTTCGACATAAACTTCAGAAACAGTTGTAAAACCTAGTGATTTATAGAATTTTTCAAGATAGGCCTGCGCACCCAGGTGAATTGCGCAATCAGGCAGAAGCTCTTCCGCCTTGTCGATGCCCGCCTGCATCAAAATCCGGCCCAGCCCGGATCCGCGCGCGGACTTTGCAATCACCACTCTGCCGATGCGCGCGATTCCCTCGTCAGGCGTGACAAAGAGTCTGATCGCACCAAGCAGATTACCGGATGTTTTTTCCCTGATGAAAAGGTGCCATGCAATCGGATCCTTGCCATCAATATCCGGGTAAAGGGCAGCCTGCTCCAGCACAAAGACGTCCTGACGAAGCTTCAGGAGATCATGAACGTCGTGCGGCGTCAGCTGATCGAAATCGGTACATGTTACGGACAGAGTTTCGGGAAGTGTCATGAAACGTCGGCTCGGCTGCATCAGGCAATTCTGCGATAGGTCACGAAAGTGAAGTCTGCGCTGTCTTTGTCTGTCCGTATTCCGGCTTCCCGGTAAACCTCCTGCCAGATTTTTGGATCGATCTCTGGAAAGCGGGTATCCCCGTCCGGCTCTGCATCTACCTCTGTGAGTTCCAGCCGGTCGGCGTTCTGCATTGCCTGGGCATAGATCTGCCCACCGCCCATGCAGATGATTTCGTCGGCTTTCAGTTCCGCGGCAAGCTCTCTGCCACGATCGAAAGCAGCTTCCAGCGAAGTCGCCGCTTCAGCCCCTTCCGGAGCATAATCGGGATCACGTGAAATGATGACATGAGGCCGCCCGGGCAAGGGCCGTCCACCGAAGGACAGGAATGTCTTCCGCCCCATGATCACAGGCTTGCCAAGGGTCATTTTCTTGAAACGCTTCAGATCGGTCGAAAGCTTCCAGGGCATATCGTTTTCCGCCCCGATAATTCCGTTCCGTGCGACTGCAGCGAATACGACAATTTCCGGCAAGTTTCTCTCCGAATCCGGTTTTCATTCTTCTGATCGCCTCCTAGCATGGAATTCAGGCAGGAGGAAAATCCGCGAGTAATTTCTTTTTCATTCGCCTGTCGGTTTCAAGCTTTCCAAGCCGTCCTTGCAGACAGAACCTTTTCATTCAGGAGATTGTCAAACCATGTCCGACTTGATGGAAACTGTACTGATCGAGCGAACCCGCTCCCTGATTCCGGACCTAAATGTCGAGCAGAAACGCATGTTCGGTTCTACCTGCTTTATGGTCAACGGCAACATGCTGGTCTGCGCGTCCAAGCGCGGGTTGATGGCCAGGGTTGGTGCAGAGCAGGAAAGTGAAGCCCTCTCAAGACCCCATGCTTCACCATGTGAGCCGGCCGGCCGTCCGATGCCCGGATTCATCCGGATCGAGCCGGAAGGCATTGAAACCGATGAAGATTTGAAGAGCTGGGTCGAAATGGCCAGAAACTATGTCTGTGCCCTTCCCCCGAAGCAGGCCAAGCCGAAAAAAGTAAGAACTGGAAAGGCATCCAGATGACATCCGCAGGTTTCCCGCCAGAAGCATTCAAATTTCTCACGAGCCTATCCCAAAACAACACGAAAGAATGGTTCGAAGCCAACAAGTCCCACTATCAACAAGCCATAAAGAAACCGGCTGACCATTTCAGGCCGGAACTTGAAAGGGCACTTTCTACGCTGACGGGTCATGAAATCGCGTCCAAGCAATTCCGGATCAATCGCGATCTGCGCTTTTCAAAAGACAAGACTCCCTACAACACCCATATCCGGATGGCTTTTTGGCCGAAGGGATCTGCGTTTGAAGGACGAGACGCGCAACCACCGAGTTTCTTCTTGTCGGTGGAACCTAGCCACATTCGTTTCGGAACCGGCTGCATGGCATTTTCAAAGCCGATTCTAGGGACTTATCTGCATGCGCTCGAAGCCGGAAAAGGCGAGGAAATAGAAGCTCTACTGAACACCCTGATTTCTCAAGGCTTTGAACGGTCCGCGCCCGACCTTGCAAAAGCGCCAAGAGGTTTCCCGAAGGATCACCCTCATGCGGACCTTGCACGGCACAAGGGGCTTGCAGTCTGGAAAACGACCAACGATATCAAAATGGTGATAGGCGAGGAAGCGGCAGGCTCGCTCGCTGATGCCTGGAGACCTGCATTGCCATTCTGGTCCTGGCTGGTCGCGTTGAGCTCGGGCGTTTGACGGATGGTACTTAAATGACGCCCCCAAATTCCATCGCCTTGCTTTTTCTCCACGCGCTTCCGCTCGACGGAACGATGTGGAGACATCAGCAAAATCTGTTTTCCACTCCGGCTTACGCCCCAACTCTTTACGGAACAGGCGAAAGACTCGAAGAATGGGCTCAGGCGGCCCTGGAACTTGTTGAAGAAGATCGTCTGATACTCGTCGGTTGCTCGGTCGGAGGCTCTTGCGCACTGGAAATCGCGGCGCTTTGTCCGGACAGGGTGGAAGCGATCATCCTTATTGGAACCAAGGCGGCGCGAACACCAAATCCGGCATTCCTGGATTCTGCTCTGTCCTTGATCGAAACCCAAGGCCTGGAAGCTGCCTGGGAAACCTATTGGCAGCCTCTGTTCTCCCAACGCGCTCCCCCGTCGGCTCTTTCAACAGCAAAGGACATTTTTCGTCGTCGCACCATTGCTGAATTGGCCCGTGGAACCAGAGTGTTCCACACGCGCCCGAGCCGGGAAACTGTGCTTCAGTCATTTCCGCGCAGGGTTGTCGTCATCTCCGGTGCTGATGACATCGCTCCGGGCCTGGCAACCAGCGAAGAACAGGCGAATGCCGCCTCGCAGGGGATGTTTCTTGTCATCCCGGACTGTGGTCATTATGCGCCACTGGAAGCGCCACATCAGGTGAACGATATCCTCAGGCAGGTGATCCTGCCGATCTTGCGCTCGGACCGTTACAGCTTGAAAAGCAGTCACCTTGACCGGCAAGCGCCCGCAAACCTGTCTTGAAGGAAGTCAAAACATTTGCCTCTCCCCTTGACCTTCCAGCGGCTGGAGACACCATAGACCTGACGAGCGATTTCACTCCCAACCAAACAGCAGGAGCAAACCGTTGGATCGCCGGTCTTTTCTGAAAACCACCGCAATAACTTGCGCCGGAACGCTACTTCCCCGCCTTTCGCTGGCAAGGGCTGATGACGGTTCATTTGAGCTGGAAGCCAGGAAAGGAAAGGCACGGCTTTATGGCAAAGACGGCGCAGTCTCCGACCTCTGGCTTTATAACGGCCAATTACCAGGACCTGAGATCCGGGTTAGGCGCGGCGAGCGCGTCCAGGTCCGTTTCACCAACAACCTTGAAGAACCAACCACCATTCACTGGCATGGCATCCGCATCGAGAATGCGATGGACGGCGTTACCGGTCTCACCCAACCAGCCGTGCAACCAGGAGAAAGCTTCGACTACGACTTCGTGGCGCCGGACGCCGGAACCTTCTGGTATCACGCCCATAACATGAGTTGGAACCAGGTTCCGCGAGGACTATCCGGTCCGCTCATTATCGAGGATGACGAGCCTCTCTTCGCAGATGGAACTGACATCACGATGGTTCTGAACGACTGGCGGTTGGACGAAAACGGTGCGCTGGAGACAGCAAGCTTTGGAGCTCGGATGGATTTCTCCCACGCCGGGCGCCTCGGAAACTGGCTGACCGTCAATGGACAGTCCTTGCCGGACATTCCACTCAAGAAAGGTCACTGGCATCGGTTACGCCTGATCAACACCTCTGCCTCGCGGATCATCGACCTTGCCCCCGCTCGTTTTGGTGCACAATTGATCGCTTTGGATGGCCAGACGTTTTCAGAACCAAGGGAAATTGAAGGAACCGCGCAGCTGTCTCCGGCACAACGAATGGACTTGATCCTGCGCCCAGAGCAAACCGGAACGGTGCCTTTTGAGACTATGACGGGAAATCCGTTCACATTCGCCAATTTCAAGGTGACTGAAACGGAAGAAGCTGCCCTGCCTCTCGTCGTACCGTTGGCGAATGCGCTGCCGGAGCCTGACCTGGCCTCTGCCCGCTCGCTTCCCCTTGTCATGGAAGGTGGTGCCATGGGTGGCATGCAGTCGCTCATGAAGGACGGCAAGGAGCTGGGCATGCGCCAGATGATGGAAGCTGGCTTGTTCTGGGCCTTCAACGGCATTGCCGGCATGGAAGAGAAACCAATGTTCTCAGCCAGACGCGGCGAAACCATAATTCTTGAAAGCCGCAATGATACGGCATTCGCCCATGCCATGCATATTCACGGCCACCATTTCCGGGTCTTGGAGCGAAACTCTGAAAAACTGGAACACCCGGATTGGCGTGACACATTCACGACCGCACCACGAGAGACCGTCAAGATCGCCTTCGTTGCCGACAATCCGGGAAAATGGTTGATCCACTGCCACATGCTTGGCCACGCGGCGTCCGGAATGATGACGTGGTTTGAGGTGGCCTAACAAATTGCCAGTCGCAATACTTGACTGTCACCTCTCTGGCCAGTTCGGATCGTCAATAAATGTGTCGTAGGTCGATCTGGAAGAAGTCAGTTTCTTTCTTGTCAGATACGTACTCAAATCGAGAAATGTAGCAAATTCAATCGAGTTTTCGCAAAACCAAGTAGCTTCACATTCGTATCAGAGAAAAACTGTGCGATCTGTTGCGCCAATATGCACCTTTGCTACCCAATCCTGCTCACAGCGCGGGCATGCGACTTTCATCAGTCACCTTTGCAGGCTCAATATCTACACCGCAATCGGCGCTGCGATGTGCGGGTGCGGATCGTATCCGATCAGCTCGAAATCTTCGTACTTGAAGGCAAACAGATCGGTCACGTCCGGATTGATCTTCATTTGCGGCAACGGACGCGGAGTGCGTGTCAACTGTTCACGGCTCTGGTCGAAATGGTTTGAATAGAGGTGAGCATCGCCGAGCGTGTGAACGAAATCTCCCGGTTTGAGGCCTGTCACCTGTGCCACCATCATCGTCAACAGCGCGTATGAGGCAATGTTGAAGGGAACGCCCAGGAATACATCTGCCGAACGCTGGTAAAGCTGGCAGGAAAGCTTGCCGTCAGCGACATAGAACTGGAAAAGTGAATGGCACGGCGGCAGGGCCATTTCATCGACCAATGCCGGATTCCATGCAGACACGATCAGCCGACGGCTCTCCGGATTGGTGCGGATCATCTCCAGCAGATTGGCAATCTGATCGATGGACCGCCCGTCTGGAGCGGGCCAGGAGCGCCACTGATAGCCATATACCGGACCAAGCTCACCGTTTTCGTCCGCCCAGTCGTCCCAGATCTTGACCCCGTTTTCCTTCAGGTAAGCGATGTTGGTGTCACCGGCGAGAAACCACAGCAGCTCATGAATGATCGACCTGAGGTGCAGCTTCTTCGTGGTCACCACAGGAAAGCCCTCGGAAAGGTCAAAACGCATCTGATGACCGAAGATGGAGCGTGTGCCGGTTCCCGTGCGATCACCCCGATCAACGCCCTCTTCAAGAATTTTTGCCAAGAGATCGAGATATTGCTGCATGGCGCGGACCTTCCGATGGGAAACTGGCGAGGAGTGCTAACTTCGCAGATTTTCAGGAAAACGCAGCCCCTCTCCGCGGACTTTCCCCAGATCGAAGTATCCGTTTCTTGATTGTTTGACGCTTCAAGTTTCGACTTTGACATCCCCCGGACATCTGAAAGTGTGGCGTTCTTCCGCCAGCCTTTGCATGAACAGGATACCCTTCTCCGCCTTGCACATGCGCCAGGTTTCAGGAGCAGCTTCAAGCACTTTGCGAAAGTCCGGAAGATTGGAAGGTTCATCGGCGATCAACAGATAACCACCGGTGTTCAAGTGCTTTATCAGCTTTTGAAAAACCTTTCGTCTAGGCCCCGTTTCCAGCATATGAAGGGTCCGATCGATGACAATCACATCGAACGGGCCGTCGGGACTGTAGTCGACGATATCCGCGACATGCCCCTCAATCCCTAGTCCTTCACGCGTTGCCTCTTCCAGCAAGTCCGATATTCCGGCAGGAGCCGAATCCACTCCCGTGACCGAGTGCCCCAACCTCGCGATGAAGAGCGCATCCCGCCCCTGCCCGCAGCCGACATCCAGAATTCGAGCACTCTTTTTCTGGTAAGTCTTGAAAAAGTCGCAGAAAACCTTTGTCGGCTCGCCAAGCGCATGCGGTGTCTCAAGGTAAAGCGCGTTGTAATCGAAAGCCATTTATGAGCCCTCACTTCACCTCGGTCGACGTCTGGTTCTGAAACGCGGTTTTCATGAATTCTTCCTTCATCATGTGAGCCCGCATCGCCGGCAAACCGATCGCCTTGACCATCAAAATGGCAGCGTAGATCAAGGTTGCGGTCGCAAGGGCATCAAGCCCCCAGGCAACAGGTTCGCGAAACACCCCCAGGTACGTCGGCAGGTCGGCAAGCGCAGGAATGGTCCAGAAACCAGTAAGCGCATGCAGCACCAGCGCAATCCAGAAACCTGCGCAATAGGGACACCGCCATTGTTCGTAAAGCGTTTGTAATGGTTGCGGCAACCATCGCAGAAAACACTGAAACCAGGTTCCCCATTCGGGCAGCTTTTCCAACACGAGAATGTGGATTGCCGTGCCCATCAACATCAATTCAAAGGTCATATGTCCTCACTGTTCAAGTCGCTTCGTTGCTTTGTTGCTTCGTCACCTCGAGACATCGGCACGAGGTACAATGACATCAGTTAGTTAGTTTAACTTACTTTTTTAGATAAATTTTTGTCGATTTCCTAAGGCGTCGTGGTGGTGGCAAAGACGCCGTCAAGCGCGCGCTGCTCCGCCTCGCTAAGCTCTGACAAAACCACCTGCAACACAGATTTATAGATGGTTCTTCCTTTTTCCAGCCTGGCCTCACCTTCCTCAGTCAGAAGAATATGCTGCGCCCGGGCATCATATTGGCAAGGAACCCGGCGAACCCAGCCACGCTCTTCCAGTTTGACCACCATGACGCTAGCGGATGCTTTGCGTACACCCATCGCGTCCACAACATCCTGAAGATGCTGGCCGTGATCGTTCTTGTCGGTCTTGCGGTATTCCTGGTCCTTGATGGCGCTCAGATACTCAAACTCGCTGTAGGACACACCCACATCGGCCGCCAGAGCACTCCATCTCCGATGCGCGTGTCGGTGTACCAGTTCAACAAATCCAGTGAGATCCAAGACCTTTTCCTTTTAGTTAGTCTATCTAACTAATCTCTTTCTCATGCATCGTCAAGTCATGCCGCTTTGCATTTTCACGCCGATGAAAATTCGCTTTATGTTTTCGTGGCAAATCAATGCTTCCCCTTTCCTTTCAGCAACAAAGCGCTTATATCGAGGGTGCTGGTTCGCCAGCTATGGCAATAAATGGTCAGTGCAATAAACCTATCGGACCCGGGGGCGGTACCCGGCGCCTCCACCCAAGCCCATGGGGCTCGTTTGCGAAATTCTCATGGGTTTCGGCGGGGGCGAAATAGGATCGACGAGGGCGTAAAGACTGTGCTTTTGCTCGGCATTGTACCACCGTTATCGGGCTGTTTTAATAGTTGCAAACGACAACTATGCTATGGACAACGCTGTCGCTGCGTAATGCAGTGCCGGTAGTCCTTTAAAGCCCTGCTGGATTAGCACCGGCAGGCGGGGTTCGAAGGC
>JBCCVB010000063.1:0-32420 GCA_039195965.1 Pseudomonadota bacterium
CTAATATACACAATTGCCATAAATATCCAACATTTTTGAATATGAGCGTCAAAATGATCTTTCGCCGCGATACCCAAGAAGATGAAACAATTGTTAGCATGCTGGCGTCTGCCCTGCGGCGCGATATTTCTTTTGGTGCTTTGAGGCCTGATGAGAAGCTCAAGATACAAGACCTGCGGACACGCTACGGTGGCTCGAACCACTCAATGCGCGAGACATTGCGGATGCTCGTTGCGGAAGGATTGGTGGAGGCAACCAATCAGCGCGGGTTCCGGGTAATGTCTGCCACGGAAGAGGATCTGCAGGATATCCTCTTGATGCGCCTGGAGACCGAAAAGCTGGGGCTTTCCAGATCCATGGCACGCGGAGATGTGGCCTGGGAAGCGCGTGTGGTTGCTGCGCTTCATGCCTTGAGCCGTGCCGAAGCGGCGGTTCAGGAAAACCCGGATGACGTCACTGCGCTGGAATGGGATGAGGCCTGCAGGGCTGCGACAGAAACCCTTCTGTCTGCCTGCGGCTCACCACGCCTGATCCAGATGGCTGACAAGTTTTACAACCAGTCGCGCCGCTTTCGACTGACCTTGCTGCGAGAAGGGCGGGTCGACTTTAAAGCACGGGCGGAAAGACTGGAGAAACTGCAAAGAGCCGTGCTGGCACGTGAAGCGACCGTAGCGCTTGCTCTTCTTGAAGATGATGTTCGTGCCGATCTGGGCATTTGAGAAACGGCACATGAGAATAAAATTCAAACCGCGGAGGAATTCATGGTGACATTCAACAGACGACAGACGCTTGGCCTAATGGGTGCGGCAGCTGTTTCGACCTTGGCAGCGCCGGCAATCGCGCAGAACAAGAAAATCGTGCTTGGCGCGCTGCGCTTCACCTCTCACTCCGGCAGTTTCATTGCCCTGGAGCGGGGGTACTTCAAGGACGCCGGTCTTGATGTTGAGCTGAAGTTCTTCCAGGCGGCGCAGCCGATGGCGGTGGCCATCGCCTCCGGCGATGTCGACTATGGTGTCACTGCTGTCTCCGGCGGCTTGATTTCGCTTGCTGACAAAGGTGCGGTCAAGGTAATCGGCGGGGCTCTCAGCGAGAAAAAGGGCGTGGATGGTCAGAAGATCCTAGCGTCCGACGCCGCATTCAAGGCAGGCTTGACGTCTCCGGCACAGCTTGGAGGCAAGACATTCGGCATTTCTACAGCCGGTTCCTCCTTCCACTATATGGGTTCCAAGATTGCAGAGGCAGAGGGCATTGAAATGTCCTTCAAACCCTTGCAGAAGGTCGGTGCGATCATTGGTGCGTTGAAGTCGGGCCAGATTGATGCTTGGTCCATCGTTCCGCATATTGCCAAGCCACTGGCCGGGGCTGGAGCCGCCCATATCATCGGCAACGTTTCAGATTATCTGCCGGGATATCAGGTAACCACGATCTTCACCTCGACCAAGAACGCCACCGACGAACGGACACAGACGGAAGAGTTCCTGGCGGGATACAGCAAGGGCGTCAGGGATTATGATGCCACCATGGTCGAAAAAACCGGCGGAGAGGCAGGCGTCGAGGAGATGGTCAAACTGATCCACAAATACGTCTATACCGACCGTCCACTGGAGAAGGCCGCACCGTCCATCATCAACGGGTCGATGTGGCTCAATGAAGACGCGCGGCTGAACATTGCCTCCATTCGCAACCAGCTCGACTGGTTCAAGTCTGAAGAGCTGGTTCGCAAGCATGTCGAGCTGGAGACGCTCGTCGACGACAGCTACGTTGAAACCTACGAAGGTTAAAACCTTCCCCGCGGCAGCGTCTCATCGGGATGCTGCCGCATTCTTTCCGACTTCACAGGCGTTCCATGGACATCAGACTGGATTCGATCAGCCATCATTATGGCGATACGGAAGTGCTGCGGGATATCTCGCTGGAAATACCTTCGGGGCAGATAGTCTGTCTGGTTGGTCCGTCCGGATGCGGAAAGTCGACCCTTTTGCGCCTCATCGGCGGACTGGAGCGGCCTGAAAAGGGCAAGGTGCTGCAACTTGGGCCAGCACCGGAAGGCAGCCTCAATCCGCTGACATTCGTCTTTCAGGATTTTGCCTTGCTGCCGTGGCGCACAGTGAAGGGCAATGTTTCGCTGGTGCTCGAAGATCATGGTATTCGCGGTGGTAGAGCCAAGGAGATCATTGACGACGTGCTGGCCCGCACAAAGCTGTCCGATTTCGCTAATGCATTGCCCAAGCAACTCTCTGGCGGCATGAAGCAAAGGGTCGCCATCGCGCGGGCACTTGCGGTTAAGCCCGCGGTCATGCTGATGGACGAACCTCTGTCGGCGCTGGATAGCCAGACACGGGATTTGCTGATGGATGACCTGGTGAAGCTGTGGAGCCGTCAGCCTTTCACCGCCGTCTATGTCACGCACAACCTGTCCGAAGCCGTTCGGCTCGGCCATACCATCGTCGTGCTGTCACGCCGTCCGGGGCAAATCCGTGAAATCGTGACCATCGACACTCCGATCCAGGACCGCCGAGCGGGTGACCCGGTCTGTCAGAAGAAACACGACCTCCTGTGGGGGCTGATGCGCGAAGAAGCGCGTGCAGCCGATGAGGAGCTGATCGATGTCTGACGCCAAAGCCGGAGGCAAGACAGTTTCACAAGGCTCCATGGAAGTTCGTTTCCGGGGTGGAGGCTTTGCTCCCAAAGCGCATCGTTGGGTTGGCGTTGCCGTCTTCGTGGTGCTGATCGCGCTTGTGCAATGGGGCACCGAGGCGGGCTGGATTTCACCTCTGACTCTGCCCAAGCCGACGGACGTGCTGGCGACACTCGGTGGACTTTGGGAAAGCGGGTTGTTGTTCAAGCAACTGGAGCCGTCGCTGCGACGTCTTGTCGTCGGCGCCGCCATCGGGGCAAGTGCGGGAATTGCCACCGGCGTCCTGATCGGCCTGTTTTCCTATATCCGCGCCGGCATGGTGCCGCTGGTCGCGGCAATTTTCCCAATTCCGAAAATCGCGCTTCTGCCGTTGTTCGTGATCTGGTTCGGGATCGATGAAGGCTCGAAATACGCGCTGATCGCATTCGGCACCTTCACCCCGACCGTGGTTGCAACCTATGGGGCGGTGGACAATGTCGATCGCTCGCTCATCCGCATGGGGCAGAGTTTCGGCCTGTCCTGGCTGTCGATCGTGCGCAAAATCGTTCTCCCCGGAGCGATGCCCGGTATTCTGTCCGGACTGCGCATCAGTCTGGCCATCGCAATCATCCTTCTGGTTGCGGCCGAAATGCTGGGCGCTGAATACGGGATCGGAGCCTATATTCTGGAAGCTGGCGCCTTGTATGACCTGGAGCGGCTGTTCGCAGGCGTTGTCATCCTGTCGCTGCTTGGGGTGATTGTCAGTGCTTGCATCGGGTTGATCGAGCGCCGTCTGCTTGGCTGGCGAACATAGTCTCTTCGATTTCGGAGAATGTCGAAACCAATGGGCCTGAAAGCGCGTAACGGCAGCTGTATCCGAAGCACTTGATCATAAAACGATTTTCGAAAGCTCGTGTCTGAACAAGGGTTTCAGACACTTGGCTGTGCTCGACGCTTCGTCAAAACCGGGCTAAAACAAGCCTCATACCAATACCGTGAGAAAGTGTAGCCATTCTCCGGCAGGGCGTGAACTTATCCTAAAAATCGCAACTGAGGACACTTGATGCCTATCCAGGGTTGCGTGCGGAACAATTGGCGAACATTATGCGGAAAATGAATTGGAGCCAGGAAGATGGCAAGTCTTGAAGATATTACCGGGTGGCGGGACGAGCTGCGCCAACTCGAAGAAAACGAAGAATACATGGACCAGCGTTCTGAAAAGTTCATGGATGCGCTCGAACTTAAGACGCCGCTTTCCGATGTCCTGAAGTTCATGGAAATTGTTGCCGGCGATGAGGAGCTGCGCGATGCCGTTGAGCAAAGCGCTGTGTGGGACAAGGTGATTATGGCCACAGAAGGTGGAATGCATCGCACGCATCCGCGCTATTCGGAATGCCCGCATGAGGCACTCGGCACACTTCGCAAATTCAATGATTGGTATTGCTGGAAGGGGGGCTACGAGCCGGTGAGTGCATTTGATCTTGCTGGATTTGGTACGTTGATGGATGTGTTGGACGGCAGACTACCGGCCATCCGGTCAGCAGAGACGATCAATTACATTCTGCAAGAATATGGCGAATGGGTGAAGCCGGTTCAGGAGGTGCGGTCTGATGACTAAACCAGTGGCGCGGGGAAAGGGTCTTTTCCAGTAACAAAAACCAATGTCGCAAAGTACCAAGGTTGTTGCCTCTGGAACATTTGATGAACATTGTGCGGAAAACGAATTGGAGCCAGAAAGATGGCAAATATTGAAGATATTACCGGGTGGCGGGAAGAATTATACGAATTCAATGAGTATGGGAGCGAAGAAGAGCACAAGCAGTTTTACGGTAAGTACAACAATGGAATTCCGCCGGATGCTAAACTTTCGCAAGTCCTCGAACTCGTGGAAGTGCTTCTCAAGCATGATGAGACGCGTGAAGCGCTGAAGAAAATGTCCGTTTGGGAAAAAATCAAGTCAGCGAACGAGTATGACTTTCTTGAAGACAATCCCAAGTTTAAAGAACGCCCGGATGATGCGATCGATTTGATAATCGACTTCTTTGATTGGTTTTGCTGGAAACAGGGATATGACTGGGCGGCATTTGGCTTCCTTAACGCGAGCTACAGCACCTCAATCCGGATACTGGATGGTGAACTGCCGGACGTACGCTCCCATACGACTGTCGATCACGTTCTTGAGCGTTACAAGAGAACACTTGTGGACGACCGCGAGGGGAAAATCACATGAGAAAGGAAAAGGTTGTTCTCCTGGACCATGCCAGGATCGGCACCATTCTCAAGCATGGCGGTTTCTCGGCGTTGGATGCGATTGTTTCACGCGGCGACAAGTTTTTATATGTGTCTCAGGTGCATGACAAAGAGCTGCTCCAGAATATCGGCTCGGATCAGCGAGACGCGTTTGCTGCTTGGCTCCAACGCAAAACGTACAAAGGTAAAGTTTTGCTCGTTGATCCGGTGAAGTCTGAAAGGGACAAGAACAAGTTCGACCCCGACCAGAAGAGATTAAGCGCACGCGGAGGAGATGAGCTTTGGGATATGGGTGCCCGCAAGTTCATGTTGGAAAACAAGAGCCAGTACGACTTTGAAGTTATCTCAGCCGACAAGGGCATTCTAGACAACAAGTTTACGGCGCAAACCGACCTGACGCGATTGCAGTTCGAACGAGTCAGCATGAAGTCCGTGATGACGTGGGTGCTCTCGCATCCGGACGTGGAACTAACGCCACAACAATTTGAGACAATCAGAACCAATGTCCTGAAACCCCGGGACGATGGGTATGGCAGCTCTCACAATCTCGAAAAAAATCGCTACTTAGTTCCGGATAGCTATGAAGCGGCAGAGACAATTAAGGCAGAGGCGCGCCAAGCGGCTAAGCTGGAAGAGCGTCAAAAGCGCAAGACCAACAGAAAACGGGCGGCAAACAAAGCCCGGAAACTGTTCGACGCCGGAACCCCGGTGATCATTACGGCGGCCACCGCCGCAGCGCTGCATGAACTTATCTCCGGAGAAGCCGAGGAGAGCGGCAATTCCTATCTGGAAGCCGCGCAGACGCTCGGAATTGAATTCAGCAGAGAGCAGCTGACGGAGCTTGCAGCGGAGGCGGGAATCGATCTGGCGGTAACGTTCACGCCGATCGGGCCGGTCAAGAAGGCCTGGGACGTTCTGGGCAATGTCGATGACATCGTCGCGGTGACGCAGCTCTATGGGGCGGCCTATCCGGACAACGAGACCATCCAGCAGATGGCCGGGATCGCTGATGCCGTGGAAGGCACGGCTGCCTTTGAGACTTATGTGGAAGGGCGCGATGCGCTGACCGGAGCTGTCGGCGGTGCGATTGACTGGGTGTTCGGCACCAGCGCCGATGAGGAGGAACAGGCCAGGTCCCTTGGCGATCTGCGCGAGCTCGTCGAAATCGGCGGGGACGCGGCCGGGGACGCCTTCAAGGCGGGAGCGACACAGGAACAGGTGGCGGATGTGCTGACCTCGGCGGTTCAGGCAAGAGCGGCTGCGCAGGTCACTTCCGGCAAGCCGTTGGCGGAAGAACAAGCACCGCTGAGCGCTCCGGTGCCAACGGCAGATCAGCTGTCGCCGGAGACGGTCTTGCCGGGGGATGGCACAGTGCCGGCCTCCGCTGTGCCGACACTGCCCGGTGCGCAGCCGATCCTGCCGTCTTCCTTCGAGGCGGGCCTTGAGCCGGGCCTTGAGCCAGCCCTTGAGCCGGGCCTTGATCCTGCGTCTGGACAGGCGTCCGGGCCGGAAACGGCACCTGCTGCGGCAGGACAGATACCGGACCGGGCGGGTGTCTCTGGACCCGATGAGGACGGTGACAGGTTTTTGCGCAAGACGTCTTACAAGACTTTCCGCAAGATCGGCCGGACACCGGAAGAAGAGCAACAGGGCCATGACGAGCTCTGGGAGGAGTTCGAGCAAGGCTACCTGGAGATGAACGGCCACGAACAAGCCGCCGAACTGCTGGCAGCCAGGCGGTTCAGCCGCAGGTGGGCGCTGTCGGACTATGCGGAGGATGCGGACGGCCTGATGCTGAAATACCCGCTGGAGCGGGTTTACCCGAATATCGAGGAGATCGGCTACAGCTATGTGGACGAGGATGTGAACGCCGCGCTTTCCCACCAGGGGATCCGGGCGAAGAAATGGTATCTGACACCGAACGACAAGACCGGCGGGGACTGGGAACAGGGCTGGATGGACGAAGACGGCTATGGCCCGCGCATGACGCTTGCCTATGACGATGAGGCGGGCCAGCGCCACCGGCTGAGCGACAGCTACCAGGTGAACGTGCGTGGGGCGGCCATCAAGCTGAAACAGAAGCAGCTGCGAGCCGAGCGGATGAAGGCCGGTCAAACCGCTCCGGCAGCCGCCACAGGCCCTCGGGTGGATATCCCGAAGAAAGCGCCTGTCGCCCTGCAAGCCCCGACATCAGTGCAGGCCCCGGTGCCGACGCCGAAACCGGACGTCCGACCGCTGGTGTGACTGGGTCCCGAACCCAGTCACATCGACCTTTGAAAATCTCTCTACAGTCTCCTATTGCGTTGGGCAGGCTTTGACCGTTGGAGCCTCCGTGGAGGTTCGGCTCAAGGACCAACGGCAGCTTTGGACCGTGAGGCCGGGAAGGTTTGGTACCTGGTCGGAGGCCCAGATGCTGTCGGCGGCGAAACCGAACTGTTTGTCCTTGGTGGATGTGGGAGCGATGCGGACCAGTTCGTCGGCGGGGAAACTGGCATCGCAGGCCTTGAAGTAAGCGCTGACCACGGAACCGTCTGCAGAGGTTGCGGCCTTGCCGCTGTATAGCGTGTATTCAGCACCGAGCTCTGCCGTATCGACATACTTGTAGTCGACCCGCAAGTCTGTCCCGTCTTGCACGATCAGGAGCTCGATGTTCCAGCCCCAGGTAGAAGCTTCGCCGGCTGTCGTGCTGTCGCAGGCAACGACCCCTTTGTATGTCCCGGTAAGGGAAAAGCTTGCTGCGGGTGTCGCGGCGACAATTGCAAGAAGGAAAGCGGTTCCAGACGCTCTCTTGGATTTCAACGCATTCATTGTCTCCGTTCCTTTCCCGTTGGTTTGCCTGCAAGGCAGAATTGAAACCTGGCTTGTTGTTCAGGAGAAAGGATATCACTGATTGTGTTGTTCTTGCAGGTGAGGCGAAAACTGCTTCTCGACCAAGGACGAGAAGCAGTCCGATTTTTTATCATTCAGCCACAGCAACCGCCTGATTTTGCCGGTTCCACTGCGCCCGCCGGTTCAGCCGGGTTTGCACCTCGCCCGAGCCATGTGCGTTCGGCGAGATAGAAGCTCGAGAACTTCTCGTCAAAGTCGGCTGGAACCGACTTTTGCGGAATTCCTGTTTCCAGAAGCGACTTCTGCCAGGCCTTTACCTTTGGGTGACCGTCAAGCATGTCGTATCCATTGAAGCTTTCGACGATCGCAGCGCGGTGCAGAAGCGGCAGCCAGGCCATATCGACATTGCCCAGTCTTTCCCCTGAGAAAAACGGACCTTCACCAAGTTGCTTTTCGGCTTTGTCGAAGGACTTGACGAGCTTTGACATACGCTCGTCCAGGATGGCCTTGTCAGCGCTTTGCATGGTGCTGCATTGAACCAGGTAATGTTTGGAGGCCTGGTAGCTCCAGGCCCGGTTGATTGCGCGTTGCTCGGCAGAAAGGTCTTCCTGCAGGGGCAACGTGACTTCATCGATGTATTCGACAATAGCATCGGACTCAAAGAGCGCGGTGCCATCTTCGGCTATCAGCAGAGGGACCTGACCTGTCGGGGACAGGTCGAGAAACCACTGAGGTTTGTTCTTGAGATCGATATAATCGATTTCATAGTCGATCTTCTTGGCCTCCAGCATTGCCGTGACTCGCTGAACGAAGGGGCAGATCTTAAAACTGACGATCCTGATCATGATTGTGGTCCTTTTGTTTGACTGTTCGCTCTGTAAGACGAAGCAGCCGGAAAAAAGACGAAGATTTTTCCAAAAAAAGTTGTAGTGAGTTGATATTGTATAATTTATTTTATTGTTTTGTCCTGTCGAAAAGGTTGCTTACTTATGAAAGGCCAACGACCCCAGCGCAGCGGCGGAACCATGCAAACAGAACTTGAGAGAGTTTGGACGGACTACAGATCCAGTCTGAATGCGTTTTTGCGATCAAAAGTCTCCAATCCGGCCGATGTGGAAGAGCTGCTTCAGGATATTCTTTTGAAGACGCACACCAACATCGGCAAGTTGGGCAAAGATGACAGTTTGAAGGCCTGGCTGTTTCAAGTCGCCAACAATGCAACAATTGACTTTTACCGCAAGAAGGCAAAAGCGAAGGCTGTGGCCCCTGACGGGCTTTGGTTTTCCGACTTGGGGGACGAAGAGACGCACGACCTCGATCAGTGTATCGAACCGTTCATTGACGCGCTGCCTGATGACATGAGTTCTCTCTTGCGCAAGATCGAGCTGGAAGGCGTTTCACAGAAGCAATATGCGCAGGATCTGGGTATCAGCTATTCAACGCTGAAGTCACGCGTTCAAAAAGCGCGTTCCAGACTGCGCGAGGTTTATGAGGGTTGCTGCCATTTCTCTCTGGATGCGCAAGGAAACATAGTCGGATATCAAAGCAAGTCCGATGACTGTGGGAAGTGCTAGGCACCTGTCCGGTCGTTTGCGCCTCGAAGGAAAATAGCGGCATAAAAAAGTGATCGCAGTAACAGAGCAGGGTGTGTTTACCAGCACCCTGACACTGAACTGATGTCATAGTGGATTTAAGCTCTCGCTTCGCGCTCCATGCGTTCCGACCATTTGTCCGCAAGGTTGATGAGAATGCCCTTGAACTGTTGTTTGGCGGCAAGCAGGAATAGAAAACGCATCAGAAAGTTACCTTTCGGGCGAGCGGTTATGTCGATACTAAACTCTGCGCCATCCGCAATCGGTTTAACGGACCAACGTCCCTTGAGATCCTCAATCGGGTAAGGGTAATCCGGCGCGTCCGTGTGGATCCTGAACCCGAAGGACTGCCCGTCCTCAAAGAGGTCACAGGTTTCCGTCCAGTGTTCGCCCTTGGGGCCGTAGCAACGCCGCTGCATGCCTTCACCGTCGCCAGAAAGTACCTCGACCTTGCTGAGATTATCTGCGACGTCCGCATAACCAGGGTGATCGTTCATGACGTTCCAGACGGCTGATGCCGGCGCTGTGACGGCACGGCGTACGCTTGCTATGACGTAACCATCCTGAGACGTGACGCTTGCCCTGCTTGCCTGCGGTTGGATCTTTCTTGCACCCAGATATTGGCCTGCTGCGAAAACGGCCACGAAGATGGCAACCACCTCAACCGTAGCCATGCCGGTGAAGGTAAAGAGATGCGCGCCGAATACCAGCAAGGCGATACTGCCGACAATCCAGGCTATGTCCGCCAACACAATCAGATGGACCTCTTTACGGCTGACAAAGGGGTTGTGCGCCATCAAGAAGAGATCAAGTGCGAAGATTATCAATCCGAGTCCAAGGCCCTGAAGAAGCAGGGGAAGCCAACTTGCCGGATCTTGAAACATGGTTTCTGCGAGCGTTGCGGGGAAAATAAGTACGATGAAGCCGGTCACGGTGGAGAATGCGCAATTGAGACCGAGAAAGGTTCGGGCCTGTTTGGTGGTCGACATGGTGAACTCCTCGATGTGGTTGGAAGTGCCATTGAGGATCTCAACCACCGTGAATGGGTTCAATTACGTCCGAGGTAATAGACACTCTGTCAGTGCCCCGGGATAATGAGACATGACGATTACAGAGCTACATCCCCTTTCAGGGTTTCCAGGCCTTTTGAAAAACTGGCGGCAACGCCGACGCATGAGCCAGCTCGAGCTTGCGCTGGAAGCAGGTCTGTCCCAACGGCACATCAGTTTTCTGGAGACCGGACGTTCGCAACCAAGTCGCTACGCTATTTCGCAACTGGGAGAAGCTTTGCAGATGCCAGCGGCAGAAGTGGATGCAATGCTGCTCTCCGCCGGATTTGCCGCTCGCGCTCCAGATGAACGTTGGAGCGAAGCCACACGATTGGCGGTCGATACGTCGATCGGGCATATTCTGACCGGGCACAATCCGTTTCCTGCCGTTGCCATTGACCGGATCTGGACCCTCCAGAAGGCGAATGATGCTGCCTTGAGGTTCTTCTCGATACTGGGAGGTGTTGGGGAGGCCAACTTGTTGCGCTCGATCTTCCAGGAAGGTCCGGTGCGCTCAGCAATCTTCAATTGGCCCGAGATCGCCAGAGCACTCTTCAGGCTTCTTGAGCTTGAAGTAGCACGTCGGCCGAACGACAAGGCGGCGCAAAGTCTTCTGGACGAACTGCTGTCTTTCAACGGTGTCGCTGATTGTGTGCAGCAACCCGCCAATGAGAGACCCGCCCCTGTTCTTTCAATTCACTTCCACGTTGATGACGTTGACCTGCATCTGTTTTCGCTGATTGCTACCGTGGGCATGAGCGCAGATGCCGCCATAGACGATATTCGCGTAGAAACGTTGTTGCCTGCGGACGAACGCACACGCAGCTGGTTTTTGGAATTGGCTCCATGAGGTGAGATTGTTTCAGTCCGGTTTTCTCGTTCAGTTCTATTCCAGTGCGTCATCAATGCTCTCATTTTTACAGAAAGAACAGCACTGGTTGAGCGAGCCGAAGTTGTTTGAACCCCAAGACGCGGCCTTCAGGGACGGCTCTGCTCTTTCAGACCACGCGCGCATAATGCAATTGAAGCGCAAGCGATTGAAACGTCAGCTGGAAATGAAAACTTTCGTCTGAACAGGGGTTTCAGACAAGCAAGCACGTTCGCCAATTCGCCAAAATGGCGTTAAAACTGGTCCTGGATTGGTAAGTCGGGCAAGTGCGGCCGAGTTAATGCCGCCACTTTGGTGTCCGGACACAACTTCACCTCCGGCAAATCACATTCAATCAACAAAGAGGCTCGTCATGACCGATGAGAACGATGACGCTTGCGTGCTGAAATGGCCAACAGCGGCTTTACGGCAGAAGGCGTGCGCGGAGTTATGCGCGCATGTTTCGCAAGGATACTCGATCGAGAGTTTTCCCTCGGCCGACCGCAAGACAATCCGCTACTACGCCGAACAGTTTCCCGAGGACTTTCCCGCCGAGAAACTGGAGGAGGCAGCCCGTCGCGGTCTGCTGGAATGGGAGAAGATCGGCAAGGAGGGGGCAAAGGGAGATCTGGCCAAGTTCAATGCCAGTGCCTGGACGTTCAACATGAAAAACAGGGCGGGTTGGCGTGACCGGTCCGAAGTCGAGACATGGGGCGTTCTGAGCGGGGTGGACGACGTTCAGAAAATTGAGAAACTCAAGCCACGCAGCTCAGCGGAGATCGCGTTGGGGGTGATGGCTCTGCTGACGCGCGAGGGCACACAAGCGAATGACAACGGCACTGAAAACGCTGATTGACCACATAGACAGGATGCCTGCTTCGGACAGGGTTGCCTTGCAAAAACAGCTGGACGAGGCCGGTGTTCTGGGCCAGTTCAACGTTTGGCAGCCGCAGGCCGGACCACAGACCGAAGGTTACTTTTCCGAGGCCGATCTGACCCTATATGGCGGCGCGGCAGGAGGTGGCAAAACCGATCTGATTGCAGGTCTCGCCCTGTTTGCCCATCACAAGGCAGTCATTTTCCGCCAGTCTCTGAAGTCGCTGAAGGGGCTTATCGAGCGCATGAATACCTTGATGCGCCTGGCAGGCCTCGGCAAGATTTCCGGCAATCCGCCCAAGTGGGTCGGGCCTGACGAACGCATGATCGAGTTCGGTCATCTGGGGTTGCCGGGGGCGGAGGAAGACTGGCAGGGGCGGGATCACGACCTGAAGGCATTCGATGAGGGCGCACAGATGGATCCGCGAAAGATCATCTTCGTGCTCGGCTGGCTCCGGACAACACGTCCAGGGCAGCGTTGCAGGGGGCTGATAGCCACCAATCCGCCGCTCGGTGGACAAGGTGACTTTCTGATCGAGTGGTTCGCTCCCTGGCTGGATCCGTTGCATCCGCTGTTCGGCAAGGTGAAGCCGGGGGAGCTGCTATGGGCGGTGTTTCTGGACGACGGCGATGCAATTCGCACCGCGTGGGTGGAGGGACCTGAGCCGGTGAAAATCGAAGGTGAAATCCGCACTCCAAAGAGCCGCACTTTCATACCCGCCAAGCGTCAGGACAATGTCTACCTTGATGAAAGTTACGATGCGCAGCTGGATCAGATGCCGGAGCCGATGCGCACCGCCTTGAGAACCGGAGACTTTCAGGCGGCACGGCAGGACCATGATTGGCAGGTGATCCCGTCGGAATGGGTGGATGTGGCCTTTCAGCGTTATGACGAAGGTATAGACCGGGACAAGCCAATGGATGTCCTGGCCGTGGATGTGGCGCAAGGCGGCAAGGACAAAACGGTCTTGCAGCCGCTCCATGGAAGACGGTTCGAGCAGAATGTCATCCGAAAAGGAACAGACACCCGGGATGGTTCGGACGTTGGATCGTTGATTATCAGGGAACGGCGCGACAATGCGCTGATCGTGGTCGACTGCACGGGCGGTTGGGGCGGCGATACGGTGGGTTTTCTGAAGCGCGAGAATGATATCCCGGTCGAAAAGTGTGTTTTCTCAAGCCAGTCGGGAGAACGGGCGAAGGACAGCCGAATACCATTCTACAACCTGCGGGCCCAGCTTTACTGGCGTCTGCGTGAAGCCCTGCACCCGAAAAGCGGACAGGGATTGGCGATCAAACGCTCTGCGACGGTGAAGGCGCAACTGACGGCTCACCGCTGGAAGTTGAAGAACGGCAAGATCCTTATCGAGAGCAAGGAAGAGATAAAGGAACGTCTCGGGTCGTCTCCGGACGAAGCGGATGCAATTGTTGAGGCATTGGGATGGAAGGACAAGGCAGAAGTCAAACAGGTTCTGAAACAGCGACGGCGGATACAGACCGCTCCGCTAGAGGACCCTCTGGCCGGTTTTTGATAAAGGATCTTTGCGTGCGGGATGCGTCCTTTGTTGCAGCGAACATGCGACAATCGGATTTCAGTGAGATTGCCTGTCTCTGGAAGAATTGGGATACGCGCGCGCTTGGTGTTTGTGCGGTGGAGACAGCCGTTCGAGGCAAGGTCTGGTCGGTCTGGTATGATGGCCAGCCGGCGGCGGCATTCGGTTTCAGCCATGCTTCGGCCTTTGATCCCGATCACTGGCAGGCCTGGGCTTTCGGTACCGACCGCTTCAGGCGCTGCGTCCCGTTTATCACCCGTCATTTCAACGAGTTGCGACCCGCGATTGAACGAGAGTGCCGACGCCTGCAGGTCATGACCCACAAGGAACATGACATTGCTCACGGCTGGATTGAAGCGTTGGGTGGGCAGAGAGAAGGGGTGCTGCGCTCCTATGGCCGCGGAGGGGAGGACTTCCTGCTATATGCCTGGGTGGGAAAAGCCGGACAAGTTTCTTGACGATCTCAGGCACGGGCTGCCGCGCCACTGCGTGCCTTGCGCTTCAGGCTTTCCATCTTGCGATGGGTGGCAACAGCCTCTTTGCCACCGCGGGTGGACGTATAGAGTTCCAGGGTTTCAAAGTCCTGATGGCCAATTTCCGCAATCGCCTGATCGGAGTAGTCAAACCTTGCCGGATCCGCCCACAGCTGTTTGATGAAGCGCCTGTATCGCAATCTCTGGAATGCCATGATGGAGACATTGCGGGCTGTGTGCCAATAATGCTTCGCGAAGAAAGTCAGCGGATTCTCCAAAGGCATGCCAGGGCGTCTGTCGGTGCGGTACTTGAGCCTCAGGTAGCCGCCGTCCAGCGAGAAGACGTTGTGCAATCGCGACCCTGTGCCATAGAGAAGCAAACGGTTCATGGTCGCGATTTTCTTGTTGCTGCCAAGGGCGGCAGCGCGGCGCAGGACCGTGCGGCAATGGTCGGGCGAATAAAAGCGACCGACTGCTTCAAGATAGACGCGGTCAAGCATGTTACCCGGAAAGTTCGGATGTCGGATAACACAGTGCGTGAGATCGTATTTGTTGAGGTCCGGATCTGTCCATATTCCGCCCTTGACCGCGTTCTTGTGGTCTTCCGATCCAGGCAATGGCGTCAAGATGGACAGTGAAAGGATATCGATGGGAAGCTCGCGTTTGATCACGTCAATGTCGCGCAAGACAGACTCGCGCGTGTCGTTCGGAAATCCGATAATGTAGCCAGCCGTGAGGATGACTGGATGCTTCTTCCAGGCCATGAACATTTCCCGGTAATCCGTGATCTTGTTCTGACGCTTCTTTGACCCGGCAAGATTATCCGGATTGATGTTCTCCAGACCGATGAAGACCTGATCGACGCCGGCTTGGATGCATTTTTCGATGAAGTTCGGGATCTTGTGGCAAAGGGTGTCGACCTGAATGATCAGCGTGAACTTGAGCTTCTCGCGTTTTCTAAGATCAATCAGGCAGTCGAGGAAGGCTTCCCAGTTGCGGTTGCGGGCGAAGTTGTCGTCCGTCACGAAGAACTTGGTCACACCGATCTTCGCATGATCTCGAATGATGGCCCTCAGGTCGTCTTCGGAGCGGAAGCGGCTGCCCCGGCCCTGAACGTTGATGATGCAGCAGAAGCTGCACTCGAACGGACACCCCCGGCCGAGGTCGAAACTGCCGTAGCCGAGCGTGGATCGATCGATCTGTTCACGCTCAACGACCGGTTTGGGCTCGCCGGGTAACGACGGCAAATCCTTCATATGATCGTAAACCGGTTCGAGATTGCCCAAGTAGGCATCGCGCAATACCGCGTCGAAGCGCCCGCCTTCCGCTTCACCCAGAAAAAAACTTATGCCGAGTTGTTGCGCTTCACGCATCTCAATCGGCATTTCGGGAAGCATTGCCATGCAGCCTGTGACATGAAAGCCGCCGATGCTTACCGGTAGGCCTGCGTCCAGAAACGAGCGTGCCAGATCGACCGCGCGAGGAAACTGATTGCTTTGAACACCCGTGAAACAAACAAGGCCTCGGCCACCATCGCGATTGATCCGGGCGATCAACTTTTCCGGCAAGATGCGGGAGTTTCCTTCGTCGATGGAGAGGATTTCCAGGTCTACATCCGGCCCCAGTATTTTCCGTTTTTCGCAATCGCGGACGATGCCATTGAGACAGGCAAGTGAGTTGGCCGGGATGGTGGTACGATGCCAGTGAATCGGATAGCCGTCGTCGTCATATTTGGTTGGACGGATCAAAATGATATGAAACAACTCGCGCGGCATATCGGCCTCCCTCCGGGTCGGGACAGAAATAAGCCCCTTAACAGTGCCGGTCGCGCAAAGAGCCTAGCAGCTCGAAGAGAGCGTGCAAGAATAAAGTTTACGTTGCGTCATTCATCGGTCTGAGACGTAAGCCTCGAGGTCGAACATTCGAGCCCAGTTCTTCATTGTCATTCCGGCCCGGTATTCATGTTGCATGGCGGGATCAAGAACCTCGACCAGCAAACGGTTTTCCAGCCAGACTTCCACGCAATGGAAAGGGCCTCTGTTGCACGTTCTCGCCAACCAGTTTCTTTCCAGGGAGGCTGCAATGATCTCGATTTCTGTTAGCGGAGACGCGATGGCGGCATGGACAAAACTTGAGTCGGAAACCGGGACACCGACACGACACTCTATCTGCTCTGACCCTGCCTCAAGCAAGTGCGTGAGCGGATACACCTCGATCGCGGTGCCATCGTCCGTTGTCGCAAAGGCGATCCAGCTGTCAGGGAATGGCGGAAAGGGCATTGCCTTTCCACCGAGGAGAAAAGCAATAAACTCGGCAACACTTTGCGGATTTTCTGCGTTGACCGACACATGTAGCAGGCTCACCAGTCTCTCCCTTCTTGACCTAACCACTAGCTCAGGGTTTGTAGCTAGGACATCTTCTCGTTGCAGCAAGTCATGGTACGGCGGCTATGGAGCCTAACGACGACATCCCTTCAGATGAAACGCTGGTGAAGCAGCTGATCCGGGGCCAAGCCCCCGAATGGAGAGAGTTGCCTGTCAGGCGACTGGCCAGCTCTGGAACAGACAATGCGCTTTATCGACTGGGCGATAGATTGATTGTGCGGTTGCCAAGGCGAAGATCTGCAATTTCCTTGCTGAGGAAGGAAATCGCATGGCTCCCTCTTTTTTCGGATCTTCCGTTAGAAGTTCCGCGTCTCCGGTTCCACGGATACGCCGATGCAGCTGGCGAACAGCCATTTGCGGTCTTCGATTGGCTTGTTGGGGGCGTTGCCGAAACGGAGCTCCTGAAAGAGCCGACCAGGACAGCGATTGACCTTGCAATGTTCCTGAAAGCTCTGCAGTCCAAGGGGACAGCAAATGCACCGAAGGCGGGCACGAGCAACCATCACAGGGGTGTTGCGCTCGAGGACATGAGAGCCAACACATGCGCCGCAATTGAAGACCTTGCAGATGAGATTGATGTTCAGAAGGCATTCGAACTTTGGGATGTTGCTTGCGCACAGTCCGTACCCGAAATTCCCGTCTGGCTGCATGGAGACCTGAAGGCAGATAACCTGCTTGTCAGAGACGGGCGGTTGGTCGCCGTGATCGATTGGGGACTTTGCGCCGTTGGGGATCCGGCAGCCGATCATGCTGTTGCCTGGACCTGGGTCACGCCGGAAGCTCGGCACGCGTTTCGCCGGGAACTGGATCTCGGTGAGGGAGATTGGCTGCGCGCGCAAGGGTGGGCGCTGTACGGCGCCGTGATTGCGCTGAGTTACTATCGGGGTGGCCGGAACGAAGCGCTGAGCCAGCAATGCCGTCACACGCTGACCCAGCTTGGATTGTTGAAGTAGGAGGGTATCGGTCAACAAACGGAGCAACCTCTAAGCGGCAAGAGATCGCGATTGCTCCGGGCGATATCATGACGTCTAAATTTCTCTCCGGAGAAAACGCTGCCCGCTCATTGGCATAGAGCCTTACCATTCTTCGATGAGTAGAATGTTGTAGGAAGATCGGAGCACTTTTCGCGACACTTGCCCTCCAATGGTCCGGTGATCGAGAAATCCTTTTAAAGTTGTTTCCGGCGTATCAGCTGAAAACTCCGTCTTCGTTATGATGACATTTTCCGAGGTTCGCGTTCTTGGTTGAATGGGCAACATGACAGTCAAGGTTGCCGCCAACCCGAAGGTCAAACCTCACGACGTCGTATAAAAGTCTCGGCGCCGATCATATTTTCACCCTGTCGTAGTACTGGACAGCTGGAGGAGCGACCATGAAAGACAGAAGCTGCTGCATGACACCGTTTTCAGTAATCGACTGAATGTATGACTGATGATGCTGGCGGGATTTCCATTCTTCCAGGATCAGCAGGCGATTGCCTGCCTGATCGAAAAACACCGACACCGACAACGCACCATTGAAGCTTCTTACAGCTGGCAGCTTTTCTTCCAAAAACAGTTCGAGATTAGCGTATTGTCCCTGGCGAACGGTCATCTCCAAAGTCACCCAAACACTCATTTGATCATCTCCTTTGTTGAGTGTGATTTTCATAAGGGTGGTTAGAAATTGCTGATATCCATGGACAATCAAAAATGCCGGAAATCGCGCGTGGCATGAGGCATTAGGTCCACTGAACAGGAACGCTGGAACATGCAATTTTGCCTGAACTCCTGAGGTGGCAGCATGCACAAGAGAAAATATGACCGGGCAGCGGTGTTGGCAGATGGATTGAACCAATGCCTTGTTATTCCTGAAGGGCTCGCAGGTTTTGCGGATGCTCATCGAGTAATGCAGGATGGTGCCGCGGCTATTTTCCACAAACTGATAAGCGCCAATACCCTGGGAGTAGAGTTCTTTAGTTCAGTGCCCTGCCTCTGCTTTGTAATGCGCGGACAAGAAACCTTCATCACGCCTATTGGTGAGGAGTTTGTTGTGCAGGCAGGAGAAATGATTCTTTTGCCGCAGAACTTGCACATGGTGTCAAACTTCACCAACGAGGCCGGTCCGCTTGAAGCCTTTCTGTTCTTTTTTGATCAAGCGATTGTTTCCGAGTTTCAGCGGACAGCACCAGGCCATTGGACACCAAATGGCAGTCGCGCGGGAGCTTACAAGATCGCTGCCAGGGAGGGCGTACCGAACTATATGAGTTCGTTAGGGACTGCCTATCGGCATTTGCCCAACGTGCGTGGGTTGCTCCACGCCAAGCTTTTGGAATTGCTGCATCTTGTGGCCGCGCTTGGTGAGCCGAAAAAGCTCGGCGCATTTTTGGCAGAAAACAGCGCTGAAACGGAAAAGAGAAACATTCGGCATCTCATGCGTATCCATCAGGCGCACAATCTCAGTGTCGCGGACTACGCGATGTTGTCCGGACGCTCGGTCTCTTCGTTCAACAGAGAGTTCAAACGACAATTCGGAATCGCGCCGAGCCAGTATCTGATCGAGCAGCGGCTTCTCAATGCCCACAAAGCCGTTCTGGACACCTCTGCAGCGGTGACAGAAATCGCACTGGACGCAGGCTACCAGAATACGTCTCATTTCATCGCAATGTTCAAAAGCAGATTTGGGATGACACCAAAGCGTTTGCGATTGAAGAACTTTTAGCAAGTCAAAAGCAATTGGTCAGGCGAAGGCACGCCAACCAGACATGCCCAGCAGCAAAGCGCTGAGCGAGAAGTCAAAAAACCTATGATCTTCCAGGCAGCGCTCAACGAGAACGATGAGTGTCAGGCCTGCCATCCAGACCACATTCATGGTGCCTCCTACGAAGAAGAGCAGCATCAACGGGCTTGTGCTGAGCATACAGTTTATCCCGAATGTCAGGCCCGAGTGGAGGGACAAGCGTGAAGTGTGGCAGGCGGTCCGTGTGCTGGATTTCAATCCGGTCAGTTGATAAATGCCGGCAAAGGCGAGCAGGGCGGAAGAAAGCACAGGCGAAACGCTCCACATCATGAACGGATGAAACAAAGCTGCTCTTTCGAGTCCCCATTGCAATCCGGTTGCAGCGATTGCGAACAATAGCCAAACAGCCGAGTAACCGCACAAAAAGGCAAGGCTTGCGGTGACGGTGGTGTGTCTTAAGCGGTTGAATTCATTTAAACCAATCGGCAAAAACATCATTGCCAGCATCATGGTCCACCACATCAGGATCATTTGAAGGGTGTAGTTGGCTGTCCAGTCCTCCACGAGACCTGCCACTTGCTGCGCCGGTGGCAATGTTAGTCGGGTCATGGCCCAAACGGACATGCCTGTGCCGCTGCCGGTGAGGACAAACGCCCACAGAAGCGTAGAACTCAAGAAAAGCAGCAACACCGGCAGGAAAACTGCCGGTGAAGTGCGAATTGCGGCCCGGTTGTCAGTACCGGTCATGGTGCTTCACCCAGGCCATCGGATTGCCTTCTTTCGGTTCGTGCCGACCCTTGGGCGTCAGATCGATATAGGCATAGGCGGCGTTGGTGGCATCAAGCCCGCGACCGTACATGGAGTAGGTGTGATAAACGGTGCCGTCTTCGTCCCTAGCAAAGACACTGGTGCCGTGCATCTCGTCCATGATCGCCTCCGGCATGATGCCGAAATTGTAGGCCCGGCTGCGATCCTCGGGACGGGTCTCGTCGAAGCCGACGTCCAAGTCATGGTTGAAACCGTTCTGGAAGGATGAGACCCAGTTAAAGGTCCAGCCCATGCGCGACTTGAACTCGAGGAGCCTATCGAGCGGCGCCGAGGAGACAGCGGTAAAAGCGATGTCGCGTGCGGCAAAGTGTTCTGAAAGACCTTCATAGCTGTCGGCCCAGAAAGAACAGCTCTTGCAGCCTTCCTCCCATGCCGGACCGAACATGAAATGGTAGGTGATGAGCTGGGAGTGATGGCCGAACAGGTCGCTCAATGTTTGATTGCCGGTTTCGGTTTCGAAGACGTAGGGTTTTTCCACCCTGACCCAGGGCAGGGCCTGTCGCGCTCGGGTGATTTCGTCCTTGAGACGGGTGTGTTCCCTTTCACGCTGTAGCAGATCCAGCCTGGCCTTCAGCCATTCTTCGCGCGTTGCAATAACAGGATTGGGCATCTTTCATGTCTCCTCAGGCACTTTTGGCAATCGGGGTTTCTTCCAGCCAGTGCGGCGGCATCGTCGCAGCGACTTCCGGCATTTCGTTCAGCCGGCTCTTCCAGGCAGCGACATTTGGATAAAGATCGGGCGGGTAACCGAAGCCGGCGGCAGTCATCAGTTCGGTTCGAGTCTCAACTGCGCGCTCTAACAACCTGACTTCCGGGTAGGCGAGTGCATCCGCAGCGCTGGGCGTTTCACCTGCCATGAACGTCCGACCATCAGACAGGAGGGCTTCCAGAAAACGGCATTCGGCATGAACCAAGGCGGCTTCCTGCTGAAAAGCCTGGTCGTCTTCGCTTCCCATTTCGGGGACACTGGCATCAGTGAAGAACGCGCGGCTCAGAAGTTGCCGGTTGGCTTCACGCAGATACTCCCGGCACTCCATCGCGATTTGCCAGATTGTGGCAGCTTGTTCTGGTGTTTCGCCGAAAAGAGGCTTTGCCGGATAGGCCTTGTCCAGCCAGGCAAGAATGGCAATGGAGTCCCGCAAGAGCGTGTTGCCGGATGTCAAGACTGGCACTTTGGCGCGCGGGTTCATTGCCAGGAATTCGGGCTTCAGGTGTTCGCGTTCCGAAACGCTTAGGATTCTGATGTCTGCATCGATCCCCTTGAAGGCAAGGCCCAAGAGAACCCGCCAGCCACGCGGCGCACCACTAAATGTGTAAAGAGTTGGTCGCATCTGATTTCTCCCGTTTTTCGATAGGGAGAATGTGCGTCGATAGTATTAATTAGCAAGTAGGCAGAAAAATCGTATATAGCACTCAAAAAGATACTATTGTTGAATTTCAAGCATTTTTTCGTCTGTCTTTTCTTCCCGGTGGTCCACCCACCATTGATGCATGGTCTGAAACATGGTCTTCAGCGCCAGTGCATCTGGAGTTGCTGAATACTCGACGCGGGGAGGAACTTCGGCATAGACCTTGCGGTTCACAAGTCCATCGTCTTCCAGAGCGCGGAGCTGCTTGGTAAGCATGGTCTGGGTGATGCCATCCATTTCGCGTTGCAGCTCTCCGAAGCGTTTGGTGCCTCGGAATATCAGGATCTGCAGAATGGTAAGTTTCCACTTGCCGCCAATCATGTTGAAGATGACGGGGGCGGGGCAAAGCCTGGTATCCTGATCGTCTGGCATGGTTCTTCCGTTAGGTTTCAGCAATGGCCAATGAGGCAATATAATTGCTCAATAGTCTCGTTTTGATGGTTATACGTGAAGTTCATGCCTGCCTCCAGAAACAGAGTGGCACAGTCTATGGCAGCAACGGTGCCACCCCGAAAGGAATATGCCTTAGAACACGTCCGTGGTCGTATCGAGCAGAATGTAGATACCGGCCGCGATCATGACGAAAGGCGATAGACGTTCGAAGAAACGGCCGATCTTCTTGTTTTTTGCAAGACCGTTGGACAGTAACGTGCCGCACGCGAAGAGGCCGATGACGGCGAGAACAGCGCCGAGGACCGCGAAGTGATCCATTTCCTGACGACTGTCGGCGAAAATTGCCGCCAGCAATACGAACGTGTCGGTGCTGAGCGCAAGGAAGATGGACGATGCCCCGATGACGGAATTGGCCGACTGGGCTTCGGTCTTGTCCAGCGCCGAGCGACGGTTCGTTTTCCAGATCTCCCAAAGGCCCAATCCGATAGGGATTATGCCGAGATACCCCAAATATTCGGGAGAGAGAAACGTCGCGCCGGCTCCGACCAGAAACGAACCGCCAATGACCAGCACGTGAGCGGCCAGAAAGCCGGACAGAACCTGCGTTCGCCGTCCAGCCGAGGAAAGGGCAAGAAAGGCGAACAGGCCGTCAATGTTTGTCAGAACGTAAGCCAGCGCCACAGAAAGAGCGAAAAACACTCTGAGTTACCCTTGCCAATATCACTTGAGGTCGAATTCGGACCGCTTGGTATCATGCCCTTGAAGGACCGGCTACCGGCAAGTGAGCTGCAAGTTGACGGATGCACCCTTGAGACCGAAAGAATGCCGAAAGGCAGGAGGCCTGCCTCTCAGCATGGACAAAGCGTTCTGATCAGGATGCCATGGTCTTTTCATCCTTCAATCCGATTTCCTTGCTGAGCTGATCTGCCGCGGCCCGCGCTTTGGGAAGTGAGCTTTCGTCGGACATATGCGCATCCGCCTTGATGAAATGTACGTCCGTTATGCCGATGAACCCGAGGACAAAACGGAGATAGTTCGTTGCAAAATCAGCGTCAGATTCAAAGGGAGTGCCCCCGGACACGTAAATGACGATAGCGCGTTTACCTTCCAGCAGGCCGACAGAGCCTTCGGGCGTGTGTTTGAAGGTCAGATTGGCGCGGCAGACCTGATCAATCCATAGTTTCAAGCTGGCAGGAACGCCAAAATTATAAACTGGCAGGCCAATGACTAGAAGGTCGGCTTCCCGAAGCTCCTCAACCAGCTCCTGTGAGGCTGCTAAAGACTGTTCTTGGTCGTTGTCTCGATTGTCTGCGGGCGTAAAACTGGCGTTGAACCATTCAGGGCCGATCAACGGAATGCCTTGTGCCAGGTCGCGCTGGATGATTTCCGTATCTGGACCGAGACCGGCAATGAAGCGCGCGGTGAGCGCGCGGGAGTGCGAATTGTCGATTTGGGCACTGGTGTCGAGACGTAGAACTTTCATTAGATTTCCTGCCTGGTTGGATTTTGACGACAGGATCTGATCTAACTATTCTCACAAAGATGATAATGTCTTGATTGTGCAATTAATTATTCTCGAAACGAGAAGAAATGTCGCGACTGACCGAAATTGAAAACTTTGTCGAAATCATCAACGCGGGGTCGTTGTCCGAAGCATCGCGTCGGACCGGCCTGGCACTATCGGCGGTCAGCCGGAGACTGAAGGAGCTGGAACAACGGCTCGGCGTTACACTTGTAAGTCGGTCGACGCGGAAGATCAGCCTGACCGAGGCGGGACACGACTTTTTTCTGCAATGTCGGCAAATCATCAACGATTTGAACGACGCGGAAACCAACCTTTCCGAAACAATTCATCGACTGGAAGGGCGCATCAGGCTGGCAGCTCCAGCCTCCTTTACCTGTCGCTATCTGGGGCCGATCCTCACTGAATTTCTTCAACTGTATCCCGACGTCGCGCTGGAGCTGGAAACAAATGACCGCAGGGTCGATATCATCCAGGACGGATTTGACCTGGCGCTCCGCATCGGACGACTAGAGGATTCCTCCTTGCGGGCACGGCGGTTGACCCGGATTCGACACCTTCCTGTCGCCAGCAAGACCCTGTTGGACAGACTTGGATTGCCTGAGCGACCCGAGGACATCAGTCGCTATTCGGTTTTGCAGTATCGATCAAGCCGGCAGAACAATCGTTGGAGTTTCGCGCGTCCCGACGGATCGCGGGGTGCTGTGCACATCAAGAACCGGATCATTAGCAACAACGGCGAGTTTCTGACCAGATGTGCCGAAGATGGACTCGGCATTGCCATTGAGCCGACGTTCATTGTCAGTTCCGCAATTGCCGAGGGGCGTCTTGTTCCGTTGTTTTCGGACCATGTCTGGTCGGATGATTCCGCCTATGTGGTTTACCCCGAAGCCAGAGTGCTGCCGCTTAGGGTCAGAGCGTTGATTGATCATATTGCCGACCGGTTTCCCTCCGAGCCTTCCTGGGACCAGGAGATCGCGAGAACTTACCCATTGTATCAGGGCGGATGGAGCTGAAACCCGCGGGCGATCCGAACCAACTCATCTTGATGTGCTTTGGTGTTGCCTGCAGAGATAAATTTGCTCCTTGGCGCACAACGCAATCAAGGTATAGGATGTTGATATCAAAGGTGATTTTTGAATCTGTCGTCTGAACAAGGGTTTCAGACATCTGGCCCTGCTCGACGCTTCGTCAAAACAGGGCTAAAACAGACCTCATACCGATACATTGGGAAAGTGCGGCTGCTTTGGAGCAGCGTATGACGAAGCAAAGGATGCTCAAGCTGCGAAGCTTTGCCTGACGTTCGCGCCTTTCCTGATCCCGATTTGCAAATATTGCCGTCGTCAAATCCCGGACCTTGCAGGAAACGCAGGGGCTGCAGTTTGGCGCGAAATGAGACGGGCGCTCCTGAGCCGTTCATGGACGTCATTTCCGCAATTTTAAACAAGACAGAGTGAGGTGCCCCATGTGCATGTTCTCAAAACCGAAAGCTCCGGAACCAACGCCAACCCCGCCGCCGCCACGTGCGCCAGACCCACAACGACAGGCAAAGAGCCTTCAACTTTCAAACAGCAGACGCCGGGCTGCTGCATACAACACGAGAGCAACCAACGTCACCGGGCCGCTGGGGGTATCCGACTACCAGAGTGCATCGCGGCCTGGTGTGACGCTTCTGGGGCGGGCTTGATCCACATGGGTATTGTTGACGATCTGAAATCGGAGCTGCAAAGCGCCCGGGCCGAGCGCCAGTGGTACGAAGCCGACTGGCAGGACTATGTGACATACACAGCGCCCGATATGGAGCGGGCCTTCAACCGGCCGGGCGGGGTGACTGCCCAGGACGGCATGAGCGCCTTTCGCCATTCCGCCGCGCGCGAACGCTCGCGCAAACTTTACGATCCGACGGCGGTCTGGCTGCTGGACCGGCTCGCCTCCGGCGTCGGATCGCTGACCATGCCGGAAGGCTTCAATTGGCATGGGGTCGGTTTCGGCGATCCGTTCGCGCCGCCGCCGACACAGGCGGACGAAGAGTTTTTCGAGTTGGTGCGCGATCATCTGTTTCGCGTGCGCGCCGCCGGAAAATCCGGCTTTGCGCTTGCCAACCGGTCACGGCTTCTGTCGACGGTGAAACTGGGGACAGGCGTCCTGTTTCCGGCAGAAAACGAAGGCAATCTGGCCGATATCCGCACGCCGATTCATTACCGCTATGTGCCGCTTTACGAGATTTATCTGATCGTGGACGCGCAAGGCGCTGATTGCGGGTTCTTCCGGGTGCGCAAGCTGAAAGCCTGGCAGGCGGTAAAGGAATATGGCGGCAACGTTTCCGACAAGATCAACGAGGAAGCGGATGATCCGAAACGCAAAAACGCGGAGCATACATTCGTTCATGCCTGTTTCCTGCGCGAAGGTGGCTTTGAGGAAGCAACGGATATCCGCAAATCGCGTTATGAAAGCATCCACTTTGAAGAGGAAAGCAAGCATATCTGCCGGAAGGGCGGGTATTTCGAATATCCGCTGGTGATCAGCCGCTGGGACCGGGACGGCTTGTCGCCCTATGGTTCGCCGCCCCAGGCCAAGCTGATGAGCGACATCAAGAGCCTGCAAAGCCTTGCGCGCGATGGCCTGATCGCCAGTTCCCAGGCGGTGCGCCCACCGATCGCGACCCATGCCCAGGAACGACAGCTGGATCTCAATCCGGGCCGCACAAACCCCGGCCTGATCGACGAGCAGGGCAGGCCGTTGTTCCGGCCTATGATCGATACGGTCAACCCGGGTGCCGCCGATGCGCAGATCGAGAATATCCGAGAGAAACTGCGGATCGGGCTTTATGGCGACCTGTGGCAAACGCTGCTGGAAGGAAGCGGGCGGACGGCGACGGAAGCCAATATCCGGCGCAAGGAAATGGCCGACATGATCGGGCCGTTCTCCACCAACATCATGGCCGGCAACGAGGCGCTGTTTGAGCGGGAAGTCGGCATTCTGGGTCGCCGGGGCGCGTTTGCCTCAGGTTCTCCGCTGGCACCGCCAGCCAGCATTGCCGACAGCGACGTGACCTTGGTGCCGACCGCGCCGATCGACCAGATGCGTGAGGCCGGGCATTTCGAGGCGATCATGGGCTTCCAGGAATATCTGGGCATTGCCGCCGGTGCCGACCCGACCATCATGGATCTGCACGACCGGGAAGAAGAATACGATCTGACCCGGCGGGCGCTTGGCCTTCCGGCGAAGCTGAAACGGCGCCCCGAGGAAGTTGAGAAACTGCGGCAGGATCGAGCGGCTGAGGCTGAGCAGCAACAACAACTTGCGGCTGGTGAAAGCATGGCGCGGATGGCCAAGGATGGAGCGCCGCTACTAAAGGCGATCAGTGAGCAGGATGGCAGCATTTTGCCACAGGATCTGGGGCTTTAACGATCTCGAAACCGGTCTTCGCCGCGCTTCATCGCCCTTTCGCGAGCGATCAATTCCTCGGTGTAACGTTCCTGCTTTACGCCTGAACCGACAGAGCGAATGAGAATATAGATGAACAGGACCGTTGCTGCTCGAAACAACCACAGGGCGGCAAATTCGACGATGCTACCGACAGCTCCCCTGTCTTGCAATCCAAGCGGAATTTCGTCGACCGAGAAGAGGGCAATAACGCCTAAAACAATGCCCATCCACTTAATGCGGGTCAGCATGGAATAGTAAGTGCGGATCACTCCGAACGTGCGTGGATTATACATAGGATTCTTGCTGGTCTCAGGTTGGCGAATTCTCGAAGAACTCAATCTAGGCGTGTTTGAGCAGCGTTTCAATGCCAGTGCCAGCCGCGCCTTGAGACAGGCAATCCCTTCGAAAATAGACGATATCCTGAGTTTTGGGTCAGATAGCCGGTCAACGGCCTGTTGGCACGATCAGGCATTGGAGTAACAAATGTGGAATAGTCTCAGACGGCGGGCGCCAAGCCGCCGCAACAGAGCAAAGGAACTGGAACGGGCCTATCGGTCCGTTTTTTTATGTCCCGACGGCGAAACCGTTCTGGCGGATCTGGCGGCGGAATGCGGGATCTATCAGGCCCCCCCGGTGGAGCTGGGGCCGCGGGAAAGCGGCTACCTGGACGGTCGCAAGGCGCTTTATGCGCGCATTCTGTCGATGATCCGCATTCCGCCGGAAGAGCATGCCGCCCTGCAGGCCGCAGCCCGTTTGGAAACCCTTCCCGACTTTGAACATGAAGAGGACTTTTGATGATGGACGACCAGTTCGGCATCGGTGACGACAACATGGAGCCTGCTACCGACGGGACCGACTTTCTGTCGGGCTTGAATGACGAGCATAAGCTACTCGCCACACAAAACGGCTGGCAGGATACTGGCAGTGTGTTTGAAAGCTATCGCGCATTGCAGGACCAGATGACCGGCGCGGTGATGGTGCCCGATGAGGGCTCCAGTGCCGACGAAAAATCAGCCTTCTACGAAGACATTTCGAAAAGCTGGACGCCAAAGGACGGCTACCGGTTCGACATGCCGGAAACACTGCCGGAGAACTTCCCCTACGACCAGGCCTTTGCCGAAGAGGCGAGCGGCTGGTTCAAGGAAGCGGGCCTGCATCCGGAAGCCGCGCAAAAACTGCATGACAAGTGGGTCGGCAAGATGGCCGAGCATTTCGGTGCTCAGGAGGACGCCGCCAACAGCGCCGCGCAACAGCAGGCCCATGTGGCGGAAGCCGCGCACCGGGACCTGATCCGGCAATATGGGGAGCCGGAAAGCGATGCATACCAGAATGCGGTTGCCAAGGCCGACCGGGCTCTGACCCATCTGAAGGCGACCGGGCTCGACATCACCGGCTGGTTTGCCGACAAGGGTGCGCTTTCGCAGGCCGATGCAAATGGCCTCCAACAGGTGGCCGATCCGGTGGCTGTCAAACTGCTGGCTTTCATCCACGACAGCTCCTTTGCCGAGGATGGCCTTTCCGGGCTGACCGACGGCGGCGGCGGCGCCAACCCCTTCGCAAGCGACAGCCTCAACCTGAAGGAACAGTCTGAGCTTCTGGAGCGAAACCCGGCACGGGCGCGTCAGATGATCATGGCAGCGGGCAGGGATCCGAAGTTGTTCAGGGTTTGAGATCAATCTGCAAAAAAACTGCAAAAGCCGGTGCAATCATGTCCTTCAGAATTTCATACTTCCCCTGAAACCCGTTTTTCGAGCATCTATGGATAGAGTGCCCCTAGATTGAGTTGAGTTTGAGAAAACGCGCCGCTCTTGGCTGGTCGGCACAGAGCCCCCCACTGGCAATTTCTGAACGTCGCGACGAATGAGGTCATATGAAAAGAAGATATAGAATACGAACGGCACTTTTTGTGCTTTTGATACTCGGCGTTGGGTATTTGCTTGGATTTTTCTTCGGGAGCATGCTGCCGTCGCCGGGGTATCTTGCGTACTTGGACCGTATGCGCCTTGTTATGAACACACCTGAGGACGTCTCCTGGGTGGTCAAGCGACACTTGCCTAAGGATACTCATGACGCCTTTGAAGTGGTCGCTGATTCCTCAAACGAAACATGGGTTTATCGAGGTCAATCGTGTGACTGCACCTTGATCACTTTTAAGCGTGTCGTTTCAAGGCTTCCGCTACCGGACAGGGAACTCAGTATCACGTTCAGACTGGAAGACGGGGAGCTGGAATTTGAAGGGGCCAGTGTTGTTATCTGGTTTTTATAGGTAAGGAATTTACAAAATGGAAAAGATTGAAATCGGCTATAGTCCCATCTGGATTTCTGGAAATCTGGCACATCATAAATTCATCTTCTACACCCGTTCGGATGGTGCAACATTCCAAATCCATGGCCGAGGCTCAAGAGATTATGGGCTAAGTCCGTTCGAAGAACTAGCTTCAAGCGGTCCCAATGATCTTATCGGCTTTGGTCATTTGACTGCTCGCGTGTTCAGATCATCTGACGAAAACGAGAAAGCGGCGCGCAACGCTCCGCGTGAAATAGTTTTTGAAGGAGAGGATCTTTCCAGAACATTTTTCAAGATGGCGGGAATGGCTCAGGGGATGGCTGAGCAAGAAACCAAGTACAACGCGACGTCTAACAATAGCAACACATTGGTCGACCGCATTGTACAATGGTCTGGTGGTCGCGCACCGCGCTTGGGAAAAAGACATTTGTCTCCTGGAAGTGTGAGTTCCGAGGAGTTCAAGCCCGAGTTTTATTCGAAGATGCCGCCTGTCCTTTGGGGGGCAGAGACTTATTCCAAACATAAAGGTGTTGTTGACGATCTGTTCAGGAAACCCCTCGGAGAAGCAACGCAGGCAGAGACACAGGAAAGGGCCGGTGGGGTTGATTGGATCGCGACAGAAAGCAGTATTCGCAAGAGACATTTAAATGACAAAAGGTTGGCCGCAGGCATCATTTCTGACCTTGCCAACGCAAAGACATTGCGCGGGGCATGGGAAGATGACTTTAGAGATAAATATGGCGACTACCTTATTCTCGAAAACACGCGCACCGATTCTGGAGCAACGCAGATCAACAACAGCGCATTGGATGATGTCAGCTCACAGAAGAGTTCTTCAGGCAAAATCAAACACTCGTTGAACGCTCGTGGTTGGACTACTAACAATTTCGGAAACGTTCCAAATAATGGTGCTTCTCAAACGGTGCCCCTCTCGAAAAGCGCCAACCCCTTCAATTTGCGCAATCCCAACCTCAAACTTCAGGCGGATATGATTGAGCGCAATCCGGTTATGGCGAAGAGAATGATTTTGGCTGAGAAACGGGATCCGAAACTGTTTGGTTTGTAGGGGGCACCCTCGGTAACAATGGTGACGAGCGGTGACAGAAATCTGTTCAGATCGAATGGGGAACGACTGAGGCATATTGAAACGTTCCGCAATAAATGGTTGATTTGGAACAAATAATGAACGTATTCTCTCTAGGACTCTGGTTCCAATCATTGAGCAGGGGAAAAATGAGGGTTTGTTCCGACCGGATTTACAAGAGCGCTGTCTCATTTCTCACTCTGGTTTGTGTTTGCATTTTCTCTCCCGCCGCATTGGCACAAGAAAATCGGACAATTCCCTGGGAGGAACAGCGACAGGTCCTAAATGGGGCGATTAAGGATTACGTGAAATATGGAGGCGGCTCTGAACCGTCCGACATCAAACTTGGGACAAAAATTCGGGTGCTCTATCTCGGTTTCTCGGAAGAAGAGATGGCAAAAAATGCTGCCAGGTTTCCAAGTCTTCCGGAATATGAGTTTGTACATCTGCCATATGGCCGGAAGCAATATTACGATGTCCCGCTAAATCCGGTCGATTATCAAATCACTGACACCATCACCGTACTCAACCTTGATCTTGCCAGCGAGTTTAAGAATTGGAACGAAGGACGTGGACCGGCAACCGTAGACGTTTCGGAAATCCTTGATCCGAGAGGGGACTTCATCCGCAACATAGCTTACGGTCTATATTTTTTGACGCTGAAAGGCGCTCGTGGCTGGGGCAACGTGATCGAATTGGGCGCACCCATGGATGATTTGAAAAGCGCTGAACTATTTTACAGAGAAAATCTGCTTGAAAACCACTGTTCTGCTGGAATCGACTTTGCCCAAGATGAAGACGGCTTGTCGCAAGACAACCGAATGACTGTCTATTCAAGCGCAGCGCCCGGTTCTGAAGAACAGATAGAGTGCCTGGTACTGCAGACACTTATCTTCACGAGACCCGAGAGTGTTTCCTTCAGAAGTGCCTTGAAGTCAGATTGATATTCGCCAAGTAGATTTGAAAAATTGTATTCCAGCGAAATTGGATCGGTTCTTCGAAGTGGCCAATAGTTTCCTGTTGGTCACAACGGAGAACCGCTTGAAATAAGCCTGGTGCGAGCACCGCATATGACAGGGGCCGGTCGGGTGGGATCCGAGACTGTATCGGCCATGGGCAGGTTCGCCATTCGATGCTTATGCGTTTTCTTCAGCCCCTCCCAGAACTTCCCTTAGGGGTGGTTCAGGTGAAGTTCAATTCAAAGTTGACATTTGGAACGTATCATGAACAGGTAGAAATGTTCGAGTGTATTTCGAGTGTTATCGCGCGGTTCCAGATCGAGGATCAATGATTTTTATGAAGCTGATGAAGACAGGTTGTGTCGCTATTGGACTTCTGGCAGCTGGGGTGCCAGGTGTTGAAAGTTCGGAATCTGAAGATGTTCGTTTTTGCCCAAACGATAGGGAGTGGGGGTCAACGCTCGATCCTCAGACGCGGCCCCTGTTCTTCTTAGTGGGTGAGAGAAATCTGGATAGAGTATTTGCAGAGTCAAACCGTGCCGCCTTTGAGGACGATGAACTTATGCGAGTTGCTTGGTTGTTAACTGTTCATACTTTCCAGCGTGAGGAATATGTAGCCTACATGAGAGATTTTTTTGTGGCTCTATCCTCAAGTAAGGCGATACAAGACCGGTTTAGTGACGAAATATTGTCTGAATTGTCTGAGTGCATTTTAGAGGAAACTGACGAAGACTGTGCGAATATGGCGTATCGTAAAGGATATATCCCGAGCTTTGGAAGTTTGGCGAAGCATGAGTATTTATCAAGATCAACACAAGTATTTCTGGATTGGTGTGAGAGGACTGGATCGAACGAGCTTACCGAAAGATGATAATTGGCAGGCACTAGTATGCTCTATTTGTTGTTTTTCCGTATGAATTGTTGTTCTGTAGTGGATGATTATTACTCTTTGAGAAAGACCGATGTTGTTTAATTTTCGGGCAATTGTCTTTGCTCCAAGTGACAGAAACTACAACTGACGGACCTGGATCAGGGGGGATAAGAGAGTTCGATATTCTGATGGAGATTTGCGGAGAGTGGGACACGGCGGAATTTGTTAGGTGACGCCACCCGGTTACTCACTCGTCTGAAAGCGTCTGGACTGGGCGATACCTGATGGTTTGCCGACAAGGGGGCGCTTTCACGTGCCGACGCGAATGGTTTGCAACAGGTATCCGATCCGGTTGCAGTCAAGCTACTGGCTTTCATCCACGACAGCTCCTTTGCCGAGGATGGCCTTTCCGGGCTGACCGACGGCGGC
>JBCCVB010000064.1:0-32369 GCA_039195965.1 Pseudomonadota bacterium
CAACGCGACATTCAACCGGAACGGGTTTGCTCCCCTTTCAATCCACTTTTTTGAGATTTTTTCTAGTTCTGCAATTGCAGCGACTGACCCTTTCTGCGCATTCAAAAAAGAAACCAAACTTAACTGAGCAGTTGCTTCATTTGGACTGCTCTTGGCGTATTGCCTTAATACTTTCTCTGCATCGCTAGACCGCTGCTTACTCAAGTACCATTTTGCCCAAGCCTGATACATTGCTGGGTTTTCAGGAAACAACTCCACCAGCTTGCCAAACAACTTTTCAACACCAAGCTGCTCATCCATTGCCTCAAGAACTGATAACCTCAGAACCTGTAACCCTATATTTCTCTCACTCGCCTCGGGAGCCCTTTCAAGAAACTCCAAAGCCTCTTCTGGTCTCTTTGCTGCCATTCTTTCAGACGCAAGTAGAATGAGTGCATCAACATAATCCGGCTTCTCTTCCAGTGCATATTGCGCCAGCTCGGCGGCTTCTCCTAGATTTCCAGACTTAAGTTCCAAAGTTGCCAGTGCAACTAAGGCAGCAGGATTGGTCGTGTCGAAGTTCTTAACTTGATCTGCGTATTTCTTTGCGAGATCAATTTGCTGCGCTGATAAAAGCAAGTAAACTAACTTTAGACGTACAGGCAAGTGGTCCTCAACCTGCTCTGCGACTGAAACGTAGATCCTGTAGGCAGCTTCAATATTACCGCGCTTTTCCTCGACCTCTCCTAGAGAGTAAAGTGCGTCGGTCCTACTCTGGTCGAGTTTCAACGCGTTTCGTAGCTCCAGGCTAGCCTTGACCAGATCACCATTTTCAACAAATTCAATGCCGCGTTTGTAGTGTTCCTCGGCCCGTTCTTCTGATGAGTTGCAACCAGCAACACCGAAAGCAACAAGCAGTATTGCGCTAGCGACTGCGGTTCGACGAAAAGTCAACCTAAGCGTCATAAGTCCACTCCTGCAATTCTCTAAAAATTTCAAAAACTTTGATACGTTTATAGGATGAAATTGCACGCTTCGTCTCTACGAATAGTATTTTACGGTTAAGAAAGCAAAGATGTCAGATATGAAGTAACCGACTTCACAAAAAAAGGCTGCGGCGGGGACCTTTATTGGCTAACCCCCGCCGCAGCTTTTTTAACACTAATATTCTAGATATTCAGAGGTAGTAAAGTATCCTCAAGCGGCAAGCGCTTCACTTTTGGACCGACGACGCCGAGCCACCATGCCAATACCAACAACACCGCTACCGAGAAGCAGAAGCGCCGGAGGAACCGGAACCGCTGCCACAGTAAATTCGGCATTTTGATCATAAACACCATTGGTCGGGTTCATGCGTGAGAAGCTAACAGTCACTTCGTCAATTACTCCAGAAGCAGTAAGAGCAATCCAGACATATTGCGAAGTTTGATTAACGATCGACTGAACACCACTAGTGAACACGCCTCCCGACGAGAAAACTGTCACCAAAAAGTTCCAAGGACTTCCATTCCGATTCTCAATCTCAAATCCGAACACGTCGTTGTTGCCATGATTCAGAGTAAGCCCTGACTGGCCAGCCACCCCCTCGAGGAGACCAACATCTCCGCCTGCCCAAACACTTGAAAAGTGTCCTTTAGTGGGCTCGGTAAAGGTTTTGCTTACAACCCCAGATCCGGAAGCCGCACCGGCCAAAAGACCTGCTCCGCTAGTACTAATTACCGCGGCGCTTGCCGTCGACGCTGCGCCGAAAGCAAACAATCCAACCCCAGCCGCAATTGCTGCAAGTTTAAGTCTGTTCAAAATCTTCACGTGGAAACCTTCCTTATTTTCTAAACTAGGCTTTGACAATCGCTCACCACATCACTGTGAGCCAGAAATACCGCATTAACTGGATGTAAACCAAAATATGCTATTGATGTCAAACTGAATCTTGTCAAAACTAGCAGGGTTCTGGATGCCGTCATTGTTTGGCATTCCCTCCTTCTATTCCTTTTGCAAAATTATGGTATGAGTTGCAATAAAATTTGCAATATTCAGGCACTAGTAATTCAGTCAGTTGAAAAACTTTGAAACTTGACAAATCTTTTCGCCTACAAACATAAATTTCGTTTACCGAATTTCTCCTCAGCCTGCAGCGCCTTAACTTGAACAATTCGCGTTGGTATCGTTGCACTTAAGCAATTGTTATTAAACTTCTATAGGACCGAAATTTGCACAATGCTAAATTTCATTATTTCTGGAGAAGAATGGCAAGCTCTAATAAAATCAGAATTGACTAGTAAACACTTTTTTTCGAGACTGTGTTCATCCTGTCTAACACAGCATTTACTACTAATTTCCGGGCTTCATGGTTCTCGCCAGGCACGACGGAAGCTCTCCCTGAGCGGTTGTGTCAAATACGCCAAAGGAGTGTGCTCCCCGGTCCTAACGAAGACTTCGGCCGGCATTCCCGGCACAAGCTTGTGATCTCCAAACTTCTGCAATTCGCTCTTTGGGATCGAAACATGGACAGTGAAATATGGGGCACCTGTGCGTTGGTTGGTCAATGCGTCTGCGGATACATAGTTGACTGTCCCGACCATTCGCGGCAGCTCGCGCTGGGAAAAACCAGTGAAGACTACATTCGCTTCAAGTCCTTTGAACACACTATCAATGTCCATCGGGTTGATTTGAGTTTCGATTACAAGCTCATCCTTGAGCGGGACAATTTCCAGGAGGGTTTCTCCAGGCTCTACCACCCCCCCTAGAGTGTGAACTTCTAGACCCACGACTACGCCGTCCTCCGTAGCGCGAATGACTTTCTGCTCAAGTGTATGGCGAGCATCCAGGATCTGCTGTGCAAACACAAACATTTGGGACTCTTGCTTACCGAGCTCGTCATTAATGTCTTCTTCAAACGACATTGAAAGTTGCAGGATCTGCAACTCTGCCTGTGCTATCTGAGCCTCAGCCGCAGCGATTTGCGCCTCTAGGCTTCCCTTTTCCCCGGTCAGTTCCGCCAGTTCGCGTCCGAGTTTTAAGGTTCGCGATTTTGAAACGAGGTTCTGGTCAACAAGCTCCTTTACTTTTTCTAGTTCCTCTTTGGTGATTGAAATGCGATCCGATACTGCCGCCGATTGTGCCGAAATGCCGTTTATTTGCTCGTTGAGCTGCCTTTTCTGTTGACGTATGACTTGAATCTGCCCACTCAGAGCATTCCGCCGCGCATCAAAAAGTTGTTCTTGAGTTTGAATGATACTTGCAACACTCGCATCGTTCCGTCGATTAAGGAGACTCTCGGGAAATACTATAGAATCGGTTCTCTCTCGTTCAGACCTCAGACGTGCTACCGTTGCGCGAGCTAGATCATACCGTTCCTGAGCAATATCCATAAACGCGCGCGATTTGGTCTTGTCCAACTCAATTAAAACATCACCTTTTGTAACCTTCTGGCCATTTTCGACTTGTATGGCCCGAATGGTGCCTATCTCTGGAGACTGAACGATTTTCCTGTTGGAATAGACCTTGACTATCCCGCTTCCGATTATGGCACTTGACAGTTTGGCGATAGACGCCCAGGCGCCAAAGGTTCCCAACCCCAACAAGACAACGGCTAAGCCAAACATGATAGCGGCGCGTGGGTTGTTAGGTGGAGTTGCGAGCTTGTGATTCGACTTCAATAGCATCCTACACCCTCTCTGATCCGCTCGCCGCGCTGCGTGTGTGAAGAGATGCCTGTTGCGATCTTACCGGTCGCCCGAAGTTACTCGCGACTGATTTTTGCGGTGTCTGAGACAACTTTTGCAACACCTCACTCGCAGGACCAAACAGGTCGACCATACCGTCACGCAACACCATTATTTTGTCTGCGGACTTCAGTGCAGAGCGTCTATGCGCAATTATCACAATCGTACTTCCACGGTTCTTTAGCCTATCGAGCGAACGCGATAGGGCTATTTCACCATTTTCGTCGAGATTTGAATTGGGTTCATCCAGAATTACCAACGCTGGATCGTTAAAAATCGCGCGCGCCAAGCCTATTCGTTGTCGTTGCCCACCTGAAAGAACAAGTCCACTGGATCCAACCTGCGTGCTATATCCGTCTGGTAACCTCAGAATCATGTTGTGAACATCTGCCTCTTTCGCAGCAGAAATGATGGCTTCGGACTCACAATCACTGAATCGGGAGATGTTTTCGGCGATTGTTCCGTCAAACAACTCGATTGATTGAGACAAGTAACCGATACTCGGCCCGAGTTCAGAGCGTCGCCAGTTTGCAACGTCAGCGCCGTCGAGACGCACACACCCTTTTGCCGGTGGCCATACGCCGATCAATAGCCTAGCAAGTGTAGATTTACCAGAAGCACTCGGGCCAACAATTCCCAACGTTTCGCCAGTAGAGAGCTTGAAGGAAATGCCCTTTATGATTGGTTTGTGCACACCAGGGACGGTGCCAACGAGATTTTCGACTGATAAATCGCCTTTTGGCTTTGGCAAAAGTAACTCAGAGTACTTTCGACCCGACTCCTGAAGCTCGTTGTGTAAACGGGTATATGCGGCACGGGCAAGAACAAAGTTACGCCAATTCCCTATAGCGCCTTCAACAGGTGCGAGAGCCCGCCCCATCATGATCGATGCCGCGATCATGACACCAGCAGTTATTTGAAGGTTCAAGACAAGGTAAGCACCAACCCCGAGGATGGCAATTTGCAGAAACGGGCGAACAAATTTTGTCGTTGCAGTCAGAATACCTGCTCGATCACTTGCAATTGCTTGCAGCGCCAGTCCTCGACGATGCCTAAGCTGCCAACGATCCTTTAGAGCTTGGGTCATTCCCATTGCTTCCACGGTTTCGGCACAATTTGAAGCGTCTGTTGTAAATTGATTCGCAGATCCAAGATGATTTGATGCTTCGGTTAGTGGTTGCCTTGTAAAAATTTCGCTAGCGACCGCAAGAGCAAACAAAATTGAAGCGCCGGACATTGCAACCAAAAACAAGAGTGGGTGCAAGATGAACATTACAATCAGAAACAACGGTGTCCATGGCGCATCGAAAAAGAAAAAAAGACCCGATCCAGTCAAAAACCCGCGAACAGTATCGAGATCCCGTAAGCATCCGCTCTTTTCACCAAGCGGCGCCTTTTCAATCAAGCGAGCGAAGAGCTTTCCGCTAATCAATTCATCTAGCCGTCCACCTAAGCGTACGAGTATTCTTGAACGCACTCCCTCGAGCACAGCACTGACCAACAATAACGCAATCGCTGCGAAAGTAAGATAAATCAGTGTAGATAGGCTACCCGACGATAGGACACGGTCATAAACCTGCATCATGTAAATCGGCCCAACCAACATAAGAATGTTGATAACAAGGCTAAAAAACGCAACAAATACAACGATAAATCGAATTTCCCCAACCATGTCGCGGAAAGACCTATCATTCCATGCATCGTTCGTATCAGCGGGTGTACCTTGCTTTTGTTGTTGTGATTGCGATTTGATCAATTGGGGATCAATTTGTTGCAGGTGATTTCGAATGTCCTGCCACTGATCAGAGGTTCTCATAATATACGTTCTCCAAAAATCATCCGGACAAACGAGAACGGAATGAAAAATTCCCACAGAATTGGAAAAAGTCTGGAAGAGTAGGAATGAGAAAGCCCTGTGGCGACTTCCTTCCGACGTGACAACAACGAGCGACATTCTAGATTTCAATGCCTTAACAAGGTGCAAACGTGATATAGAGCTCGTAAAGCATAATTTTTGGGACACATTCGTCGAAAATTGGAGCTTTTTTACTTAATCAGCCGTTCAATCGGACATGGCCGGGAAAACAGCCAAAAAACTCTGATCATGTATGGCGTACGGAAACGGTAGCAAATTTGATTCACAGCTAGTGTTTCATTGGCTGAAATTTGTGACTATGTTTCTAGAGGACAAACGGGATCTGTTTTAGTTTCGTCGAAAGAGACTGACCTTTGCAGAAGCCAAACATGGATGAAAGTCAACAAAATGGTATCGATCAATTGCTGGCGTCGTTGGTATTCCGTCCAGTCAAAAGGTTTATCCCGCAAATTTTAGAATGTTCATTCCTGTTGCTGAACGCAACGGTGTCAAACACACTTTTTTACTACAAAACTAATCGTCGCGCAGACCAAGTTGGCGATCGAACAGTGGGGGGGAGGAATGGTAAGCAACACGCGTCGCCTGCGAATTCAGCTGGCACTGTTTTTAGTTGTGACAGTACGCTAAACCTAGCACATCGCGATAAAGGCTCCAATATTTACCCAAAGAAGAGTTGTGGGATGTCGATGAGCATCGTCCAACCAAAGAGCACAAGCGCAATCCGGCTAATTTGTAAGAATACGCACCTCGAAATTCGAACTGCACAAAGCAACACAGACCTTTCCTCACCTATTGGTACCGATCGGCTTCAAGCCCCTCAAACGAGATTTCAGGCTTGTTTCCAGCGACCAGATCCGCGACGGCACGTCCGGAACCGCAGGCCATTGTCCAGCCGAGTGTTCCGTGTCCCGTATTCAAGAACAAGTTTCCGTATTGTGTCCGGCCCATGATGGGTGTTCCGTCCGGTGTCATCGGGCGCAAACCGGTCCAGCCCTCCGCTTTCGAAACATCGCCGCCCTTTGGAAACAGATCGCTAAACACGTGGCGCACCGTGTTGGTGGCGCGGGAACCGAGCCGATTGCTGAACCCAACGATTTCAGCCTGCCCTGCCACGCGTATACGGTCACCCAGTCTGGTGATCGCCACCTTGTACGTTTCATCCATCAAGGTTGATTGCGGCGCTCTCTCCGGATCGGTTACAGGCAGCGTGATTGAATAGCCTTTGATTGGATAGATCGGAAGACGGATACCGATCCTTTTTAAAAGCCGTGCCGAATATGGCCCTAGACAGCAGACAAAACGGTCGCCCGTTTCAATCCCTCTCTCTGTTCGAATGCCTTCAATCTTTCCATTGGCGACGTTGAGTTCTCGAATGGCTTCATTGTGGCGGAAGACAACGCCCAGTTTTTCAGCTTCCCGGGCAAGCTGCCTTGTAAACTTGAAGCAATCACCCGTCCGGTCTGTGGTCAACCGCAAACCACCAACAAACTTTCCAGTATCAGGCTCAAGACCGGGCTCTGCAGCGATGCATCCCTCCTTGTCCAGTACCTCGAACGGCGACCCGAATTCCTGCAGGACATCCTGATCGAGTTTTGACGCCTTGAATTGCTTTTCCGATCGAAACAGTTGGAGGGTACCGCGTTCACGCTGATCGAATTTCAGATCCAAATCGGCCATCAACTCGGACAGAGCCTCGCGGCTATAGTCGGAAACACGGACCATTCGGCATTTGTTGACTCGGTAGGCAGTCTCAGAACAGTTCCGTAGCATCGCCAATCCCCACGCCCACATGGCTGGACTGACGAGCGGCCAGATGGTCAGGGGCCGGTGTCGCATGAAGAGCCACCTGAGTGCCTTCATCGGGACACCGGGCGCTGCCCATGGCGACGTCATACCGTAGGAGAGTTCACCTGCATTGGCATAACTCGTTTCCAGTCCAGCCTCGCACTGGCGGTCGATTACGACAACCTGAGCGCCAAGCCTTGCCAGATAATACGCCGTGGTCACTCCGATAACCCCGGCACCCAGGACAACTACTTTCATTGGGATGACCTTCTCAGCACGCCGAACCTGGTTGTTCGACCGCTTGGTTCTGCGACGTCAATCAGGATTGCGAACTTGATATTTTGTGCCTGAAGAGCTTATTGAAGCGTCTTGTTTCCGATCGATATCATCGGGACGGGAGTTCTGACGCCGCAAAACAGTCACCTCGATCCGGAGGATCTGTGTTGGAGATCCTCCAGGGCCTCGATGTTGTCACTGGTAAATGGGAAACCTGTCGCAAAGCGCTTTGGCACGTTCACGCGCACTGTGCGTGATCTCGTCCAGGGTGTTTGCCACTTTGGCAGCAATCAAGTCGGCAATGATCGTTCCCAACTCAATAAACTCCGCCTCCTTGAGACCGCGCGTCGTTGCGGCGGCTGTTCCGAGACGAACCCCGACCCATTCCGGTGGGCGCGGACTGTCAAAGGGAATGGGGTTCTTGTTGCAGGTTATACCGGCAGCCTCCAACACATTCTCGACCTGCTTACCGGTAAGGCTGAAATTGCTGAGATCCAGCAGCACGATGTGCGTATCCGTTCCACCGGAGACAATCTGCACACCTCGATCTAACAGGGTCTTTGCAAGCGTCTGAGCATTGGCCTTCACCTGGGCCGCATATTCCTTGAAGCTCGGTTGCAACGCCTCGCCAAGGCACACCGCCTTTGCCGCGATCACCTGGGTGTGGAGAGAGCCCTGAACGCCTGGGAACACCGCTGCCTGTAGCTTTCGCGGCCATTCCTGATTGTTTTCGTTGTTCCTGAACATGATCAGGCCGCCTCGCGGGCCTCGCAGGGTCTTGGTGGTCGTGCAGGTCACGATGTCCGCATGAGGCAACGGCGAAGGATGAACTCCCGCGGCCACCAACCCTGCAAAATGCGCCATGTCGACATGAAAGAACGCACCGACTTTCCTCGCAATTTGTGACATGCGGACAAAATCGAATTCTCTCGGATAGGCCGAACCACCACAGATCAGAAGCTTTGGTCTGATTTCTTCGGCGAGCCTTTCCACCTCGTCGTAGTCAATGACACCCGTTTCCCTGTCGACGCCATAGTGGTGGGCTTCAAACCACCTTCCGGAAAGGTTTGCTCCCAAACCGTGGCTGAGGTGACCTCCAGCTGCCAGGTCAAGACTGAGAACCTTGTCGCCCGGCTTGAGCACGGTAAAGAAGACCGCCAAGTTGGCCTGACTGCCCGAATGCGGCTGTACATTCACATAATCCGCCCCGAACAGTTGCCTGGCCCGATCGATAGCTGCCTGCTCGACAATATCGACATTGTGGCCACCACCGTGAAAACGGTTCCCTGGATAACCTTCCAGGGTCTTGTTCGTCATTTCATGCCCAAGTGCATCCAGCACGGCCCGGCTGACGATGTTTTCCGAAGCAATCAGTTCGATCTGGGACTGCTGCCGATTTTTTTCAGAAGTCAGCGCATCTGCGACCAAGGGGTCGGTCTGAGATACAGGTTGGATAAAGAAGCCGGTCATGTGTCACTCCCTGGCCCGAATTCCAACCCGCTTTGAAGCGCGAGGCAGGAATTGGCGTTGTCAACTTGTGCTGACCTCAGAGAAACAGACCTTGCAGCCTCCGCGCAAACCAGTTTTACTATTTACTAGGCATAGAAAAAATAGGTCTTAAATGGCAATCGCCCCTCCCCGTCCCAAATGGCCTCCTTTGAACTCTTTAAGAGCCTTCGAAGCGGCCGCGCGCCTGCAGAGCTTCACGTCTGCCGCCGACGAGCTTTGTGTGACGCCTGGTGCTGTCGCCCAGCATGTAAAGTCTCTGGAAGCTCATATCGGGGAAAAATTGTTTGAGCGGCATGCCAAGGGCGTGGAACTGACAAAGCTCGGTGCGAGCATCCTGCCTTCTTTTGTTCAAGCGTTCGATGCACTGGGTCTGGCGGTGCACAGCCTGCGCAGCAATGTGGCATCAACCGAGATCCGGATTGCCGCCCTGCCCAGCCTGTCGCAACTTTGGTTGTCGTCCAGATTGCCTAAAATACGCAAAGCGATCCCGGACAGTTCTATATCCATTACGGCACTGGAAACCAAACCGAACCTGAACCGGGAACCCTTTGATCTTGCGATCTTCTTCGAAGACCTGCCCGGTTCAACCGATGCTGTCGAACTCGGCAGGGATGTCATTTATCCCGTTTGTTCTCCAGTGATAGCGGCTCAACTGTCAGAACCTGAAGACCTATCGTCGGTTCCATGCCTGCACGATACGACCTGGAGCAACGATTGGGCCATCTGGTGTGAAGCAGCAAAAGCGAATGACACTATCTATCACCATGGGCCTGCCTTCTCTCTTTACAGCCTTGCACTGGAGGAAGCGAAAAACGGAGCGGGTGTCCTGATGGGACACGATGCGCTGGTGCGGGATTCCCTGGCAAATGGCAGCCTGGTCAAACCCTTTGACATCGAAGTACCGCTACCGCGAAGGATCTCGATCTTTCAGGCCCGGGCAGCCAACAACAACGCGGAAATCGCCAGGATCATTGATCAGCTGATCTTGTAGCAGTGTCCGTCTTCAAGATTTATGAGAACCAAACTTCTCATACTTTGCAGACTGTAGCGTACCCCTTTTCTTCCCAAAACTAAGCTCGGCAATTTTATTTAACAAATTAAACAATTGACACGAACAGCTGCCGCACCTAATTTTATTTAACTTAGCAAATATTAATGCTCAGCGATCGATTGATGTACCTACTTCCGGCGCCTGCCGGGTTCAATCAGATCCAAAGGGAGGCACCGCATGGAGCAGTATGCTCATATCATTAACGGCAAGCGTTACGACGCCAGTGAGCACTTTGACGTCGTTAATCCGGCGACCGGAGGCCTCGCCGGTCGTGCTCCTGCCGGTGGTCTACGCGAGATCGAAGCAGCGGTGACGTCTGCCAAGGAGGCCTTCAAATCCTGGTCGAAATCAAGCGACGAAGAACGGAAAACTGCGTGCCTGAAAGTCGCGGATATCATCGAAGAGCATGCTGAGGAACTTGCGCATCTGATTACCAGAGAGCAAGGAAAACCGCTTTCTGGAGCCGGCTCCCGTTTTGAGATCGGCGGTACGCTCGCCTGGATCAGGCACACGGCCGGTCTGTCTCTGCCGGTCGAAGTGCTCCAGGACACACCCGAAGGCCGCGTTGAGGTGCACCGCAAACCGATCGGCGTCGTTGGTTCAATTACCCCCTGGAACTGGCCGGTGATGATCGCAAGCTGGCACTTTCTCCCTGCGATACGAACCGGTAACACCGTCGTCCTGAAGCCCTCCCCCTTGACGCCACTCAGCACGTTGCGCGTCGCTGAACTGGCGAACAGGGTGCTTCCGGCCGGAGTTCTGAACGTGGTTACAGGGCTCGATCACATCGGACCGCATCTGACGAGCCATCCCGATGTGTCGAAAATCACGTTCACGGGGTCGACTGCGACGGGGAAAAAGGTCATGCAAAGCTCCGTCGACACACTCAAAAGGCTGACATTGGAACTTGGCGGCAATGATGCCGGCATCGTTCTGCCGGACGTCGATCCGAAGGAAGTTGCCGAAAAGCTTCTTTGGGCGGCTTACAACAACAATGGCCAGACCTGTGCCTGCCTGAAGCGCCTGTACGTTCACGATGACATCTATGACGCGGTTTGCGACGAGATGGTCAATGCCGCGAGAAACATAAAGGTCGGAGATGGCTTGAATGAAGACAATGTCCTAGGACCTGTTCAGAACGAACAGCAGTACCGAAAGATTATCGAGCTGGTTGAAGATGCCCGTAACAATGGGGGGCGCGTGTTGATCGGTGGAGAACCTTCACAAGGTCCTGGATTTTTCTATCCGGTCACACTGATCGCGGATGTGACCGACGGCGTTCGCCTTGTAGATGAGGAACAATTCGGTCCTGCCACCCCGATCATCCGTTATAGCGATATCGATGAGGTTATCGAGCGGGCAAACTCCAGCGAAATGGGACTGGGCGGATCCATCTGGTCTGCCGACTTGAATGTTGCCCGCGAACTGGCCCTCCGGTTGGAGTGCGGTTCGGTCTGGATCAACAATCATGGAGCCATTCAGCCGAACGCACCCTTCGGCGGAGTCAAACAATCAGGTTTCGGGGTCGAATTCGCCGAAGAAGGTCTCAGGGAGTTTACGCAAGGGCAGACGCTTTTTTGCTGATCGTCAATCTTGTGCTGACGCTGAGTTCGCGGAACTGGCCATTGTGCGCTGACGTGCCAGCCCTAATCTCTTTGAGAGGTGCGCATCGTTTCAGGTCACGGAAGAGGGAGGAACTGACTTGACACACTCAGGAAACCGTCGTTGGGCTCTCGGTGCTCTTGCCGCATCTACAATGACACTTGCACTCGCAACCTTATCCCGGCCCGTCATGGCTCTTACGCCTGCCCAAACAGAAGGTCCTTACTACCCTTCGCCAAGCATGAGGTTCCCCGACTCCGACAATGATCTGGTCAAGATCGATGGAAAGGTGCGCGAGGCAGGCGGTGAAATCATTATCCTGAAAGGCCGGGTTCTGGACAAATCAGGATCACCTGTTGCCGGAGCTCGGGTAGAAATCTGGCAATGCGACGCCAATGGGCGCTATCTGCACAGCCGGGAAAGCGGGTCGGCGGAACGCGACGCGGCCTTCCAGGGGTTTGGCCACGTTACCACAGGCCACGACGGAACCTATGTCTTCAGGACCATAAAGCCCGTGTCGTATCCCGGCCGTACCCCGCATATCCATGTGAAGGTATTTTCCGGAAACACCAAGCTGACAACCCAGTTCTACATTGCCGGGCATCCGCAAAACGAAAGAGACAGCCTCTTTCGACGGCTAAGTCCTGAACAGCGCAAGCTTGTCGAAATGCGATTCAAATCGGGCGCAGATTGGCCTGAAACCAACGTCGACCTCATAGTGTCCTAGCGAGCGCCGACAGGAGTTTGGATTGCCATCATTTAACATGTTATCAATTCCAATGACACGCCTGCCAAACCGAGGTTAACCCTCCTTAGATTGCGGCGGCAGACACATGAAATGAACGAGGACACGCACCTACAGGGAGCCCTTCCATGTCGATGCATGCGGAAATTCTCAGTAAAGACATGCAGCGTGATCAATTCAGGTCTATCGCACGCGATCTGTTCGGCAACATCAGGCAGCGGTTCCTGCGAACGGGTGACGAAGATCACGTCGCTTTGAAAACGGTGCCTCTTGGAACCTGTCAGCTCACTCGAATCCGCGCGCCCGCGCATGGTGTACTAGCGCTGAATTCGGCCAAGAAAAGCTATGACTGCGATGCCATAAAGGTTTTGGTGCAGATAACCGGAAAATCCCGGCTTCGCCATAAAGGCAACCAGATTGAACTAAGCTCCAATTCCGCTGTCATCTACGATCCAACGCAGCAATATTCTTTATTGAACGCAACCAGGGTCGATCAGATCGTCCTTCAAGCACCGCGTCAACTCTTTGACGACAGGTTGCTGAGACGCCTAATGAATCCCCTGTTCATTCCTTCTGATGGTGCCGATCTTTCGCATACCTTGACGTCCTTCATCCGAACTTCGGCCAAAAGCGCAAATCAGATGAGCCCGGAGATGCGCAGCTCGCTAGGGCAGTCCCTCGCTGTTTTCACACAAGGAGTGGTCGGTGAAGCTTTTCGCGCGGATATGATCGAGCACGTCAATCAGGGCTCGCTGCTGCTGTTGCGATCCCGCGCTAAGGAATACGTGTCCCAGAATTTCACAAACATCGACCTGAACATCGAGGCCATTGCGCGCAAAATGGGGTGCACGCCGAGATATTTGCACAAATCGTTTCAGACCGACGGCCAAACCCTACAGAAATACATCCTGAACACTCGGCTGGAGTTCAGCAGATCTCTGCTTCTTTCACCAGAAGTGATGGGCTGCACCATTTCCGAATTGTCGTTTCGCGCCGGGTTCAACTCAAATGCACATTTCTGCCGTGTATTCAAACAGAAATACGGTGTCTCGCCGAACGAGATGCGCGGTCGCTACCGACCCGCCTGAACAGGCATCGCGCTGCGCCGGCTGCCTGCTCCGCTTAGGTTAGGTTAGGTTAGATAAGCGCTGTGCAATATACTGTGATCGTCCAGAAGTTCATGAGATTCTCCCGAAAAAACAATTCGCCCCCGTTCCATGACGTGGGCATGTTTGGCGATCTTGAGCGCCAGGGACGTGAACTGCTCGATCAGGACAATGCCCATGCCTTCGTCTGCGAGTTCAACTAGCGTGTCCGCCAACCGATTGACGATGGCGGGAGCAAGACCAAGCGACAGTTCATCGACAAGCATGAATTTGGGTTCGCTGATGATTGCCTGTGCGATCAGAACCATCTGCTTTTGCCCGCCGGACAAGGCTCCTGCCGGAATGTGCAGCCGCGAACTCAGTTCAGGAAACAGGGACAAGGCGTCATCCACAGCCTGATTGACCTTGTCATGTGGCAGGTGACTGGCTGCCGCACCCAGGTTGTCGAGAACGCTAAGCGTTCTCAAAACCGTATGCCCCTCGGGAACCAGAGCCACACCGGACCGGCGGATACGATCCGCCGATGTCCCGGCCAGAGAAGACAAGCCGAGCATGATTTCACCACTCCTGACCGGCAATGCGCCGGCCACACTCATGACGGTGGTGGATTTGCCGGCGCCGTTGGCACCAATGAGCGCGGTGATCTCACCAGGCAGAAATGTCATCGAGATATCGTGCAAGACCGGCTTGCCGCCTCGTTCCACACTCAGGTTGCGTATCTCCAGTTTCTCGCTGCCGCCCATCATTCCATCCCCAGATATGCTTTGCGCACGATATCGTCAGCCAGCACCGAAGCTGTTGGCCCGTAAGTCAGGTATTGCCCGAAATCGAGAACCAGCGTTTTTTCGCAAGTCGCCGAAATCAGGTCCACGTCATGGTCGATTAAAAGCACCTGCGGCCCAAATTCGTCCGGTATCGCCAGCAAGGTCTCACGCAGTGTTTGGCCTTCGTTTTCGGTCATTCCGGCACCCGGCTCATCAAACAGGACGATGCGCGGACCGCCGACAAGTGCGCGTGCGATTTCGAGCATCCTCCGTTGATAGAGATTGAGTTCGCCGCCGAGCTGGGAGGCGATGCCTGCCAGACCGGCAAAATGCAGCGCGCGGGAGACTTGTCCCGCCGCTTCTTCGCCACGAACACCAACGTGATCCAACAAGCTCAGCACATTGTCGTAGACGCTCAGATCCTCGACCACCTGTTCGGTTTGAAAGCTCCGGCGCAGACCAAGACCGACACGCTGGATCGGTGACAATGACAACAAATCTGTCCCGTCAACGTCGATCCGTCCGGATACCGGGGTGATGAACCCGGACAGAACATTCAGCAAAGTTGTCTTGCCCGCTCCATTTGGACCGATTAGCCCGCAGATCCTTGCGTCCAGAGTGACGTTCAGGTTGTCCAGCGGTTTGACAGCCCCGAATTGCACCGTGAGATTTTCAATGTGGATCACAACGCCTGCCTCCCTGTTCCGGGAATCGCAATCGTTCTGATCTTTCCTATGAGGTTCGAAATCTGCCCGGCAATGCCGCGAGGCGCGGTTATCAATGCGTGCATCAACGCGCTGCCATAGAAGATGATCGCGACATAACCGTTGATTTCAAAATCGGTCAGCAGACTCGGCACGGCCCGCAACAGCAGCCCTGCGATCAGTGCCCCGTACCAATGATAAACTCCGGCGACAACACTGAGTGCAAAGAGAAAGAGCGATTCCGACGCGGCGAAGGCACGTCCGTCGAGCTGGCCGACACCGCCAGCCAGCAACGCTCCGCCGACACCGGCAAGAAACCCGGCAAAGGCGAAGGCGATGATCTTGTACGTCAGCAAATTCACACCGACGCTGCGTGCGGTGTTGTCATCCTTGCGGATCATCGCCCAGGACCGCCCCATCTTGGTGACCCGCAGCCATTCCGCCAGCATGAAACCGCCAGTCGCCCAGATCGCACAGTAAACAAGATAGGAACTGTTGGACGTCGCAATTACGGGACGCTCCAACATCAACCGCTGTGTCGCATCCGCGCGGCCGAGAAAACCGGCCCCGCCATCAGGAAACCCGGTTGCGGAAATCACCACCTGGTAGGCTCCGGCCAGCATTAGGGTCACCAGAGCAAGATAGAGCCCTTTCAACCGCAATGCCGGTGCGCCCCACACGACGCCAACCCCCGCAGCCGTGACCCCTGCAATCAGCACATTGATTTCAAAAGGCAGACCGGTGCCATGACTCAGCCGCAGCATCATCCAGCCTCCGATCCCGATCAGGGCAAACTGGCACAGCGACACGAGCCCGAGCAGTCCATAAAGCACACCAATCCCGCGTGCAGCCAGAGCAAGAGCCAGCGCGGACGTGAACGTGCTGATCCAGTAGGCGTTGGCTGTCGAAACGACCACAAGCATCACCAGGGCCATCGCCACTGGAATTTCCAGTAGGGTTCGATAGCGGTTCGGCATGGGGATCACATCTTCCCGGATGATCGCACGGCTCATGAGCTGATCCTTTTCTGCAGCGATGGGAGGAAGGCGGTGACCGCGACGGCAACGAGCGCAATCGCGAACGGACTGGCCGAACGGTAAGGCGCTACCAACGGAAACGCCGTCAGAAATGCCTCGGTGATGCCGATGCCGACGCCGGCAATGGCCGTCCAGAACAGGGATTGCATTCCCCCGAGCAAGGCTGCTGCGATCGCCGGAACAACGAGAAACGTCAATTGAAAGGCCTTGAGACCCACAAGATTGGCGAGGAGCAAACCGGTAACACCTGCAAATATGCCGATAATCAACCAGGCGAGAAGTTCGACTTTTAGAACAGGAATGCCAAGCAAGGCGCTCAGGTCACGATTGTCGGAAAGCGCGCGCATGTTCAGACCGAGGCGGGTTCGGGCAATCAGGATCGTCAGACCGATCACGGTGGATGCGGCAACCGCCAGAGCGATCATTCGCGTATAGGTCAGTCTCGCCCCGAAAAAACTGAGGGCCATTTTATCCGTCGGATATTGCAGCCGACGCGGTATTTCACCCCACAGTAACCCCATGACGCCGAGCAGAATGAGCGCAAACCCAAGCGTTCCGACCGACCGAATGACCGTGTTGCGATATGCAAGAGTTGGAGCAATGAAGCGCCCGTAGCCGCAGGAGAGCAAAATCGACGTCCCGATACCTGCCAGAGCTGCTACGGCAAGTGGAGCACCAAAGCCAAGAGAAGCGAAGGTGATGAATGCGCCGAAGGCACCAACGGCGCCAAAGGCGAAATTCAGGACACCGGAAGTGCGGTAGAGCAGAACCAACCCAACACCGGCCAGGGCATAGGCCCCTCCGATACCAAGGCCGGACACAACAAATGGAAGCCAGTTCAAGCTATCTCTCCCGTGTTGAACGCAGACACCCGATGCGGGCAGGCCACTTGATGGCCTGCCCGCTGTTCGATTGGTCCGACTGTCAGTTGGCGATACCGGCTTCTTTCTCGTAGGCGATGATGTCAGCCAGTTCGACATCCTCGCTTGGACGGCAGTCGGTCACGGTCTTCCACGTGTCGCCAGCTGTCACTGCCATGCGCGTTGTGTGATTTGCGTTCTGGCGCGGTTGCTCGGCACCTACATACCAGGTGGCACACAGGATATCGCTCTGGAAGTTGTCGACCCTGCTCAGCGCTGCTGTCACACTGTCCCGGTTGATGTCAGCCGGATCGAGGCTCAGAAGCGCATCGGTGACCACACGTGCGGCCAGGTATCCGGCTTGTGCAAAGGTGTCACGCGGATTTTCCGGCTCCGCGTATTTGTCCATCACCGCCAGCCAGTTGCGGTTGTCGGACTCTTCCGAGTCCAGAGGATTGAATTCCATGTTCACATAGAATTTGCCTTCCCAGACTGCACCGAGCGTGCCCGGAACCGTCGTGTCGTAGCCGGAAGCCGCCGACAGCCAGTTCATGGTCTGATCGAAGCCCTGCTCCTCGGCCGCGGTCAGAATCGGCAGCATAATCCCCTTGGGAAGACCAAGGACAACGGAATCCGCACCAAAGCTGGCAGCCTGAAGAACAACTGATGTCGCGTCGAGGGAGCCCGGATCGATCAGGATGGTGTTGGCTGTAACGCCGTTGGCTTCACCCCATTTGACAACACCTTCACATGACCAAGCACCGACATTGGGAATATTGGGGCCGATGCAGACTATGTTTTTTGCTCCCAGCTGCTCGCCGGCAAACTCCGCCGCGGCCGTGCTGGAAATACGCGGACCAGCATTCGTTGGTGCAATGTTCGATGCCGAGAAACATTCACGCGGAACACCGACACCGGACACAGCCACAATGTTGCTGTCTGCATAGAGCTTTGCGTTTGCCGCACATTCGACAAAACTGGAATTGCCGACCATGGCGACGGCATTCTCGTCCTGGACGATTTTCGCCGCCAGCTGCGCGGCAACTTCGGGGTTCCATTGATCATCGCCGATGATGTAGCGGATCGGACGCCCGTTGATGCCTCCATTGGCGTTTACACACTCGAAATAGGCATCTGCGGCCATCGCCGAAGCGCTGAAATCATCAGGCCCGGTCTTGCCGACGATTGCCCCCAGCACGATCGGCTCGCCCGATGCGACCTGACCGTTGGACAGGCCGCATGAAATGTCTTCCGCCGCAGCGGCTTGCGCGGAAAACGCCAGGCCGCCAACAATCGCAGCACCTGCAAACAATAAGGGTCTTTGCATATTATCCTCCTCTGTCACATGCAAATTCGGACAGGAACACGCCCTGCCCAGCAGCAATGGCCGCTTATGACGTCATGGCTTCAGCCACCAAAAGCGTGTCTGTGAACTGTTCGAACCGGACCACCTTGCCGTCCTTCAGGTCCCAGACGTGGGTGACCCGTGCTTCCATGTGCTTTCCGGTTTTCCTGTAGGTACCCGAGTAGGTACCCACACCGATGATGGTGTCGCCCGCATCCAGAATGCGCTCCACTTTCAGCGTGTAGTTTTCCCAGGCTTCTCCGAGGGCCTTGAACACGTTCTCAACGATTTCCTGCGGACCGTGATAGGTGCCTGCACAAGGAAAACCGGCCATTTCGGTCCAGGCGGTTTCGACGGTAATGGGAACAAGCATTGCTTCCAGGTCACGATTGTCCGACCCGGCGTAATGCGCCTTGATGATGTCGTAATTGGTCATGTTCACCCGTTTCCTCAGACCGGTTGCTGGCCAGGGTTGTAAAAAGTCATCGAGGCTTTCTGGATGGTCGCGCCTGCGGCGTTGTTCTGGATCGAACCGTTACCGGCGACGCCCAGGAACTTGCCTGTAGAGCGCATGTTGTGCCAGCCGTAGAAAAACACTGACGCCACCGGAATGATGAATTCGCGAAAACCGAAGACGTATTGGTCCTCGGCAAACTTGATGGTGGTTGCCAGGTCTGTATCGCCATGACCGCGCTGCACACCCACCAGGTTCTGCCAGCCGTACCGGGTTGAACTCAGATAGATGTGTTCATAGACGTGATTTGGGCTGTAGTCGTAAAACGCACGCAGACCAATCAAATCGCGCGTCTCGTGCGGTTCAATTCCGGTTACCACGCCGCCCTTGAGGATCCCCGGCACATAGTCCTGAGCCACTCGCGGCTCACCTGGTGCCTCACCTTCGTCACGGATACGGCAACGGATCGACAGGACCCGTCTGGTTTCCAGATTGACGATCAGCGTTTCGGCAATTTTTGGCGTTGCCGCGATGGTGACGTCCACGAAGAACGTGTTGTCTGCCACTTGGACGACTTCGCACCATTCGCTCGAAGTAGCCCCACCCTCAAAAAGATCTAGCTCATGTTTGCCAGTGAAAGTCAGCGTAAAGCTGCGGCCACTCTTCAGCTCGATGTCGAGGGTTTGGCCGATCAGATCCTCACTGTGGGGCAAGCGATTGGTATCGATGCCCGCAGCAAACTCATCATAGTCCTTCCAGTCGTCCGGCGCGTTTTCAGCTTTCATGTTGTTTTCCTCCCAAATCGACTTATTCAGCAAAGGCAAGTGTCGGCAGATCGACCACGGACGAGCCGCCGTCGACCGTCACGATCGAACCGTTCATCAGCGCTGCCTCATCAGAGGCGACGAAGCAGATCACGTTGGATACGTCTTCAGCTGTGGCGGGTTTTCCAAGCGGCACGTCTCGGGTCACGAGTGCGTAGGCTTCTTCGATGGATTTGAGGCCGTTCTTTTCAACGAGAACCTGCATCTGCTCGTCGGCCATCGCGGTACTGACCCACCCCGGGCAGATCATGTTGGTCCGCACGCCCTGCCGACCGAAATCACGGGCGAGGGATTTGCCGAGGCCGATGCAGGCGTGTTTCATGGTGACGTAACCAGCCGCCTGGGGCCCGGCGAAAAGACCCGCAATCGACGCAACGATGATGATATTGCCACCTGTCTCCACCAGGTGCGGCAGGCATTCACGGGCACAGACGAAAGCGGTGTCCAGATTGAGTTTGGTGGCCAACGCCCAGTCTGCGTCGCTCATCTCCATGGTGGGACCGACGCCATGACCGCCGGCATTGGCAATCAGAATGTCGACCTTGCCGAATTTCTCGTGAATTTCCTTCAGCGCTTCCCTCACGCTTTCGCCTGAAGAAGCATCGCCGGAGACAACCAGCCCTCCAAACTCGCCTGCGACCTTCTCAAGCGGCTCCCGACGACGGCCCATCAGGGCTACCCGCGCGCCCTCCGCCGCCATGCGACGCGCGACTTCCGCACCGATCCCCGTACCTCCACCGGTGATCAGAACGGTCTTGTTTTTGTAGCGCTCGTAGTTCGCCATTCTGCAATAAACTCCTGCCAACTTTGTCGTTGGCGCAGAGCCTCGCATAGCCAAAAGTCGTGGTCTTGCCTGTGCCGGAACTATCTATTGACTGTCAGGGAAACCTCTTGCGTTTCTCATTGATCACGCCAGCGATCCATCGCTAGCACTCCCGGACGACATGATCCGAACCCCAGTGGTTTCGGAAGTTTGGGAGGAGAATGCGATGTCAGACAGGGACTACGATTTTATAGTCATCGGAGGCGGTTCTGCCGGTTGCGTGATGGTCAACCGTCTGGTGAAGGCTGGCAAATCGGTTCTGCTTCTGGAAGCCGGTCCGCGCGACAACTCCCCCTTTGTTCACATGCCCGGAACATTCGTCCGGGTTATCGGGACAAAGCGCAGTTTCCTCTACCGTGCGGAACCGGACAGCAAGACGGCAGACCGAGCGATGTTCATTCCCCAGGGACGGACACTCGGCGGGGGATCTTCGCTGAATGCGATGGTCTACATACGCGGCCAAGCCGAGGACTACGATGCCTGGGCAGTCGATCATGGTTGTCAGGGGTGGGACTGGGAAACGGTGTTGCCAGTGTTCATGCGTGCCGAGGCAAACGAACGGCTCTCCGGAGATTACCACGGCACCAAAGGTCCTCTCCGCGTGTCGGACGCCAGGTTCAAACACCCACTATCACTTGGCTTCGTCAAAGCCACCCAGCAGGCCGGCATCGCCTACAACGACGATTTCAACGGTGCCAAACAGGACGGTGTCGGTTTCTATCAGACGACCACCTTCAACGGCCGGCGAGGCTCAACGGCGAGCACTTATCTCGCGGAAGTTTGCAACAATCCCAACCTGACTATCCTCACGGATACCGGGGCGACACGGCTCCACATCAACGGCAACAAGGTTGAAGGCGTCTTCTACAAAGGAAGTCATGGAGACATCGAGAAATGCGCGCTCGCCCGAGAGGAAGTCATATTGACTGCCGGAGCCCTCGCGTCTCCCAAAATCTTAATGCTTTCAGGCATCGGACCCGCTGAACATCTTGACGAACATGGCATTTCAGTTGTGGCAGACCGGAGCCAGGTCGGAAGAAACTATCAGGATCATCTTGAGGTGCCGGTCTATGCGCAAACCACACAACCAATTTCCTTACTCGGCCAGGATCGCGGGTGGCGTGCTATTCGGAACGGCCTCCAATACATCCTGTTCAGGAGCGGCCTCTTGACCTCAACCATCGTGGAAACGGGTGGCTTCGTGGACACAAGTAATGCCGGGCGCCCCGACATTCAGTTCCATGTTTTGCCGACACTAGCCGGAGATGTGGAACGCGAACCTCTGCCGGGTCACGGCATTACGCTAAACCCTTGCTATCTTCGCCCCGAAAGCCGGGGAGTCGTGCGATTACGGTCAGCCAATGCAACTGATCCGATCCACTTGAATGGCGGTTACCTGTCGGTAGAACGCGATGTGGAGGCTCTCGTCCGTGGTGTCAAACTGGCGCGAAAGATCCTCGAACAACCTGCGCTGAGAGATCTAATTTCCGAAGAATTGCTTCCCGGTTCGGACAAGGCAACGTCTGACGCCGGACTGGCGGATTATGTGCGCGCCTATGCAAAGACAGTTTATCATCCGTCAGGCACCTGTCGGATGGGGTCGGATGCCCAAGCGGTGGTCGATACCAGATTGAAGGTCAACGGTGTGCGGAACCTGAGGATTTGCGATGCATCGGTCATGCCGCAACTGGTGAGCGGTAACACGAATGCTCCGGTCATCATGATTGCCGAACGCTGCGCGGACTTTATCCTGGAAACGTGACGAACTCTGACTGATCGGATTTCGAACGCGTTTATGTGCCCTGTCACGGACCTGATGCGCTGCGCGAACGAACGGTAGCCGAAACACCAGTTGTTTGCGCAGTCAATCGAGTATAGCAGTGGCTTCAATTTCGATTAGAAATCCCGGCATAGCCAACGCCTGTACTCCGATCAAAGTGCTGGCAGCCGGTGGCACTTCGCCAAAAAACTCCCCGATAACAGGCTCGATGACTTCAAGCTTCGACGGGTCGTGATTGGCGACGTAAATCCGGATGCGCACAACGTTGCCGGGACCGGCCTTCTGACTGGCCAGAACTTCCTTGAGGTTTTCGCAAACTTTGCGTGTCTGAAGCTCGAGGTCCCCCTCCCCCACGAGGTTGCCTTCTGCATCGACGGCAACCTGACCTGCCAGATGAAGAAGATGCCCACCCTCACTTTCAACGGCATGGGAGAAGTTGAACTTCAGCGTGTCATACATACTGGCGGGATTTACTGCCTCGCGTTTCATATCCAATCCTCGGTAGAAAAGGCACGAGAGAACTCATGCGTGCACGACAGTCGCTCACACAGCCAAAGCTTTACTTTATCATTCGGACGATCGCAGTGCCGGCAAGCTAAGCCTTGGGAAGATCCTGAAGAAGCCCTGTTATGGAAACTCAGGTTCAGTCAAAAACTAACGAAATCACTCAACTGCACAAGCCCTTAGCCAGGACGTCTGAAACAGCCTCAACCCTGGTCCATCCGGGATCACCTCTGCAACAGTCGACCCAAGAAAGGGCTCCAGCCCCCGCAACAATATCAGTTGTACGTTTTACCCTAACCAGAGCTCCGTCTGGGGATGGAACTGCGACCAGGCGAACCAGAAAGCCTGATGGCTGCCCAGATCGGAGCCGTCGGCATCAACGGCTCGAATGCCGCCGGCGTCCAGTTTCAGACGCACGTTCTCAAAGGCAATCTCGTCGCCTTTCTTCAAGGCTGCAAAAGCCTTGCTTCGCTGAAACGCCACCGGTTTTCCTGACGCTGTGACAACGCCGATGATGTCCTCATGAACGGGCAGGCGCGGATCGACATCGCCGACAGGAAAAATCGGACCGTTGGCGTCCCGGCCGTTGCGAAAATCAAAGTCGCGGCCCAGCGCGAGCGCTTCGACGAGTACCGTGGTTTCAGGATGTGCCTTTTTCCAGGTGCCCCAATCGGTCGTCACAACGCTCGCCTGCTTCAGTTGCAGGTTCTTTTTCGCAAGAGGTCCTGTCACCGCATTGCCCAGAAACGTATCGAACACGGAATAGGTGTTGACGTCGTACATCACCTTGTTCGATCGGATGAGCAGTCCTGATGTGCGAAGAACTGGCCGCTCAATCCCTTCCGGCAGCTGATCAGTGAAGTAAGCCTGCGCCGCCCCGCATAATGTACAGTAAGGTATGCCAAGATCCCTTCCGCCGAGCGTGTCGTTGACCATCTCGCGCACTTCCATGATGCGGCGCGGGTAAGCCCGGTATTCACCGTTCACTTCAATGCCAAAGACAATATCCTCGTCTTTGAGCCAGGTTGCATCTTCAGCACTGCTTACTTCGGGATTGTCCACTGCGGGAATGCAATTGCACGCCTCATCCGTCGTATCGTAGGCGCGGTCATCAATGAGAACGCCTCCCCAGGATACTTGCCGCCAGTCGATATCGCCCTCAACAAAAATCTTCTCCCAGCCAGGAACAAGGCTGGTAAAAATGGCGCGCTTCACCGCCAGGTAGTCAGGAGGTGCAGGAATATCCCAGGCGATGAGATGATCGGTTACGACACCCCAGTGGTTTTCGGTCGGCACATCAATTTCAAGCAAGTTCGCGGCTGCACTGGCAAGAGCGGTGTTCAGCTGTTGACCAGAAGCAAAGCGCATCAGATCGGCGATCATCCAGGCAATTCTGGGATCTTTTGACTCTGCAACTTTCCTGAGTGCGTTGGTCTGCTCCTGCCCCCAGGCCGATTGCGTCAACACATCGACAAAGGCCACCTGCACTGCGGACCGTAATTCTTCGGACAACGGTCCGTCTGGAATGGCCGGCGGATGGCCAAACTGCTCCGTTACGTAATCCGGTAGGGATGACACTTCCTGGCTTTGTACGGCGCCTGACCAAAACACAGAAATCGCGACCAGCGTTGCGAGAAGAAAGGAGCGATGCGGAAAACCGATTGCCGATGTCATTGAGAGGCCTTTCGTGTGCCTGGTTCAATTTCAGGCACACACGGAGCAGAAGAAACCACCCGTGCGACCTGCCGCGCTCAGTTCAGACAGACTTTGTCTCAAACAAAAACCGGAGCACGCCGGGATTAAACTGCCTTCAGCCTGCTGCCCGCCAGTCACGATGAATCAGCAATCGGTGAGGAAAGGTGATCGCGCGAACCTCTCAGTCACTGCGCATGCTTTATCGTTGCCTCTCCTATCGGGATGTCCTTAAGCCTCTTTGATGAACTTGGCGCTCCCGAAACGGATAAACCGGGACTACAGGCGTAGTTCGGCTGCAGCGCCGGTAGATACAATTGATACCGATTTTGAAAAACTACAGAAAACTCAAGCTGCTTTCTTGCGCGACAATATTGTCCAGCAAGGAGTTCACTTGTGAAACATTACTTTGCAGCAGCGGGCGTACTGGCAGCGCTGACTTTTTCGTCGGCGACCTATGCCGCGCCTATCATTTATCATGACCGCACTCAGTTCATCCAAGCGGCATCGCCGCAGGTAAGCATTGACTTTGAGTCGGCAACCCCAGGCGCATCTTTTGAAAATCAACCGCTTGCCGTCGGCAACATGACGTTGCAAGGGGGCAGCCATTTCGAAAACCTCGCAACCGTCAACGTGATCGCACCAGGTGGTAACTGCTTTAACAGCTTCTCCGTCAATGGCTCGACGCATGCCTGTGGTTACGTCAGTCGAAACTCTCCTCTACGGATCGATTTCCTGGCCCCGGTTGTTTCCTGGGGTGCTGATTTCAGTGACCTCGGAGATGAAACCCGGGAAACAGCGCTTCGCTTTTATGGCGGAAATGACAATCTTCTGGGCGAGGTCATCGCGAAGGGAAACATGATGTTTGGAAAAACGTTTCTCGGCGTGGACCTGCAAGGCAGCCTGGCCGCTTACATGCTGTTCGAGTTCGCAGGGGTTGGCAACGACACTCCGGAAGATGCGTTCGGCATGGACAACGTGATTTTCTCTACGGATCGCGGCGGTGTCACACCGGTTCCGCTTCCCGCATCATTCCTGCTGCTCGGAGTCTCCATTGTCGGGCTTGCCGGTTTGCGCGGTCGGGCGCGGAAGCGGCGCGCTCATAATTCTGTTTAATGTATTGCCCACCACCACCATCGCCGTGCGGACCCGTCAAATGGGCCCGCACGGCTATTGTGGGCTGCTGGTCGCTTTGCGGATGCGCCGGGACAAATGTTCTGGCCACAATTCATTCTTTCTGGAACCAGCTATGAGTAATCAGGCCCGCACGAACCTCTCAGCTGCCAAGAGCTTTGTCAGAGCTGTCGAGAGCATGGACGGTGACTGCATGGATACGTTCTTTTCTGAGGACGTCACGCAGACCGAATGGCCAAATCTGTTCAAGCCCCAGGGTCAGCATCGAAATCTCGATCAGCTAAAGGCGGACATAGAAAAAGCGCGCGGTATTCTTCGCGAGCAGAAATACGAAATAACGCGTGAACTGGCGACTGAAGACTGTGTCATTCTGGAAATGGTGTGGCGCGGCACAATGGAAATCGACATGCCGCCCTTGAGCGCTGGACAGGCGTTAAGCGCGCACTGCGTCGCTGTGTTCGACTTTCAGGACGGCAAAGTCACCAGCTTGCGGAATTACGACTGTTTCGATCCTTTTCATCAATCGATTCAGCAACTCAGTCACCACAGCCAACTGAAATCTGAATGGCAATCTAATCAAGAGCTACGTTGAACAAGTTGAACCGCGCCGGGTTTGCCGGAGGCTCCTACTTCTGAGAAAGTTAAGCCGATATGAGTAAGACAACAAACAAATTTTCAGCTGAAGTCCACGAACGCGCCATTCGCATGGTGCTGGAGCATGAAGCCGATCATCCGTCTCGATAGGCCGCAGTGTCTTCTATTGCAGCCAAGATCGGCTGCGTTCCTGCAACGCTGCATGAATAGGTCAAGAAGAGCGAAGTCGAAAGCGGCAAGCGGGCTGGCCTACCAAGCGATGTGGCAGAGAAGATGAAGTCCTTAGAGCGGGAGAACCGTGAGCTTCGTCAGGCCAACGAGATTTTGCGCAAGGCGTCTGCATATTTCGCCCCCTCCCAGCGTTTGCAAGCAAACACCTGCCGGGCAGCTAAGCGGAGCTCGACCGCCCACTGAAGCGATGATTTCCTTCATCGAAGAACACCGAGGTGTGTTTGGGGTCGAGCCGATTTGCAGAGTGCTGCCGATTGCCCCATCGACTTATTACGTGAACATCGCCAAGCGTAAGGACGTGGACCGGTTTTCAGTCCGTGTCCGCCGCGATATCGCTCTGAAGATCGAGATACGCCGTGTCTTCGAAGAGAACTTCCAAGTTTATGGCATGCGCAAGGTGTGGCGGCAACTGTAGCGGGAGGACTTCGATGTTGCCCGCTGCACGGTGGACCGGCTTATGAGAGTTGTGGGACTTCAGGGGATCATACGGGGCAAACCGGTCAAGACGACGTTTCCGGACAAGTCTGCCCCCAGTCCACTCGACCGCGTGAACCGTCAGTTCAGTGCTCCGGCTCCGAACAAGCTTTGGGTTTCAGATTTCACATACGTGGCCACCTGGCAAGACTTCGTCTACGTCGCCTTCGTCATTGATGCGTTTTGCCCGGCGCATTGTCGGCTGGCGTGTAAGCCGGACGGCACATGCCACCTTCGTCCTCGACGCTTTGGAACAGGCGCTTCATGATCGGCGGCCCGTTCATGGCGGCGGCCTCGTGCATCACTCCGACAGGGGCGTTCAATACGTATCCATTCACTATTCCGAACGGCTGGCAGAAGCAGGTATCGAGCCGTCTGTCGGAAGTGTCGGCGATAGCTACGACAATGCTCTCGCAGAAACGATCAACGGGCTTTACAAGGCCGAGGTCATTCATCAGCGCGGGCCATGGAGAAACTTCGAAGCGGTCGAATTCGCAACTCTCGAATGGGTCGAATGGTTCAATCAACGGCGACTTCTGGAGCCTATAGGAAACATCCCTCCGGCTGAAGCAGAGGAACAATACTACGCCATGCTGGATCAAACGGCCGAAGTCGCATAACTTAAACCACACAACCTCCAGCAAACCCGGCGCGGTTCAAGTGACCTGGGGCCCAATCCAATTCCACTTCAGTATGGAGTCTTTTGATTGACTATTGAGCTCATGAGACCCGAGTTTGCAATATCGTTTTCAAAGCGAATTCACAGGGCGAGAGAATGCTCAAAGATGAACGTGGTCTGTTTTGGTTGTAGTCTTCTTTCCATGAGGGGATTAGGCTGCTGGCCTCTACCAGTGACAAAAGCAGCGCTTCCTTGAGCCACTCGTCCAGGAAGCTGCAGTTGAAGCTCTCGACAAATCCCTTTTGAATTGGCTTGCCGGGTAGACGGATGAGTGCGTCGAGTTCACAGGTGCCCAGCAAGCCGAACAATGAAATATCAACCACCAGCGCTAGGCATTCGCTGCAGCAACCATCGACCATGACTAGAACTCGGACTCGGACCCGACGAACGTGCGTGAATGCATCCGACACGAAGTCCAGACTCCTTCGCTCGTTTGCTCTGTTTGGTTACACCTTTCGCCTTCTCGTGCCCTACCCAAACTCCGACTACATCGTTTGCGGACTAGCAGCTTTTCCTCGCAATGGAGGTGCCGAAACTTCTTCTGGTTCATTCCAATAACCTGATGCTCCAGCATCAAGTGAATACCTCTGTAGCCGAAGAGCGGGTATTCACTGGTAACCTTCTTCATATCTGCACGCAGATCGGCATCATGCGGTCGAAGGCTTCGATACCGAACACTCAACCCGTCAACCTACAAAACCACACACGTCAGACGTTGGCTCAAGCGGCGCCCTGTGCACAGATGAGGCTCCGCACTTTGCCTTGCACCGGACGTTACCATTTTTTGAGGTGCATGGCGTTGTCGAACATGGCCTTAGCCAGCAACTTCTTGAGCTTCGCGTTCTCGCCTTCAGCTTGCGTGCAAGTGACCCATCTAAGCTCCCAAACTTAATCTTGAACTTGTAGAACGTGGCTTCCGAGATGCCATTGCGCCTGCAAACACTGGTCGAATTCTGACCACTTTCCTACTCTCGTAAAATGCCGGTGATCTGTTTTTTACATGAACCGTGAACGCTTCATTCCGTCCGTCTCCTGATTGCTACGGGCTGTACACCAAACCGGTGGAGTTCTGAAGTCTTGGTTACTCCTAAACCGAGTGAATTTTAACACCTATTGCCTTAAACATGTCGACGGACCGGGTCTTACGGCAAGGTAAGCAGCATGGCATTTGCAAATTATCGCTAGAAACTGTCAAATTATGAGTTGTCACATAAACTCGAATTGAGAAGTAGTAAATACAGCACTTTCAACCATTAATATCACTCTGGATCAAAGTGAGGAGGCATGGTCGACAAAATCTTCGGTATGATTTAGACACCTAGGCAGCTTTTTTCCTACGGAGCAGATAATTTTCAATGTCTATTTGAAAGAAAAGTCTTTGTCCGGGTGTAATGTCAGATCTCTGTTCATCTTGTTTTGCCGCTCCAGTTTCAACTGCGGCAGAATATCTGGAACGTTTAGTGGCTGATCCAGGACAAGTCGAACACCAAAGTTGAACCACCCCTTGCTGACGCAATGATTTTTGTCAATTGTACCGCGCAAATCACCTCATCCATTTGCATTGACAATTCTGACTAAGAATTTCAGGTCAAGCAAATTGCGTCGACTTTTTTGAAATGGACCGGCACGTTGAATTGCTTTTTTGAGAACTAGAGATTCGAATTTTTGAGGCTCAGCTCTTCACGAGGGAGCTAATTGAATCCCTGCTCGTTGTTAAGGCAGAAACTGCACTGATCCTTCAGTCTATTATCATTCACTACGCCCTCAGCATGGCGTTTGGTTTTTTGTTCAGACAAGCTTCATCTCCGCTGTTATGCACCCAACATATTAATGACTAGCGCGCTAAACGTATCGAACATTTGGAGGCACGACAATTAACTTGTTAATCATGACCTGTCTTTTCGGAGTGCTAACGCTTGCCTTTTACCACGCCCAACCAAGGCAACTCGAATTGCTGCCGTTTCGACCTTTGTCTTGTCAAAAAAGTGGGGCTAAGCCTGTTCGGCAGTTAATATGATTGATACAATTACAAAAACGTCCATTGAAGAACGCACTCGGCGCGCCGCAAGCTGGTCCATTCTTGGATCGAGCATCAATGTAGTGATCCGCTTTGGCACCACGCTCGTCTTAACCCGGCTTCTATCACCCGATGATTATGGCCTGATTGCGATTGTTTTCGCCGTCATAACTATTTTGGGCATGCTCTCTGATATCGGGATCAATACCGTGATCGTCCAGTATCAGAATGCGATTAATGTGCTGTTTCTGAGAGTCGCTTATCTGCTGCAGATCCTGCGTGGATTGATCATTTGGGGGCTTGCTTCTCTGTTTGCCTTCGGCGTATGGGTTTTTGCAAGCCTTGGCCTTGCAAAGGAAGCTTCAGTCTACAGCGCCGCAATATTGCCACCACTATTGGCAGCGACCGCTCTCTCACAGATCATTCGTGGATTTCTTCATCCTCATTTTGCAGTTTTTGAACGCAATCTTGAGGGTAGCAAGCTTTTCACAATTGAGATCTCCGCCGGATTACTAGGGTCTGTAGTGTCGATCCTTTATGCTTGGTTTTTCCCGTCACCCTGGGCCTTTACAGCAGGAACCATTGTTTTTGTATTCCTGTTCAATCTCTTCACCTTATTGCTATCACCACAAAAAGGGCTTCGTCCTCTCTGGGATCGGAAGATTGCAGGAAAAATCCTGTCGACAAGCAAATGGATAATGCTCAGCTCTGTATCAACGGCCCTTTCTGCCAACAGCGACAAACTCATTCTGGGTGGTTTCATTTCGGGCACCGCGCTAGGGCTCTATTCAATCGGAGCAGCCCTCCCTATCATGTTCAGAACAAGTGTTATAATGCCCCTTTATCAGAGGATCGCCTTTCCAGCGTTCAGTGAAGTGAATAGGACAAACCCGATGCGGGTCGTGGCGGAATACTATCGATTAAGATTTTGGGGAGACCTTGTCCTGTTTACCTTAGCAGGGGGACTATTTGTTCTTGGTCCCGAGTTGATACTTTTCCTCTATGACGCTCGTTACGCCGGAGCGGGTCAGATTGCGGCCATGATGGCATTCATGATCGCACTGATGCCGTTTGAGATGTTTCTCAAGGTTTTTTCCGCGAAAGGCAAGTTCCATATCGAGGCCAATGCGAATAGCATTAATGTTATCGGCCTTCTCATCGGATTGCCAACTGCCATGATCTATGGCGGTTTTGAATGGGCAATTTTGATCATTGTCCTACATCGTCTGCCTGGCCTGCTTTTTGCTCTTTACGTCGGCTATAAGGATGGTTTTGTCGATCCTATACGGGAAATCCGTTTGCTACCTCTTCTAATCCTCGGGGCCGGAATTGGGTTGTGTACGAAATGGTTGATTTGGACCTATCTGCCATTCCTCATATCAGGCTAACCGCTTAGTCCGGCTCTTGATGGATTAGAATTAACCTGTCGAATTTGGACTCGACGCCCATTTCCAACAAAAACCTTCCAAAGGAGAATTCAATCGAAGTACGTTGTCGTAAGATTGGTTAAGTCGGTTAAGTGCACGCTCAAATATCAAAGTGGAAGCACTTGAAGGCCGTCACTCGGAGGGTTGACCCAAGTGATCGAATCGCTCCTTTGCGCTGTTTTCTAACAGCAGTATTTCTTTCTTGTGTTTATTTATCGAACCGGCATGTAATCAGTACTTTCCACATCGATCCCGAGAGCTTTCACAGCTTCTGAAAAGGCCTCTGGCTTTCGCCAAGCATCGCGAGAAAATTCAGATCTGGGCGAGGGATTTTCATCCGGATACCAGACTTCGGCCCCTTTCAAGACCCTACCAATTTCACCTCGGACGTCGTGAAAAGTTACCCGGGAAAATTCAAGGCTGGTCCAGAGAGCTTCTACCTTTTGTCCGTGATAAGCTGAGAGCACTAGGCAATCGCAAATAGAGCGCAAAAAACCCATATGCGCGCCCTGTAGGACTCCTGACCGTTCCCAAATGCTTTGGGCCAAATCAGATAAAATGTGAGCGCGCAGTGGTCCGTCTAGAAATGGAGCAAACCGAGCAATTTTTTGATAGGCTTTGCGGCTTTTTCTATAAAAGGGATTGCGGGAGCTGGTGTAAGAGCGCCAATAGTCAGTCAAGAAAAGGTCTGCCACCTGACCTTTCCAGAAAATCAACTCATGGTCATAGTCCCCTGCAATCTCATGAAGGTGCCCGGTCCATTTCCAGTTATTCAAGTCCACCAAGCAAAAGCCTTCAGCAATCTGGCGCGCTTCAAGGCTTTCAACCCGTTTGTCGCTCAGTATCCGCACTTCAATATCTAGATGATTTTTGCGTACAAACTCCTCAACAAGAGGAAAATTCGGCTCGGCGCTATATGCAATGACGGGGTTTAGCCAGTCCAAAAGTAGAAGATTTAGGCTGTCCTTGCCTCCGCATAATAAGACATTGGTCTTGCCTGGGTTGGCTTTTTCGGCGGCTCTGACATCCGCCTTTAAGGCTGCGGCAAAGCTGGTTACAAAGGTTGGACCATCCTTCAACCTCAGGGACAGCGAAGGTGGACCACCAAGACGCTTAATCTCGCGGTCGATCAAAGGATTAGGGCGGGAAACATCATTATTGGGTTCCGCGAGAGCAGTCGTAAAATCCGAGTTGATCAGAAGTTTTTTTTTCGCAAAAAGGAGCGCGAGAGGCGTGAACGAATAAAGTCCATTCCACTCATAGACTGGATAAAACTGACTATCGGCCTTGACGGCGCTTGCACGATAAAGATAGCTCTCGTGGCGAGACCATAGCGTTCGATAGTCAAGGGTATCACACTTGGGAATTATGA
>JBCCVB010000065.1:0-32038 GCA_039195965.1 Pseudomonadota bacterium
TCAGGATCAGTGGCGCACCGCCTTTCTGGCATCCCTTGACCGGGCAGCGGAAAGAACGGGGGATCGGACCGTGCGCTCGGTGTTCTTCGGGGGTGGCACGCCAAGCCTGATGCCGGTCGCGACCGTCGAGGCCATTCTCGACCGGATCCGGGATCGGTGGCGGATTTCGAACGATATCGAGATCTCGCTGGAAGCCAACCCGACTTCCGTTGAGGCTGAACGGTTCCGGGGATACCGCTCGGCGGGCGTCAACCGCGTGTCTCTGGGTGTTCAATCCCTGATCGACAGGGATCTGAAGCTACTGGGAAGGCTGCACGATGCGCAGACAGCACGTACGGCAATTGAAACCGCCCGCGCAACGTTCCCGCGCTTGTCCTTCGATTTGATCTACGCCCGTCCCGGACAAACACCGGAAGGATGGGCTCAGGAACTGAACGAGGCCATTGCGCTTGCTGCCGATCACTTGTCTCTCTATCAGCTCACTATCGAGGAAGGCACGCCCTTCTACAGGCTTTATCACGCCGGAAAGCTCCAAATGCCGGATCCCGACCTCGGCGCTGAGTTCTACGAGATGACCCAGGACGTGACCGCGGAAGCCGGTATGCCGGCTTATGAGGTTTCCAACCATGCCAAACCCGGCGCGGAATGCCGTCATAATCTCGTCTATTGGCGATATGGCGACTATGTCGGTGTCGGCCCGGGTGCCCATGGCCGGCTGACCGTGGGGGTCAATCGTCTGGCCACCTCAACTGAGCGGAACCCCGAGACCTGGCTCGAAAACGTCGAGCAATATGGTCACGGCATGATCGAAAATATGGGCTTGAATGAGGAAGAGCAGGGTGACGAATTTCTTCTCATGGGGCTGCGCCTCACGGAGGGGATAGACTTGTCCCGCTACGAGAGTTATTCGCACAGATCCGTTGATCCGCAGCGGCTGAACGCCCTTCTCGAGCATGGAATGGTCGAAGAAATCGGGGAAAACCGTGTACGGGCGACCAGAGAAGGCTTCTTTGTTCTCGACGCCGTTGTCGCTGATCTCGCCGCGTAATTCCAAGTTCACTTTTCGGAAAGTTATTCTACTAAATTGATTTAAATACTTTATCTGCCTTTGTGCATTGCACATAAATTTGATGCCAAAATGAATTTGACCGCAACCAAGCGAAGTTATGCTCGCGGCTAGATAACAATTAGCAGTATTGCAGGTGGTTGCATGCCTAGCTATTCTGTTGCGATGCAATAGGTGATGCGAAAACAAGCGAGCCGCGCTAGTGCGTATTGGAACTTCGCCGAAGGGGAAGGCAGCGGCTTTGTAAACAAGGGAGAGGCGTCTTTGCCTTTTTATCATCTTTACGAGCTGAATCACGCGGCCATGGCGCCGCTCAGAGCTGTCGCAGATATGACGAAGCTCTACTTCCAGAACCCGCTTAACCCTCTGACTCATACCAGCTATGGCCGCTCGATTGCTGCCGGCTGTGAAGTTCTTGAACGCACCACCCGGCGGTATGGCAAACCGGATTTCGGCCTGAAGGAAGCTGTCGTGGGCGGTGTCCGCGTTCCTGTGCGCGAAAACATCGTCTGGAGCCGTGCTTTCTGCGACATGGTTCATTTCGAACGAGGAGTGACTTCGCACCGCAACGATCCGAAAGTGCTGATCGTGGCTCCAATGTCGGGTCACTATGCAACATTGCTGCGGGGCACAGTGGAAGCCCTGATGCCGGATGCTGACGTCTATATCACCGACTGGATTGACGCCCGCATGGTGCCGATCCAGGAAGGCAAGTTCGATCTGGACGATTACATCGACTACATCATTTCGATGTTGCACTTCCTGGGACCGGACACTCACGTTCTTGGCGTGTGCCAGCCATCCGTTCCGGTGTTGGCGGCAGTCGCGGTCATGGAAGGTCGTGAAGATCCATATGTTCCGTCATCGATGACCCTGATGGGCGGTCCGATCGATACGCGCGTTGCGCCAACAGCGGTGAACGATCTCGCCGTGTCGAAGGGCCTTGATTGGTTCAAGAGCAACGTCATCATGAAAGTGCCGTTCCCGCATCCGGGTTTCATGCGCGATGTCTATCCCGGTTTCTTGCAGCTTTCCGGCTTCATGGGAATGAATCTCGACCGTCACCTGACAGCACACCGGGACTTCTTCCAGCATCTGGTCGAAGGTGACGGTGACAGTGCAGAAAAGCACCGTGAATTCTATGACGAATATCTTGCTGTCATGGATCTGACCGCTGAATTCTATCTGCAGACCGTGGAGACGGTGTTCATCGAACATTCGCTGCCGGACGGCAGGATGCTGCACAATGGCAGCCTCGTGGACTGCAGCAAGATCAAGCGCACCGCATTGATGACGGTTGAAGGTGAAAAGGACGACATAACCGGCCGTGGCCAGACCCGTGCTGCTCACAAACTGTGTTCCAATCTGCCGGATGAAAACAAGGTTCATTACGAGCAGCCGAATGTCGGCCATTACGGTGTTTTTAACGGTTCTCGCTGGCGGTCCGAAATCGCGCCGCGGGTCATGGACTTCATCCGCTCGAACCGCCCGGGTGCAGTTAAGCGTTCCGCAGGAAAAGCGCCGGAGAAAAAAGCCGCGAAGCCCGTTCCAAAGTCACCTGCAAAGCCTATAGCGAAAGCCAAGGAAACGACGGGCTCTCTTGAGGAAATCCTGTTGGCCAAGCCGGACGGAGCTGCTGACGATCTGAAGGCGATCAGCGGTGTCGGGCCGAAGCTGGAAGTTGCGCTGAACGAGGCCGGAATTTTCCATTACTGGCAAATTGCCTCCCTGACGGCAAAGCAGATAGAGGCGCTGGACACGAAGCTTGATTTCCGGGGCCGCATCGCCCGGGACAAATGGATCGAGCAGGCGAAGCAACTGTCTGAAGTTGTTAGCTGACAGGCAGGTTTGCGGGCGCATTGGAACGCGCCCGCAGCCGATTATCGACGTTATTTCCGATGAAAATACAAATAATTCCCTGCAACGATCGATTGCGGCGAATAGATTATTCTCGATTTTTGTTTCTTCATAAAAACAGTCACTTACAGACAAGTTACCTTGGTGAATTGCCCAGAAGCCGGGCCATTTCTTCCGCGTTTCCGGTTCACAAATCCTTGAAGCCGCATCGGACAATCCCCACCTGATTGACGTGGATGTCTTAAATGGATGGGACGATGACGACGACTAAAAGTTGCATGATCAAACCTGCCTGGACACCTGTAACCATCGGTCTGATGGTATTGGGGTTTGTGGTTTTCTGGCCGCTTGGCCTTGCCATGCTGGCCTACATTCTGTGGGGCGATCGATTTGAAGGCATGGCCCGAGATGCGAAGGATCAATGGCGGTCAAGCCCGATAAAGGGAGCATTCGATCAAATGTCCAATACCGCAGGCTACGCACGTACAGGCAACGTTGCTTTCGACGACTACCGTGAGCGCGAGTTGAAGCGCTTGGAAGAAGAGCGCGCGAAACTCGACACGATGCGCGCAGAGTTTGACAACTTTCTCCGTGAACTGCGCCGTGCGCGCGATCAGGAGGAATTTGATCGCTTCATGGCCAACAGGGGCCGGACGACCGGCGGTAACGATTCCGCTGGGTTGTAAGTCCTCCTCCTCCCAGACCCGTCTCCTGACGGCCAGACCGAGAGCGGCGCCTTTACCGGCGTCGCTTTCGTCCGTTTATGGATGGAAGTTTCTCCCTTAAGCTTGTCGCAACTGATTCGTTTGGGTTCCGCTGTTCATGCTGTACCGCGCCGGCAAGAAATCACTGCCAGAGCACATAGACATTCAAACAGACACCAGGGACGTGCGCATTCGCCTGCGCGCGAACCCGAGAGCTCAGCGGTATCTGTTGCGTATTCCCGCCGATCGCTCCGGGCCGGTGCTCACCGTTCCGAAGGGAGGCGACCTTGCACGCGCGGAAAAGTTCGCCCGCCAGCACATCAACTGGCTTGTGGAGCGCTTGCAGGGACGACCTGATCATGTCGAATTTCTTCCCGGAGACATCGTGCCTCTTCGTGGAGAAGACCACGTGATCGTTCCAACGGGAAAGTTGCGAGGGCTTGTCTCGATAGGTGAGACCGAAGACGGGTATCCCGCTCTACTGGTTCCAGGTGCGGATGACCACATTCCCCGTAAAGTGACAAGCTGGCTCAAAGAGCAGGCACGGAAGGAACTGACGCAGCGCTCGGAAATTCATGCCAGGAAAATCGACAAGAAAATCACCGGGATCAGCGTACGAGATACCAAAAGCCGTTGGGGATCATGTGCATCCAACGGCAGGATTTCCTATTCCTGGAGATTGATTCTCGCACCCCCGGACATACTTGACTATGTCGCTGCACATGAGGTCGCCCATCTGCGGGAAATGAACCATTCCGCGCGTTTCTGGCGCCTGTGCGAGCAACTGGCGCCTCAAACTCCGACGGCGCGCATTTGGCTCAAGGAAAACGGCCAGCATCTGCATGGTTTCGGCTAGTGCATTTCGTGCCAACACGGAACCACCCGAAACAGCCTGAAATCTTGCAATAATTTGCAGATGTGCTTCGCTGAACCGATGATTTCGGAGAAGCGGAACATGCGTTTATTCGGCGTGTCAGACGCGAAAGGAGCCGGCTCGATGCTCAGACAAGTTTCGGGGCAAATTCGGGCGGCGAGTATCCGCATTCTGCTTGGCATTGTCTGTCTGCTGGCTTTGACCGGATTTTCGCTGGCCAAAAAGCCGTTCGAAGTTGTCCATTTTCCATCAGGCACCTTTCCGGGCTCAGCTCACGGGAAAGAGGAAACCCCGATTTGGGGACATTTGGCCAGACCTGACGAAGATGGGCCGCATCCAGCTGTCGTGCTTCTACATGGCTGCGGCGGCATTCAGCAGTCTCATTTCGATTGGGCCCGGCTGTTGACGAGAGCCGGTTTTGTCACTCTGGTCGTGGACAGTTTTCGCCCCAGGAGCCTGACAAACGATTGCAGGGGCCTGAGCAGCAGTGCCTCTCCTTCTGCAAGAGCCCTAGATGCATTTGGCGCACTGAAATTCCTGAACGGGCTTGAATTTGTCGACCCGGACAGGATTGGCCTGATCGGCTGGTCTCATGGTGGAATTACCGTTCAGGACGTAACTAACTCTCACGGCCTCGGCATCCGGTTTGAGAATACCTTTCGGGCAGCTGTTGCGCTTTACCCTTATTGCATTGCGGACCGGACCTATCCCATTCCGCTGCTGGTTCTGATCGGAGAAGCGGATGACTGGACGCCCGTTTCTGATTGCCGAAAGCTGGAGCAATACAACAAAGAGCGGCAGAGCGATGTTGAACTTGTTGTCTATCCCGATGCGTTTCACGCGTTTGACAATCCGGCAGTTGGAACCGGTTTTTACTTTCTGGGAGCTTCAGGTCAGCGACACTGGCTCCAGTACGATGCCAATGCTCACGCCGACGCGAAGGAGCGCATCGTGGCATTCCTGCGGGATCAGCTTTAGAAGCGTGTCTTAACCGCCGCCAAACAGGTTGCGCAGAAGATTGAGTGGGCCTCGACGCTCACCGCCTTCGCCACCGCCGATCGGAGCCGGTGGAATCGGGTCGCTGCCTGAGCCGACAGTCTCCTGCCCGCCAGGAATGGGCTTGCGCGGCGCTGCGACATTTGCAGGCAGGTTCGGCACACCGGGAAGATCGGCCACCGGCAGATCGTTATGCGCAGCGTCCATCACATCTTTCCAGACCAGTGCGGGTAAAGTGCCGCCCGTAGCTTTCCTTGTCGGCGAATTGTCGTCGTTGCCGAACCAGACCGCCGTGGTCAGATTACCGGTGTAACCAATGAACCAGGCGTCTCTGAAGTCCTGGCTGGTTCCCGTTTTGCCACCTGCCGGACGACCACTGTCGAGCCGCGCCTTGCGGCCGGTTCCGGTCAGCAGCGTTTCCGACATCATCAGGTTCATGTTGCCGACCTGTTGACGGTTGACCACCCGTCCTCGGCCGTCCCCGGAGCGTGAGTAAAGCGTCTTGCCGTCCACGGTCTTGATGCGGCGTATGACATGCGGCAGCACGCCATAGCCACCATTTGAAAACGGGACATAGGCCGCGGCAATTTCGAGCGGTGTGACTTCGGATGTCCCAAGGGAGAGAGACAGGTTCTTCTTCAGCTCGGAATTGATACCCAGGCGTTTGGCGGTGCTCGCAACGGTTCCTGCGCCGACCTCGTGGGCAAGCCGTGCTGCCACTGTGTTGAGCGACAGGCTGAGCGCCCGTGTAAGCGTAACAGGCCCATAGTGCTCCTTGGTATAGTTCTTGGGCGACCAGCCGCCAATGGTGATCGGCTGGTCCTGTCGGACGGATTGCGGTGTGAGGCCGTTTTCCAGGGCCGCCAGATAAACGAAGGGCTTGAAGGCGGATCCGGGTTGGCGCTTGGCATACACGGCCCGATTGAACTGGCTTTTCGAGTAATCAGCGCCACCGACCAGTGCCTTGACGGCACCGGCTGTATCAAGCGTAACGACCGCACCTTGGGAGACGCCAAGTTTCTGACGGTTCTCAGTCAATGCGGACCGCAGGGCTGTTTCAGCCGCGCGCTGAATATCCGGATCGATGGTCGTGTCGACAATGATGTCGCTTTCGATAGAGCCAACGTAATGCGGCAGCACATCCATGACATAGTCGGCCACATAGTTTTCGCTGGCGGTGGTGTAGCGACGCACAACCTTGGCCGGAGCTGCGATTGCGTTCTTGGCCTCATCGGAATTGATGTAACCTTCCTCATGCATCGCGGCGAGCACGAGTTGGGCACGGTCTTCGGCCAGATCTGGATTGCGTGCCGGCGAATAGCGCGAAGGTGCCTTCAAAAGCCCGGCAATCGTCGCGGCTTCCGCAACTGTCATCAATCTGGCTGACTTTCCGAAATAGCGCCGAGCCGCCGCATCCACGCCGTAGGCGCCGGATCCCAGATAGACCCTGTTGAGATACATCTCCAGGATTTCATCCTTGGAGTATTTCGCTTCCAGCCAGAACGCGAGCACGAGTTCCTGTATCTTCCGTTTGATCGTGCGGTCCGGTTCCAGGAACAGGTTCTTGGCAAGCTGCTGCGTCAGCGTCGATCCACCCTGTGCAAGGCGTCCGGTGGTCAGATTGGTGTAAAAGGCGCGAGCGAGACCAATGGGATCGATGCCGAAGTGAGATCGGAACCGCCTGTCTTCGATGGCGATCACCGCGTTCGGCAGATAGGGCGGCAGTTGTTCCAGGCGAACGGCTTCACCCCCGGTGTCTCCACGGTTCGCTACCAGCTGACCGTTGGAGGCAACGATTTTCACATTCGGTGGACGTGCAGGCACCTGCCATTCGGACGTGGGTGGCAGAAAAGCGGCATAATAGCCCACGATGCAGACAACGGCGATCGCGCCCCATATGCCCAGGACGGCGCTCCAGTAGACACCGCGTTTGAAAAGGCGTCCGAGGAAGGTCGGTGCCTGGAAGCGGTTCGTCCGCTTACGGCTGCGCCGTTTCGCCCCGGACCGGCCGCCTCCCCTGCTGCCTGAGCTGCTCTTGGCACGGCTGTTCTGGGATTTCGTTGATTTTTTCGAGGATGCTTTTTTCTGAGAACCGGACTTGGTTGTCTTGCGGGTTTTGGATTTGGAGGAAGATTTACCTGCAGGCGCAGTTGGGCGATCCTGCGGTCCCAGGCGCAGGTCGAGCAGGCTGCTGCTCGTCTCTCCGAATGTCGGCTCAATTCGCGGCTGGCGTTTCGCCCGAGGCGCCATTGATCATCCGTCCCGTAAAAATCCCGGCAATCCACCGGCTTCCCCGGTGATGATCCTAGAATGCGGCGATTTAAGGGGGCGTTAAGGCTTTGGGCATTTGCGCGCACTCAAACGCAAAAACCGGCCGATTTGCCGGCCGGCAGTCCAAGAAGCATCAGATTATGAGTGTCAGCTTGCGTAACGGCTTGCGTCAGCGCCGTAATAGTTGACGTAGCGCGTGTTCAGTTCAGACACGGGCAATATGATCAGGACATCCGTCGTGCCAAACTGCTGATCCACGACCGCGCCGTCGCCGATAAAGGCTCCGAGGCGCAGATACCCCTTCACCAGAGGCGGAAGAGCGCGCAAAGCTTCCTTGGCGTTTAATTTGTCAGCCGGCAAACGGTTCATTTCCACATACCGGTCGTCCACGGCACGCACGCGCCATTCTTCCGGGGCCCGGGCATTGTGATGAAGGAAAGACAACTGACCGGCCAGCGCATCGGGATTTGTGCCTTCAATGGACGCACAGCCGATCATGACGTCGATCTTGTGGCGAAGCACATACGACCATATGCCGTGCCAAAGCAGTTCAACGGTTTTTTTGTTCCGGTAGGGTTTCAGGACACAGGATCTGCCCAGCTCCATGAAACGCTTGCCGGGATTCGCGTCGATCAGCTTTTGGACGTCATATTCACCGGCGGTATAAAATCCGCTGTGCTGATCGGCTACTTCCTGACGCAGGATCCTGTAGGTTCCGACGATTTCAGGCTTCAGACGGCCAAGCTTGTTGCGCTTGAGCGTGTCGTGATCCACGACCAGCAGATGATCGCAATAGGCGTCAAACGGGTCTGAATCGCGGCGGGTTGTCTGCGTGTGCGCATCGGCAATCGCCGACATTTCCTCGTAGAAAACTTCGTAGCGCAAGCGCTGCGCCTTTTTGACTTCCTTGAAGTTTCTGGCCATGCGGACTTCGAGGGACCCGATGCGGCCGAGGGATTCGCCTGTCTTGACCGGGGATTGAATTGGAGCACTCAAGCGAGCGGCATTGGACATGGGCGCACCTGCGCGTGATGCCGGCGCAATCTTCCGAACCAGCTTTCGTGGAGAAAATAGCCCTTGTCGCATTATGGACATCCCACCCTCTTGCTTCCGTTATAGGGCACTCTGACGGGTTTCACAGTCTTGGTGCTGTTTCACCGAAGTTTTTTTCTTCGCCGGCATATATCCCCCGGCGCAGGACAGTGTGCTTTGATCCTGCCGTAGAACATATTTTTCCAACAGCTGCATGACAGTTGGTTCTTTTCCACTCAGGTTCAAGACAAAGCTTATCCCAGTCTTTGACTTTTGTGAAATTTGACGAGTAACGCGCAGGGTTCCAGCCAAAAAGTTGTAATCGGGCACATGACCTGATCAATTTAGGCGGCTCAGCAGCCGCTCCCGGGTCAGGCCCGGCCAATCTTTACAAGCGCTTGGGAAATTGCCTCGACTGAGAGCGGCTTGGTCAGGTAACCGGCTGCACCGACTTCGGCAGCTCTGTCTCTCGCATCCTTCATGACATCCGCTGTGACAATCAGCACCGGAACGGGCGGCCGCCCGCTGGCTTTCTCGTCTTCACGAATTTTCTCGATTGCCTGAAACCCGTCGAGACCCGGCATGTGAAGATCCATGAGAATGGCATCAAACGAGCCGGTCGCGGCCTCCTCGACGGCCTTTTCGCCGTCCATAACCATCACGGGGACATGGCCGAGTTTTCGGAGCATGGCTTCGCCCAGCAGTCGATTGATGTCGTTGTCTTCGGCAACAAGGAGACGCAGCGGACGGGCTGGAAGCTTGTTTCGGCTGGCCAAAAATCCGTCCTGCACCGGCTCGGCGCTGACGTCCCATGCGTGGGCAGCGTCTTCCTCGTTCAATAGTCCCGTAAAGATCTGCAGCAGGGTTTCGACCCGAACCGGGCGGATGAGAAATGCAGCGTATCCAGCTTGTCTGAGATGGTTCAGCCTGTCTCTTTCCGGTGGTGAAATCATGACGACTGCCGGTGCCTCACACCCTGCGAGACGGGCAGAGGCCAGCCAGCCGCCGCTGTCGGAGATCGCTCCGCTATCGACGATCAACAGGTCGGCATCGGGCAATCCGTCTTCAAGACCGATGCTGCCGGGTGCATGAATACTCACTTCCGCTTTGTGTTGAGACAGCCGTTTGGCCAGGAGCGGGCACTCGATCCGGCTATCCGTCACGAAGATGATCTTCCGCTCTTCAAATGCAGCAAGGCGAGGATCGAGGCTCTCCGTCAGAGTTTCCGGAATCGGCAGCGAGACGTGAAAGATCGCACCTTCCCCGGCAGCAGGCCGGGCACTGATCGTGCCTCCCATCAGGTTGGCGAGGCGCTGCGCAATGGCAAGGCCAAGACCGGTTCCACCGAATTTGCGAGCTGGGCCGTGATCAACCTGTTCGAACTCCTGAAACAGGCGCTCAGCCTCGGCTGCATCGAAGCCGATGCCGGTATCTCGAACCTCGATTTCAAGAAAACTGCCACCATCGGGATTGGCCTTGCCGGACAGCTCGATAGCAACGCCACCTTCGTCAGTGAATTTGATACCGTTGCCGATCAGATTGAACAGGATCTGACGTACCCGGGTCGCATCAAGCGTGATTTCCTCCGGGAGACAGACCTCCAGCATCGTGCCGATCTCAAGGTTCTTTGCGTGCGCCTTCGGGGCCAGCAGCTCCACGACACTTTCGGCAAGGGCTCCGACACGTACCGGTGCTGCCTGTATGTCTAGCTTTCCGGCTTCGACCTTGGAGAAGTCCAGAACCTCGTCGATCAGCAGCAGCAAGGTTTCGCCCGATGTCTCCAGGGCTTCGATATAGGCAAGCTGCTCTTTTGTCAGGCGCGTGTCTCTCAGCAGCGCCGACATGCCCAGAACGCCATTGAGCGGTGTGCGGATTTCGTGACTGACAGTCGCCAGAAATCTCGACTTTGCTGCACTTGAACTTTCCGCCGAATGGCGGGCGGCAAGAAGCTCTTCTTCGATCAGCCGACGTTCGGTAACATCTCGCAGAACGGTCTGCACAAGTTGCCGGTCGATCGCGGTATCGCGAACCGGTATATCGATGCGGGAAAACCAACGACGTCCAAGCACCGTCTCCAGGTGAAGGTCCTGAAAGCCCATTCCATCCGAATTGCTTTCAAAGTCAGTGTCTCGCGGGGCAGAAGGATCGGTGACACGCACCTGGGGCAAAGCCATGAGATTGCCCGGGTGCAGGGCATGATCGGAACCGAACACATCCTCGGCTGCGGAATTGACGTATGTGATAATTCCGTCGGCATCTCGCCGGATGACCACGTCGCCCAACGTGGCAAGAATGCTCGCATGGCGTTCGTCAGATTCTCCAAGCTCCCAGGCTTTGTCTTCCAGTTCTTCGGTCCTGGCCATCAGGCGCCGGATTTTTTCGTCCTTGATCTGAAGTGCCTGCACAGACCGGTGCATCTCGTCAGCAAAGAGGCGCCAGACCGCCAGACCACCTGCGAAGAAAGCCAGGCCAACTCCGAGAAAACGATTGAAGCCATCGGTCGACACAAGGAAGAGGGCGGATATCAGACCGATAACCAAACCTGCGACAGCAAGGTGTTGAAGCGATTTCTTCGGTGCGGGGACCGGTATGTCCGTTGCCCTGCGTCCGGGTCCGACTTCAGGACCCTCTGGTACATCTGGTTCGGTCCGGTTTTGGCGCGCCGTTTGGCGTTGCGCCTCTTTTTGGGAGAAGGGTTCAGTGCGGCGGTCCCGGCCAACGAAGTGCTCCTTCGAAGCCTCGTCTACCTCCGAAACGGCATTGGTAGCCCGTTCGCTGTTTTTGCTGACCAAGATCACTACTCACTACAAGACCCAGTTGCAGTTAGTGTGCCTCTTAATCTTTGATAAACCGTTTCACTCCGTAGCCGAATTGGCACGATCCGCCGCCATGCGTTGCGCAAAATCCGGGGGATCGAGATCGATCAAAACCGGACAGGCGGCGATCGGTGAAGAAACAAAAAAGCCCGGGACAATACCCGGGCTTGAGTGTGGATTGCTGAAAGTCAGCGGACTTCCAGAAAGCCGATGATCTTGCGAACGTCCTTGAGCACCGGCTCAGCAATTGCCGATGCCTTTTCAGCACCTTCCTTGAGAACGGCGTCGATCTGGGTCTTGTCGTCCATGAGGCGGCGCATTTCGTCGGTCATCGGAGACAGTTTACCGACAGCCAGTTCGGACAAAGCAGGCTTGAAGGCAGAGAACTGCTGACCGCCGAAGTCCTTGAGCACCGCTTCCTTGGTCATTCCTGCCAGGGCAGCATAGATGCCGACGAGATTGTCAGCCTCGGGACGGCTTTCCAGTCCGTCGACTTCGCTCGGCAAGGCATCCGGATCGGTCTTTGCCTTCTTCACCTTCTTGGCGATCGTGTCGGCATCGTCGGTCAGGTTGATGCGCGAAAGATCCGACGCATCGGACTTCGACATCTTCTTGGTACCGTCGCGCAGCGACATGATACGGGTAGCCGGTCCGGCGATCATGGGCTCCGTCATCGGGAAATAGAGCTGTTCGGGCAATTCCGGTGAAGGCGTCGGGTTCGGCACACCAATACCCAGTTCCTTGATCCGGTCGCCAAAGTCGTTGTTGAACTTGGCGGCGATATCGCGGGTCAGTTCCAGATGCTGTTTCTGGTCATCGCCAACCGGAACATGGGTGGCCCGATAGGCCAGGATGTCCGCCGCCATCAGGTTCGGATAGGCAAAAAGCCCGACGGATGCGTTTTCCCGGTTCTTGCCGGCCTTTTCCTTGAACTGGGTCATACGGCTGAGCCAGCCCATCCGCGCCACGCAGTTGAAGATCCAGGCAAGTTCGGTGTGTTCGCGAACCTGGGACTGGTTGAAAATAATAGACTTCTTCGGATCAATGCCGGCAGCCATATAGGCGGCGGTCACTTCTCGTGTGGCATTGGTCAATTCGAGCGGATCTGGAAATCCGGCGGTAATGGCGTGGGAGTCGACCACGCAGAATATGGTCGGCATCTGATCCTGCAACGGAACCCAGCGCGAAACCGCGCCCAGATAGTTGCCTAGATGGAGATTGCCGGTCGGCTGAACGCCGGAAAATACACGGGGCTGGAACTCCGTCATTTCAATTCCCTTTCTTGGTGCGGCCGGTTGGAAGGGCGCTGTGAATATTTTGGGCGCGCCGGGTGTAAGCCCGGCAGCGCCGCTATGCAAGCGGATAAGAGGAAGATTTCGCGTTTCAGGCCTGTGTGTTGCGTCTTGTCAACGTTTTCAGCATACCCAGAAGATCCGCGCCGCCACTGATTTGCGCAAAAATGGCAAAAGTCACGATGCCTGTGCTGACGAGCAGCGCAAGGCTGGCAACTCGGATGGCGAGCCAGGAACTGGTCAGATACGGCTCCAGGAACAGAGCCGTAAAATGAATGCTGACCCCCATCAGCAAGCTGGCCAACAGAACCAGCGCCAGTCTGCGCAACAGACGGAAATCCGGTACAAAGTGCCCGCGCCGCCAAAAAACGACGACCAGCAGGCCCGTATTTACCCACCCCGCCAATGTCGTGGCAAGCGCAATGCCGACATGCTGCAAGACCGGAAAGAGCGCGATCGACAGCATCACATTCACAATCATGCCGACGGCAGCAAACTTCATCGGTGTCTTTGTGTCTTCACGGGCGAAATAGCCCGGTGAGAACACCTTGTTGAGGACAAAGGCCGGAAGTCCGAAGGAAAATGCCATCAGTGCGGCAGCCGTGCCGTTCACGGCAGTTGCGTCAAAGCGCACGCGTTGAAACAGAACCGCGACGATCTCATGCGGAACGACTGCCAATGCAACGGCGGCCGGCAGGGTCAGAACCAGAGAGATTTCAAGCGCCCTGTTGAGGCTGTGCTGGTAGGCATTGAATTCACCGGAACGCAGCTGGCGGGTCAGACTTGGCAAAAGCACAACGCCGATCGCAATACCGATGACACCGAGCGGCAACTGGTAAAGCCGGTCCGCAAAGTACAGCAGTGCGTTTGCGCCTTCCTGAAGAGAGGCGATGATCTGACCGACGGCAATGTTTATCTGCGTCACCCCGCCTGCAATGATGCCGGGAATTCCCAAGGCCAGAAGACGCTTGGTGGAATCTGTATAGCGCGGGCGGAACACCGGGATACGGAAGCCCAGTCTCTTGAGGTCGATCACAACGACAAGCAGCTGAATGATACCGCCGATGCTCACCCCGAGGGTTAGAATAATCCCGAGATGGGTGTTGTCGGTCACCCCGGTCACGAGAACGGCACCAAGGACGATGCTCATCACCACATTCAGCATCACCGGCGCGAAGGCTGCCGCGGCGAACCTTTGATAGGTGTTCAAAATGCCGCCGACAAAGGCCAGCAACGACATGAAGATGAGATAGGGAAAAGCAATTCGCGCCATCAAGACGGTGAGGTCATACTTTTCCGGGTCCGAAAGAAAGCCTGGCGCCAGCGCCCAGACAACAGCAGGCATGAATATCTGCGCGAGCGCCGTCAGGATCAGGAGGCAGAACAGCAAAGCCGATCCGACTTCACCGGCAAAGCGCCGCGCACCTTCATCGCCGCTTTCCTCAACGGCGCGTCCGAACAACGGAATGAAAGCCGAGTTGAAGGCGCCTTCGGCAAATAGCCTGCGAAACAGGTTCGGAAGCCTGAAGGCCACAACGAAGGCATCGGCAACCGGACCGGCGCCGACCGCCGCAGCCAAAAGCACATCACGCACGAACCCGAGCAGTCGGCTTAACAGCGTCGCACCACCGACTGTTGCGAAATTGCGGACAAGGCTCATGCAGGCTGGGCTCCGAGAGAGGTTCCGTTCACTTAACTGACCTGACGTTGGGCTTTTCGGGCGACAGGAGCTGCGGGGTCAAGCTCGATCTTGCCTTCGACCGCATTGGCAAGCCGTTCGCGGATGATGTCCTGACGGCCGATATTAGAAATCTTCTGCCCGGTCAGATCTGTCACGTAAAAGACGTCGACCACCTTTTCACCAAAGGTGGAAATATGGGCCGAACCGATGTTGAGATTGAGCGTGGCGATGGATCGGGTGAGGTCGTAGAGAAGTCCGGGCCGGTCGAGGCCGCTTATCTCCAGAACCGTGTAGTCGTCTGACAGCGCATTGTTGACCAGAACTTCGCTGGCGACCTTGAACGCCTTCATCCGCCCTTTCATGGCGCTTTTCTTCGCCACCGGCTCTGGCAGGCGTTCTTCACCTCGCAAGGTGGTCTTGATCAGTTGCGAGATCCGTTCGCCGCGCCGTCGTTCATCTTCGCTGTTGGGCAATTCCCTGCTGATGAAGATCGTGTCGAGCGCAAAGCCGTCGGTGGTGGTATCGATCTGTGCATCAACGATATTGGCACCGGTGGAGAAGCAAGCTCCCGCGATGATCGATAGCAGCCGCGGGTGGTCGGGCGCCATGATTGTCAGTTCGGTCACCCCCTCGAAAGCGCGCGGTACAACCTGAAACGCAAGTTGCTTGCCGCTCTTGTCGGCCTTGTGCAGCAGCTCGGCATGAGAGACGAGACGGTCGGGTTCGGTTCTGAGCCAATATGCCGGATAGTGCCGTTTCAGATAGGAATTCCTGTCCTTCTTCGTCCAGTGAGCAAGTTTTTCGGAAAGTGTTTCCTTGGCCTGCTCGATGGCCTTGGCGTGCGACATCTTGCTGTGTCCGCCGGAGAGGTGCGGCTCGGTGGTGTAGTAGAGCGTTCTGAGAAGCTGGCCTTTCCAGCCATTGAACACGCCAGGCCCGACGGCACGAATATCGGCAACAGTCAGGATGAGCAGCAGCTTCAGGCGCTCAAGTGACTGCACCGTCTGTGCGAAATCCGTAATTGTCTTGCGATCGGCGAGATCGCGGGACTGGGCAATCGTGCTCATGTCCAGGTGATGTTCAATAAGCCAGGCAACGGTTTCGGTTTCCGCGTCGTTCAGACCGAATCTCGGGCAGATCTTCCGGGCGACTTTGGCTCCGGCGGTGGAGTGATCTTCCGGGCGCCCCTTGGCAATGTCGTGCAGGAACATTGCCACGAACAGCACCTTGCGGTTCTGAAGTGTCAGGACGAGATCGGTCGCCAGCGGATGGTCGTCCCCTGAGTCTCCCCGTTCGATTTCCGACAGAACGCCGATGGACCGGATCAGGTGTTCGTCCACCGTGTAGTGGTGATACATGTTGAACTGCATCATCGCCACGACCTTGCCGAAATCAGGAACGAACCGCCCGAGAACGCCGGTCTCGTTCATCTTGCGCAAGGTTTTTTCCGGTGAAACGCGAGACGTTAAAACCGACAGGAACAACCGGTTGGCTTCCGGATCGCTTCGCAGTTTGCTGTCGACAAGCTTCAGGGAATGGCGGATCAGCCGTGTCAATTGCGGATGCAGATTGTAATCGTACTTGTCGGCGAGCTGGAAGACCCGGAGGATGTTCGTCGGATCGGTTTCGAAAATCGTGTTGGACGTAACGTTGAGCCGGTTGTTTTCGACCACGAAACCCGGCGCGCCCTTCACCGCCTTTGCAGAGCCGGAAATCCGCCCGCTCCGCAGCCGCTTCATGATGCTGGAGAGCCCCTTGCCGCGCGGCGCCTTTACATGCTCTTCCTCCAGCGCGGCACAGATGATGCGGGTGAGATCGCCGACATCCTTGGCCACGAGGAAATAGTGCTTCATGAAACGCTCGACATCCTTCATGCCCGGATGCTGGGTATAGCTCAGCCGAACGGCGATTTCGCGCTGGACGTCGAACGAAAGCCTTTCCTCGGGTCGGTTGGTCAGGAAATGCAGATGGCACCTGACGGCCCAGAGAAAGTCCTCCGATTTTACGAACCTTGAATATTCGGACCGGGTGAGAACGCCTTTCTTGACCAGTTCGGACTGGCGGTTGACCCGATAATGGTACTTCGCGATCCAGAACAGTGTGTTCAGATCGCGCAATCCCCCTTTGCCTTCCTTGATATTCGGCTCGACAAGGTAGCGGGACATGCCCTGGCGCTGATGGCGCTCGTCGCGTTCCTGCAGCTTTGCGGCGATGAATTCCGAACTCGTTCCTTCAACGACTTCGGTGTCGAACCGCTTGACCAGGTCGCGAAAGAGATCCTCGTCACCCCAGATGTAGCGGGCTTCAAGAACAGCCGTCCGGATTGTCATGTCCGATTTGGACAGGCGGATGCATTCGTCCAGATTACGCGTCGCGTGCCCCACCTTGAAACCGAGGTCCCAGAGCATGTAGAGGATGTACTCGACAACCTGTTCGCCCCAGGGCGTCTGCTTGTAGGGAAGGATGAAGAGCAGGTCGATATCGGAACCGGGGGCCAGCGTCCCACGGCCATAACCGCCGACCGCGGCAACAGACATGCGCTCGGCCGCCGATGGGTTCTTTACCCGGTAGACGTGTTTGACGGCGAACTCGTAGATGACCCGGATCAGCTGGTCCTGAATATGGGACAGCCGGGCAGCGCACAGCAATCCCTTGCCGTCTTCATTCAGCATCTTCTGGGCGGTTTCCCGGGAAGATTTGACGGCCGACTTGAGCTCCGCCAGAACCGCTGAACGTGTTTTCAGGTCTGAACCATTGCCCTCGCTGCCTGTGGTCAGGGCAGTCAATCGTTTTCCGAGGTCTTCAGAATCGATCAATCCGGCAAGTTCGTCTTGGGAAAACTTCATTCTCTTTACGCATCCGTTCAACAGAGGCAGGAGCAGGCATATCCAGAACCCACGAGCCGGTTATATAGGGAACGAGGAATAAGGACACGTAAATCTCGTGATGAGATGTTCATCACGTCTTGCGCAGATTTTCAGCACCTTCCGCCCTCAGGTCCTGGAAGACATCTCCATTTGCGAAGGTCGGGCGGGACAGCAATCTTTCGAAATTGTTGCTTCAACTGGTCTAATGATCTCGCCGCCAGAGAGACATCGATCAAACATCGTCCTTCACCGCGGCAACACGGAGCTGGTGTAGCAGGGTACCGAGGGATTCTTCGGAAAGACCGCCGATCTTGAGTGCCAGGTGATTGGCAAGTTCAGTCGCCTTGGGATGCATTCCTGCGGTGTCGATCGTCACACGGGGATCCGATAGTTCTGCCAGCCGCTGGATTTCTTCGGCTTCATCCCAGATGACGTTGAAATAGGTGATGATTCTTTGGACCAGAAACCAGGTCGGTTTGCCGCGTTTTCCGTGTTCGAGAGCTGACAGATAAGCGCTGGAGACGGAAAGCGCCGCAGCCATCTCCTTGAGCGATACACCTTGCTTTGCCCTCAGTTCCCGAATTTTTGCCCCAAGCGGTGTCACGTTCCTACCTTTTCTTTCGAATGCGGACGTAAAGCGCCCCTGCCCCACCGTGGCTGGGATGCGCTTCTTCATACCCGATGACGACCGAACGCAAATCCGGCATAGCCAGCCACTGCGGAACCATTCTGCGCAAAACGCCGCGTTCGTCCATATAGGCGCGCTCTGGGCCGCCTCCTTTACCGGTAATCACCAGCACCACTTTATGTCTGCGGGCCTGTGCCTGATAGAGGAAGCCGAGCAACCGGTCATGTGCCTGATACTGCGTCAGACCGTGGAGGTCGATGCGGGCGTCGATGGCCGTGACACCGCGAACAATCTTTCGGCGATAGCGATGTTCAAGCTGGTGCAGGGGCAATGGTGCCTGAGGTTGCTTGGCGGGCAAGGGAGCATTGATCGCTGTTGCCGTACGCGGTGATTTGACGGACTTCTGCGGTGCTGTTTCGGCAGCTTTCGTCAGTTCCTCTTCAAGCGCCTTGGCCCTGTCCGGATGCAACGGGGTTAGGGTTTTTGCAACCTTGCCCCACAGGTCCCGGTCCTCCGGTGACAGCGCGCCCTTTTTTCCCCTCTTGGCCATGGATCAGTTCGCTTTCGCCCCGGCATCCGCCAGTCTCGAATTAGGAACCAAAACGACAAACTCCGCTTGGTGACGGATGTTACCGGCGATCTGCCCGGCGTTTAATCCAGACCCGGCAAAGATGTCGCCGCGCGCAGGGCCTCTGATGGCAGAACCCGTATCGTCGCTCACCATCAACCGGGCAAAGGATTGTCCGGCCGCATCGGGATCCTGAAAACCGGCGGAAACGAATATCAGTGCACCATAGGGAAAGTGTGACGGATCGACGGCCAGGCTTCGGCCTGGCACCAAAGGCAGATTGGCAGCGCCGATTGGACCGTCTTCCGGTTTGGTGTCATGAACCTCGCGAAAGAAGATGTAGGAGCGGTTTTCCTTGAATAGCGCATCACGCTTTTCATGATTTTTCGTCAGCCAGTCCCGCAGGCCGGACATGGTGAAGTCCTCTGGTGTTCCTTCACCGCGTTTGACCAACAAACGGCCTATACCGGTGTATGGATGCCCGGATTTACCCGCATAACCAACCCGCATCGTTGACCCGTCGGTCAGACGAAGGCGTGCAGACCCTTGAACGTGAATGAAAAAGGCGTCAACGGGATCTGACAGCCAGACAAGCTCGAGATCTTCTTCGTCAAGGGCACCATCCATGATGGCACCTCGATCGGGCATTTCCTGAAGTTTTCCATCCACACTGCGGCCATGGCTGAGATGGGAAGGCCAATTGACTGGCCGATTTTTGGCCGTCACTGTCTTCAGACCTGCGGGTTTCTTGTGCAGCGGAACGGAATATTCGTTTTTCTTTTCACGCGATGCCGCCACTTCGGGTTCGTAGTATCCGGTCACGAAACCCTTCTCGCTTATGCGGAAGGGTGTGAAGTGGGTTTCCAAGAATCGCCGGGCTGAAGCGGAAGGTTGCGATGTCAGCTCACTTGCCTGCCTGCATAGTGACTTCAGTTCACCGGCAGTGACTCGCAAAATTTCGGGACCACCATTTTTGGTGTTTGCGTTTTTGCAGAAACGGAGAAAGCCGTTCAGGGCAGCCAGATGGTTGTCCTGTTCCCATCCTCGAAGATGGTCAAATGTGGTCTCTTGAAAATGTTCGGGAATTTGCGGGCCTTGCTGCATGGCCGAAGCAGCTCCTGCAAAGAAAAGCGGCGCGGCCAGAACCGCGCCCTTTAAAATTACGGCGAGCAAAGGGAGTGATGCCGCCCCTTTGGGCCGCCCCGTCTGCGCCACGATCACTCGGCGGATTCGGTCGCAACCAGTTTCCAGTTCGGATCACGAGTGCTCGTGTCGCGCGCGAAAGTCCAGATATCGACCACTTCGGTCACCTTGGCAGGATCGCCATCCACCACTTCGCCTGCCTTGTCGCGTGTCGCGGAAATCAGCTGACTGTGGATCTTCACCGTGACCTGAGCCGTCGTGCCTTTGAGAGCTGCTTCAACGATCTCGGCCTTGTCGATCCCGACAAAGGTCGATTCAATTGTTTCGCCTCTCTTTTCGCGATCATCGATGGCAGCAACAAAGCCTTCATAGACGTCGCGTGAAAGAAGATTCTTGAGGGCCTTTTTGTCGCCGTCGGCAAAAGCCATCACGATCATTTCGTAAGCAGCCCTTGCGCCCTGAAGAAAGGGCTCCGGTTCGAAACTGCGATCGACGGAAAGAATTTGCTTGAGTGCGCTGTTCAGCGCCGAGCCTTCGGGCGCAACCTTGTCGATGACCACATCACCGGCAGGCGCGCTTTCTTCCATGGCTTCCGGCTGCTGGTTCGTCTGGTTCGGCAACGGGATGACGTTGTCCTGTCCGTTTGTCTGATCCTTGGATTGCTCGGGCTTGGAATAAGGATCAAAAGGCGGGCGTTCGTTGCCGGTGCGCTTGCCCAATACAGACCGCAGTCTGAAGAGAATGAAAACCGCAAGTCCCATAAGGAGTAGGTTTAATGGGTCAAAAATCTCATTCATTTTTCGTTCCGGCTACCCTTTGCAGGCAATTGAAGCCGCCCTTTTGTTCTTTAAGGTGCGCGCTGGCTCACACTCAACTCTGTTATCTATCTATTTAGGGGGTTCTTGAACCAGCATCCAGACCCAAGAGCAAGACAGAAATTTTGCTAAGTGCTTCTTTCGCGCGACTGCCTGCTCGCATTTTTGTGAGCGAATGTCTACCTTAGGTCTCGGACTCATAATTGAGTTTGAAATGATTTGAGGCGGATTGCTCGTCTAAATAGTAGTGAAAGTGCAGGAAAAGTGTTTCATTTTCAAGCCTTTCGCAACGATAGCGAGGAACAGTCCGGTCAAATGCGAAGGTCATGTAAACGGCCCGGCCACGCGAAAATTTTCGTGGTCCTTTGCCATTTCAAACTCATTTGTGAGTCCGTGGCCCAAGTCCAAACAGCTTATCAGACGTTGGAGGTCCCGTGGGACTTTATATCATTGCCGCTATTCTTTTGCTGCCTCTGATTGAGATTGCAGTGTTCATCTGGGTTGGCGGTCTGATCGGGGTGCTCCCGACCATTTTGCTGACACTCGTCACCGCTGTGGCCGGCACCATCATGTTGCGTCAGCAGGGGTTGTCGCTGCTGACCCGTATGCAGAAGGAACTTGATGCGGGGCGGGCTCCCGGCAATGAAGTCATGCAGTGCGCAATGATCGTTCTTGCAAGTATCCTGCTGCTCATTCCCGGATTTGTCACCGATGCGATCGGCCTTTTGCTGTTTATTCCGCCGGTTCGCGAAGCGCTGGCCAAATTCATCATATCCCGGTCCAACGTCGTGATTGTTCAAGGGGGACAGGGTGCCCGCGGACCAGGTGATCATGTGGTCGACCTCGATGAAGCGGATTGGTCGGAAAAGAATGGCGGCCCGTCCGATGGGCCGTCCGGCAACGGCCAACCCAGAATAAGCCCGTGGCAGGACGGGTCCGACAACGCAAAATCTTAACAAATCCTCGATCCGGCTCACCAAAACGTGAGAGGGACCGTAGGGGTAAAATTTACCAGTTAGGGGTACTTCTGCACGCTGATCCCCGGTGAAAACCGTTCCGGAACAGGAAAAAGGTGCGGACCATGAGTGCACATCGCGTTGACTGGGTCGATACGGCCAAGGGCATCTGCATCATCTTTGTTGTGATGATGCACTCGGTCCTCGGTGTTGAAGCCGCCGCCGGCGAAACCGGCTGGATGCATGCCGTCGTCGCCTTCGCCGCGCCGTTCCGCATGCCGGACTTCTTCCTGATCTCAGGTCTGTTCCTGTCCAGGGTGATCACCCGCGACTGGAAGCTCTATCTTGACCGCAAGGTCGTTCATTTCGCTTACTTTTATGTGCTCTGGATGACGATCCAGTTCGCGGTCAAGGCACCTGTATTTGCCGGTGAAATGGGCACCGCCGGTGCTCTGGAATTTTATTTCCTGAGCTTCATTCAGCCCTTTGGCACCTTGTGGTTCATCTACATGCTGCCGGTGTTCTTCCTGGTCTGCAAACTGGCGCATGACAAGGGAGTGCCCTGGCAGGCCATGCTCGTGGTTGCCGCAATCCTGCAAATCGCGCCGATCCATACCGGCTGGTTGCTGGTTGATGAGTTCGCCTCACGCTTCGTTTATTTTTATTGCGGCTACATCTTCGCACCACAGATCTTCAAGCTTGCCGGTTGGGCACGCGAACGCATCGGCGTCAGCCTCGCCTATCTGCTCGGCTGGGGGCTCGTGAACGGCGGATTGGTCTTTGCCGGGTATGCAGCTGTACCGATCATTTCCCTTGCATTGGGCGCAGCAGGAGCAGGTGCAATCATTCTGACGAGCGCGCTGATCGTGAAATGGGGGCGGATGGATTTCCTGCGCCACTTCGGTGAAAACTCCATCGTGATCTATCTCGCATTCTTCTTTCCGATGGGGCTCACCCGAGTGATCCTGTTGAAACTGGGCGTTCTCGACATCGGCACAACGTCATTGATCGTGACCATCGTCGCCTCAGTCAGCCCGATGATCCTGTTCTGGCTGATCCGCAAGACGGACTTTGGATGGTTTTTGTTCAAGCGGCCGCAATGGGCTTATCTGAGCGGGACTTTCGGACGCAAGGGTCAGGCTCAGGCGGCGGAGTGATCCGGCCACTGAAAGGCACTGATTGAAGCTTTGAACTTAGCTCCGATTGGCATTACGCTCCGACGCGCTGAGAGACCCCGTCTCTCGGTTCCTGCCTCATCGGGTCTTGCTTTCAGACCAATCATCCTGACCTGAAGTTTGCTGCTCATGTTCTAATTCTGAACGTGGACAGCTCTTACACCGGACTTTCCACCAATGAGCAAAATCGAAGCAAACCTTGCGCGTCTCGAAATAGACTTGCCCCCGCCGCCGTCGGCACTCGGAAACTTCGCACCTTATCTGATCGACGGTGCATTTCTCTATGTATCAGGTCAGATTTCTGCAGACCTGCAAGGCAAGCCGATTACCGGCAAAATCGGCAGCGAGCGTACATTGGAACATGGCTATGAGGCTGCCCGCTTTTGCGCGATCAATCTGCTGGCCCGCGCGAAAGCAGCGCTGGGAGACCTAGATCGCATCGAAAAACTGATCAAACTTGGTGCGTTCGTCAACGCAGAGCCTGATTTTTCGCAACATCCCAAAGTCGTCAATGGTGCGTCGGACCTGATGACCGAGGCGCTGGGTAGAGAAAAAGCCAATCATGTCCGCTTTGCGGTCGGGGCCAGCAGCTTGCCTTCCAATGCCAGCGTTGAAATCGAAGCAGTGTTTCGCATTACCGGCTGGACGTAAGGCAACCGAACGAGGTGATCATCGCCAGGAGCGGGAAGGGCATTCCGAGGATCTCCTTTTCGCTATGGCTTTCCTGAGAATGGCTGAAATTCCCTCTTCCCTCCTAGGCTCAGTCCGGGCATGATCCGCGCCATGTCGACGCAAGATTCCTCACCCGCCCTCACCGCTGACGACCATTTGATCCTGGTCGATGGCTCTACCTTCATCTTCCGCGCCTACCACGCGCTGCCGCCGCTTACCCGGAAGCCGGACGGCCTGCCGGTTGGCGCCGTGTCCGGTTTCTGCAACATGCTGTGGAAGCTACTGCAGGAAGGCCTGACGCCGGAAGAAGGCGATGAGCCGACCCACTTTGCGGTGATTTTCGATCATTCGGCAAAGACGTTCCGCAATGACATCTACCCTGAATACAAGGCCCAAAGGCCGGAGCCGCCGGAAGACCTGGTGCCGCAGTTCGGCCTGATACGCGAGGCGACGCGGGCGTTTTCCGTTCACTGCATCGAGCAGGCAGGCTTCGAGGCGGACGACCTGATCGCCACCTATGCCCGTCAGGCGTCTGATATGGGTGCAACGGTAACCATTGTCTCCGGCGACAAGGACCTGATGCAGTTGATCGGCCCGAAGGTCGGCATGATCGACACCATGAAGAACAAGACCTTCGGCGAAGAGGAAGTCTTCGAGAAATTCGGTGTTGGTCCCGACAAGGTCATCGAAGTGCAGTCGCTCGCTGGTGACAGCGTCGACAATGTTCCGGGCGTTCCGGGTATTGGCCTGAAAACGGCAGCCCTTCTGATCAACGAATTCGGCGATCTGGAAACTCTGTTGTCGCAGGCTGAAACCATCAAGCAGAAGAAGCGCCGTGAAAACCTGATCGAGTTTGCCGACCAGGCGCGTGTTTCCAAGGAACTCGTGACCCTGAAGCAGGATGTCCCGGTTGAAGTTCCCGTGACGGACCTCTCTGTTACGGAAGTAGACGGTCCGAAAGCCGTCGGATTCCTGAAAACCATGGGGTTCAACACGCTGACCAAGCGTGTGGCCGAGACGACCGGTGCCGAACTTGCCAATATCGAGGCAACCGACTTTCAGGTGCCGGGTTGGGATGTTCCCGATCATAAGGGGCGCATGGCGGAACGGCCCGAGAGTGCCAGTGCTTCCGGATCAGGGTCGGCAGACGGCGGTTCGGGCGCCGACGGCGCAATGGTGCCGCAAACGGTGGCTGATGCGCGCGCTGAAAGCATCAAGGCAATCGCGATAGACTCCAACGCATATGAAACCGTGACAACGGTTGAACGGCTGCAGGAGTGGTGCGAGGCGGCGTTTGAAAAAGGCTATGTCGCTTTCGACACTGAAACCACGTCGCTTGATGCCATGCAGGCGGATCTGGTTGGCCTGTCGCTGTCCACGGAGCCCGGCAGGGCCTGCTACGTGCCGCTCGCCCACGTTGACGGCGAAGGTGATCTTCTCGGCGGCGGCGGCCTGCTGCCCGACCAGATCCCGCTGAAAGACGCGCTTGCAGTTCTCAAGCCGATGCTGGAGGACCGGTCGGTCCTGAAAATCGCGCAGAACCTAAAGTATGACTGGCTGGTGATGACCCGTTACGGCATCGATATCGGCCCGTTTGACGACACCATGCTGCTTTCCTACACCGTCGACGCGGGCAAAGGCGGCAATGGCATGGACGAGTTGTCCGAGCGCTGGCTCGGTCACAAGCCGATCCCGTTCAAGGAAGTCTGTGGTTCCGGCAAGTCGATGATCACATTCGACAAGGTGGCCATCGACAAGGCAACCGCCTATGCCGCCGAAGATGCCGACGTCACTCTACGCCTGTGGCTGATCCTGAAGCCGCGCCTTGCCAGCGATCACATGGCCACTGTCTATGAGACCCTGGAACGGCCGATGGTACCGGTTCTGGCGCGCATGGAAAAGCGCGGCATTTCCGTCGATCGCCAGATGCTGTCGCGTCTTTCAGGTGATTTTGCGCAAGGCATGGCCGGGCTGGAATCTGAAATCTACGAGCTGGCCGGACAGAACTTCAATATTGGTTCACCGAAACAGCTGGGTGATATTCTCTTCGGCAAGATGGAGCTGCCGGGCGGCAAGAAAACCAAGACCGGCGCCTGGTCGACCTCCGCGCAGGTTCTGGAGGAACTTGCTGCCGAAGGCCATGAACTACCGTCCAAGATCGTCGCCTGGCGCCAGCTCTCAAAGCTGAAATCCACCTACTCCGATGCCCTGCCTGGCTATATCAATCCCGAGACAGGCCGCGTGCACACATCCTACGCCCTTGCAGCAACGACGACGGGCCGCCTGTCATCCTCCGAGCCGAACCTGCAGAACATTCCGGTTCGGACCGAAGAGGGCCGCAAGATCCGTCAGGCCTTCGTGTCGGACAAGGGGCACAAGCTGATCTCCGCCGACTACAGCCAGATCGAGCTCCGTGTACTTGCGCATATTGCCGATATTCCGCAACTGAAAAAGGCGTTCGAGGACGGGCTCGACATTCACGCCATGACGGCAAGCGAAATGTTCGGCACGCCGATCGAGGGCATGGATCCGATGGTGCGCCGCCAGGCCAAGGCCATCAACTTCGGCATCATCTACGGCATTTCCGCCTTCGGGCTTGCCAACCAACTGGGCATATCGCGCGGTGAGGCGGGCGATTACATCAAGACCTATTTTGAGCGCTTCCCCGGCATCAAGGACTACATGGAAGAGACCAAGAAGAAGGTCCACGCCGACGGTTACGTCACGACGATTTTCGGCCGCAAGGCTCACTATCTGGAAGTGAATACCAAGAACCCCAACCACCGGGCCTTCTATGAGCGTGCGGCGATCAATGCGCCGATCCAGGGCTCGGCCGCCGATATTCTGCGCCGGGCCATGGTGCGCATGGAAGACAAGCTCGCAGCCGCCAAGCTTGATGCGCAGATGTTGCTTCAGGTGCACGACGAATTGATCTTCGAGGTACCGGATGCACAGGTGGACGAAACCATCCCGGTGATCCGCGAAGTCATGGAAAACGCCTGCGAACCGGCACTGAAATTGTCGGTCCCGCTGAAGGTCGATGCCCGTGCGGCAAGCAACTGGGACGAGGCGCACTAGGCGCTCATACAACAACACATGGCCCCGGAATTCATCCGGGGTCATTGCAGGTTCCTGTACCGACACTCAGCGCCTGCAGACGCTGGACGCCAGCAATCCGGCCGACAGTTGCTTCACGACCTCCGGGCTTCCAAGCGCGGCGGTGCTCTTCATCGAAAGCAGGACTTCGCTCATCGTTTCGGAGAGATCCTCCTGACTTATCGGAGTAAAACCTGTAGTCGAAGGATCTGTTCGGCCTCCCTTTAGGTTCACGCCAAGCGGATTGTCGCGACAGTCGAAATCCGTTTTCGCCAGATCGAGGCTGAGTTCCCTGCCGGTTTCGGCAATTCGCAATGTGACCCGCTTGGCAACCGGTTCGAAAACGACCTGCCAGCGCGTTGAAGGGGTGGCGAGATCGTCCAGCACATCGAAGGCCTGCGTACTATTCGCTCCCTCGCTCATTTGTGCGGCAGCAGCAGCTGCCAGTCTGAAACGCTTAAGGCTACCTGCGCCGCCTGACACGACATCTGAGACGACGCCTGGCGCGCCTATTGGCGCAGCATGGTTTTTCAGGTGATCCAGAGCGTTCGGGTAGCTTGTGTTGGTGAGGGCGGGCACGGGAAGGTCATTGCCCTGATGCAACATCAATCCGGCCTCGCCAGGCGTCACGATCGCCGCGTTTCCGGATGCGTCGAACAAGAAATAATGGATGGGAACCAATCCCCGTATGCTGACGTCGTCAATCCCTGCCAAGGCTTCCTCGACGGTTCCGCTGGTGTCTAGAAGCCGTTGAATGAATTCCAGTTCGGACACTACCGGCGCATTACCGCGCCCTGAATAAACGGCTTCCCTGTTCCACATCAGCGATATGACGAGGCCTGCCGTGTTCATTCCTGCGGCCGGCATCCCTGGGCCAATCTGATTGACGGTTATGCTACCGAACCTGGAGGTCCAGCTTGCCGCATCACCTTCCATGATCGATCGTCTTGAAGTGCCAATCGGGTTGATCAGCAGATAGCCGGCATCCGTCGCCTCGAAATCGAAGTTATAGGCGAGGAGCGGTTGGTCTGTGTTTCGGAAAGCCACGGTCGAACAGGCAAGTGCGGCTGAAAAGGAAAAGACTGCAGTGACGCTGATCCAGAGCCGGGTGATACTGGCCCACATTTGAAACGATCCGATGCCTCGCATGGTGTCTCCGGTGCAATTGAACTAGATTTGGTTCTGCATGAGGAGCGCGAATGGAACGCCGATCCAAGGAGGATTTCGCCAAGTGCAGGAAAGTTTCGCGAACAGTACGACCACAAGACGGTTTCTGAAAGACCTTGCTGCGCCGTTCACGTCAAGGCACCACCTTGTCCTGCTTGCAGCGCTGTCGATCTTTGCCGGACTGATCGGTCCTTTCGGGACTTATGGCGATTTGCCGCTTGCGACCCGGCTTTTCTACTGGTCAGTGATGGTGGCCGGAACCGCCTCTGTCGGTCATGTCAGTGCAACATCGCTCGAGCGCTTTTTGAAAAGGACCGGATGGCCTTTCCATATCCAACAGGCAGTGATGTCCGTTCTGGTTGCGGTACCGGTCTGCCTTGTCGTCACCGTCATCAGCTCGGGTCTGGGTTTCGGAAACTTCATTGCAGGCCTGCCGTCACTCTATGTTCAGTGCGTTGCGGTGACCGGATTTGTCGTAATCCTCTTCAATTTATTGCCATCAGCGCCGATAGCGGAGCCCACCAGCCCGCATGCGGGAAAACCTGCATTGCTTGAGCGGTTGCCCCTTGCAAGGCGTGGCCGCGTCCTTCGTTTGGCGGCGCAGGATCATTACGTCGAGGTGATCACCGACAAGGGCAGAACTCTCGTGCCGATGCGGTTCAGGGACGCCATTTCTGAAATGGAACCAGAATCTGGTCTTCAGGTGCACCGGTCTCACTGGGTCGCATTGCATGCCGTAACAGGTCGGTGCAGGTCGGGAAAGAAGTCCGGCCTGCGGCTCTCAGATGGCAGTTTTGTCCCTGTTGGCAGAAGTTTCGGGGCAACGGTCAGGAAGGCCGTACCCCGCTGATTTGAGACTTCTTTGTCGTTAGGTCATACCATCGCCATCACACGCGAGGGGCCACCGGTGCCACCCCGGAATTTCGGCGCTCCGACGATCAACGTCGCGCCAACCGGCGGCAAAACATCAAGATTGGCAAGACATTCGATACCCCAGCGATTGCTTGGCAGCCAGGCATAGTGAACGGCGAAATCCTTGGATTGCCCGTAATCGAGCGACAGCGTATCGACTGCAATGCCAACGGCGCCCGTGTCTTCCATCAGCATTTGAGCAGCTTCCAGATGGAAGCCCGGAAAATGCATGACGCCTTCACTCCCGGCATTGCGGAACTTGTCCGAATTCACATGCGCATCCCAACCCGAGTTCATTGCAACACAGGCCCCCTTGGGAATGTCGCCATGGGTTGAGATCCAGGCTTTCAGGTCGTCCGGTGTCACCTGGGCATTGGCGTTTTCCGTCGCCTTGGCCTTGATGTCGACGACACACAGCGGTGCGACGAGGTTCTCGACCGGTATTTCCGCAACGGATTGACCGTCTGCGGAAAAGTGCAGCGGTGCGTCCATATGCGTTCCGGTGTGCTCGTTTATAGTCAGCTCAAGCAGGTTGTAGCCGTCCTTGGCAATCTCGAAGACCTGATTCACATGAAACTGCTGCCCACCGCCATAGGTCGGAAATGTACTGTGAAGTTCGTGGGTCATGTCGGTGATCTTTTGCGGAGCCTGAGCCATGGCAGGCATGGCACCGGTAACCGAGGCGGTGGCTGCAATTCCGGTTCCCACGGCAGCTGCCCTGAAGAAATCCCGCCGCGACAGCATTCTCTCCTTGACGGAATTCATCACGCAATGATCACACATGAAAGCACCCTCCTGATCCTGTTAAACACGAACGACAACTAGAGCGGTTCCGGCGTTTGTCACCGATCTCCGGGCAATTGCATCCCGGCAGGATTCCGATTGAGATTTCGTTTTCGAGCCTCGTGGCCGCTCTTTTCCCTCGCTCCCAAACCTGCAATATGAGGTTGCGAAATCTGCAACCTGTGGGCATGTTCAGGCTTTGAACGCCAAAACACAATCGGATTCGTTAAAGGGATGATCGTCAGAACGGCCACACGCGCCGATGCGGATGCAATGAGCGCTATCCTGGTGGAGATTTTCAAGGAATGGGGCAGCGATCGGCGAAGCGATCCCGCGTTTGTGGCCGAATACTATATCGAACACCCTGACAATGTCCGCTGCTCGGTGATTTCGGACGCTGAAGGCAATGTCTTCGGCTTTCAGGCTCTCAAGATGGCAACGGAAGGCAACATGTTCGATCTGCCCGTCGGGTGGGGCATCATTGGCACCTATGTCAGCCCGTCTTCCGGAAGGAAGGGAGCCGGTTCCGCTCTCTTCGCCGCATCGCTTGAAGCGGCCAGACAAGCCGGTCTGCAAAACATCGACGCAACCATCGGCAAGGCCAATACCATTGGGCAGGCCTACTATGAAGCAATGGGATTTCGGACCTACCGGGAACTGCCTACGGCTGTTGGCAAGTCTTTCAAGGTATTAGCGTCGGTTGAGTGACGGCTGCTCCGTCTTATTCTCTCATCAGTTTCAAGACAGCGGTCGCTTGGACACACCTCTGCGCAGAACCCCCTTCAAATAGACAATGCCAAGTGGGGAAACAAAATTCGGGTGCTGCTTTTGGCAGCAGAAACTGGGCCGACATAATTACGCTTTTAAGTTGAAGTTTGATTTTTATTAAATCCTTTTGATCTAAGACCACCACCAGATTCAACTTGGCATTACCACGAGTGAAAAATTTCACTCGTCAATTGGGGTGAAGTTGTTGCAGCGTAATTTACCTGAAGAATTTCAATCGCTTATTAGTCTGGTTACACAAAGTACAGCCAATGATGGCGCTATGCGGGCCGTGTTGGTTCTTTTGGAGCAAGCCCCCGACAGCAGTGTGATCATCGATGGATTGGGGCAGATCGAGCCGGATCTGATTTCGAATACGGACCTAAAGGTTAGGGCGGCCACCTTGTTAAGGAAGGCCGACGCTCCGGATCTGGCTGACAAGTGGCACATGCTGCCAGAGGAAAGCGCTGCGACCAACGTCATCGCTATCGATCGGTCTGCGGTTCCTGTCACCACTCAATCGGCCCGGATTACTTTCGACGACATCGGCGGACTTGAAAATGTGAAAAAGCAGGTTCGGCGAAAGATCATAAATCCGTTTCAAAACAAGAAAGCCCTGTTCGACCGGTTCAAGCGAAAGGCAGGCGGCGGCGTTCTGATGTACGGCCCGCCCGGATGTGGCAAGACCATGCTTGCACGCGCTCTGGCTCACGAATGCAATGCAACGTTTCAGAATGTGAGGGCTGCGGACATACTGGACCAATATGTCGGGAATGCCGAGAAGAAGATTTCGCAGATATTTCAGGAAGCAAGGGCCTCTCGCCCTGTTGTTCTCTTTTTCGATGAAGTCGAGGCATTGGCTCAGAAACGGCAATTTGAAAGCAGCGAACGGATCAACACGACAGTGTCCGCATTGCTGACGGAAATGGATGGATTTAACGACAACGAAGGGGTTCTGTTTCTCGGCGCGACCAACGTTCCTTGGTCGATTGATTCTGCCTTCCGGCGCCCGGGTCGCTTCGACCGCACGTTGTTCGTACCACCACCGGATCGCGTGGCCCGGAAATTCATTCTGAGCGGTCTTTTGAAGGATCGGCCAGTTTCCGAAAAACTGGATCTGGAGCACGTTGTAGAAAAGTGCACCGGATTTTCCGGAGCAGATTTGAGTGCACTGGTCGATACGGCGGTGGATATCGCTATTGAAGAAAGCCCGTCGGTTGATGCGCTTGTTCCGCTTTCGACCAGCCATTTCCAGGAAGCCATGCAAGAGGTCAAATCGTCTGTCGGCGAATGGCTTGGGCAAGCGCGCAGTTTTTCGGAATACGCAAATTCAAGCGGGATGTATGACGATCTTGCCGCCTTCTTGAAAAAGTACGCGAGGTAAGGTGTGACCCAATCGCTCAACACCGCTCGCGCTCTGCTCAAAGCGGAAAACTTTGATGGTGCTCGCCGTTTGGTCAACGAATTCCTTGAGAAGGAGCCGGACGATATAGACTGCTGGATTTTGAGAATCCAAATCGAGATGAAGGCAGAGAACTACAAGGAAGGGCTTCGTGTTTGCCGAAATGTTCTTCAGAAGCATCCCGATAACGCGAGCTTACGTGCAAAGGAGTTTGATGCGCTCGCTTATCTTGGAAAGAAGAAAGAAGCACGTAGGGTGTATGAGAAATTCAAGACGGATTTCCCACACTACCATGGCCAAATTGAATCAATGAGGCATGCACTCGATGCGTTGGGAGGTCAGACTCAGAGGATAAACAAATATCTTGAAGAGTTCGACCTCTATGATCTCGGTTTTTCTGACAAGCGAACAATTGGATTAACGTACCATAAGGTGGGAAATGTATTTCGGGCACAGAAATACATGGAAGAAGCGCACTTACATTTTTTCGACGATTATGA
>JBCCVB010000066.1:0-31457 GCA_039195965.1 Pseudomonadota bacterium
CCCCACACCACGCAACAAACTGTTCACCGACCTTGAAGAGGGACGCGGCGATATCTCTCTTGGTAATCTGACGATCACGGACGAACGCCTCAAGCTGGCGGACTTCTCTCTCCCCCTCTTGCAGGACGTTCACGAAGTGCCGGTTACCGGCACTGACGTTGGTGAATACACTTCGACTTCAGACCTTTCCGGTCTGACAATCTACGTTAGAAACTCCGCTTCCTACTATGAAAGCCTGGAAGCTCTGAACAAGCAGTTTGAACAGGACGGCAAGAAACCCATGAACCTCGTCCTGGCGGATGAACGCCTTGAAGACGAGGACCTCATGGAGCTCGTAGCAGCTGGAGGCATATCAACTGTAATCGTTGATCAGCACAAGGCGGATCTTTGGCTCGAAGTGTTGGATGGCCTCAAAACACACCCCAAGGCAGCCGTGCGAACAGACGGGGAAATCGCGATCGCTGTCCGTAAGTCAGCCCCCAAGTTGCTTGACGAAATCAATGGTTTTGCCGCGACCGTGAAAAAAGGCACCCTTCTCGGCAACATCATCTTCAAGAAGTACCTCAGAGAAGCCAACTATCTTCGCAACCTTCGGGATGACAGCTACGGAAAAGAGCTCGAAGAATACGAAAACCTGTTCAAGAAATATGCCGGGGAGTACAAGTTCGACTGGCTTCTGATCGCAGCACAGAGCTTTCAGGAGTCTCGCTTTGACCCGAAAGCCCGCAGTCATGCAGGTGCCGTCGGCCTTATGCAAATCAAGCCTTCAACAGCTGAAGGTTCGCCCATCAATATCCGCGGCGTTACCAAGGACACGGAAAAAAATGTCCACGCCGGCGTGAAATACCTGCGTTTTCTGGCCGATCAGTATTTTCCTGAGCTGTCTTCGAGAGAGGCAAACCAGACCTTCTTTGCACTTGCAGCCTATAACGCTGGTCCCAGTCGCTTCGCCAGAATGCGCGAAAGAGCAAAGAAGCAGGGTTACGATCCGGACGAATGGTTTGGGAATGTCGAATGGATTGTCGCCTCGGAAATCGGCAGGCAGCCGATCGACTATGTAGGCAACATTTATCAGTACTATGTGGTCTTCCACAATCAGATAAAACGGACAGAAGCCGATGCCGCCGCCAAGCAGGCAGCGGCACAGGAATAAAACCGGACGGCTTGCGTTGAAACCGCTCTCAGGCAGCCTTTCTGCCTAGGCTCCCCGCCCGGTTGAGCATCTTGGCGCGTGCACGATCGTTCGATCCGCGAATGGGCGAAAAGATATGATAGCCCTTCGGCTTCAGACCACAGAATGACAGGATCTGCTTTTCTGTTTGCTTGCGCGAACCGGCGCCGTAAAGCCAGCGGAAAATCCAACCTGGGGTATCGGCGGTCACCAGTACCTCAGCTGTCCTGCCTTCCAGAAGTTTCTCGGGAAGAGCCTTACCGGATATGTATTTGAAGGCTTTTCCCGGAAGCAGGACACGATCGAATAGCCCCTTCAGTTTCGCTGGATGACCGCCCCACCAAAGCGGGTATGCGATCACTACATGCTCACACCATGTGATGTCGCTCCACAACGCCTGGAGGTCCGGTTCAAGTTCTGGGGCATTCTTGAAGTCTGAAGTACCGAAATCTGGGTCGAATTTCAGTTCAGACAGATGCAGAACGCGCACCTCATGGCCCTTCTTCAAGGCGTTTTCAGCATATTCACCGGCCAGCGCACCACAAAAGGAACCCTTTGCCGGATGTCCATCGAGGATCAAGATCCGAGTCATAGTCACATCCACTTTTTCGAATGACGGCCAAACCATAAAATTGACCACGGTCATTTTTTGACATCGATATGCTCTGATGTCAAGAATTATTTGACCACGGTCAATTTTAAGAGGTTTCATGACACGCAAACCGCAACAGCGCAGCATTGCCACACGGGCACGGGTGCTTCAGGCAGCAAGAGATCTGAGCCGGTCGCATGGACTTGAACAGGTCACAGCCGAAGCAATCGCAAGGGAGGCCGGCGTCGCGAAGGGTACCGTTTTCTCCCATTTCGGCGACATGAACGGCCTGTTGACCTATGTTCTGCTCGACCGTTTGAACTCTCTGCGATCATCGGCGGAAGGCGTGGAAGATCCGCCGGAAGCCGTGTCGGACCCGGTCGGATTGCTGATGCAAAGGATGATGGCACTGATTGCGGTTATCACCGACAGTCCTACGGTCTTGAGACTTTTTCTGGATAACATCGGCGTTACAAAACCGACTTGCGCAGCGGAGTTCGTTGAAGCGCTCGATGCTTTGGACGCTGAATTAACCGCTTTTCTGGAGCTATGGCAGGGTTCGGACGCATTCACCCCCACGCTCCGTAAGGACCGAACGCCGGAAGAGATGACTGACGGCCTGATTGCATTCATGATCCATGGCGCAATCCTGCTCAAGAGTCACCAGATGACCGACACCACAGAATTGGAGAACCGTCTGCGCAGGCATGTGGAAGCGTTTGTGCTTGCAGACTAGCCGCTTTGACTGACGGTTCCGAAAAGTGCCCGCTTAACAACAGACGGAACACGCTACGGGTTTGCTCGGTGAGTTGGGCTCAACGTGGGCCGTGTCAATCTTAAGCGGGAACTTCTCCCGGCCATGAAACCACATGGTTTTCATAGTCTTCCAACTGCATTCCGTCTTCCGACACCGTCCGTTCTCGGACAGAAATTCCAGCGGCGTGGACTGTTTCCCGGTCACCGGAGACCAGCGGATGCCACCAGTAGAGATCTTTCTCCTCATGCACCAGCCTGTAGGCGCATGTGGGCGGCAGCCATGAAATTGTGCGGACTTCTTCCGGTGTCAGCTGAATGCAATCCGGTACGGTCGCTGCCCGGTTTTCATAGTCTTTGCAGCGGCAGGATCCGCCATCGAGAAGCGTGCATGCAACGTCAGTCCAGACGATTTCGCCCGTGTCCCAGTCTTCAAGTTTGTTCAGGCAACACCTGGCACACCCGTCGCAAAGCGATTCCCATTCCTGAGACGTCATTTCATCGAGCGTCTTGGTCTGCCAGAACGGCAACACACCGCTTTCCGTATCAGATTTCATTCTCGTACTTTGCCTATGCCGGAGGCGGAACAACCGGAACCTTCATCGTGTGTCGAGAGTGGCCCGGAGCGCCTGCGCCTATCATGCTATATTCCGCACGGCAAGTCAGGTGGATCCTGGCTGAAACGCCCGACGCCTTTTGCAAAGAAAGATCAATAAACTGGGAGCAAAATGTGTCACCGGCCGGGACCTGTTTTCACACACGAAAAAAACCGGTAATTTGAAGAAACCTTTACTCATCCGGAGATCATGTCCGCGTGGAAGACGAACCGCATACAAGTGACATCAAGGGCGCTCCGAAGCCTCGCAAGCGTGATCGCGTCCGGCGGTTTTTCCTTGCGATTGATGCATTTGTCGATACGGCGCTCTGGCGAAGTGGCGCTGCGGTCCGTCGCGTTATTGAAGGATATGACGCCTATCTGCGCCGATTTCGTGCAAAAGGCATCTGGCGGGGGCTTGCTGAACTTTCTTCCGACGGTCTCACCTTTGGCCTGATCGGTTTCATTGTGGTGCTCGCCTTCGCGCAACCGGCGTTCGAGGCGACACGCTATGCGGACTGGAAAACCACCGACGACTTCGCCGTTACGTTTCTCGACAGGTTCGGCAAGGAAATAGGCCGCCGGGGAATCGTGCTGAACGACAGTGTTCCCCTTGAGGAAATTCCCGACTCCCTGGTCAAGGCAACACTCGCCACCGAAGATCGGCGCTTCTTTTATCATTTCGGCATCGACTTCATGGGAACCTTCCGAGCCATGGTGGAAAATGCCCGGGCCGGTGGCGTCGTTCAGGGCGGCTCGACCCTCACGCAGCAGCTCGCCAAGAACCTGTTCCTGACCAATGAACGAAGCCTGAGCCGCAAGATCAAGGAGGCTTATCTGGCGCTTTGGTTGGAAGCAAACCTGTCGAAGCAAGAGATCCTGAAACTGTATCTGGACCGCGCCTACATGGGCGGCGGTGTATTCGGCGTGACAGCAGCCGCGGAGTTCTACTTCAACAAGAATGTCCGGGAACTGACGCTGGCAGAAAGCGCAATGTTGGCAGGCCTTTACAAAGCACCGACAAAATACGCCCCGCACATCAACCTGCCCGCAGCCCGCGCCCGTGCAAATGAAGTTCTGACAAACATGGTCCAGGCGGATCTGCTGACAGAGGGTCAGGTCATCGGCGCCCGGCGCAACCCCGCACTTGCGGTCGACCGTTCCCAGGAACAACTTCCCGAATACTTCCTCGACTGGGCGCTGGACGAGGTCAAGAAGCTCGCAAGACGCAATCCGGCCCTTGCCCGAGATCGCATTGTGACCGTTCGCACGACGCTCGACCCTGCCCTTCAACGTCAGGCTGACCTGGCTGTGGAAACAATTCTGCGTGAAAACGGCAAACTGCGCGAAGCCAGCGAAGCTGCTCTGGTCTCAATGATCCCTGATGGTGCCGTTGTTGCCATGGTTGGTGGCAGCTCCTACGGCCAGAGCCAGTTCAATCGGGCAGTCGACGCCTTGCGCCAACCAGGTTCCTCCTTCAAGCCCTTTGTCTACATGACCGCATTCATGAACGGTTATGCACCCGACAGTATCGTTCCCGACAGACCTGTCTGGATCGGAAACTGGTCTCCGAAGAATTACTCAAGGCGCTATCGCGGTCCCGTCACCTTGAAAACCGCACTGACGAAGTCGATCAACACCATTCCGGTGCGCCTTTCTCTCGACTTCGGCCGGGAAAAGATCATCGAAACCGCCTACGCAATGGGCCTGACACACGAGCTGGAGAACTCGATTTCTCTGCCAATCGGTTCGTCGGAGGTCTCCGTGATCGACATGGCGTCCTCCTACGCATCCTTTGCAAATGGCGGTTACAAGGCCCCCGCCTATGCCATTCTGGAAGTCAAGAACAGCGATGGGAAGGTTCTGTACCGGCGTGAGCAGGAACAACCGGAGCGCAAGCGGGTTCTTCCCGAAGACAAGGTGCATCAGATCAACGACATCCTGGTCAATGTGGTCGAGGCCGGCACCGCCCGCAGAGCCCGCATCGACGGCGTTGTCGCCGGAGGCAAGACCGGTACGACAAATGCCTACAGGGACGCATGGTTTGTTGGATATACAGGTAACTTCTCAACAGCTGTCTGGTTTGGCAATGACGACTTCACTTCCACGCGCCGCGTCACTGGTGGCAGCCTCCCAGCCATGACATGGCAGCTTTACATGGACTATGCCCATAGAGGTATCGAACTCGCCAGAATGCCCGGTGTCGAGGCAGAAAGTCTGCCACGTCTTGCCAGCGCCGAACCCACGAAACTGTCCGAAACGCAGGCGATCAAATCCCAACCGCGCGTTTTGAAGCGTCGCACGCAGGATCTGTTGCTCAAGATCGGCAAGGATCTGCGCCAACTGATCGAACGGTCCAGTGCCAAGGCGGCCCCGGACAACAATTCTTCCTCGACAGACTATGCGGCGGCCCAATGACAGACGCCTCCTTGCGACCTCCAGCACCTGCTCACAGTGAGGCAGATTGGTTTCAGGAAAAACTTCCAAGAGCGATACGTCCGCATCGCAGCCATCCCCTGCGCACGCTCACGGCTGTGACACTCGTGGTCGCACTGGCGTCGTTGCTTGGCATCAGTTCGGCATATCTGGTCATTGAACGGGAACAACCTCTCGACGCGGTTTCCATCGGCCCCTGGCAGGCCTACCCGCGCGCCGGAACGGCGGATGCCGATCCCTACTCCGTAGCAATCTATACCCGCGGTGCCGTTATTCCACTCGCTTCCGGTGAGGGTCTTGCTCTGGTTGCCCGGGAAGACAGCGCCGGACACCTGCTGGACCCAACTTGTATTTACCGGATCTACGGGCAAACGCCTTCCGCGAGACTTTGGACCATGACAGCGGTGGATGGTCACGGTCGGCTGGTCGAAACGTTACCGGGCCGCGTTCATCTTGCGAGTCAGAACCTGCTGCGAAACCCGGATGGTAGCTTTGACGTAACCGCAGCCACGAAACCTCAGTCCGGAAACTGGCTTCCCCTAGCGGCCAGTGCGAGTGCCAGCGATGGACTGCGCTTCGTCTTGCGTCTCTACGATGCCCCGGTCACCACCGGCGCCGCACTTGACGGCGTCAGCATGCCTACGATCGAGAGGAAGGGCTGTCCATGACACTCTCTCCCCGCTTCAATCTGACCGTTGGCATTCTGGCAACGCTTTGTCTAGCGGCGATCATTCACATACTTGTGGTGTTGAGCATTCCGCACAACGTGCAGCACAGCGCCTTTGACAACATCGCAAAGCACGGACCGGACCGACAGTTCAACCTGTTGCCGGACGTTGAACCCGGTCATGAAGTTCTGCCTGACCTTGACCCGGCGATGAAGCATGCCGCCTGCCGCTTTGAACTTGCGGACGGCCCGGTGCTGTTCGACGCCAGCATTCCTGTTTCCTTCTGGTCAATCGGGCTGTTCAACTCGGCCGGAGAAGCGGTCTACAGCCTCAACAACCGGACGGCAGGAGCTGAGAGCCTCTCCATGTTGGTGCTGACGACCGAACAACTTTCGATACTGCGCGAAAACCCGCCTGAGAACCTTGAAGATCTGATTGTCATCGAAACCGAGGAAATAAGCGGCTTCGCACTTCTGCGGGCCTTTGTCCCGCATCCGTCGAAAGCCGGCACCGTTGACAATGCTCTGATGGCGGCAAATTGCGGAACCATCGGATAGTCAGTTGTTGGCCGACGACTTTCTCAACTGATCAAGTCCGCTGGCAGAAGCATTTTCCATGTGGTGCGCGATGTCATTGTCCGGACACCCTGACAATTCCCCAGAAGCGGTAACAAGCTGATCGTCACCGTTTCTCAGTTCTGCCGGAGCCAATGGTCCAAGAGCTTCGAAAAGGTCGGTCAGCAAATCCCGATACCGCCGCCAGCGTCCGATGGAAGACCGGAAAATTGGCCGTCGAACCTGCAGATTGGAGAAAGTGGTGACCGGATTATCTCCCTTGTAGAATTCCAGGCACTCTCCTTCCCAAGATAGTCCGGCACGGTTCATAAGTTCGCGGCTCTCCGCCTCCTGATTGTGAACGAGATCCTCATAGGAAAGGCGATGGAGTTTCACAGGCAGTACCCTTGCCCAGTGATCCATGAGGCTTGCATACGTCTTGAAGTAACGACCCACCGTCTTTTGCGACACACAGTAGTTGTGCGCCGGGGAAAGCGGATGCGACAGGAGCGAGATACTGGTGTCGGCAGGACACCGGACACAATGAATGAATGCCGCTTTGGGAAAGAGCAACGCCATGAGCCAAAGCATCTCGAAATTATGGGGCATCTTGTCTGTCACACGGTCCGAACGCCTGTCGATATTGTTCAAGGCAGCCAGATAATTGCGCGCGATGCGTCTGAAGTCGCGCGGCTCCATGTTTTTCAATTGCCTTTCGAGAGCCGATGAAGGAGCTCTGTTCAGTCCCATATCCTGTTGCAAATGTCGGAAAAACGGAATTTCCGCTCCACTACTCACGCGCGAATGCCGGCTGAAAATCTGTTCCACCAAAGTGGTTCCCGATCTCGGCATGCCGAAAATGAATATGGGCCGCTCGCTTTCTTCGCTTAACTCCATACGGCTGGAAAAGAAGTCTTCCGAGAACACCTCTTTCATGAAAGCGATGCGCTCCTCATAGGCCGCATTGTCGAACTTCTCGTATCGCAATCGTCTCGCGCTTCGATAATGCTGAACGGCTCGCAAGGAGTCTCCCAGGTCATAATGAACCTTTCCGGCGGCCCAATGCAGGTTGGCCTCTTCGGGTGCGGCTCGCTTCTTGCCATCATTCAGCAGATCTTCAATCAGGTCGAGTTCGTCCGGTCTTTCCTGATACGTACGTGTCATCGTCAGGCATTGGAGTGCTGAGGGAAGTTCTTTGCCGATAGCGACTGCTCTTTCGAACCAGTTGATCGCTTCATCAATATTGCCGATCGTGATTTCAAGCTGACCCATCCCGACCAGGGCGTAACCGTTTTCAGCATCAAGCTTCAAAGCTTTTTCAAAGCTTTGACGGGCAAAAGCCGGTTGCCTTTTCAAGCGGTAAAGATCTCCGAGATGAGAATGAAATTCGGCCGTTCTGGGCGCAAGGGATACGGCCTTTTTCAGGGACTTCAGAGCAGCATCAAGGTCCCCTGCATTCATGAGAGCCAACCCGAGCAGTTGATGCACTTGAGGGTGCTTTGAGGCCTTTCGTGCGGCAACCTGAAGTCGGGTAATGGCCAACCCAAGGTCACCTTCCTGATAGGCGGCAATGCCCAAGGAAAAATTCGCCTGTGGGTTTCGCGGCTCCAACCGGAGCACTTCTTCAAAGAGCTCGAACGCCAAGGACATCCGGCCGGCGTGCTGATGTGAAAGAGCTGTCTGGACGAGCCTCTCTACTTCCAAGCTCATGGTAGCTCCAGTAGTCCAAGTGTTATCGACGGATTGCAGTGAATCTGGCGGTTATGTGCGATCACTACAAATCACTTTACCGATATAGTTGTGAATGTTGTTCAAGACAATTCTTAATTGAATATTCGTTAGCCAGCGAACCAGCAGAAAGCCTAATTTGCTCAGGTGGGAGCGAAATCTCGCCTCCGGAATTGCGGCCGCATAGGGACCACTGCACTCCATTATGGAAAGAAAGCAAACAGTCTGATTTGGAGGGAATGACCATCACGGAATTTGCAGCTTTTGAATGATGAAATTGTCTGGCCGTCATTCAACGAGCCAGCACCATAGCCACAAAGTGTCGTGTAACTGTCCCAGAACCACCCTGAATTGTCGCAAATTGTAACACACGGCAAAGTGTGACCAGCAATCCGGCACACCGAAGCGTTCACAGGCAGGGAAAGTTACTTCTTCACAGGCGCGCGTTCCGTGCTCCAGCCAGTATAGATTCTCGATTTGAGTACCGGCTTTTCCGGGCCGTAGCGGCTTCCGGTTTCACAACTGGCTTCAGCCAGCCTGACCTGGCCCTCCAGCTCGCGAATAGCGTTATTGACCTTCCACACCCGATCCTGGCTCGGTGTTTCGATCTCAAGTCCCTTCAAGGCCTTTTTGTATGCGATGATCCTGTATCGAAGCGCCTGACCGACCCATTTGATCATGACGCGGTTTTCCCATACACGCGCCTTGGCACCTTCATAGGTTTCCTCAGTGGTTACCGGAGTGTTCTGCAGGACACGCAACCGCTCATCATCCGCCGTTTTAACCCGCAACGCCACTTCGCAAAACGGCATGACCAACTCCGCATCGCCGGACGCATCCGCTGCAATCTTGTCGTAGCGAGCATTGGATGATCTGAATTTGTCGGAGCGCAGGAAAATCAGGTAGAGGTCAGGCGGCACTCGTCCTTCAGTTTCCGGAAGCACTCGCGTGCGCGACAACTCCACCATCGTTCCACCGATCCAATCCTTCGTCCACGGAGGTCGTATCAACGTCCATCCGCGGTTACGCATCAGTTTTTCGTCATCGGTGTAGTTGAACTTGGAGACCGGATCCCCACGTAATCGCGCCGCTTCGTCGCCGGCGGCAGGCATGAGCCGATCATGGATCACCGATGGCTTTGCACGATCGAAATCCCCGGTCGGGCGTGTACAGGCCGACAGCGCAACAGCCACAAGCAGGCACGCCGCAAGGGTCGCCCCCCGATTGCTCCGGCACCCCTCCCCTTTTTCAGGTGCCGTACCTGTTTTAACTGCTCTGCCAATGCCCATAGGGCTCTTCCCCAACCGCTTGCGGTAATTGCTGACGCGGCTGGAAAAACTTGGACCGTCAGTCCTTGTCGGAACCAGCAGGTCCAGCTGCTTTTCCGATGGTCGCGATTCGTGCGGCAAGATCAAGGTCGTGCCGCTCATAGCGAACACCTGGGAAGAGGATAACTTCCCCCGAGGTCTCCCGGCTGGTTGATCGTCGATGGTTGGAACGATGGCCCACACGTGCAGTGGGCCGCTGTGCTGACGAAAAATCCAACAAAGTGCCCATCGTCTCCTCCTTCGGTTCCAGTTCCAGATCCGGCGTATTACCGGCAAGGAACGGTCAAACGGGCGACGCATTACTTCCGCAGGTTCATTAAGAAGCTGTCAGGGTTAATAGGATGCTAACGCTTTTGGTCCAATTTGAAGCGATCCAGTTTTGCCGGTCGTTCGGTCTTTTGTATTTTGTAGACGGGTGTCATGCGCCAGAGCCAACGCTTCAATCAGTCTCGGCCACCTTCAGCGGCTTCTTCAAATTCTTCCAAGGGAACACCAACCGAGGCCAATGTACTGCTCGCGGCGACAGAACTGTTTGCGGGCAGAGACAGGCATGATGTTGAAGACAAAAAGATTTTTCTGGAACTCGCCCGGAATCTGCTTTCTTCCACACCGGCCGCCGACCGGCGCCGGATTGCCAGTCTTCTTGTCGTTCATCCGGAAATGCCGGACGAGCTGTTGGAAGCTCTGGCAGCAGATGAAGATGTGATGACGGCGTACCCCGCGCTTCGTTACAGCCCCAGGCTTTCTGTGGATCTCCTGCTTCAGGTGGCTCAATCCGGTCCGGACACGTTGAGAAAAGCAGTCGCAAACAGACCCTCACTGCGCGAATCGATAGTCAGCGCTTTATGCGACCATGCCGGCGCGGACGTCGTTCGCATCCTCCTGGACAGAGACGACATTCTGCTGACAAGAACCCAGCAAGCCAAACTTAGCCGCAGGAGCGACATCGTCGCGACGCTTGGGCTTGAACTGGCGGGTCAGGACGCACTCAACCCGGACGGCCTGATGGGCCAGTTCATACATCTACCGCAGCAGCTCAAAGCAAAAGCAATAGCGGCGGCGGAGATGACCAATCTGGTAAAACAGGCTCAAACACCTGGCGAGTTGAGTGTCACGCGAATGGACGGCGCGCAACTGCGGCTGCAGGACGCCATCGTCGAGCAGGCTTTGCGTCAGAACCGGCCTCGCTTTGCCGATCTTCTTGGTCAGGGACTGGGTCTTTCACAGGCAACCTGCGATCTGCTGCTGCAACCGGATCAAACAGAAGGCCTTACAATTGCCTTGAAGGCTCTTGGTCTGTCCGCAGATCATGCAACCACGATCCTAATCCGCCTGTTTGGATCTCACTTGCCGCTGCTGGAACTGCGTGATCTCCTGCGTTTGCACCGAACACTCAGCACCGGTGCAGCTGAGGTACTCGTCGGGCAGTGGACCTTGCAGGATCAAAACACCCAACCATCAGCTGCTCACTTCCGGCCGCAGTATCAGGAAGGGCGACAGCATAGAGATGAAACAGGGGCAGGTTCGGTGAACAACACGGAAAAGATCGCCGAAAGAAGCCAGCGTTAAAACCGGAAGATACCTTTGCCCGGGTCCTCCGGCTCTTCGTCCGCAAGAGGCAAGTCCACTTTTCCGTCACGGGCTTCCACTTCAACCAGCCAGTAGTCGGGATCCATGCGACCTTCGCTGGTCATGCGCTGCTCCAGCTCCTCACGATTTACTTCTGAAAGGACTTTCTCAAAGAGTCGGCCTTGAGGAAGTTCGCTGAACATCGCCTGTGGCGCAGGACCATACAGATCGAACGCACCGTTGAGCCGGTCTACGCATACAAAGACGGCTCCTGCTTCAGCAGCCCCTTTTTTGGATATGGCTGCAAAACCGCCGTCTCCGAAGATCCGGCGCACCATGGCACTGACAAAAAACTCTGATGTAACCCGCATATGCTTTCCTGGGCCGAGATGAAAACCAATGTTCATTGGACTGGCAATCGGCGTGACTTACGTCAGAACAGCAATTCGGGCAACTGGTGTGGGTTTATCCGGACAACTGGCGGCCGCTGATCATTTCCAGGCGTTCTATCATTTTCGGGCCAAGCTCACCGGTCAATGGCAATCCACGGTCCAGTTCGAACCGCTTGATCGCGGCAGTCGTATTCCCACCCATGATACCGTCCGGCTTTAATGGACCGTATCCCAGGTCCGACAGGGCTTTTTGCACGCGAAGGAGTTGCGGATCCGCATCGACACCGTCAATCTCGAGCGCGATATCATTGCTCTGTGGCACCGTTCCCGAAAAACCCGGCTTGGCCCTCGGCACCGGAATTTGTGCTTCCAAAGGTGCGTCTCCATGCAGGAGAACCAATGCAAGCAAAGCCTCATTTGCCTTGCCGGTTTCCACCTGACCAGCCCGGCGTTCGAAGGCGCGAATGGCTCTTTCCGTTGCCGGCCCATTCAGACCATCCAGAGGGCCTGCGTAAAGACCTGATTTTCTCAAGGCGATCTGAAGATCAAGAACCAGCGTCGAAATTTCCTGAATCTGTATTCCGCCACGTCGACCATCAGGTTCTGGAATTTGAAGCGCGTCCGGGCGATCTCGGGTTGCGAAAATTGGTGCGGGATGGCGACCGGGCTGCAGGCCGATCGCATTGGCGATGATCAGGCAGGCCGTAAGTCCCATGACAACGGTACCACCGGCTGCAACAGGGTTGTCCAGCGCAACATGGCCAGCTTTCGCCATGAAGGTTTCGGGTGCTTTCACCTGGGTCGTCTTCTTGGTGGTCCTTGCCATTTGTGCCACCTACGCCGTTTTCGCGAGCGTCAACAGCTCGCTTGCAGGTGCAGCCACTCTCGCCGGCAAGGAAATCAGTACGCTTTCGCCCTGACCGAGCGAATTGTGAACTGCAAGGCTCCCCCCTACGCGACCCAGCATTTCACCTGCGAATTCAAGCACAGGACCTGAGTTCGCTGAATTCCAACTGAGGCTTGATTGTCTGTTCTTGACTGAAATGGTCAGCTGCATATTGGAACCGGTGAGCGCGCCCGACAACTGGATAGCTGCGCCATTTCCGGCGGTTTCAATCATGTCGGACAGAACGAAGCACAAGGACTGACGGAGTACCTTCCGATCGGCCGTCAGGTTTTCCGCAGTCCGGTCGATTTCAATCTCTATTGATACACCCGCCTGCACGGCTGCGGGAGCCAGCAGTTTTTGACAGTTCTCAAGACAGCTGCGCACCTCAACCGTACTGTCGTCCTGATCCTGGTTCTTCTGCCTACCTGGAACGGTTTCCAGAACGGAGGTCATCGCGGACAGGCCCTCATCGCAGGATGATCTCAGGTGATTGATCTCGTCACGAACGGTATTCCCTTGCGTACCAGTGGAAAGTTCGAGCCTGGAAACACTTGATCGGATTTCATCAAGGCTCTTTCGGGCCTCATTTCCCGCATTCTCGACTAGCGTCCACGAAGTCTTTGCAACCCGCGGGTTCTGACTTTCAGGGGTCGCGCCACCAAGGCCTGAATGAGCGTGTTGCGAAGATTTGATGACCAACAACAGCTTGCCAGCTCCAGCGGAGGCGCCAGATGTATCCCTGACCGGACGAAGGTTGAACTCGATGTCCCTGAATTCAGCACTGCCTGCTTCACCGGGCGATGCCGACCCAACCCGCAAGCGCACCGAAAACACTGATGACAAGCCGTTGTGTCGTGCTTCAGACAGTTTGGTCAGATAGAGAGGCCGGTCCGCGACGTGCAGGCGTGGAAACAACCAGTCTTCACCAGTTGCGGGTGTCGTTCCCAGGAGGCTTTGAACCGCCCCCCCCATGACAAGAATTCGACCATCCTGATCGAGCTCGCACAGGACTTCAGAAACATTCTGGCTCATCAGACGCCGTTTTGTTTCTGATGCGGATACGGCTCTTTTTGCCAAGTTTCTGTCTCTGGAAATCCGAAGCGCAATTGTGCCTGCATAAAGGATTGCGGCCAGAGAAGAGAAAAATTGTGTCGCCGGAGACATTGGAGCGAACTGGGCCACTGCCGGTTGCAAAAGCGTAACGATTGCAAGAAGCGCAGCACAAAGTGCGGTGACACCGGCCGTAATTCGCCGATTGGTCGCAAATGCAGCTTCAATTGGAGGCATTAGCAACCACAGAAGCGCGAAAGAGCTGCTGCCTCCAGTCAGGAAACAGATGGAAGCAACGAAAAACGCAAAGAGCGTGGAAGAGATACCAATCGCACGGTCCAGCGCTCCAGACTGTGACAGGTAAAGAGCCAACGGCCATTGGCTCAGCATCCAGGCAAGCACCAGGATCGTTGCCATATGCGGTGCGCCGGCCAGAGCCAGGTGCAACGGCAGCACGAACAAGGCAATCGTGCCACTGGCAAAACAGCTGATCAGGAAAGAGCGGTGCAATGGCGCCGAAAAAGGATCGGCAGCAGCGTGCGGATGAATCATGGAATCAACACGATCCAGCCCATTTCTCCAATTTTTATTGAATAAATTCAAAAGGTTACGCACTCTACTCTACCACACAACAATCACGGAAAAAACCGTTCGCAACTCTTGGAGAGATATTGTCGGCTGCAGCACTTAAGGAACGATAAAGGATGAATCTATTTTACGAAAAAAACGAAAAGTCGATACAGTTCAGACACTTGCTGAAAATACGTAAAATTTGAATCAAATTATGAGAACATTCGACTTAAATATCTGATTTATTTTACGAAAATTACGCCGCATGACTCAACCTGGAATTCTCATGTCCTTGCTAGCTTGATCCCATAACAAGCGCGCCGGCAACGCAAATGGCGTGCAAATCGAACAGACTATGGGTAGCGACATGTTCTTTCTTCTGAGGACGGCCTTCTGGCTAACCTTGGTGCTGGTACTGATTCCGCTAGGATCGGAACAGGAAAGCGCACCAAACGAAGCAGTGGATCCTGTATCCGCATTTCTGGCTGCTCAGGCAGCCGTTTCTGACATCGGAAACTTTTGCGACCGCAATCCGCAGGCCTGCGAAACCGGTGGCGACGCCCTGTCCGTTATCGGTAGCCGGGCGCGGGACGGCGCAAGGATCGTCTACGAGTTTCTGGACACGCAAGTTGCCGGAAAACCGGAATCCGACACTCTTGTTACCGGCTCTACACCGTCGCCCCTGCCAGGCGAAACCGTGGTCGCCACAACCGAGACGCATTCCTTCAAGCCGGTTTTCAATCAGGCTGCACCTGTAGACACAGTTTTTGGGCCCTTGCCTCGGCCCAAGCCACGCTCAGGCAAAAATACCTGAGCAAAAATAGTCGTTCGACACCAATCGACCTCCTGAGTGTGAGAACGGCAATTGCGCCCCGCTGGCGCGGTGTTTGAGATCGACATCGCGGAGACAGCTTTACTACAGCGGTATTTTCCGCTGCGCCGCAGATGGACAGCTGCCCATTTCATCTGCGGCGTTTTTCTTTTTCCTTTTTTTCCAGATACTTAAGTCTTTACCGACGAGATCCGACCATACAGGATTTGCACTTTCTTCCGCGCAGGCTATATGAAGGCGGATAGACCTTCAAAGACTGGTGACATGACGACAACTTTCAGCGAAATCCTCGAAACGTTCGACTTTCTGGACGATTGGGAAGACCGTTACAAATATCTGATCGATCTGGGCAAGGAATTGCCGGAGCTTTCCGAAAGCGAACGAACCGATGCCAACAAGGTACGAGGATGCGTGTCGCAGGTCTGGCTTATTACCTCCACCAGCACTGGTGCAAACGGAGCGCCTGTCCTGACGTTCAAAGGCGACAGCGACGCCTTGATCGTCCAGGGTTTGGTCGCAATTGTTACCACCTTGTTCAACGGAAAGACTGCCCAGGAGATCCTGGATACCGATGTTGAAGGTGTCTTTGCAAAGCTTGGACTTCAGGAGCACCTGACCCCTCAACGCTCCAATGGCCTCAAGTCCATGGTCGGCAGAATTCGCAGCGACGCGCAGGAAGCTCTGACTGCGGCCTGAGGTCAGACTCACCCGTCATGTTTGGTTGCTGCAGTCACAAGGCATTGCGTAAGGCTGAAACTGGAGTTCAAAAGAGGTGAGCTTCTCGGCTCACCTTTTTTCATGCCCCTTCTCGGCGACACCTTATCCGTCCAACCAGTCAATCACTTTGTGCGCAAGGCTCCCTTTTGCATCTTCCTGCAGAAAATGAGATGCGTTCGAAATGATTTGATGAGGCTGGTTCTGAGCACCCGGCAACGCCTGAAACTGCTTGTCTATGCCTCGACCTGCCAGAAATGGGTCCCTGTCGCTAAACAGTGTCAGAACTCGCAGATCTGCTTGGCTCAGCGCTTTCCAGGCTGCAACACCCTCCTTCAGATCCGTCCCGACTATTTGCGGCATCACACGAGGTGCCGTCATGTAGCGAGTATCCGGGAATGGAGCACGGTAGGCATAAAGAACTTCCTCTTCGAGATTTAGAACCGTAAGGATCTGCATGATCTCACCGATATCCGGCGACGGGTCATGATGGAAGTAGGAAGCCCAGTTGCCATAACTCTGCTTCGCTGCCAGGTCATTCAGGTTTGCCTTGCCCGCAAAAGACCGCATGGCCTTTAGCATGTTCGGCATGATCAACTGTCCGGGCCCCTTGACGTCGGCCAACGCTGTATTCGCCAGAACCACTTGCGAAAGCCAATCCTGATTTTCAGCCAGCACTCTAAGACCGATCATGCCGCCCCAGTCCTGCATGAATGCGGCAGCTTTTGTTATGCCCAGCTGATGAACGAAACTGTGCATCCAGGCTACTTGAGCACGATAGGTAATTCCCTTGGGGGACACCGGCTTATCCGATTTGCCGAAGCCGATCAGATCAGGCGCAATAACCCGATACCCGGCCTTCACAAGCACTGGGATCATGTGCCGATAAAGGTAACTCCATGAGGGTTGACCATGCAGAAGAAAAATCACCCGGCCACTCGCCTGACCTTCATCGACATAGTGCATGCGCAACCCGTCAACATCTATGTAGTTGGCTTTGAAAGGATAGTCCTTGAGGGTCTCGAACGCCTTATCAGGCGTTCGCAGGAATTCCATGGTCCTCTTTGCGCTCATGATGCTTCTCCCACGTTGGACCTGAAGTCGACTGAGGAAACGACCTGACCATGCATGCCGTTATCAAGGAGAGCCAGATAGGCTTTGGCCGTATCGGATGCAGAAAGTCCGCCTTCCGTTGGCATGCCCAATTTTTCCATGGTTTCCTTGACGTAGATTGGTGAGACAGCGTTGACCCGTATCGTATCCGGCAACTCGGAAGACGCGGCACGCACGAACCTTTCGACACCTGCACAAGCCATTGCAATCGCACTTGCTCCGGGAAAGTCTGTATGTGCGGCCGGTCCGGTCGTAAGAGTGATGGAGCCACCACCTGAAAGATACTTGCGCCCGATCCGCACAAGATTGGCTTGTCCGAGCATTTGTACATTTGCAGCGTTGGAAAACTCGGTATCGGTCAACTGGTCCAGCGGAGCAGCGACGCTGTTGCCTGCAGTGGAAATGATCGCATTCAGCGGCCCAACTTCTTCAAACAACGTACGAATTGAGCCAGCTTCGGCGAGATTTACAGTCAGGTCTCCGGAATGGCGATTTGCGGCGATGACCTCATGTTGGTCGCTCAAGGCAGCGCGAACTGCAGAACCAATGGTGCCTGAGGCACCAACTACGAGTATCTTCATTGTCTATTCCTTTCTTACTTACATGAAAGTAAGTATCGGTTTGTGATTTGGATACACATGTCCTTGAAGAGCAAAGAAACTACTGTTTGCACCGCCCTTCATTGGTGTCGTGAAACTGTCAGAGATTTTCTCTTGAATTCGTCGCCGTAGGAGTAGCCTTTTAGCTGCTCCTGCGAAGTCTCGCTTCAAACCGGCAGGCAGTTTCCGTTTCCGTTTCCGAGATGTCCTAGGCTACGCGAAAACAACATACTTCCTTACATGAAAGTAAGGAAAATTTGAAATCGTCGTAGCTCACCGAAGCCCCTCTGCCCATTCCACCAGCAACCCGGACATTTGTGACTTGGCTGCATCCTTGTCCGGCACATGCTGGATACTCGTCATCAGTCCCATCATCATCACATGCACGCGAACCGTTTCGCGCTTCGGATCGATGTCTTGCCTCACCTCACCGTCCGCAACAGCTTCCGAGACTGCTGCAAAAATGATTTCTTCCGCTTGCCTATAGAACTTGTAGGACATGTCCCTCACCTCTTCAGGCAAGTCCGTGTCGAGGGCAAGCATGGTGCAGGTATTTAGGGCCTGGTCGCCTGACTGGTCCTGAGGCCAGAACGATGCGTCCAGCGCTGCCATGAAACTGTGGAAATCGTGCCTGTACGCCTGGTGAAGAGCTTTCAGCCCTGCAATCTGCCTCAGGCTGAAGTCCCGGACCACCTCAATTGCCAAGGTTTCCTTGTTGCCGAAGTGATAATGCAGGTTGGCACGGGTCGTCTCCAACATTTTGGCGATGCTGCCAAAATTCAAGCGCGCATACCCGCCGCGCAGCAGCTGGTCTTCAGCGATCTTCATGATCTCGTCTTTCATGACCGCATACTTACTTATGTGTAAGTCAGAATTCAAGTGCCGGCATTGAGTTTGTTCGCCAGCACGACAAACCAGATTCAAGCTCCGCCGCTCCAATCAACCACCGATCAGATTCCGCCAACAAAGACGGCCAATTCACGACTGCCACCAGAATACCTCCCGACTGCATCATGCGCGTTCTCACGCAGAATTCCCCAACTCTGGTCCGCAAACAGCAATTCTGAAAACCGTTCAAGCTTCTCGACCAGCCACCTGCTCTTTTCGCAAGAGCTTTCACATGCTAAAAGAGAATCAACAATTCTCTTTTCAAGCAATGGAGACTTTCCATGGACCACCCGCAGACAACCGGCACCACCTCCACCTCTGGTGAACTCTCACTCATGGATGCGACCGACCAGGCAGCACTGGTCAAAAACGGTGAAGTTAGCAGTCTGGAATTGGTTGAGGCGGCGATTGAACGGATCGAAACGCTTAATCCCAAAATCAATGCTATCGCTTCAATCAACTATGACCACGCACGGCAGCGCGCACAGTCGATCAATGGGCGGGGACCCTTCTCTGGTGTCCCGACGCTTATCAAGGACCTCCTCCCCTATCCGGGTCATGCAGCAGGTTTTGGATGCCGACTATTGGAGGGAGCTCCTGCCCTTTCCAGCTCAGATTACGTCGAGGCGTTGGATGCCAGCGGGCTGGTTGTTCTGGGCAAAAGCACGGTATCGGAATTTGGCCTTCTGGGAACAACCGAAACGCTTGCCAAAGGCGCAACCACAAATCCATGGGACCTGGCCCGCTCTCCTGGAGGCTCCTCCGGCGGTGCCGTGGCTGCCGTTGCCTCGGGCATGGTGCCGATTGCACATGCCACAGACGGAGGTGGATCGATCCGTGGGCCGGCATCTTTCTGCGGCTTGTTCGGTTTCAAGCCGAGCCGCAACAGAACTCAGTCAAATGGCATTCCGGCGGAGATGCCCACTAACGCACTTCTGTCCGACCACTGTGTCAGCCGCTCTGTCCGCGACAGCGCACGCTGGCTGAGTACGACTGAAGGACCTGATATCCTGGAAAAGCTGCCAAGCCCGGATGTGTTGGCAAATGCCTTGCCGAAAAACACCCGTATTGGTTTTTACAGAACAGACAGTCTGGGCCAAACTCCGACCCCTGAAGCGGAGGCGGCAGTTTCTGAAGCGGCAAGACTTTGCCAAGCACTCGGTTGCGATGTTTTTGAAATAGAAGCCCCGAGCTTCGATACTGAAGCGACCGTCGAAGCCTTTTTCGACTTGACCGGAGTTACACTTGCAGGCCTCTTCGCGCAAATGCAGGCAATGATGGGCGACGCCTTCACCGAAAGCCTTTTGGAACCCTATACGCTAACGACAGCCAGCCGCGCGAACGGCTTGACACCTGAGGATATCGCAAGGTCGCAGTCGGCTCTCGAGCAGGCAGCTGCAAGCGTAGATAAATCGCTCGAGCAATGTGACATCATTCTCAGCCCCACGGTCCCCTTCGAAGCCTTTCCGCTCGGTCTTTACGGCCCAACCGCAGATGCAAGCATCCTCGCAGCATTCACGGCAAGGCTCGCTGGTTACACCTTTGTTTCTTCTCTGGCAGGTTGGCCGGCCATGTCCGTACCACTGCACTGGACTGAGAATGGACTTCCTATTGGTTGCCACTTCGCCGCGGCACGGAACAAGGACCCGCTACTATTCTCGCTTGCTTTCCAACTCGAACAGGCTCAACCCTGGAAATCTCGCCTGAACGAGCTCACGGAAACACTCTTATGCCGCAACGCCTGAAACCCGAAGTAAGGGACCGCATCCTCTCCGCTGCTGCCGAGGTGTTTGCGGAACATGGCTACAGGGATGCAAAACTGGTTGAGGTGGCCCAAAGATCGGCCACTGCAACCAGCAACATCTACAAATACTATGAAAACAAGGAAGAACTGTTCAATGCTGTCGTCAGTCCGCCACTTGCGGCGCAATTCCTCAGGTTGCTGCGTGCTCGCATAAGAGAGCTCGGACGAATTGATCACTGGCCGGGGGCTGACGCGCAAGGATCTGAGCATGCGCGCGCGTTCCTGAGTTTCTGCGTTGAAAACAGGTACGTCGTTCTCATTCTCCTGCAAGGCTCCAGGGGCACACGCTATGCACATATCCGGAGCCTCGTGATCAACGAAATGGAACGTTTGGCGACGGCCTTTCTCCAACAGAAGGAAACGGCACCCGATGCCGATCCGCACATGCGGTTCATCCTCGGCAAGCTCTTTTCAAGAACTGTCGAGACCATTACCGACATTCTGACCCAATACGAGGATGCTCAGTCCACGCAAATGGCGTTCGCACTCTTCTGGCGCTACCAGCTCGCAGGGTTGGAAGCACTTCTGAAGGACGAGACGTAAGACCTTAAGTGAATGGCTGTTCTCATAGTGCCACGGGCACGCAACGTCCAAGGATCAACTGATCACTGGGGACTTAAAACGAAAAAAGAGCTGCCGGAGGCAGCTCTTTTAAACTCACAAGAAGGATGTTTCGGTTCTTACTTCGAGCGCTTGCGCTGCTGACCCAGACCCATCTTCTTGGCAAGCTCAGACCGTGCAGCTGCATAGTTCGGCGCAACCATCGGGTAGTCCGCACCAAGGTCCCACTTTTCGCGGTACTCTTCCGGAGTCATGTTGTAGTGAGTACGCAGGTGACGCTTGAGCGACTTGAACTTCTTGCCGTCTTCCAGGCAGATGATGTAGTCCGGCATGACCGACTTCTTGACCGGTACAGCAGGCTTCAGCGGCTCCGGCTCCGGCTCGTTGGAAGCCGTTGCAGTACGCTGCAATGCACTGTGCACTTCGTTGATCAGGCTCGGCAGATCTGTTGATGCAACAGTGTTGTTGCTCACATAAGCTGAGACAATGTCAGCCGTAAGATCAATCAGATTTGCATCCACCGGATTGTCAGTCATATTTCACCCGTTCTCTACTGAATTCAAAATTAACTGCGGTCTTAACCTGCAATAGGCGAGTTCCGAAAGCGCTTAATGGAAATTCGTTACTTGCGGAATTAGAAATCAAAATTGATTCTACTTTGCAGGTGATCTTCACCGCCTTATATAGGCGGTTCTGTGATCAGACAACCCCAGAATCTAAATAAAAATCACTAAACAGCAATAAAAATCAAATTCTATAAATATTGACTATTTCGCGCGAACTGCAATTGACAATGGTCCGATAGTATAAACACAGCTTCGAACTACTCTTGTTGCGTAGCTGAATGTCAGCAATTCCTAGCCTTTTGGACGAACTGTCTCCGCCAAAGCATCCACTTTCGTATCCGCGCAGGGGCGATACCCTGCTGCGTAAGCAGCTTTCGCCAACAAATGGGCCGAAATTGGGGCTGTCAGCAAGAAGAACACAACTCCTGCAAGTGCACGTGTAACGACCGACAGATCTCCTGCATGGACAGCCAATGCAAGCAGCATCACACCAGAGCCGAGCGTGCCGGCCTTGGAGGCCGCATGCATGCGCATGTACACGTCTTTCAAACGCAACAGGCCGATGGAAGCCGCCAGCGCAAACAAGGCGCCAACCACAAGCATGACACCAATGATGATCTCGATGATGGCGATCATTGACCGGCCTCCCTGCGCTTGATGCTTTCTTCCACCTCTTCCATGATCGTCTCGTCCCCGGCGACACCCCGGTTCAGAACGAAACGGGCAAATGCCACTGTTGCCAGGAAGCCGATCAGGCCAAGCGTGATCGCAATATCGATGTAAAGGTAAAACTCGGTCTTTACGCCGATTGCCGCGATGAAACCGATACCCACCGCAACCAGCATATCCAGTGCAACCACACGGTCAGGCAGGCTGGGACCCTTCACCGTTCTGAACACGATGAGGAAGAATGAGATCGTCAGAATGCCAAGCGATATGTTGACGGAGACATCCAGGAACTGTGACGCGAAGGTCTCAAACGAATTCATCTGAACACCTCCAGGATTTTACGTTCAAACCCATTCTTGATGTCATCGATTGTCGCTTGGGGATCCGGAACATCGATACAGTGGACATAGAGCGTTTTCCGATCCTCCGAAACATCGACGGAGAGCGTTCCCGGGGTCAGTGTGATCAGGTTGGCGAGCATCGCAATTTCAAAATCACGATCGACCGTCAGGGGAAAAGCGATAATTCCCGGCTGCAACTCGATCTTCGGCCGCAGGACAATCATTGCCACACGCCAGGCAGACAGCACCAGTTCATAGACAAAGAGCAGAGCAAGACCAACGGCCCTTCTGATCCTGTCGAAATAGGCCGCGGTTCCGACCTGTTCGCGGATCAGATAAAGCGCACCAAATCCAAGGACAAAACCGAAGGCCAGATTGACCTCCGAAAAGCTGCCCGTGACCGCGCCCCAAGCGAGCGCCATGAGAATGTTGATGAGGAAGAGACTAGTCATCCCTGCTCTCCAAAGACCGATCGCAAGTACCCAAGCGGCTCGACGACACCGCCCGCCCCTTGCGTTGAGAGTTCAATCATCCACTCCGGCTGCAGGCCGAAGTAAATGACAAGAGCGGTGAGAATACCGAGTGGCAGCCAGACAGCCCCACCTGTCAGCTGGGCTGCGGACGCAGGTGCGGCAATTGCCACGGATTGCCCGTCAGGTGTCCCTTCTGGACCACCGCGCCAGAAAGCGTAGATCCACACGCGTCCCATCGCCAGGGTCGTCAGGAAGCCGCTTATCAGGATGGCGGCTGCAAGCCATGCGCGATCCGCTTGGAAAGCCGCGTCGACGAGAATGATCTTCGGCCAGAAACCGGAAAAAGGCGGCAGACCGGAGACGGCGAAACCAAGCACCAGGAACACACCCGCAAACGCAACATTTTGCTGATAGAGGCCGCCTTGCTTCCGAAGGTCGTATGAACCGCCCATCATATTCATGATACCGGCGGCCATATAGAGCGCCGTCATTACGATGATGGAATGAACGGCGTAGAAAATCGCACCGGAAACCGCAAGCGTCGTTCCAACCGACACACCGGCGAGCATCGCCCCGATACCGGCAATCACCAGATATCCAAGCAAGCGACGCATCTCGGTTTGTGCCAGAGCACCAAGCGCGCCCGTCAGGAGTGTGACAATCGCGACAAGGCTGATCACATCGGCCATGTAGTCGAGTGATTTCGGCAGGATCAGAACGAAGATGCGGATCAGTGCATAGACACCGACCTTGGTCAGCAAACCTGCGAACACCGCCGACACGACGACATTTGGTGTGTGGTAGGAAGCCGGAAGCCAGAAATTGACCGGAAATGCAGCTGCCTTCATGGCAAAGGCGAGGAAGTAAAGCGCGGCAACCGTTGCCAAAGTACCGGATGCCGGGTTTTCAAGCATTTTGACCTTCATGGCGATGTCAGCCATGTTGAGAGTGCCGAAAATGCCGTAGAGCAAGCCGGTTGCAATCAGAAACAGGTTGGTGCCGATGAGATTGAGCACACCATACTTTACCGCCCCGTCCAGCTGGATCCGGTCATTGCCGAGAACCAGAAGACCGTAGGACGAGATCAGCAACACTTCGAACCAGACATAAAGGTTGAAAATGTCGCCGGTCAGAAACGCACCACAGACACCTGTCATCAGCAAGAGCAGGAACGGATAAAACCCGTATCGCCTGCCGGTGCTGTCAACAGTCGCCATCGCGAAGAGGCCCGCACAAAACGCCACCACGGAACCGATAAAAGTAAGCGTCGCGCCCAGCGCATCGACGGTTATCGCGATGCCGAATGGCGGCAACCAACCGCCCATGACCATGGTAATCACCCCATGGTCCAGGACACGGATCAGAAGAGCCAGGCTCGCCAGCACGAGAGCACCAAGAAAAACAATACCGATCTTGGGCTGAAGATCGGTGTTCTTGCGCAACATCAGGGTAAGCGAACCACCCAGCATGGTAATCAGCGACGGCGCGACAACGAGCCAATCGCCCGACGCGACCGGTGCGGTTGCCATGGCTTCAGCAAGATCAACGGAAACGGAAGAACCGGCCATAAAGCTTAGTACCCTTGCGGCGGAGTTTGGTCGTGTTCAGGTTCTGCAACACGCATTCTATTCACTTCATCCGTGCCCAGTTCCTGATAGGCCCTGAAGGCAAGAACCAGAAGAAAGGCAAAGAAGGAAAACGAAATAACGATTGCCGTCAGGACCAGCGCCTGCGGCAAAGGGTTGGCCGTTGCGGTTTCCGGGACATAAAGATGCGCAGGAATGAGCGGCGGGACTTCCCGCGTCAAACGACCGTTGGTGAAGATCAGCATGTTCACTGCGTTGCCGAGGATCGCAATACCGAGCAGGATCCGAACAAGATGTCGGGACAACATCAAGTAGACGGCGACTGAAAAGAACAGGCCGATGAGAATGGCGACACCGGTTTCCATCAATCGGTCTCCCTTTCTTCGAGAGACAGCGCGATCGAGCTGATGGCCCCCACCACAACAAGGTAGACGCCAATGTCGAATACAAGCGGTGTGGACAAGGGTATCTCCACATCAAACAGGTCGAAGATGAGCCACTGGCTTGTCATGAACGGCTGATCCCGAAAGAAGGACAGCGTGCCGGCAAGTGCACCGATAAACAGACCGAACCCGGAAATGCTCATGGGGTGAAACACGATGGCTCGCCGGACCGAAGCAACGCCGCAGGCAATACCGAAAATCGCCAGCGCCGAGGCCGCGATCAACCCGCCGATAAAGCCGCCACCGGGCTCGTTATGCCCGCGCAACAATACGAAGATGGAGAACAGAACCATCAACGCGGCCAGGTAAGGCGCAATTGTGCGGAAAATGACTGTACGCATCAGCGGACCTCCGCTGTTTTGGTTTGAACAATTTCACTCGGCGGCGCTGTCTCGCTTTCCTCCGGCTTGGTCCTGACCCGGATAAGGGCCAGCACACACAAGCCTGCCAGAACCACAACGGCGATCTCGCCAAGCGTATCGAAGCCACGGAAGTCAACCAGAATGACGTTGACGATATTGCGTCCATGGGCAATCGAGCGGCTGAACTGGGTGAAGAAGTCAGACAGGCGACTGTCAAATGGCTGCTGCGTAATCGCCAGCAGGGTCAAAGTCAGCCCAAGACCGACGGCAACAGCGACAACACCTGTCAATACGGCATCCGGTGCCGAACGATGATCGCGCGGCGACAGGTTGAGCCGTGTCATGACAAGCGCCAGGATCACCACCGACAGGGTCTCAACCATGAACTGGGTGAACGAAAGATCGGGTGCGCCGAACATCATGAAGATCAAGGCGACCGCGAACCCCTGGATCCCGAGCGAGACAATTGCGGTCAGACGCGTTTTGGCGATCAGGACTGCAATCAGACCCAAAACCGCAATCAGGAAAATGCCCCATTCGTAGAAACGATAGTCCGGGAACCTCGGCATCGCCGGGAAGCTGTCAACAAGATAACCGGGCAGCAGGACCGCAATTGCGGTGAAAACGAAAGTCAGCAGCATGTAGGTCTGCATCTTTCCGGTTTGAACAATCCGCGTGAACCAGCTCGAAAAACTTACAATGCCCGCAACGAACTGGTCGAAGCCCTTGTCAGGGCCCCAGCCGATTGCGGTGAGCGTCGAGGCCATCGCACTCCGCAATTTGTCGATCTGCGTGAACAACGCAATCCCGAAACCTATTGTGACCACAGACAGGATCAGCGGCGCGTTGATCTTAGTCGGCCACAAGTGAACATCGACTTCCGTGAAGCCCCCGGTAAGCGAGGAAAGTGTAGGCCCGACAAATAGAACACCCGTCGTGTGGGCCAAGAAAGCGAGGATCAGGCCAGTTACCGAAAGGACGACGGGCCCGGCGAACAGCAGCACCGGTCCTTCATGCGCATGTTTGGGCGTTTCCACTTTCGGACCGAAGAAGGGTTTAATGGTGACAGCTGCTGCAATCACCAACATCAAGGCGTTGCCGACGACCGCTGTGACGGTCATCGGCAGACCGTAAATCTCAAGCCATCCCCATGTACCGTAATAAAGAACTTCCTTGGCAATGAAGCCGATGAACGGTGGCAATCCTGCCATGGACAATGACGCAAGACAGGCCGCAAAGAATGTCACCGGCATGGCCGAGCGAAGACCACCCAGCCTGGTGATGTCTCTTGTCCCGGCCTCATGATCAATCGTGCCGGCGATCATGAAGAGCGCGCCCTTGAAGAGCGAATGCGCCAACAGGTAAAGGACCGCTCCTTCCAGAGCTTTTTCATGACTGGTCCCCGTTAGCATGACCAGCAGTCCAAGCGATGCGACGGTGGTATAAGCCAGCATCAGCTTCAAGTCGGTCTGACGGATCGCCAGCAAAGTTCCAACCAGCAATGTCAATCCGCCGAACAGTGGCAGAACCGTTGTCCAAAGCTCAGTGCCCCCTAACAGCGGATGCATGCGCATCAGCATGTAGACGCCTGCCTTGACCATGGTTGCGGAGTGCAGATAGGCCGAAACGGGGGTCGGCGCCTCCATGGCATTGGGCAACCAGAAATGAAACGGGAATTGGGCCGACTTGGTAAATGCGCCGCCGAGAACAAGGATAAAGATCGGCAGATAAAAGCCAGTGTCCTTGATAATGTCGGGCGAACTAAGCAGCACCGACATCTCGATCTCACCCGTTGTGATGATGATCAGGATAAATCCGGCCAGGAGCGCAAGACCACCGCCACCTGTAACAACCAGAGCCTGGATCGCGGCGCGTCGTGAAGCTGCTCTCAGATGGTCGAACCCGATCAGCAGGAACGACGTGATCGACGTAAGCTCCCAGAAAATGAACAACGAGATCAGGTTGTTGCCGAGCACAAGGCCGAGCATTGCTCCCATGAACATGAACAGGAACGAAAAGAACCGGCCCTGTTGCGGATGACCCTTCAGGTATCCGCCCGCATAGAGAATGATGAATGTGCCGATACCGGAGATCAACAAAGCGAACAACGTGGAAAGACCATCCACATAGACCGAAAAGTTGATCCTGTAGATCGGGGCCCAGGCTTTGGACGCAACAAAACTCTGCCCTTCGGAGACCGGCCCGATGAAACCGGCGAAATGCAGAAATATCAGGGCGGGCACCAGAGCAAGAGGCCAAGCAGCGTTGTGCTTGAACCAGCGGGTCAGGATGGGAGCAACCACTGCAGCCGCGAAGGGTGCCAGAACCGCGTAAAGAGTGGTGTCATCGATCACTGCGGGCGTCATTCTGAACTTTCGTCACGTTTTTGCAAGAAACGGAAGGCGTTGATCCGCTCGAATCAACTTTGAATTCGCGAATAATAGCGATCCGCCAGATTTATGACATGTCTTAGGCGTGTGTATTCTCGTCTTCAAGCACTCTCAAGCGATTTTCGACCTTTTTTAAGGCTTTAGCGCCTGAAACAGCCGTCTGCACTTACCGGTGGACAACGGCAGGAAACCGTCGGGTAATGACCAAGTTAACTGAAGACGCTTTGACAGACCGATTGAATTCCCGCCTCGCCCTGAAACCACCCCGCACCGGTTTTCAGACCGCCGATGCGCAGCAAGCCACTTGATTTCAAGGTCCGGATAACGTTCAGTTTCAGGAAAGGACGAGCCACGATCGTAAGGCTGGCCCTGGAATTCTGAGCGAGGCGAAAATGGCGTCGGATAATAACAAGGACACAAAAACATCCGGAACAAACCTGCTCCGCCCGACCGGTATCGACTTTGAAACTCTGGTGAAGTTGAGCAATGACGCCCTGGTGCTTGTTGCGCTTGACGGCACACCTGCCTTCATATCACCAGCCGCGGAGCAGATGTTCGGTTGGAGCGCGGACAAACTCGCAGATCATTTGAGCGATCTGGTTTTTGTTGGAACATCTGACAGCGATGCGGAGTTACTGCATCGGGTCCTTTCCGGCAGCGCGGACCCTCGCTCCCCCCTGCCCCACGCGGATCTTCAATTGCGGTCCGCGACCGGTCGCCTGATCTGGGCAGAAGTCAACGCTCACCTTTTGAAGGACGGAGCCGGTGCCCCCTATGCTTTCGCCGTCTATTTCCGCAGCATTGCCAAGCGCAAGGAACTTGAGGCACTGCTTGAGTCCGCCACGCAGACTGATCCTGTGACCGGTCTTTATAACCGACGTGCGTTTGAAGATAATCTGAAGCGTGAATGGGCAATCGCACTGCGCGAGAAATCACATACAAGCCTGATAAAGGTTTCCATCGATCGATTTGATGCTCTCAGTGAACATTTCGGTCAGGAAGTAGCCGACGACTGCCTGACGAAAATCGCGACAACCTTGAAGGATACCGCACGCCGCCCCGCTGATATTGCCGCGAGAACGGCTTCCTCCGAGTTTTCGCTACTACTGCCTAGAACTCACGAGATCGGGGCGGAAACCATCAGCGCTTACATCCAGGTGGCGATCCAGGACCTCGGCATCCCCAATCCGGACAATACGGCTGGTAGCGGTGTCGTTACTGCTTCAGTGGGCGCAGCGTGCACTGTTGCCCGTCAAACCGGTCTATCGGAAAGCGCCGAATTCATACTGGCCGCTGCCGAAAACTGCGTTTTTCAGGCCCGTCAGGAAGGCGGCAACCGCGTGAAAACAGTAATGAACATTTTACCGGATTGAGCGCAGTCACAAACATCTGTCTTGCCGTGTCTACCCCTTCTCCCTATTTCTTGCCGGAACAGACACTTTCAGAAGGTTCGCAATGAGCGACGACACTCGCAACAGGAATGAAACATCGCCTAAGGTCAGGAAAACAACTGCAGAATGGATGCAGCAGCTGACGGCAGAGCAGTTTTATGTAACCCGGCAATCCGGGACCGAGCGTCCCTTTACGGGCCCCTATTGGGATAACAGCCTGATCGGCCGGTACGATTGCGTGTGCTGCAATGCGCCACTTTTCATGTCAGACACAAAATTCGACGCTGGCTGCGGTTGGCCAAGCTTCTTCGAAGCTGTTCATCCAGATGCAATTCGCGAGCTGGAAGATCATTCGCACGGCATGATCCGCACAGAGATCCGCTGCCAACAATGCGATGCCCACCTCGGACATGTGTTCCCGGACGGCCCGCCCCCGACAGGACTTCGCTATTGCATGAACGGAAACGCCATGAACTTCGTCCATGGTGGCCAGCAACCAACCGATGCCAGTGGCGACGACGAGGAAACGACCTGAGCCGGGCGACCCCGCCACCATTGCAACAAGAAAACACACAACCTGAGGATGCGTAATTTTCCTCGCGTTTTCAAAGCAGTAAGCAGATCGTTCAGATTTCGGTTACCCCCACCTGATAATTTTGCCAATATCCATTGCAGGAAAGTTGGGGGTGGTTCTTGTCTGTTTCCTTCTCATGGGGAGCGTCTCGCCTGAGGCCCATCATTCTGGGCCTCGGACTGATGTTTCACTTCCTGACACCCGCAAGTTCCGAAGATCGCATCATTGCCTTTACCGGCTTTCTACCGCCGCTTTCCATCGACCCGGACCAAAAAGGCATTTCGGTTGAATTGATGGAACTTGTTTCCGAAAAAGCAGGGCTTGAGTTCGACATTCGCTTTGCTCCCTGGAAAAGAGCGCAGCTCCTGGCTGAGAACACCTCAGGCGCATTGTTGTTCACAGTCGCCTACACAAAAACCAGAAGCGAGAAATTTCAATACATTGCACCGCTGATTTATACCGAAAGCGCGTTCGTAACTTTGGACGAACCGCTGGACACATTTGAAAAGGCCATTGAGGCCGACAAGGTAATTGGGGTTCATCTCGGCAGCCAGCGCAGCAGAATTCTGCAACGGAAGGGAGCCACCAATTTCATCGAGGTATCATCTGCTGAGCAGATGACAACCATGCTTCAGACCGGTCGGATCGACGCGTGGTACACCATGTCCATGCGTGCAAAGTACATGTTCAAGCAGTTGGGCTATAAATCCGACCAACTGATTGTCGGCGCTCCTTTGACCCATGGCATTCAATGGCTTGCGGCAAACAAGGATCTGGATCCCGACATTCGGGCCAAGCTCTCTGCAGCTGTTTCCAAGGTTTGGCGCGATCCGAAATATTGGGAAATTGTCGACCGCTATGCCAACTGATGGCGCGATTGCTCGCGCCATCAATCAGCTCACAGCCATTCGTTTCTAGGAAAAATCCGACTTAGAACAAGGCCCAAATCATCATGACGTTGCCCGCCAGGGCCACCATGTAAGCGATGGATCGAGGCCCGGGGATTCCGCTCACGTACAGTGGGACATAAGCCAGGCGTCCCCAGAAGAACAACTGCGCCCCCGATATTGCCAATGCCATGTTCATGTCCGGCACAATGTAGGCAAGCACCGCAGGTACAAGAAAGAACGGCAGGTTTTCCTTCATGTTGACCAGTGCCCTGTCTGCACGGGCCGTATATTTGCCCTTTTCAGGCTGGGCATCGCGCCCACCCGCGTGTCGCATCAGGCCTTCCGTCGGGAGATAAAGCAAAGCGTTGAAATAAATTTGGCAGAAATAAAGTACCAGCACGGCCAGTATCCAGGTTGTCATGGGTTACTCCGGATTTCGTGTGTTGCACGGGTTGAAACGGGAGCCTAATTCTTTACCGGAACTCGGCAATTCCCTTGGGAGGAATAAGGTGACCGACGAATGAACGAGCGCAGCTCCGTCTTTGGCAAAACCCTGAAGTCGCTACGTCGTGAGCGCGGCCTGAGTCAGGCCAACCTCGCGGATCGACTTGGTTCGACACAGCGCCACGTATCATTTCTGGAGACCGGACGGGCACAACCAAGCCGGTACATGATCCAGAGGATCGAGCGTGAACTTGCACTGTCCGTTGCTTCAAGCTTCGTGCTTCAAGAAGCAGCCGGTTTTGCCAGTCCCTACAAGTGTCGTGCCGAAGATTCCCCGGACGTTCAGGAAGCCCTAGACCTCATAGAGATGCGCCTTCTCGCGAATTGGCCCTTTCCCGCCTTCGTGCTCGACAAGCGCTGGACCATCCTGAGAAGCAATTCGCCTGGAAAACTCTTTCTCTCGGGCTTCGTTGAAGAACAAAACGAACCTGTGAACCTGTTCGAGATCTTTCTCTCCCCCGC